>NZ_AICN01000080.1:0-33900 GCF_000247775.1 Limosilactobacillus gastricus PS3
TCAAAATCGTCTTATTCAGCCTTGGTTTCTGATTCACTTTCGCTCGTTACTTCTTCACTTGTTTCAGAAGCAGCTTCACTAGTTGATTCACTAGTACTTTCGCTTTGTGAACTTTCGTTAGAAGTAGGAGCAGCCGTTGGCCGGTTAACCCGGGCAATGGCATTTAAATCAAAAGTAAGGTAAATCCCTTCACAGTCAATAGTAACGGTTTGGTTACTTGCATTAACCTCACTAACAACCCCATGAAGCCGACCAATCGTCACCACTTCATCGCCAGGTTGTAAGCTATTCACCATTTCCTGGTGTTCCTTTCGTTGCTTTTGTTGTGGTCGCATCATAAAGAAGTACATAAATGCGATCATAAAGATAATTAGAATAATTCCTGACATACTTGACACTATTTCTTCCACCCTTCTTAAATTATCATTAGCTTTAATATTTCTAATATACCGAAATAAGATCTAAAAAGCTAGTTTAATCATTATTTTTAAGTAAATTATTTAACTGTTGCCAATTATGAGACATTAAGAGCCGTTCTCCTAAAACTGTTTCTTCTTGCATTAACCGAGTACTAGCATCATTCACCTCTGATAAATCTACAAGCTGACCTGACCAGAATACCTTTCGATGCCGATTCCAATAGCGTGGTAAATCGGTCAAAATATAGTTTATTTTCCAAGATACCGCTTGCTGTAACTCGGCAAGCGAACTAACTCTCATCATCGTTTGTCTTCCATCAGGTAGCATTGCCAAAATAGCTTCATTAATTCGTTGCCATTCATCAAATGGTAGGTGTTGGTTATTACCACCCAAAACAAAATTTTGCACACCCTGATCGATCAATCCTTGAACCGAACGCTGACGGGCTCGTTTCAAGCCCGCTCCCTGAATCACTCCCCAAAGATGGTGATTTTGCCAAGCAAGATTAACCTCGACGGCTCGCTCAATATCATCAACGGGTCCATAGTAAGGTGCGGCTTGTGCCAAGGGCAGCACGATATCTGCCTGAACGCCTGCCAACCACCATTCATAATCACTTAAAGTTAGTTTCTGAGACTGTTGCTGTCGCCAATAGGTAGCCCCACTCTTAATCGTGTTCTTATTAATCTTTTTAAATGGAGCCTGAATCCCACTCCAAGCGATCACTTGACCAGACCACTGATAAAACTTAGCCCAACCACCGATGGTAGTAAACTTAGCGTGTTGCTCAGTCCTTAAATTATCAACCGCGGTCACAGCTAAGGTTTTAATCCCTAGCTGTTGCCATTCCATCGCGGTTAATGGTGAAATGGTTTCTTGATTAAGCATGGGTACTAGTTGTGATTGGGTCATGACTACGCTCCTGGATATGGGATCTTTAAATGATCATAGGCTGCCATGGTGACTTGACGACCACGTGGCGTCCGACTTAACAGTCCAATTTGTAATAAATACGGCTCATACATTTCTTCGATAGTGGTTGTTTCTTCACCAATATTAGCAGCAATCGTTTTTAAACCGACCGGCCCACCATGATAATAATTAATCATAGTGGTTAAAAGTTTGCGATCGACTTCATCAAGCCCCAGATTATCGACTTTTAAGAGATCTAATGACTTTTTAACTGTATCAAGATCAATTCTTGCTTGCCCCGCCACTTCTGAAAAATCACGAACCCGTTTTAAGAGTCGATTTGCAATCCGTGGGGTTCCTCGAGATCGTAAGGCCAGTTCATGGGCCCCGGTTTCATCGATGGCCGTTTCAAAAATTGTCGCTGAGCGTTTAATAATTTGTGCTAATTCCGCTGCTTGGTAATAATTCATCCGTTCAACAATGCCAAAGCGGTCACGTAAGGGGGCCGATAAAGCTCCCGCTCGTGTGGTAGCCCCAATTAAAGTAAAGGGTGGTAAAGGAAAATGAACAGGATGGGCGGTTGGACCTTCACCAACGACAATGTCAATATAGTAGTCTTCCATGGCTGAATAAAGCATTTCTTCAACCACTTTTGGTAATCGATGAATTTCATCAATGAATAAGACATCGCCTGGTTGTAATTCATTCAATAAGGCTACTAAATCACCTGGCTTTTCGATTGCTGGACCGCTTGTTGTCCGGATTTGCACCGCCATTTCATTGGCAATTACCATGGCGAGCGTCGTTTTCCCTAAACCTGGGGGGCCATACAATAAAACGTGGTCCAAAGCTTCTTCACGGGCTTTAGCCGCTTGAATATAAACCGTTAATTTTTCTTTTAGGGCCGCTTGGCCAATATATTCTGCTAAACGTTGTGGTCGTAAACTTAATTCGACCGCTGCTTCTTGCTCGTCATTAACCTCATTAGAAGTCAAATCGCGCAAGTTTTCGTCCACTTCCATCTAATTTCCCCTTAATTCAGTAATTTCAATCCTCGACTAATATAGTCATTAGTTGAACCGGCTGCTTCTTTTTGAAGGGTCTTTTCAACTTTAGCTACCTGTTTCTCCGTATAACCTAAGGCAATTAAGGCCGCCATGGCATCCATTAAGGCCGGATCGTCACTAATTGGCATCGAAGCAGTTGCGTTCATTGGTTGTTCATCAATGGTGAGGCGATCTCGTAGTTCCACAATGATCCGACCGGCCGTTTTCTTGCCAATTCCTGGAAATTTTGCCAAGTATTTATCATCGCCTTGCTGAATGGCTTCGATCAAGGCTTGATGATCCGGCGTTTCCAGAATCGCTAAAGCACTCTTCGGTCCAATTCCAGAAACGGAAATCAATTGTAAAAACAAATGTTTATCAGCACTGGATTGAAAACCAAATAAAGTGATACTGTCCTCTCGAACTGATTGATAAATATATACTTTAACGGGATCTTTAACCCCCGCTTGATAGGCATAGGGATTCGCCACTTGAACTTGATAGCCGACACCTTGAATATCTACCACGATATAGTCGGGGGTAACTTCGGTAATTAAACCATTTAAGTAATTAAACAAAGCTAAACTCCTTTATTCTAAATATGATCGTCAAATTCATCCGCAAAGGGTTGATGGGAATCCTGAATCCGTTTAAATAATTTCTCCAAATCACTCGGGGAAAAATGGACGGTTACTGGACGTCCATGCGGACAATTAAAGGGATTTTCACATTCCGGCAAGCGTGCTAGTAAGGCCTGTGCTTGTTGGTCATCAAGATAATGATTAGCCTTAATCGCTCGTTTACAGCTCATCATAATTGCTGTCTTTTCGCGAAATTCAGCGACCGTTAAGTGACCAGTTTCAATCACCCAATCAATCATTTCCCGGGCAGTAGCTTCTTCTTGACCTGCCACAAACCAAGTCGGGTGGCTGCTCAACATAAAACTATTCTGACCAAAAGCTTCTAAGTATAGACCAACCGATTTTAAGGTCGCAAGATGATCTTGGATCTTTAATGCATCCGCCAAAGAATAATTTAAAATCAATGGTTCCAAAAAGGTTTGTTGATCATCATTAACTTCGCCGATAGCCTGTCGATAGTGTTCGTAATTAATCCGTTCCTGAGCCGCATGCTGATCAATAATATACAAGCCATCAGTAGCTTGAGCCAATAAATAGGTCCCGTGCAATTGGCCCATATATGTCAAATTAGGAAAGCGATCTGAGGAATTTTTTTCATGATCTTCAATTGCTAATTCAAGCTCTTCCGTTTGTTCAAGGCTAGCTTTGTTTCCAGAAGGCGGTTCTTTCACTGGGTTGGTTTGATATCGTTGATCAAAATCATGTAAGGCCGGACTTGCCAGATCCGCACGCGCATTAATAATAATCGGTGGATTAGGGGTGATTGGCTCTAACGGTGAAGTTGTCGCTTCATGAACTGCCGTAACTGACGGATGGTCCTCAACTAATTCCTTTGCCCGTTGTCCAACGTCAGGAATTAAATTCATTTGTGAAATCGTCTCTTCGACACTGGAAGAAATTAGATTCGCCAACTGACTTTCTTTACTCAACCGTACTTCACGCTTAGCGGGATGAACATTCACATCGACTAATAATGGATCCAGTTCAACATCCAATACCACAATTGGATAGCGCCCGACCATTAATTTCGAACCATAGCCAGTAATAATTGCTTTGGTCAGTTGAAAATTATAAATGTAACGATGGTTAATCGTCACGGTCATATATTGACGGCTAGACCGGGTCATTTCCGGTAATGACAAATAACCACTGATTTTAAAATCAGGATCCGCAGCATCCAATGGGAGCATTTTTTCGCCAACCGAATTCCCATAAATCGCGGCAATCACCTGTTGTAAATTTCCGTTACCAGCCGAGCGAAAAAGTTCGCGACCATTATGAGTAAGACTAAAAGCAATGTTTGGTTCAGCTAAGGCCAGCCGGTTCACTAAATCGACAATCCGACTTAGTTCCGTTCGCGGTGATTTTAAATATTTCAAACGCGCTGGCGTATTAAAAAACAGGTCTTTGACGGTAATATCAGTCCCCGGTCGTGCCGAAGCGGCTTGCTGTTTAATAAGCTCACCACCTTTAAGATGAATCAGATTACCAGCATCTTGACCAGTAGAAGTAGTCATAGTCACATCCGCCACGGAAGCAATACTTGGTAGAGCTTCCCCCCGAAAACCCATGGTCTGAACTCGGAACAAGTCTTGTTGATGCTGAATCTTACTGGTGGCGTGACGCCGAAAAGCAATTGCTAGATCGTCAGCCGCTATTCCGTCACCATTGTCAATAATGCGAATTTCTTTTAACCCGGATTCTTCAACTAAAATATCAACCCGACTACTATGGGCATCAATTGAATTTTCAACTAATTCTTTCACGATCGAAGCCGGTCGTTCAATCACCTCGCCTGCCGCAATTTGGTCGGCTAAGACGCGATCTAATTCATGTATTTTACCCATCTTTAATGCCTACTTTAACTTCTGTTGCCACTGATAAACCTGATTCATAACCTCCATTGGCGTCATTCCCATCAGATTCAGTGACTTTATCTGTTGATACAATTTTTCATGTTGATCCGCAACTGGTTTGCTTTCTGGTTCATCAAATAAAGCTAATTGCCCCGTTGCTTCTTTAACTTTAGTCACATTTGAAGTTGATTCTGCTTCGGATAAGGGGATGGCTTCCTCGGGTGCTTGACCTTCCAAACGACTTAAGATTTCATTAGCCCGATGCAATAGATCACCAGGCATTCCCGCTAACTTGGCCACATGAATCCCATAAGATTTATCTGCTGGCCCATCCGTAACTTTATGTAAGAAAACGAGTTCCCCATTTTCTTCCGTTGCTCCCACATGGACATTTTTCAAGTGCATCAGTTCATGATCCAAGCTGGTAAGTTCATGATAGTGAGTTGAAAAGAGCGTTTTGGCTCCAATATGGGCATGAACATATTCAATAATTGATTGAGCTAATGCCATTCCGTCATAGGTAGCCGTCCCGCGGCCAATCTCATCAAATAAAATTAAGCTATTAGCCGTAGCATTTGATAAGGCCCGGTTAGCTTCCATCATTTCGACCATGAAGGTACTTTCCCCAGATACCAGATCATCAGCCGCACCAATTCGGGTGAAAATCTGATCAAAGATTGGCATCCGAGCTGATTCAGCCGGCACAAAACAACCTACTTGAGTCATCACGGCAATTAAAGCTAATTGGCGCATATAAGTACTTTTACCAGACATGTTAGGTCCCGTAATCAACAGAATGGCCGTTTCAGGGTCCATCAAAACGTCATTGGGAACATAAGCCTGATGACCGAGAAATTTCTCAACAACAGGGTGTCGTCCTGCAATGATCTCCAAATTATGATCATGATTTAAAGTCGGCCGAACAAAATGGTAATTCTCACTGACCACAGCAAAGCTCTGTAAAACATCAATTTCTGATAAATTCTTCGCTAATTCCTGTAAACGCGGAATTTCAGCTTTGACCTGATCTCGTAAGGCAACAAACAATTCATATTCAAGAGCCGTCGATTTCTCTTGGGCTTCCAAAATTAACGCTTCTCGTTCTTTCAATTCTGGCGTCGAGAACCGTTCGGCGTTTGTTAAAGTCTGTTTCCGTTCATACCGACCTTCTGGTAACCTATCCAAATTGGCTTTAGTAACTTCAATGTAATAACCAAAAACATGATTATAACCTATTTTAAGGTTATTAATTCCGGTTAGATTTCGTTCCTTTGCCTGTAAATCCGCGATCCATTGCTTACCATTCTGCATGGCGTCACGATAATCATCTAACTGCCGATGATAGCCATCTTTAATTAAATCTCCATCCGTTACTGAAATTGGTGGTTCATCCTTAATTGCTCGTTCAATCGCATCGGCGATATCAGTTAAAGGATCTAGCTGATCAACAAACTGATCAAAAATCGGTGAATCCATTTCCTCTAAAATATAGCGAATTTTCGGAACTTGTTGTAGCGACGTCTTTAACTGAATCAAGTCACGACCATTCACACTTCCATAGGCTACTCGACCCGCTAGTCGTTCTAAATCATAGACCTTGGTTAACTCGGCTTGTAAATTTTGTCGTTCAAAGTAATGATCTAAGAAAACCTGAACTTTATCCTGACGTTCGATAATAGCTTGTTCATCAATTAACGGTCGCTCTAGCCACTGTTTTAGGAGTCGACTTCCCATCGCCGTTTTCGTCTCATCCATCAACCAAGCCAAGGTCCCTTGACGCTTACCACTTCGCATATTGGTCATCAACTCCAAATTAGCCTTGGAATGATGATCGATTTTCATGTAAGCATCAAGCTGGTAAGAAACCGCACGTTGCATATGATCAAGCGAACGTTTTTGCGTCGTTAATAAATATGACACCAGTAAGGTCACTACTTGTTTTTGTTCTGATGTTACGACATCTTGAGTTAAATAGGTCACTTCAGCCTGATCGGCCATTTGTTTTTGCTGTGATAAAAGAATATTTTGACGCAGCAGCTGTTGCCGATATTCTTCAGTTAGCTCATTCACAACTACTTCACGAGTTTGTAAGTTTACTAATTCATTCAAAGCCATCGACCAACGATCAACACTGGTGGTTTTCAATTCTCCCGTCGATAAATCCGTATAAGCCAAATCGAAATGCCCATTTCGCTCGATTAGGGCCGTTAGGTAGTTGTTCTGACGAGATTGTTCTCCCCCCAAGTCCATCTGGGTCCCCGGCGTAACTAAACGGGTCACTTCCCGTTTCACCATCCCTTTAGTTAACTTAGGATCTTCCATTTGTTCACAGATAGCGACCTTATATCCCTTATCAATTAAGATATCAATGTAACTATCAACGGCTCGGTGAGGAACTCCACACATTGGAATCGGGTTATCAGCGTTTTTACTTCGTGATGTCAGGGTCAATTCCAGGATTTGGGAGCCTTTGATTGCATCGTCATTAAAAAGCTCATAAAAATCCCCAAGCCGATAAAACAAAAAGGCATCTGGATATTGATCTTTAATCTTTTGATACTGTTCCATCATGGGCGTTGCCTTGGCCATTATTGATCCCCCTTTAATTCTGTCAATACTATTACTATTTTAATCGATTTTATTGATAAAAACAAAAAGGAGTGTCGCAAAAACCAATGGTTTCTCGCACCCCTTCTTGGGAAGTTATTTGGCATATTCAATTGATCGGGTTTCACGAATTACCGTCACTTTAATATGTCCTGGATATTCAAGTTGTTGCTCAATTTCGTTCTTTAAATCAAAGGCTAAGGCTGCTGATTGTTTATCCGAAACCTTGTTTGGCTGAACCATTACCCGAATTTCGCGACCGGCTTGAATTGCATATGAATTCTTGACCCCTTCATGCTCATTAGCCAGAGCTTCCAGCTTTGTTAGTCGTTGAATATATTGCTCTAAGGATTCACTCCGCGCACCTGGGCGTGCTCCAGAAATCGCGTCGGTAGCTTGTACTAAGACGGCAATTACTGATTCCGCCGGTACATCGCCGTGATGAGAAGCAATGGCATTAATCACTACTGGATTTTCTTGGTACTTTTGGGTTAATTCAACCCCGAGTTCGACATGTGAACCTTCCACCTCATGATCAATCGCCTTCCCAATATCATGCAATAAGCCAGCCCGTTTAGCTAAGGCTACATCTTCACCCAATTCAGCCGCTAAAATTCCCATTAATTTAGCAACCTCAATGGAGTGCTGTAAGACATTTTGACCATAACTAGTCCGATATTTCATCCGACCAATCGTCTTAATGAGATCTGGATGCAAACCGTGAATTCCTAAATCAAAAACCGTTTGCTCACCTACTTCGCGCAAATGTGCATCCATTTCTTCGCGCGCCTTATCAACCGCTTCTTCAATTCGCGCAGGATGAATTCGGCCATCCTTAATTAATCGATCCAAAGCAATTTTAGCGATCTCCCGGCGAACCGGATCAAATCCACTTAGGATGACTGCCTCCGGCGTATCATCAATAATCAGATCAATCCCAGTTAAAGTTTCAATCGTTCGAATATTCCGACCTTCGCGACCAATGATTCGTCCCTTCATATCATCATTTGGTAGGTTAACTACTGTCACCGTCGCTTCGGAAACCATATCAGCCGCACTGCGTTGGATGGCTTCTACGATTAATCCTTTAGCTTTCTTATCAGCCGTATATTGTGCTTCCGTTTCACTCTCGCGTATTAATTTCTCTCGTTCACCCGCTAATTGATGGTTCAATTGATCAAATAATTGTTCCTTGGCCTCTTCATTGGTCAAACCAGCAATTCGTTGCAACTCTTGGGCCTGCTGATCAACTAGCTTTGCTACCTGTTGCTCGTCGCGTTCCACTTTTTCAGTTCGGCGATCAAGTTTTTGTTCTCGTTTGCTAACTGCGTTTTCACGGTTTTCTAAAGCATTATCTTTTCGATCAAGAGAATTTTCTCGTTGCAAAAGTCGTTCTTCTTGCTTTTGTACATCTTGACGGCGTCCCTTCAATTCTTGTTCAACACCTTCACGATAACGATGACTCTCTTCTTTTGCTTCCAGGATCGCCTCTTTTTTTGCTGTTTCGGCTTCCTTTTTAGCAGCTGTGATAATTCCTTCAGCGCTCACATGAGCACGCATAATCCGTTTTTCAAACATTGATTTACGGATCATATAGCCGATTCCACCACCGGCAACAATAGCAATCAGGGCGATCAAGATGACAATTCCTGTCATACTTTCACCTCTAAAAATTTATTTATGTATACAAAATTGCATACTAATTAATTTTAGACTGGTGAAATAGCTCTGTCAATTACTCATGAAGGTAAAAAATAATCCATCATGGAATTCCACGATGGACCATTCTTAATTATTAATCTTCTGAAGATGCTTCTTCTAAAGTTTCTTGCTTTACTTCGCCAGTTTCTGGAGTTGCAACGGTTTCGTCAGCTTCCATCCCATAAGCAACTCGAACTTCATTCATCAATTCATTCATGGCTTCAGGATGTTCTGCTAACCAAACCTTAGCATTTTCACGTCCTTGACCAATTCGATCATTCTTATAGGAGTACCAAGCCCCGCTCTTATTAACCAGATCTTTTTCAACGGCCATATCAAGCAATTCACCAGTCTTGGAAATTCCTTCCCCATACATAATATCGACTTCGGCCCGTTTGAATGGTGGCGCAACCTTGTTCTTAACAACTTTGATTTTAGCGCGATTACCGATTACTTCAGTTCCATTTTTTAATTGTTCGCCTCGCCGAATTTCAAGTCGAATAGTTGAATAGAACTTCAAAGCTCGTCCACCAGGGGTCGTCTCAGGGTTACCAAACATCACCCCAACCTTTTCCCGAATTTGGTTAATGAAGATCGCAATGGTCTTCGTTTTATTGATCTCCCCAGATAACTTCCGTAAGGCTTGGGACATTAACCGAGCTTGCAGACCAACATGGGTATCACCCATTTCACCTTCAATTTCAGCCCGTGGTACAAGAGCAGCTACCGAATCAACAACCACAATATCTACCGCCCCACTAGCAATTAAGGCATCCGCAATTTCCAAGCCTTGTTCCCCAGTATCAGGTTGGGATAATAATAGGTCGCCAATATTAACCCCTAATGCTGAAGCATATTGAGGGTCCAAAGCATTTTCGGCATCGATATAAGCGGCCGTCCCGCCTCGCCGTTGAACTTCGGCAACAGCGTGCAAGGCAACCGTCGTCTTCCCAGAACTTTCTGGACCGTACATTTCAATAATCCGTCCCCGTGGGTAGCCCCCGACCCCCAACGCCTCATCAATGGCCAAGGAGCCACTAGAAACGGTCGCAATTTTGGTATCAGCTGCATCACCCATCCGCATGATGGAGCCTTTCCCAAAATTCTTTTCAATTTTACGCAAGGCATTTTCTAATGCCGCTTCACGTTGATCAGCCAAATTGCTGTCCTCCTTTGTCGCAATTCATATTAATTATGATAACAGGTTATTTGTAAAACACAAGCATTTTATCGAACAAAAGTTCGAATTATTTTTCAAGTTCATTTAATACTATTCGTAAGGCTTCCAGGACGCTCTGTTGCCGGACAGCTTGTCTCCCTTGACTAGCATCAAGGTGTAAGCATTTAGTCTTTACTTGTCCATTTATTGCGATTCCTAACCAAACTGTGCCAGCTGGATGACCCTCCAGAGAATCTGGTCCGGCCACGCCGCTTAAGCCGACCCCAATTTGGGCCTTCATAATTTGACTCGCATTCCGAGCCATTGCCCCTGCAACAGGTGATGAAACCACCCCATGTTGCTGAATTAATTGCGGATCGATCTTTAATAAATTGGCTTTGGCACTGGCTGCATAGGTGACAAAACCGCCATCAAAGATCGCCGAGGCACCTGCCACGCTCGCGATGGTACTTTGAAACATTCCAGCCGTCAGACTTTCGGCCGCAGTAATCTTCCATTGACGATCTTTGAGAGCTGCTACCACTTCTTGTGCCACATTTACTAATTGTTGATTAAGCATTTCCATAAACTTGTCCCCTTATCAACATATACGATAATTTCAATGGTTTTATCCATCAAATTTTGTTTCCTTTGCCCAGTATATAACAAAAGAGAGCCCAGGGTCACCTAAAAGGTACCCTAGCTCTCCCCATTAGCTTATTTAAACCCATCTGCGAATACAGAACGAGCTTGATAAATATAGTCAATCCCTGAATAAACAGTAAAGAATAGGCAAATATAGAACATGATTTGACCAAATGGGACGTTAATCAGAGCAAAACCGACATTATGCAAAAGCAAAAAGATGATCGCTATTAATTGCGTCGTTGTCTTAATCTTTCCCGGCATTTGGGCAGCCATTACCTGTCCATTTTGTTCCACCACTAAGAGTCGTAAACCTGTAATGGCAAGTTCTCGCCAAACAATGATGCTCACGGCCCAGCCAGGTAGCACATGTTGTTCAACCAACAAGACAAAGGCGGTCATTACCAATAGCTTATCAGCTAGCGGATCGGCAAATTTCCCGAAGTTCGTCACTAAATGTTGCCGCCGCGCGATTTGACCATCCAAATTATCGGTAATAGAGGCTCCAATAAAGATGATGGCTGCAATTAGTTCGGCTACTGGAATTGAGGCCCCCCACCAACTAACGGTTCCCCAATTAAGCGGTAAAACCATCAATAATAAGAGAAAGGGGATTAAAATTAGTCGTAAGACCGTTAACTTATTCGGTAAATTCACGTTGAAACTCCTTTAGATTAGTATAAAAACATGGCAATAACAATGCTCAGTAGAATGATCATAACAATCCCAAACAAAGCCGCTACCGGAAAAATTTGTAAAAGCCGGCGAGTTCGACGATCAGTAACATTACTTAAAATATCATCTTCTTGTTCCACCCGTGATAAAGGTGAAACCTGTTGAATCAGGGATTGTTGATGCAGTGGCCGTCGAACCTTCCGATTGACCACCACTTGATTTTTAGGAATCTCATCTTGATGTTGTCGTAATAAAATATTCCCATTTAAGCCCACCGCATCAGCGTATTGCTTAATAAAAGCTTGAATATAAAAAGGTCCTGGTAGAACCTCAAATCGGCCATCTTCAATCGCTAATAGATAACGACGTTGAATTCGGGTTTGTTGTTGTAAATCATCGATGGTCATGCCCAGTTCTAAACGGGCCGATTGTAATTCATGACCTATTGTCTCCGCCGCCATGATCTCTTCCTCGTAATCGTTTGTTTCATAGCTAGTATAGCATAATTCGTTTCATCTGCGATTAATCATTATGCAAAGGATTAATCACCATTGCCGTCAAACACATTGGTTTAATAAAGTTCAAAGTAGCCGATAAAACATCTTCAAAAGTGATTTCTTCTAAAACCGCAATCTCATCATAAATCGTTGCTTGATCGAACAAAGCTCCTTCAAACCGATTGGCAATGGCTTCTGGAGAATCTAAATTGAAGATCAAACGACCTAATGAGGCTCGTTTAGTGGCTTCAAATTGATCTTGGTCTGCCACCAGTAATTGTTCGGCATTTTCTAAAACCTTTTTCATTTCGTCAATAAAGGCCTGAACCTGGTCCGTTTCGGTTGCAAAGGAGGCAAGATGAAAGCCTCTTTCAATCTCAAAAGAAAAACTAAAAGAGTCATCTAAAATCCCTCGATTATAAAGTTGTAAATAATTATCTGTCGTATCATCAAACAACATTTCCAACCCTAATTCAATGGCTGATTTAGCTTTCAAACGATCCCGGCCCTTAGACCAACTTGATAAACCGCGTAGACCGACCATAACTTTCGGACGTTCAACGGCCATTGAAATCGTCCGCGATTTGATGACATCTGCTCCTGATGAATCACTAATAATAGGATAACGAATGGGCTTGGGGGCTGAGATGAATTCTTTGGCCGCCTGATTATCTTCAATCCAGCTAAATGTTTCTTCCACGTCCAAAGCCCCCACAACACTCAAGGTCATATTCGATGGTTGATAAAAGGCCCGATAAACCTCATACAGCGTCTCTGGCGTAATTTGGGCAATCGATTCGACGGTTCCTGCAATATCAATATGCATCGGATCATGTGGATATAAATTCTCCATCATTCCCATATACAATCGATTTCCCGGATTATCCGCATACATCTTAATTTCTTCGCCGATAATCCCTTGTTCCTTGGCGACCGAAGCCGCTGAGAAATATGGCGCTTGTACAAAATCTAACAGAACTTCCAAATTTTCCTTTAATTGACTGGTAGTAGAAAACAAGTAACTGGTCTGGGTAAAACCAGTAAAGGCATTGGCATCCGCCCCATGTTCGCCAAAAAGCTCAAAGGCATCATAATTTTCTTTTTCAAACAGTTTATGTTCTAAAAAATGAGCAATCCCATCGGGAATGGTTTTCCATTCATCATTGGGGGATAATTTATATTTACGATCTACTGAGCCAAAGTTAGTTGTTAAAATCGCATAGGTTTTATGGAAATTCGCCATAGGTAACAACTGCACTGTTAAACCATTAGCTAAAACTTTCCGCACAACCGGATCTGCCATTTTCGCTCCCATTTAATCCTCTCCTGTTAATACATACTCGACACACTTAGATAAGCCTTGGGCGACTTCAACTACCTGGTCTTTAGTCACCGCTTGAATCTCTTTTGCAAAATCATTAGCTGTGGCAATTCCCGTTAGCGTAGCAGTTAGTTGGCGTTCCAAGAGCGAATTTTGGTAATCCTGACTGGTTTCATATTGATTAATTAATGCATCTTTAACCATTTGCAACCGCTCTAAACTAAAATCTCCTGCCTGCAAGAGTGTGACTTGTCGATCAAGCAACGTTTGCACAGCTGTCACATTGTCCGGTTGAATCCCAGTTTGCATGACCAAATGACCGTTAAAGGGCCGGAGTGAGCTACTTGCATAATAAGCCATCGAGGCTTGCTCGCGAACGTTAGTAAATAAGAATGAATAGGGGGTTCCCCCGAGAAGGCCATTCATCACCATTGCCGCCCGATAAAGTGGTTCCCGATAATTAACTGGACATAAATATACTCGGTCTAATTTAGCTTGTTCAATCGGTTGGTGCTCAACTTTCTCAAGCACGTCACCTTGCCAATTAGGTCTCGTTAAAACCGCAAATTGATTGAACTGACGCTCTTTTAGCGGCAACTGAGATACTAACTGTTCTACTTCAGCTGCATCAACATCACCAACGACATAAATATCAATTCGATCCTTAGCAATCATATCTTGATACGCCCGCATCAAATCAAGATTGGTAAGTTCGGCAACTTGATCCACCGTCCCCGTACTTGGGGTCGCTAGTACTGGATCATTCTGAAAAACTAACTCTTCCACCTGGCGGAGAGCATAAAATTGCTTATCATCATCCCATGATTTTAAGGTATTAATCAGATTTTCCTGTTGTAACTTGAAGGTCAAGGCATCAAAGCCATCCGCATTCATTAAAGGATTAAAAATTAATTCTTTTAAGAGGTCAAAACCTTGCGGTAAAAGCGGTTGATCAGTATATCGTTCGTTGATCACACTAATTTTAAAGCGCATCACGTGAGCATAAGACAAGCGCGATACATAGGCGCCAATCATCGCGCCATATAAATTTGATAGTTGTCGTGCTAAGGCGGTTTGGGTTGGGTACTTAGCCGAACTAGTTGATAGGATATTAGTCAACAGATTTCGAACGGCCGCATTGGTTGCGGTTTGACGGCTGGTAAAAGTCATCATAATTTTCGTGGTTTGGAATTGGTGGGTCGGAATGACATGTAAGTGCACCCCTGCCATAATTTGTTTATCCATGTTATTTTCCTTTGCAATCAAAAAGGCCGAAACATCGTAATGTTCAGCCTAAAATTATTCAGTCCATTATACTACATTTAGTTATTAGCGTTAACCGGTCCGAGATAATTACTCTTTTTTCCAAACCATTTTTCGTTAATTTTGGCTAACTCTCCATCCTTTTGGAGTTTGGCTAAACCGTCATTAATCTTCTTTTTAAGCGTCTTATCACCTTTTCGTAACCCAACCGCAAAACTATCAGCTGGGAAGGCCTTGCTAATTAGGGTACGATAACTTCCTGAATTAGATAAATGCTTTAAATAGTAGTTAGCATAAACTTCATCCATCAAAATTCCTTGAATCCGCCCCGCATTTAAATCAATAAAGGCACTGGGGAAGGTATCATAAAGAATTGGGGTTTGATCTTTAATCTTATCTTTTAACAGCTTCGGTTGGGCATCGAGATCCGCCGCTGCTGTCGACCCGGTTTGTAATCCTAAGACTTTGCCGGCCATATCATTTAGATTTAGGATGTGACTCTTTTTCTTCGTGACCAAAACTTGACGATTCAAAAGGTATGAACGGGTAAAGGCAACCTTTGCCTTTCGTTCTTTCGTAACTGAGTAACCATTCCAAATGGCATCAATCGTACCGTTTCGCAACTCAGTTTCCTTCATTGACCAATCAATGGTCTGGAAATCTACTTTAATCCCGTATTGTTTAAAAACGGCTCGCGCTAAATCAACATCATAACCAACTAGTTTCCCATTTATTTCGCGAAACCCCATCGGAACAAAGGAATCATCGACTCCAATGACCACTTTGCCACGCTTTTTAATTTGCGACCAAGTATCCTGAGTATCGGCACGCTGGGTGACCGTTTGACAACCCGCTACTAACATGACGGGCATAAGTAACAAAACTAATAAACCTATCCGTATTAATCGTTTCATGTTTTTGTGATCCTATTTTTGTTGATCGAGGGCCGAAACCTCTAAAACATCATCGGCAATTTTTTGAGCGAACTCCATATCATGGGTAACGACTAACTGAGTCATTCCCTGTTGTTTTAAGCTCAAAATCAAATTGGCGACACTATCCCGTAAGTTAGGATCCAAAGCAGAAGTTGGTTCATCATAACAAAGGATCTTTGGATTCATTGCTAAAGCTCGAGCAATGGCAACCCGCTGCTTTTGTCCTCCCGATAGTTGATAAGGATATAAATCTCCTTTCCCACCTAGGTCTAACTGCGCCAATAATTTTTCTCCGGCAGCTTGAGCGACCTGGCGATCTTCTTTTAAAACCATCGTTGGGGCTAAAGTGATGTTTTGCATCACCGTTAAATGAGGAAATAAGTTAAAATCTTGAAAAACCACCCCAATAACGGCATCAGAGGTATCAGTTCCTTCGGGATCGAAGGCTTGCCCATCAATTAAAAATTCTCCTTCATCCGCACTTTCCAAGCCTGTAACACACCGCAATAAGGTTGTTTTCCCGGCTCCAGATGGTCCCACAATACTTAATATTTCGCCATCCTGAACTTCAAAATTTACCCCGTCTAATATTTGGCGTGTCCCAAATTTTTTCTTTAAATTTTTAACTTCTAACATTTGACCAACCCCCTACTTGTAATATGAATACCGTTTTTCAACTCGGTTTAAGGCAAATGTACAAATGGCAACCAGAATCAAGTAAATTGCTCCCGCCATTAATAAGGGAACTAAGGTTACGTCCCGTGAGGTTGCCACATTTCCGGCCCGCAAGAGATCGCCAATCCCAATCACGTATACCAATGATGAATCTTTTACCAGATTGATGACTTCGTTACCAATTGACGGAATCACAATCTTGACAACTTGAGGAATTACAATCTTACGAATCGTTTGGGAATATGAGAGACGCAAAACTTTCGCCCCTTCATATTGCCCCCGATCAATTGACTGCAAACCACCCCGAAAGATTTCAGCAAAGTAGGCTCCATAATTGAAGATAAAGGCAAATACGGCTGCTTGGAACCTTGGAAAGACAATTCCAATAATTGGTAAACCATAAAAGACTACGATCAATTGGAGCAATAATGGGGTTCCCCGCATCAACCAAACGTAAAGATCCAAGATCCACTTCAAAGGTTTAATTCGCGAATTCAAACCTAAACTTACTAAAATTCCAAGCGGTAAGGAGCCAATTAAGGTCCAAAAAAAGATTTCTAAGGTCACAACAGTCCCTTGCAACAACGATGGTAAGATTTCCGACATATAGGTCATGACAATGTCCCCCTTTAATTGTTTCTAAATTTATTAAAAGAAAAGACGCCGCCTTAAATGTTTCCACTTAAGGGGACGTCTAAACGTGGTTCCACCCCAATTTATAATCGACTCACATCGATTACCTCAATAAGTTTATTTAATAACCAAATAAAAACGCCCTCAGTTGTAATACAACTAGAGGGCGTTTCCGCGGTTCCACCTCATCTTGTTAGATCCTCACGAACCTAACCTCAGTAAGTTTAAAAATAAACTTGGAGCGATAACGGGCAACCCGGATTATTTTTGATCAATAATCAACTCACAGATGTGATTCGCGACAATTACCATTATCCGGTCACACTATCCGAACTTCCCTGCTCAATGGTAAATTATCCTACTAGTCTGCTCAACGTTTCTCTTTTATTGATTAGTATATTACCGATTAGGACCTTTTTTGTCAACCAGCTCCGCATAAAAAATTAAGCTTTTCTCATTTTCCGAGGATGCCGATAAAGATGCAAAATCCGATAATAACCAAGTTGAATTGGTAAGTAACCCACGAAAAAATATACCAAGTTTAATAATAAGGTTGGTCCTAAGACTCCCGCTAAAAACATTGGTAGTCCGGCATGGGTTAAGCCCAACAAACTATGCATGGCATAATTGTAAAACTCTAATAATGTTAAATCAACGATCACCAACATAGCATAGTTAATGATATTAGGACGATAAAAACGGATCACAAATTGATTGGCCCAGATTAAGAGAGGATAGATAAACATTTCCATCCCGATGATTCCCGAATGATAAAAATCAATTCCAATTCCCACGAGAAAGGCGGCTAAAATGACTGGCAATGGCTTCACCCGATCAAAGAAAAGTGCTAATAAGAGCCATAAAAAGGCCAAATGACTCACCATGATAATGCGATCAGAGAAAAAAGATCCCCCGAAAATTGCACTCAGCGAGCCATCTAGGAAAAAGGAGATGAACAAGCCTAACCAAAAGTAGGTTTTCAATTTGGTCCAATGCAAAAATTTAAACATCCTAATCCTCGTTTAGTTCCGCAATTGTTACATAATTGACATCATTTAAGTTCGTAGCTGGCTCAACGTAAATGCGATCAATCTCGCCGCCACTCCCCTTCGTTGTTTTGACGACTTTACCGACGTATAAACCTTTCGGAGTGACACCACCAAGCCCATTTGTGGTTACCTTGGCACCTTTTTTAACAGCTGCCGAACTCGAAACTTCACTCATCACTAATTGACTAGTTTTGGTGTCATAACCGGAAATCAAACCATTCACCGTATCACCGTCCTCATTATCAACGGCCACAGAAAATTGGTTTGTTGACTCGCTAGAGCTACTGATTAACTCGACTTTACTATTAGTCGGGTTAACTTCGACAATTCGTCCGATCAAGCCACTTCCCGAAAGCACAGCCATATTCTTCTTAACGCCACTCGAACTACCCTTATTAATAATTAATTGGTTTTCCCAAGCCGAGGGCGTTCGATTCGTGACCGCCGCCGTTATCGTGGTGTAGTCAGTTAAGCTATTATTTAATTCCAATTCAGCCTTTAATTGTTTATTTTCTTTTTTTAGGGTTTCATTGGTTGTTTGAGTTTGCTCTAGTGCACTAACCTTTTTCTTTAAGGTCTTATTTTCACTATAGGCGTTCAATATTTGTCCTAAGGATGATACGGTCCCATTGGCTGAATTCATTGGATAATTAACAATTCCGCCAAACCATCCAACTACAGTATTACCAATTTGTTGGACAATCGTTGGTGTATTCCGATTATTCCGAATGCCAATTGAACCTGCCATTAATCCGACGGCAATAAACAGGCCGATCACAATTGAAATCACTCGATGTTTAGCAAAGAAATCTCTCATGCTTAACTCCTTGCTGGACTAATCTTAACCCAGCTCTTCTCTTAATTACATACTTCTTAACTATACACTATTCATGGTGAAAATTGTAGTGACTTTATATGACGAAATCATTAATCAAGCGAGTTTTTCCTGCCAGGAGAAGTAATCATTTCGACCAACAATCATGCAATCGACTAATCGTATATTCATCAAGCGACAAGAAGCCTGTAACTGCTTAAAAAACTGACGATCTTCTGGAGAAGGTTCGACCAATCCCGACGGGTGATTATGCGCGAAGATTAATCCATGTGCCCCGATTTGGATTAAATACCGAAAAACTTGGTCCATGTAAATCTGACATTCATGACTGCCGCCTTTAAAAAGCACTTGACGATCAATCACCACGGAATGAACATCAACGCCAATGATCATTACTTGCTCTTGGTCTTCTCCTGCTAATTCATGAATTAACTGCTGACCCAGTTCATAACTAGAATTCAATTGTCCGGTCATTGGTTGGGGCCTGGTTAGCGCTTGTTGACCGATTTGTATAGCAGCAATAACTGACCGAAAATTAACAGGATCATAATCTATCAGACTTTGCATTTGCTCTCGTTGAGCATGATGTAGCTCTTGAAAACTACCAAAAGTGGCGATAAAGCGTTGGGCCAAGCGCCGATCTGGCAACATCATTTGTACTAATTCTTCGAAATTGTTTGTTGATAAATACGTCCGCATGCCATTTCCTCCTTATCTTTAGATACGAAGGAAAGTGTCCTTTAATCCGCTAATAAGAAATTCCGCACTTCAGAAATGAAATACAACGATCCGGTGATCAAAATAACATCTTCGGCTGATACTTGTTGTGAGATAGCAGCCAGTCCTAATTGCCATTCTGGGAATACTTGCATGGGATAACGAGTCCTAATCACATCTTTCAGACCAGCTAAATCAGCAGTTGGTCGTTTGGGACCCGGCGGCGCAAACTGGGTTAAGACGAGATGGACATTCCTTAAACTGGCTAATTCACCCAACATCAGTTCATACTGTTTATCCGCCAAAATCGCCACTAGCAAATAAACTTCCCGATCTGCTAATTCATGCTCAATGGTCTGGACTAAAGCTTGAATCCCCGGTAAATTATGGGCTCCATCTAGAATCATTAGTGGTTCCCGATTAACAATTTCCATCCTTCCTGGCCAGCAGGCGTTTAACAATCCCTCAGCAATATTACTAGGATCCAAATAGCCTTGATGTTTTTGGAGCCATAATTGAACGGTCGTAATGGCGACCCCCGCATTTTGAATCTGATAATCACCAGCCAAACCAAGTTGAAAGACAGTTTTGGCGAGTGACAAACCCTGATATTCAATCTTTTGGGCTAATTGATGGCTATTCTTAGCTTGAGCATGAAATTCTTGTTCAAGACTAAACAAGGGACTTTGTTTTTTCTTCGCGGTCGATCCGATTACTTGTTTAGCTTCTGTTGGTAATTGACCAACGACCACTGGTGAATTTTTCTTGATAATACCCGCTTTTATGGTAGCAATCTCAGTGAGGCTATCACCAAGAAACTGCATATGATCATATCCGACCGTCACAATTACAGCTATATCAGGTTTTTCAATGACATTTGTGGAATCATATAAGCCCCCTATCCCGACTTCTAAAATTACTACATCGGGGTTTCGGTCTGCAAAGTATAAGAACATGATGGCCGTATTAATTTCAAATTCCGTTGGCGTTTGGCCTTCAGCATCCATTTGATCCACAACTGTTGCAACTTGACGAGTATAAGTAACTAAATCCTGATCACTAATCGGCTGGCCATTAAGAGCAATCCGTTCATTAAAGCGAGTAATAAAGGGGGACGTGAAAGTTCCTACCTGGTAACCACTCGCCATCAACATTGCTCTAATCATCGCCACAGTTGAACCTTTCCCGTTCGTTCCAGTCACATGAATATAAGATTGGCCATCCTGGGGATTGTCCAGTCGCTTTAATAATTCCTGCATCCGCGCCAGTGTGGGGATTTTCCGGGCTTTGAAGCGACCGTGAATAAATTTTAATGCATCGTCATATGTTTTGATTTCTGTCATTTTATAACTTCCTAAAAATAAAAGTCTTCAATTGGAAATTTCCTCCTTGAAGACTTTCATTATAACTGATTTGTTTAACCTAGTTGTGCTAAACGTTCCTTAGCGGCGGCTAATTTTTGTTGCCACTCAGCCGCCTTGGCTTTTTCATCAGCCACCACCGCTTCCGGGGCGTTGGCGACAAACTTCTCGTTACCGAGTTTCTTTTCTGAACGGGCCACTTCTTGCTCTAATTTCTGAATTTCTTTTTGCATTCGGGCCTTTTCTTCTTCCAGATCAACCAATTCGGCCATTGGAATGTAAACCGTAGCCCCGGCTAAAATTCCACTCATGGCTAATTTTGGTTCCGTCAAATCTTGACCAATTTTTAGTTCAGCTGGATGACAGAAGCGATCAATGTATTCCTTCGTTTCGTTAAAGATCTCACCCAATTCGGCCGAGTCTACTTTAATCATTAAGTCTACAGGCTTAGACATCGGTGCTCCTGCTTCATTACGAATATTCCGCACTGCCTTGATTAATTCAATCAAGCTGGCAATTTGATCCTCAGCTTTAGGATCACTAAATTCAGCATGTTCTTCAGGGAACTTAGCGACCATGATTGAATCCCCATCATGTGGCATTGACTGCCAAACTTGTTCGGTCATAAATGGCATGATCGGGTGCAAGAGCTTCAAAGTTTGATCCAGGACATAACCTAAAATATTCTTGGTATTCGTCTTTTCTTGATCAGATCCATTGTTAAGGGTTTCCTTAGTCATTTCAATGTACCAATCACAGAAATCATTCCAAATGAAATTGTAAAGGGCACGACCAGCTTCCCCAAATTCGAACTTATCAAATTGGCTAGTAACTTGACTAACAGTTGCGTTCAAACGACTTAAGATCCACTTGTCAGCCAAGGTCCATTCGCTTTGAGCCGGCAAGCTTGGGGCGGCCATATCGTCCAGGTTCATGATGACATAACGACTTGCATTCCAGATCTTATTAATGAAGTTCCAGGCCGCATCCATCTTCTTATAAGAGAAACGGATATCTTGACCCGGGGTAGAGCCAGTTACTAAGAACCACCGTAAAGCATCCACCCCATACTTTTCGATCACGTCCATCGGATCAATCCCGTTACCTAGGGACTTACTCATCTTCCGGCCTTCTTCATCACGAATTAGACCATGTAATAAGACATTCTTAAATGGTGTCCGTCCAGTAAATTCCAGCGAAGTAAAGATCATCCGTGAAACCCAGAAGAAGATAATGTCATATCCAGTGACCAGAGTCGTCGTTGGGAAGTAGCGCTTAAAGTCCTCACTATCGGTATCAGGCCATCCCATCGTTGAGAACGGCCATAAACCACTACTAAACCAAGTATCTAAGACGTCTGGATCTTGTTCCCAATTTTCGCTGTCGGCTGGGGCCTCCATCCCGACATACATTTCCCCAGTTTCTTTATGATACCAAGCAGGAATCCGGTGTCCCCACCATAGTTGACGCGAAATAACCCAGTCATGAACATTTTCCATCCATTGCCGGTACGTATTCTCAAACCGTGGTGGGAAGAAATCAACCCGATCATCAGTTTCTTGAGCTTGTAAAGCCTGTTCAGCCAATGGTTTCATCTTCACGAACCATTGAGTTGATAAGCGGGCTTCAACTTGTACCCCAGTCCGTTGCGAATGACCAACTGAGTGCACAATTGGATCAATCCGTAGTATATAGCCCTGATCCTCGAGATCCTTAACAATGGCTTCACGGGCATCAAAGCGGTCCATTCCTTCGTATTTCCCAGCATTCTCATTGAGGGAAGCATCTTCGTTCATGGTATTAATTTCTGGGAGGTCATGGCGCTTCCCAATTTGGAAGTCATTCGGGTCATGAGCTGGCGTGATCTTCACCATCCCCGTTCCAAAATCTGGAGTAACGTAATCATCAGCAATGATTTCGACTTCCCGATCAACCAATGGTACTCGAATGTGCTTGCCGACTAGTTCCTTATAACGATCATCATCAGGATTAACGGCTACCGCCACATCACCAAACATGGTTTCCGGACGTGTGGTAGCAATTTCAATGTAGTCCTGGCCGTTAAAAGTTGTGCCGTCAGTAAATGGATATTTAACGTGGTAGAAAGCGCCTTGATCATCCTGGTGTTCCACTTCGATATCTGATAAAGCGGTCCGAGCTTTGGGATCCCAGTTAATAATGTAAGTTGCTCGATAAATTAGACCTTTATTATATAGATCAACAAAGACCTTCCGAACCGCCTTGCTTAAACCGTCGTCTAAAGTAAAGCGTTCCCGATCATAATCGACCGAAATTCCCATTTTTGCCCATTGTTGGTGGATAATATCAGCATATTCATCCTTCCAATCCCAAACTTGTTGGATGAACTTTTCTCGACCTAAATCATATCGAGAAATCCCTTGTTCAGCTAATCGCGCTTCAACTTTAGCCTGCGTCGCAATTCCGGCGTGGTCCATCCCCGGTAACCACAAAACGTCATAACCCTGCATCCGTTTTTGCCGAATAATAATATCTTGTAAAGTTGTATCCCAGGCATGTCCTAGGTGTAATTTCCCAGTTACATTTGGCGGCGGAATAACAATTGAATATGGGTGAGCTTTTTGATCCCCACTTGGTTTGAAGAAGCCTTGATCAATCCACCATTGATAACGATCTTTTTCGACTTCAGTCGGATTATATTTAGTTGACATATCTTGATCTGACATCTGTTTCTCCTTTAAATAAAACAAAAAGCCCGTCCTAAAATAGGACGAGCTCTTCTCGCGGTACCACCTAAATTGAAATGTAATTACATTTCCACTTTATCATTGATAACGGTAATGAACCGAAAGCAACTACTCAAGTTCACTGCTTTTGCTCCTGGATTACTTTCATTAGTAATCAGTTCAGCTGTTCGCACTATCCAGCCATCTCTGATTAACTCATTACTAATTACTCTTCCGATCATCGCATCAGATAACGATCATAATTCTAACGATTTTTTAATAATCCGTCAAGATCTTAACCTAACTTTTCTAAAGCTGCTAAAGCCGCTGCATAGTCAGGTTCATCAGTTAATTCTGGGACGACTTGTTCATAAACAATTTTTCCGTCAACATCCAGCACAAAAATCGACCGCGCTAAAACTGACTCATCAGGAATCAAAACCTTCAAAGCATAGCCAAAGGATTGTTCTGAATCCGACAATAATTGCATATTCTTTACTCCTTCAGCAGCACACCAATCAGCCTGTTGCTCAGGAGTATCGACTGAGATCGTCACAAAATTAGCATTTGGATATTCATCCATTTGTTGATTAAATTTCTTCGTTTGCAGGCTGCAAACACTCGTTGTAATGCTTGGAACTACACTAATTAAAGTTGGCTTGTCAAAAAATTCACGGGTCTTCACCTTCTCGTGATTAGCGTTAAAGACTTTAAAATGCGGGATTTCTTCCCCTACCGCTGGTGGATTTCCAACTAGGTCGCGTGCTTCACCATTGATTGTAATTTGCATCATATTTACCTCTTTGTATTTATGTATTTTCTATATCAAAACCGGTTCTATTTATCGGAAGTCTTACAACAATTCCGCAAAAACATCTTGATTAGCATTCAAGAAGTCATCACCCGGATGAATCTCAGTAATTTTTATTCCTGCCAAGGCCCGTTCCATTAAGCCATCCACATCTAATTGTTGCTCATAGTAGCGCGTCTTTTCAAGATTAGGTTTCGTCTTTGGCGAAGGTGGTGTAAAGACCGTACAACAATCTTCGTATGGCAAAATTGACAAATCATATGTATCGATCTGTTCAGCAATCTTAATAATCTCGGTCTTATCGTAGGACAAGACCGGCCTTAAGACCGGAAAAGATGTGACGTCATTAATTGCGACCATGCTATTCATAGTTTGAGAAGCCACTTGTCCTAATGATTCCCCATTAAATACCGCTAGACCATGACGTTGCTTTGCAATCGCCGTTGCCAAGCGCAACATAAACCGCCGTTGAATGGTCATTAAGAATCCTTCGGGCGATTGTTCCTTGACCGTCTCTTGAATCTCTGTGAACGGCACCTGAATAAACTTAATTTGACCACTATATTGGGCTAATTTGGCCGTTAATTGCTTAGATTTAGCTAAGGCTTGTTCACTTGTATAGGGTGGACTATAAAAATGAACCATCTCGAGAGAAACTCCCCGCTTCATTGCTAGATAAGCGGCCACTGGTGAGTCAATTCCTCCCGACAGCATCATCATTCCTTTTCCAGCCGTACCAACTGGTAAACCGCCTGCTCCCGGAATAATTTCACTCGTTAAGAAGATGCCATTTAAACGAACATCTACCCAAATCGTGATATCTGGATGATGGACATCGACCGTTAGTTGCCCATCAAAAGCTTTGAGTAAGGCTCCGCCTAATTGGCGGTTCATTTGGAAGGTGTCTAACTCAAATTGATGATCTTGACGCTTGGTCTCCACTTTAAAAGTTTTTTTCTCGCCATCACTCAGCTGCTCGCCCATCATAGCGATCGCTGCCTGGGCAACCGCCGCAAAATCTTTTGTAACCTTTAAGGAAGGGGAAAAAGATTGTATCCCAAATACCTTTGCCAGTCGCTCCATGACTAGGTCACTATCAGCACCATTTAAAATAATATGGAGTCGGTCAGGTCGAGCATGGACCTTGACTTGTCCTATGCCATGTAAGGCCCGACGGACATTTTCTCCTAACCGATCAGTAAAGGTCTTTTTATTACGTCCTTTGGTCGATAATTCTCCATATCGCACCATAATTTCATCGTACTTCACTTAGCTATCCTCAATTAGTTAATAATTTTTGCAAACCCAGCATAAAGTTCATCAAAAACGCGGTTAAATTCTTCAGCATCCGCCAGCGTATTTTGATCACCTAAACTTACTCGCACCGCACTTTCGGCCGCATGTGGATCAACTCCCATCGCTGAAAGGGTACTAGTTTCTGTTTTCTTTGATGAACAGGCACTAGTCGTTGAGATATAAATATCGTGTTCTTCAAATGCGTGAACCACGGTTTCCCCGCGCACTCCAACAATCGCAAAACATAATATATGGGGAGCAAAACCAGCATCATTGCCTGAAAATACTTGGACATGTTCAAATTGACTGACGTGATCAATAATCGCTTGTTTGATCTCACGCTCCCGTTTGACGGTATCGTCTTCTCGTTCCTTGGCGAGGCGAATGGCCCGCGACATGGCCACATCCCCCGGTGTATTTTCGGTACCACTCCGCAGGTTTTGTTCTTGACCGCCCCCATTAATTAAAGGAGCAATTTGCCGGCCGGCTTTAGCATAGACAAAGCCCGTTCCCCGTGGAGCGTGGTATTTATGCCCCGAAAAGACCACAAAGTCAACGCGATCACTAAACCATTGATCATCCATCCCTTTGGCAATTGCTTGAACGGCATCAACCATAAAGTGGATCTTAGGATAATCCTGAAGAATTTCACCGATTTCTTGAATCGGTTGGACCGTACCGATCTCATTATTAACCGCCATAATCGATACTAAAATCGTGTCTGGTCGAATGGCTGCTTTCAAATCGGCTGGATTAACACGTCCCTGCTTGTCAACCGGCAGATAGGTTACTTCATACCCCAAATCTTCTAATTGATGCATAGCATTACGCACCGCAGCGTGTTCTACCGAAGAGGTGATGATGTGCCGACCTAATTCTCGCTTGGCTAAGGCGGTCCCCTTAATTACCCAGTTATCACCTTCGGATCCACCACTGGTGAAGATGATTTCGCCAGGTAAAACACCAAATAATTCGGCAATTTGTTGACGGGCTTGAAAAAGCAGTTTGCTAGCGACCTCCCCTAATTGATGAAGGCTAGAAGGGTTCCCCCAGATTTGTTCACTAACTTTGGTGTAACTCTCGAGTACCTCTGCAGAGACCTTAGTAGTTGCACTATTATCAAAATAGATCATGATCGATTCCTTTCCATATTTCTTATTTCGTCATTATACCAAAGGTTGTCTGACATTTATAATAAAAGGCCGCCATTTCTGACGACCATTAAATTATCGTTTACCAACTTCACGGTAATAACTATCTTCAATTTGCTTAAATACGCCTGGTTCGATATCTTCAACGGCGGCGCCAATTGTTTCTAGTGCCCGTGAATATTCGAATTCACTAAATAATTGTTGAGAACGATTGATGGCATCATCCAATTCTGGGTGTTGCATACTCAACCGTTGGGCATATTGGATCACCCGTTCCGTGAGCGTGGCACTATCGCGAATACTATCCGTCTTTTCATGCAACTTCTCAAAATCATCTTGGAGTACCAACATCTTCTTGGTAATTTCATCCATATTGATTTGTTGCTTATTCATGTCTTTGGATAATCGACTTAGCTCATCACTAACCAAGAAGAAAAAGTCCATATAATCCATCGGGATGCCCGGTAAATTTAATGATTCAACATGACGCTTGGTGGCCCGTAAGTCAGCCACAAAACGTTGGACAGCATCGCGAGCTAATTTCTCATCATTTTGGAGTTCTGCCACGCTATCATTAATTTCCGTTTGTTGCTCTTCCACTGCGGTCATCGCTTTCTCACCAGCTTGTAAGTTAGCTAGAATCTGACTGTCAATGGCCGTCTTAGCTTCTAACCGCTTTTGATCAGCATTAAAGTCAGCTTCAATTTGCTTTAATTGCTCATCTAATTGACGAACCGTAGCAATCTCATCGTTATTCAAAGTATAAGAAATACTCAAGCGATCTAACTCGTTGGTTAACAAGCGATTTTGATTTTTGGCATGGGTGAGGTGTTCAGCAAACGGAATTAACATTTGTTGAACTTTAGGCCGGGCATCAATCTCTTGTTCCATCACATCGTATAATCGATCAATTTCACTGTCCATACCTTCATTAGTTTCTTTAACTTGGGTTAAATCTAGGTCCGCAACCCGTTCCAAGGTGGCTTGGCGCTTCACTTCCAAAGCTTCAACTAAATGATCGATATCGGGTTCGGTAAAGTGATAGTTTTCTGAAATTAAATGCCCATAACCTTGTTTTAATTTGGCTAATTGATCTGGGAATTCTTGGAGCAGTGGTTGACATAACTCGGGAATTTGTTCCACTAATTCTTCAAAGTCAACCGTCCCATTTTTAACATCCGCTAATACTTCAGCGGCCGCTTCTCGATCACCATCATCAGCGATTTCGCAGAACTTATTGAACCGTGCTTCTAAATCTGTTAACCGTTCGTTTAACTTAGTAACACTATCGCCATACTTATAGGCTTGTTCATCCAGTTCTTTATGATACTTTCTGAACCAGGTTCGTAACTGGTCACTCGATTGATTTTGCGCTTCGATTTCATCATCAAAAGCTTTCACTTCTAATTGAATCGAATCGAGCAACTCCTTAGCATCATCAACGGCGTCTTGCAATTCTTTGACTCGACCACCCATGGAGAGCGCGGCAGTACCGTGGAAATCTTCTTCGATTTCATCAGCAATTTCAACGGCTTCCGCGACAGCGGGCATTGCCTTTTCATCATACTTAGTCCGCAACTCCGTAAATTTCTTAAGCGTTTCTCCCGAAAAATCAGTAACATTTTCGTCACTTAACCGAGCTTCCAAATCATAATTTTCAATGACATTGATTTGGTCACGCAAGGCATTTACTTTTTTGAGTAGATTCCGTTGGTAAAGGTACATTGCACATACGACAACAATCGCAATGACAATGATCCCAATCAATACTTGTAACATAACTTACCTCACCTATTACTTTGTTTGACGCATGATGCGCATTCTTTATTAACAATTTTTAATTATATCATAAGATCACTATTCTTGAATGCTAATCGGTAAGTTTATTCGGAATATTATCGGACTTTTCCTTGACCCTTAATTATGATCCGGTGTATGATATTCCTTGTGTAAAATAATGCAGCAGCAAGAAGCAAGCTCGTCAACAGACTAATGCCATCTGGTGTTTCTAGTAACCTCGCTGCAATGGTGAACGATCTGATTAGGCTGCACGAATGTTAATTCTTGCATCGGATTATTTTACTCCAAAACATTTTCTTGGAGGATTTTATTTATGTCACGTTATACTGGTCCAAGTTGGCGGATTTCACGTCGTCTTGGGGTTTCACTCTCTGGTACTGGTAAGGAATTAGCACGGCGTCCATACGCTCCTGGTGACCATGGTAATGATCATCGGGGTAAGCTTTCTGAATACGGTACCCAATTACGTGAAAAGCAAAAGCTTCGTTACATGTATGGTTTAACGGAACGTCAATTTAGCAACCTATTCGTTAAGGCTGGTAAGATTAAGGCAGGTACTCACGGTACTAACTTTATGGTTCTTTTGGAACGTCGCCTAGACAACATGGTTTACCGCTTAGGTTTAGCTACGACGCGTCGTCAAGCTCGTCAATTAGTTAACCACGGTCACATCACAGTTGATGGCAAGCGGGTTGACATTCCTTCATACGAAGTTAAGGTTGGTCAAGTGATTGCTGTTCGTGAAAAGTCAAAGAACCTTGACATTATCAAGAACGCTGTTGAAGCCGTTGTTGCTCGTCCATCATATGTTGAATTTGATGCTGACAAGCTTGAAGGTCATTTAACTCGCCTTCCACAACGTGAAGACATGAACGCTGACATTGACGAAGCCTTAATCGTTGAATTCTACAACAAGTAAGCTTTATTTTATGCCAGTTCGAGGAGTCCGCTTGGACTCCTTTTTTGTTACAATCTTTAGTGTATCCTGTTGCAAAACAAATTGGGAAAGGAGTTACTATGGAACCATTAGCTTATCGGATGCGGCCCCAATCACTAGCTGAAATTGTTGGTCAACAACATCTCGTAGGTCAGGATAAAATTATTTGGCGAATGGTCAAAGCCAAAATGCTCTCCTCCATGATCCTATACGGCCCACCCGGAACCGGCAAGACGAGTATTGCAAGCGCCATTGCCGGATCAACTAAGTATGCCTTTCGAACCTTAAATGCGGCAACTGACTCGAAAAAAGACCTGCAGATTGTGGCTGAAGAGGCCAAAATGAGCGGTACCGTCATCCTATTATTAGACGAAATCCATCGTCTCGACAAAAGTAAGCAAGATTTCTTACTACCCCATTTAGAAAGTGGTCGGATTATCCTAATTGGTGCCACCACCGAAAACCCCTATATTTCGATTAATCCCGCCATTCGCAGCCGAACGCAAATTTTTGAGGTCAAACCATTGACCATCGATGAAATTGGAATAGCAATTGACCGTGCAATAACCGATCCTCAACGGGGGCTAGGACAAATGAATTTGTCACTTGACGACGACGCTCGGAGGCAACTAATTTCATCTACTAACGGTGATTTAAGAAGTGCTTTAAACGGCTTAGAACTTGCTGCCAAATCTACCGCACCTGGGTCAGATGGGGTAATTCACTTAACATTACCAGTCATCGAAGAAAGTATTCAAAAAAAGTCCATCAGTTTAGATAAGAATGGTGATGGGCACTATGATGTCATTTCCGCTTTTCAAAAATCGATTCGGGGTAGCGATACTGATGCGGCCCTCCATTATTTAGGCCGTTTAATCGAAGGTGGTGATCTACCGATTATCGCCCGCCGCTTGATGGTGATCGCCTATGAAGACATTGGCTTAGCTAACCCGCCTGCAGCGGCACGGGTCGTGACGGCCGTTCAAGCTGCCGAAAAACTTGGCTTCCCAGAAGCGCGGATTCCACTTGCTAATGCGGTGATTGAACTTTGTCTATCTCCAAAATCAAATTCCGCCATCAGTGCAATTGATAAAGCCATCGCACGCATCCGCCAAGGTAATACTGGTGATGTACCTGATTATTTGAAAGACGCCCATTACCAAGGTGCAGAAAAACTCGGTCATGGCATTGATTATCTTTATCCTCATGATTACCCAGAAGATTGGGTTGCCCAACAATATCTTCCCGAGCCGATTAAGGATGATCAATATTATGAGCCAAAAACAAATGGTAATTATGAAAAAGCTTATGCGGATCAATATCACCGGCTCTTAAAGGCTCAAGGAAAAGCCTGATAAAAAAACTACCATTTAGCAAAAACGTGGTAAAATATAGGTAGAGGTTCTGTAGTGTACGCCTTATCCAAATATCAGGTTTGCCTTACAATCTTGTTACTTTGGGGTTTCTGTTGAAATTTGATGATGACATGCCTTTTCACTTGGTAGTCAAATGCAAATTCACTTAATCCCACCTGTCTTAAACGCAGGTCAACTCTGACGGATGATTAACGGCACCAACGGATACTTCTACATAATGAAGATATGGTCTGGGTACACAGCAATGTGTACCCAGATTTTTTAAGGAGCTTGTATGTTAATTCAGATTCTGACTTTTATTTTCGCCCTACTGATCTTAATCGAATCATTATACTATCTAACCCATCGTCAGAAATCCTTTTTAGGGTTCCCCTACCATCATCCCAAAGGGCAAAATAAGTTGTGTTTATTTTGGGGAGTTGTCATGCTAATTTTAACCATCATCGTCGTCATTGCCGCTTTCATTAATGACCCGGTGATTATCTTATGGACCCTGGCCGCTTGTTGTTTAATTGAAGTCGCCATGTCCTTTACAACGGTATCATTACTCCTGAAGTGAGCGCTTTATTATCCCTTTAAAAGGTAGTAAAATATAGATATAAAGATAAGGGGGTAACCGAAAATGTCACAAGAATATAAACACATTTTGGTACCAGTTGATGGATCAAAAGAAGCGGAATTAGCTTTTAAAAAATCAGTCGCAGTTGCAAAACGGAACGGTGATGATACCGAACTTCAATTACTACACGTGGTTGACACGCGGGCTTTCCAAAACATCTCTAGTTTTGATAGTTCAATGGTGGAACAAGTTACCGATACGGCTAAAAAGACCTTAGATGATTATGTTGCTTACGCCAAGGAGCAAGGCGTTGCAAATGTTTCATACACCATCGAATATGGGGCACCTAAGACCTTGATCGCCAAGGAAGTTCCAGCTAAAATGCACGCAGATTTAATCATGATTGGTGCGACGGGTCTAAACGCTGTGGAACGAGTCGTAATTGGTTCTGTTACGGAATACGTTACCCGGACCGCCGTCTGTGACGTCTTGGTAGTTCGGACTGGTTTAGATAATGAACCGGTTGAAAATGCTAAGAAATAATATTAACTAACCAGAAGCTGGTGAAGCCATTTTTCACTGGCTTTTTCTATACACAAAAACGACGACCGAAAATTCGATCGTCGTTTTTTAGTAATTATTTAATTACTTGTTTTCCTTCTTACGGAACTTAGCCAAGCCAAGCAAACCAACCATACTTGCTGCCATGAGACCAGCAATCGTTGTTACTTCACTTTGATCATTACCAGTTTGCGGTAATTGAGCTTTCGTTTCTTCCGTTGTTGCTGCACTAGCATTCGTTGCCGTAGAAGTAGTTGTTGTCAAGACTTGGTCATTGTCATTCCAAGTCGTTGTGACCGTGTTAGTTTGGTAATCAGTAATCGTAATAGTTACTTGAACTTCCGTTTGCGTACCATCTGGGAAGGTTACCACAACCGTGCCAGTAGTTTGGCCCGTCTTGGATACGTCTGGCGTTTCCTTCCATTCGTACTTAGTCCCTGATGGCATGTCATCCTTGTTCTTGATACCAGTAGATGGGTCTGGAACTTGGCCCTTCGGCGTGGTAATATCTTGAGTTTCAGGAGTCGGGTTCGTCACATGAACAGTTACTGTTACTTCATCCTGCGTACCATCTGGATAAGTGACCACCACTGTAGCCGTCTTGTCACCAGTCGTTGTTACATCTGGTGTTTCTTTCCAAGTGTAAGTCGTACCATCTGGCAAGTCACCCTTATTCTTGATGGCATCAGCCGCATCTGGCGTCTTACCAACTGTCGCATTAACGTCTTGACCTTGTGGTTCGTAGCCATTAACCGTGATGGTTACAGGCACTTCAGTCTTCGTTCCATCTGGGTAGGTTACCACAACCGTGCCTGTAGTTTGACCAGGCTTAGTAACATCTGGCGTTTCCTTCCATTCGTACTTAGTCCCGTCTGGCATCTCATCCTTGTTCTTGATGCCATCACTAGCATCTGGAACTTGGTTCTTAGGTGTCGTAATATCTTGACCTTCTGCAGTTGGGTTTGTCACATGAATCGTGACTGGAACCTCATCTTGAGAACCATCTGGGTAAGTTACGACGACTGTTGCTGGTTTATCACCAGTCGCCGTTACATCAGGTGTTTCCTTCCAAGAGTAGGTAGTGCCGTCTGGTAAGTCACCCTTGTTCTTGATCGCATCAGCCGCATCCGGCGTCTTACCAACTGTCGTGTTTACATCTTGGCCTTGTGGATCATTTGTTTCCGCTTGGCTCTTTTCAGTTGTTACCGTGACAGTCGTATGATCTTGTGAGCCATCTGGGTAAATGACCGTAACTGGAATAGTTACAGTGCCCGAAGTCTTACCATCTGGCAAGGTGGTTGGATCATCGACCGTTACCGTCGCGTTCTTAGCCACATCGTCATCTGGCGTAATCGTTACTGCGTTCGTGACATCTTCAGCAGTCGTTGGTTGACCGTATGGCTTGTTAACTTCGCCACCTTGGGCATCATGCGTATCAGCATCAGTTGTAACGTGGATCGTGACTGGAACTTCATCTTGCGAGCCGTCTGGGTAAGTAACAACTACTGTAGCCGTCTTGTCCCCTGGCGTGTTAGTATTTGGCGTTTCTTTCCAATCGTACTTGGCACCATCTGGTAAGTCAACCTTGTTAGCAATACTATCTTCCGTCTTTGGTGTATCACCTTGGTTAACAGTTTGATCTTGACCTTGTGGTTCGTACTTATCAGCGTCGGAAGTATCTGTAGTGACCTTCACTGTCGTATGATCTTGCGATCCATCTGGGTAAGTAACCGTAACCGACACTTCTACGGTTCCT
>NZ_AICN01000079.1:0-8003 GCF_000247775.1 Limosilactobacillus gastricus PS3
TGAGGCGAGTGAGCATATACAAGGTGTTTAGATTGTTGATATATCAACGATTAACCGCTATCTTGTGTACATCGTGTGTACAGAATGTGCTATAATACTGCCATAGGGATTTACAAGCACTATATACCTATTTTCTTTATATTCTTTCTCGAAGGACTAGCTAAGGCTAGTCTTTTTCTTATAGTTGGTCAAGTGCGCTTATGATGTGATCGTCGGTCTTATCCTTGTACTCGTCAATCAAGTAGGCGTATGTGTCGGTGGTCGTACTAATGTTGCTATGACCCAGCCGGCTACTAATCGCATAGATATCAACGCCTTGCGATAGCAAAATAGCCACGTGTGAGTGTCTTAGTGAGTGGAAGTGGAAGTTGGCCCGCTTAATACCTAACTCGTCTAATAACCGCCGTAGGAGCTTGTTGACGGCGTTTGAAGTCGGTATCTGTCCGAATTGGTCGACAAAGACCATGGTTGACGATGAAACAGCCTGTAACTGCCGTAGTAATTTAATCAAATTATCCGGTACCTTGATCGTACGATTGGACGATTCAGTCTTAGTAGGTTTGAATCTATGGTTGACACTATCCCAAGTTTTGCTTATCGTGATGGTCTCGTGTAGATAGTCTATATCGCTCCATACAAGCCCCTGAATCTCTGCTAGACGCATTCCAGTATAGATCGCCGTAACGATTATGTAACGGCTTGTGTAGCGCCGTAGGGGGTTAATACCGTCGATCGTGTAGTTAAGTAGTCGCTTGATTTCATCAAGATTCAAATAATCAACTTTGACCATCTTATCCTTATTAGCGACGACCTGAACGCCTTGAGTGAAGTCTTTGATGATGTAGTCGTCTAGGATGGCCGATTGAACGCAACCACGCATAATACTATGCAACTTTTGCACTGATTTTGGCGCATGATCTGACCCGTAGGAGTTGATGAACTCTTGATAGTCCGTCCGTGTGATATCCTTGATTTTGCGATACTGGAAAAAGTTGACGAGTTGACGGCGGATGAATCCATAGCCTTTGTACGTCGATTCTGTGACATGCGGCCGCTTGTATATCTCGATGTAGTGATCGAAGTAGTCAACCAGCGTCGAATCCTTATCGATCTGTACTCCAGATACTAGCACCGATTCTTGTTGCACGCTCCACTGGTTAGCCTGTGATTTAGTTTTGAACCCTGATTTTGACTTTGAGTGCCGTTTCCCACTACTATCCATCCAAGTTATACGAGCCTGCCACACTTTACCCCGTTTTGTGATTGACGCCATTGATTTTTCCTCCAAGTGTAAATTAAAAGCAGGAAGTTAATATAAATACTCCTGCCGTGCGTGTTATCTATTTTTCATTTTGTTGCTGTTCTCTAATGATTTGTTCTAGCTTATCTAATTTATCGTTAAGTTGATCGTTTTCTTTGTGTAGTTTATCTAACTCATCTTTTAAATCAACATCATCATTAGCAATAAAGAAGTTGCTAATTGAGCTAGTTAGCATTCCAATAAAGCCAATTCCAATGATCATTACCATAACTGCAGCTAACTTACCAATAGAGGTGGTTGGTGAAATATCACCATAGCCAACGGTTGTGGCAGTAGTAATTGACCACCACAGAGCGGTAGCAAAATCTACCTTTTCTGAAATGCTATACATAGAAGCACCAATGATTAGTACTACAATACTTATGTAAATGTAATAAATTAAGCCATTGGTATTAATAAACTTACGTAACCTTCCAGTAAGGCCTATAAGTCTAACTAGTCTTAATAGCTTCAACAGCCTAAAGATGCGAAAGACTCTGGCGACCCTAAAGAAATAGAAAATCTGGTTAACGGGGATAATGGAAAGTAGATCCCAAATGTTGCCAGCAATAAATTTTCGTTTATTTTTTGATGCAATTAATCTACCAAAATAATCAATTGTAAAGATAGTCAGTATTAAGTTGTCAAACACGTTGTATGGATAGGCGGTAATATCAATACTTTTTGCATAATCCAATACTATCATAAAAATCGAAGCAATCGATAGTGCTGCCATCATAATTTCGTAGCCGATATAAATGATGTTTTTATATTTATTGTTAATCATGGTTGGGTAAAGTCCTTGACCAAGCGTGTGGCAAACCGGATAGCCTGCCCATCTTCTTTTATTACTCCCACACGGCGGATGTCCGAGAGATCGCCAAAGTCTACTTCTTAATTTACATTTGCTAATTAGCTTGACTGATACTTTGCTTGATTTTGCAAGATTCTCGATATTCGATTGCATCGGGAATTTCGTGAAAATCAAAGGTTAAGTTCTGATAGTTTTTTAGAACATCTTTTACATCATCAATAGTGATATTAAAGTACTCTTTACGATTATTTACTTGATTGAGGCGCTGTTTGTTAAAATGCTGATGCAGTTCACTTTCCAATTTAAAAGCATCATTGCTGAAGATTAGGGCGTGGACATCAAACTTAAATGGAACAGAGGCACTCCCCAATTCATTAATTCGGTCCATAGGTTCTAAACGGCGGGTAACACCAATTTTGAAAACATCTTTACCAAAGGAACCAATGTTAGAAATAATATAGACATAACCAGCCGTAGGGTTTTCAGCACGGTCTGTTAGTTTATCTTTCTTGACGCGAATCTCATCCAGCTGAGCTTGTAATTCTGCTAATTCAGATTTCAAAGAGTCAATCTCAGTGGAGTCATTAGTTTGGGAAATTTTCTCGGTTAATTCCTGCTGAGCCTTTATAAAGTGATCTTCGTCTTTTTCGTACTTCTTCTTTTCTCGTGATAGTTCTTGTTGGAGTTGCCTTTCTTCACGTTCACGCTCACGTTCTTCACGGAGGAGTTCCTTTTCCTCATCTTTTTTCATCGCATATTCTAGTGCAATGTGGGATTCGTTGATCTTTTCATCAAAATACGCCGTGCTAATACGAACCCCATTTGGGCCATTCAATTTATTTAACTGATTGAATGAATTTGATATTTTCTTTTCAATCGTCTCAATGTTAGCCTTTGTAACCCTGTTAATAGCTGCTTCACATTCACCGTTAAAGGCCCTGAGTAATTGCTTGATGTTCTTCTTTTGCATGGCTTCGCCCTTACTTTTGGAGTTATCAAGCATCATTGGACGGAAGATGGTAGCCGCAATATTTTCCCTGATCATATTCTTTTGAGTAGCCCTGGTTTGATCTAATTGTGCTTTATACGAACTTGAGTTAGCGAATGAATAATGTGGTTTGTATAAGCCAAATTGTTCAAAGTAAATCTGATCGCCTACATCCGCAAGCACCTTGCTCTTCTCTTCAATCTCCATCTTAAGGTGATTTAACTCGTCCTTTAAATCTTCAACGTCGCTGATTAGGTCTTCTTGTTCCATTAGCTTTTCTTTGTTGTCACGGTCCAGTTCAATATTTGTTTTTTGCTTGACCGATAGTTTTTCATTGTTCTCCTCAACTAATCGTCGGTTTGCATCTTGCAACCGGTCATTGGCTTCTTGAAGATATGCAATCTGATCTTTGAATTGCTGAATTTTAAAGATATCTAACATTTCTACAATCTTCTTTCTATTTCTATAAATTTACCCAACTTTGTACCAGTCTTCTATAAGGTAGCCTAGCCTTAACGGAATTCCAAATCCCTCACAAAACTCAACCGAATTATTGATGTAGATATTATTCTCTTGGCAATACCTAATTAATAAATCAACCGCTTTCCGGTTGGCTTCAATTTCATTCTTGGGCGAAGCCATCACATGGCCGCAAAGTGCATGGCTAATTTCATGGGCATAGATGAATGGGATCTCTATCGGGTTATACCAATTCATGTTAATTACCACAACACGGTTTGATACATTTGTTTGTGAAGGGGTATTAGGGAGAAGTTGTCGGGTAGCAATGATGCTCACGTTGCGGTCATAGGCGTAATTAATCAACCATTGAATTAAATCGTTCATAGCTTACTTGCTTTTATTCATGTCGCGATCTAGATACCCCTTAACCAGGTCACGAATGATCTCCTTTTGGTCGTCACTAATCGGCTTGCCTTGGTAGGACTGCATGTTATCAATAGCAGTGTCTACGGATGTTGGCTCGTTGATCAGTTCATGGTCAGTTGTTAGATATGAGATGTTCACATTATAGTGGTTTGCTATCTTTTCTAACGAACCGGCTCGTGGCATTTTTCGCCCGTGTTGCCAATCTGAAACTGTTGAATATGCAACGTTAATACTATCAGATAACTTTGATAAATTTTCGTCATGTTTCTTCATTAGTTGATTCAGGTTGGCTGAGAGGATTTCGTTAATATCTTTCATTGTTCATCTCCTCAATAATCTTCATTCTTTCAACGTCTATAGTATATCACGGGAACGGAAGAAAATTACGCTTTTTCCGAAAAAAAGGTTGCTTTTCGTTAAAAGCGTGATATAGTGTATATAACGAAAGGAGGGATGGATATGGAAACTGCAGCAATACCTATTGAAGTAAAGCACACTATTGGCGATTTGCGATTTCGAAAAGGATTATCACTTGAGCAGGCCGCGGAAGACATGAAAAGCGTTGGGATAAAAACATCGGACAAGACTCTTGGACGGTGGGAAAAGGATTCTTCCGTGTTGTCGTGGAATCAAATGCAGAAGTTCGCAGAATATTACGAGATACCGTTAGATTATATTTTTTTTGGTCCCAATAACGCTTTTAGCGAAAAGTAAATGGAGTAATTGGAATGGAAAACCAAGTAGAAATTATCAAGCAAGTAAACGATCAGGATGTTATGGATAGCCGAGATGTGGCAAAGATGATCGGTAAGATCCACCGCCACTTAATGCGGGATATCCGCCGGTATATCAACGATTTAGAGGAGAGTCCAAAATTGGACTCACGTAAATTCTTCATCGAATCAAGCTACGAATCGCAACAAGGCAAGACGCTTCCTTGTTACCTACTCACGAAACAAGGCTGTGAATTCGTGGCTAATAAGTTCACTGGTAAGAAAGGAACCATCTTCACCGCTACTTACGTTGGATTGTTCAACCAATACCAAGAAGAACATAACGGTAAGTTGATCGGTAGTAAGGATAAGAAACTTACCAAGGATAACCTTGAATTTAAACGTGAATGGTTGCTTGAGATGAAGCGCCAAAATGATAACAAGGAACACCAGTTACGGAACGAAGACGCCAAGATCTGGTTAGAATTAGCCGATCGGGCGGATGAATACGGTGAAACACGGATGGCACTTGATATGCGAAATGACGTAATCGGCATGATGACACGGTTGCCAATCAGTGGCCGGGAAGAATATTCCGCTAGTCAAATTGGCGAAAAACTAGGTGTTTCACCACTGCAAATTGGTAAGTGGGGCAACATTCTAGGGATCAAGAGTGATCATCACTTGAGTTACAAGACGGCTGAAGGGGCATGGCGCTACTATCCAAAAGCAGTTGAACTGTTCCAAAAGAATCAATTCAAGATTCAAGAAGATTTCTTTGATTAGGGGGAACAAAGATGACCGAATTCGAAAACGTAAGAGAAGCACTTGATGTATTAATCAGCTTTAGGAGGCGTAGAGATGCAACTGACATTGAAGGAAGCCCTAGAGAAATAAAAAATCTGCCTTTGTTGCACCAAAGACAGATTTCGAAATCGTTTGTTACCAGGAACGGCGCTAGCTGTAGTAAGTGAAGGCTTGATTGTGTTAGAAATATGATTCATTGAATTTACATTTACCATCGCCTTTGGTAATGAAACGGCGCTAGAGATAGCGCTAATATTGTTAATTTTCTTCGTTGCAGTTCGTAATGCGGCGGATGCACTAGGTGTTAGCCTAGACGAATTCAGATAGGGAGGCGTAGAGATGGAATTAATCGCATGGACTGACGGTATGTCGATGGTCAGCCTTGGAGTTGAAGATGACACTGACGAAATAGTAAAGCAGGTTATGGAATTGCTTGAAGGAAAGACACTAGGCAAGGCAGAAACGATCCTAGCATTAGCTTTAAGTGAAGTTCACGAGGAATTTAGTAATAAAAAAATAGGAGATAGCAATGATTAACGGTGCCTATTTAACCAGACTAGATAATGGTAAAACCTGCGCTATTAGTGCTGCTAGTGGGAATTTGCCGTCACTGATCAACGTTTCAGAAAAAGAAAAACAGATCCTTGAGGATGAATATGGTCATCCATTAAAGAACCTGCTTCTAAGAGTTGGAGAAGATGAATATGAACTAAAGATTCAGGACGACGACTTAGGGCTGTAGGAGATGCAATATGAAGAAAGGATTACGAGCATTTCGGCATTTAGAAAGCACATACTGCCAGAAGCCAAAGCAATGCAGTCAGATGAAACAAATTGGATTCAAAAAAGGCCAGCCTGCAAAGAAGCAAGCTGGCCGGTAAAAGACTACTTCTCAGTTCTTACACCTTTGAACTTAGTTCCGTCTTGTTTGACATTTAAAAACCTGCCAGTTTTCGTATCGCGCTTAACGTAACGATTGGTCTTGGTGTTTAGAACCTGAGAACGTCCACGAACCATACCCTTTCGAGCATTGTTTTGTGGAGGGTTAGTAGCCATATAGTCACCTCCTTTCATTAGGAGATAAGTCAATTATATCAAGGAGATAAAACAATGAATAACGAAAGAAAAGAGACAACACTTGCAGAATTAATTAAACAGATCAGTGCTGCAGACATTGCACCATACGATTATAAATTGGTGCATATCCCAGTTAATTTTGAAAAATCAGAAGCATTAAGGAATACAGACATGAATAAAGATGAAATGAACTTAAAAGTAAACATCGATACGAAGGCAGTAACTAAGGAACTAAAGAAGCTTCGGAAGCAATTAAAAAAGACTAAGCACCTCTATAAAGAAGTGATCAGCCTTAGTGACCAGCTTGATGAATTAGAAGTTAAACACGATGAGGATATTGAAACCGTGAGAGCTTTAATTCAACAAGCTCACGCTAGCGAACGGTTAAGTAATCGCCATGATCGGTAACTTGATAACCGTTCTTATGTAGCTCGGCAATAATTTCATCTTTGCTCATCAAGTAATTGCTCGGAATTATAGATGTTTCATCTTCATTCCCCATGCCAAAAGTTGTCTGAAGATAGTTATCTAGATCTTCCCAGTTGAACTTACGACGAGCAGATGGCTTTGGACTGAGCCCCATGTTTTCACCTCCCTTCATTGGAGGATAACTAAATTATAGGTGATTGAAATGGAAGTAACAATGACAGTGCCGATGGATGAGGAGATCTTAAAGAGCATTGCTAAACAGGTTGTTAACTACCTTCCGGAACAACCAGCAAGCGAACCGGAATGGATGAAATTAGAGCCTGCTAGGCAGTTCCTATTCTGCAATAAATCTCCAGATTGGATTCGGTTATACATCTTCGATCGCTATCCAGAAACGACAATGAATAAAACCAATCCAGATGGCTTTGTCGTCAATCCTAGAGGCGGTCGGGGAAAAACAACACAAATTAATGTGCCGTTGGCCAAGAAGTGGTTAGCGACACACAGGAGCAAGATTGATTGGAATGAGAGGTTATAGAAATGAAATGGTTGAGATTGAAGCGAGAGGGGGTAATTTAAAATGTCAGAGCTTCGAATGGGCGATTTCTCGTCCAGAACAATTATTATCGACGGGATTGAATTAAACGGTGTCCGATCAATTAAAGTCGAACGATATGGGAATAAATTAAAAGCTCGAATTGAATTGATTTGTGATCAAATTGACTCCGAATTAAATCTAGTAACCAATGGAAACGGACGTAAGGAGAATGACTATGAGTCGTAATTTAACGTGGACGTTAATCGGAATGGCGGATATGTTCGCACTAATCAGCGATAATTCCGCACTTGCCTTTGTATTGGTATACTTTACCGTCTTTGGCATCTTATTCAGCAACAAAGGAATCCGTAATTGGATTATGACCACTTTCTTTTAAAGTTAGCTAATTTAACATGCGGGGAGGGAACACTATGTGGAAACTAAAAACG
>NZ_AICN01000078.1:0-79918 GCF_000247775.1 Limosilactobacillus gastricus PS3
ATTTTTCAATAAGAATAACAATATTAACATATTTTAGTAATATTGAGATACATCACATATACATAATAATGATATCCCGTCACTTTATCAAGATATCTCGGAAATTTTCTTTGGATGCTTGTTAAATAATGAATTGAATGCTAGAATTAATAATCGTTAATGGAGAGTTGGCAGAGTGGTAATGCACCGGACTCGAAATCCGGCGAACCCGTGTTGAGCGGGCGCGCAGGTTCAAATCCTGTACTCTCCTTTCTTAAGCGGACCTTGTATTAAACAAGGTCCCTTTTTGTTAACTGATTAAAAGAAACACGAGATAAATAACAACGTCAAATATTAACCAGCCAGCAACCCCCTTTATCATTTCCCTTTTCGTGTCTTTTCACACCTCAATGGTGAGATGCTTACCTTCATACAATTTCATTTGCACGCCTCCCAAGCTATTGTAAAATTAAAATACAGAAAGGCAGGTAGTGCAAATGCCTACCCTTAGGTAAATTACCATACTAAATGGAGTTCAAAGCCTAGAATCATGAGATTTACTTTTAAGATGATCTCAATGGTTCTTGGCTTTTCCATTTAAGAGAGTTCATGGCTTACCGATTACGATCAGTTTCGTGGTCGGTTTTTATTTACATTTCTTCTTGTAAATGCCGCAGTGCTTGCGTTGTCACTTGGGAAACATTAATCTTATTTTCTTTTGCCCAATTATTCAATTCTTCTGGAATTGTAATATTCTTTCTGACCGTTTTTCCATATTGATTCAGCCATTTTGCCATATTAATGGTCACCCACATAATTGAGTCATTAGGGCCAAGATGCCACTTTGTTGGATCTTCTACTGTGGGATATTTAGTTCCTGCAATCATCGTTGCAATGGCATCTTCTGCATGTAAAATAGCTTCGGTCATGGTTTTCCCATCTGTCACCATCCCCTTAATATTGGGTGAGGATACGCCGTAATAATGCCCACTTTCATCGTTACATTCCGTTAAAATAACCGGATAGATTAAAATTTGTTTTTGCATTACATTCACCTACTTTATTTTATACACACTTTGTTTTCAAATAAAAATACCCAACCGCATTTCTGCCAATTGGGTATCTCATTTAATTGCTGGATGACGAGGTTGATGAACTAGTGTCAACAATGTTGTAAGTTACTTGCCCATCCTTGACGGCTAACAAAGCTTTACTATTATCATTTGGTGACATTAATTGTAGGGTGTATCCGTCACCAATTGATTTCTGAATACTTTGTGACGTCTTCTGTAAGTTGCTGGTTAAATTTGGCCAACCAATCTGGTCCGCATAACTCGTATCACTTTCAAGAGCACTCAGCGCATTTGTGATATCATCACCTGACGGCGTAATAGTATAGGTCTTCGTCTTGCTATCATATGAAACCGTCCCTAACTTGGTAAAGTTCTTTTGCAATTGACCAAGAATATAGGAAGCTTTCGCACTCTGATTAGCAGTTGTTGAACTCGATAACAAACTACTAGATGACATTAAGGAACTGGCACTGGCCGACTGACTAGCACTTGAACTAGTCTTTTGATGCCAATAAGGTAAATTAATGGTTCCATAAATGACGCCCGCCAGTGATAAGACGACGATAAAGGTCGCTAGTTTCCATTGTCGGTATTGCTGCCACGAGTTAACCAGATAAAAGATCCCCAAAATTAACACGATCGCCGCAATTACTACTAAAATTATCATTTGTCTCACCTTTCAAAATCATCTTTTATCATTGTCTATCATTTAACCCTTAGATACAATAGATTTGTACAATAATTTATTAAGGAGTCTCATTATGCGTATTTATCTTGCTGGTCCTTTCTTCAGTCCAGAACAAATTGCCCGGATTGAAATTATTGAAACGGCCCTTCGCCAAAACTCCACGGTCGAAGATTTCTTTAGTCCCCGCCTTGGCGAAGATGGTGGCGAATTTCCGATGGGATCACCCGAGTGGGCCAACAAAGTCTTTCATCTTGGCGTTTCTGAAATTGATCGTGCTGACGCCTTGGTAGTCGTTGCTGACTATGTTAATGACAATATGGATTCGGGAACGGCCTTTGAAGTAGGTTATGCTTACAGCCATCAAAAACCTATCGTAGTCGTTCATGAATTACCCGAACCCCTTAACCTAATGATTGGGCAAGCCTTACAGTGCTACTTAACTGATGGTCATGAAGTTGCTAACTTAGATTTTAACAACCTTCCCTATCAACCATATACTGGAAAAACCTTTTAAAAATGAGGGTGGAAAGAAATGCTCATTAACATTTCTTCCCACCCTCATTTTTTCCCAGCTTTTTTCTAATCAACCGATTTTAAAGCTTCTAGCATATCAACATCTCGAATTTTCCGATGCATGATAAAGGCTAAACCTAGGGTAATCAAGCACGGAATTATGGTTGAGATCAGGAAATTCAAGGGATACATACTATCATCAAACATCGCATTGTCGGGTGGTAAATTGATCATGATGAAGGCATGTAAGCCATAACCAAAGAGATAGCCAAATAGGATCCCTAAAGTCGTTAAAATAATCGTTTCCCGATAAATATACATCGTAACTTCCCGATCAAAGAAACCTAATACCTTGATCGTTGACAATTCCCGAATCCGCTCGGAAACATTAATATTCGTCAAATTATACAAGACCACCATGGCCAGAATTGTCGCAATCGCAATCAATACCACAATCACGGTATTCAAACCATTGATGACATTCGCAATTAGCTGTTGATTTTCCAAATTTAAGGAAGTCGTTGTGACTGCACCAGTCCTTATAAATGATTGGGCCACTTTCTTCACCTGCTTGGAAGAATTATGTTTTAAGGTCACCAATTGCGCATTGGTTTGATAATTAGTCTTAAATGACTGTTCATATGCTGACCGGCTCATAAAGAGATAGTGACCCATATACATTTGTGCAATCCCCATCACTTTGAAATGATGACTTTGACCATTGGCGTCTTTTAAGCTAACTTGACTCCCCTTTTTTGCCTTCAACAGGTCTGCCATCTTTTGGGTTAGGATTACCCCATTTTTAGGTAAAGATAATTCTTGCCCACTTGGGGATAGTAAGTTCACAAACTTGTTAAAGTGCTTTTGATTAGCCGGCACAATCACGGTAATGGTTTGGGTACTTTGATCACTTCCGGCTATCTTATTAAACTGTTGCGTATAAATTGCCTGATGGCGACGCACTTTATCGCTATTCAATAGCTTCTGGTAGCTTTGACTTTCTGTCTCGATTGGCGCAGCTTTTTGCGCCACAATCAGATCGTATTTGATGATCGTCTCATACTGCTTACTGATAATTCCAGATAAAGAATCCCGGATCCCAATTCCCATTACCAGTAAACCAACACAACCCGCTACCCCAAAAATCGTCATTAAGGCACGCGATTTGTAACGGAATAAATTCCGAAAAGTAACCTTATAATTAAAGGATAAATGACGCCATAATGGAGTGAAACGTTCCAAGAGGATCTTACTACCGGCCTTGGGAGGTTTAGGCAAGAGTAAGCTCGCTGGATGTTCTTGATAGTCTTTGCGTAAAGCATACAAGGCCGCCAAAGTCGTGGAACAAAGGGCAACGGCAATCACAATTAGTAAATAGGTCCACGAAAAATGCAATTGTAAACCTGAAATCGTCGAACTAGCTGCATACGCTTTAAAAACAATTTGCGGCAAGATTGTAAAACCGCCAATTGCCCCCAGTAGCACCCCAATGCCACTTGACATAATACTATAGAGGATAAATTTTAATGAAATATCCCGGTGACTGTAACCCAGGGCACTAAAGGTCCCAATTGTGATCCGTTCCTCTTCGACAAAGCGCATCATGGTTGTCAGAGAAACCAAGGCCGCGATAATAAATAAGAAGACCGGAAAGACATTAGCTAAGACATCTACCCGCCGTGAGTTGGAGCGATAGACGCTATAACCCGGAAAACTGGACCGGGTTGAGACGGTATAGCTAGGATAACCGAGATTCTTAAGGTTATTTTCAGTACTGGTTAATTGAGCTTGGGCTTGGCTTAGTTGGGTCTGCAAAGCTGGATTAGCACTAGCGGCTTGTTCCAGCTGAGTCACTTGATTTTGGGCAGTCGTAATTTGTGACTGATAATTCTGATATTTTGGGGCCCGTAATTTATTTAAGGCCGTCTGTAACTGCGTCTTTTTGTCATCCGTATATTCATTGTATCGATCCGAATAGGCATTCATCCGCTTGGTAGCACGATAAGTAACGCGGGCAATATTATAGTTGGTCGCATTAAAGGCATTTTTGGTCGTAACCGCAATTCCAGATAATTGACCAGTTCCGACATTGGTCTGACCATAATCCGTTCGACTAACGTATTCACTCGATTTGACAAATCCCACAACCTTAAATTTTTGATTTTTTAATTCCGTTGTGTGGCCTAAATTAATCGTTTGCCCTAATTTATATTTTCCCTGCAAGGAAGTAGATAAAGCAATCTCATTGGCCTTCGTGGGCCGTTTTCCTGACACCAATTGATACTTTGAGATTTGTTTAGTGTTTGAATAGACCCGAATACTGGTTTGCGAATGATTAATAGCGGCATCTTGATAATAGCCAAAGGTCACCTGACGAACGCCAACTTGATCTTTAATCGTTTGTTGATCAGTCTGATCTAGACCATATGTAGAAGTCACCGTTACATCAGCCAGATTATTTTGTTTAAAAAAATCTAAGGCCGTTTGGCGCATGTCCGGACCAGTAATCTTTAAACCAATAAAAGCAAAGGTCCCCAAGAGCATTAAAAGACTAATAGCGATAAAGCGTCCAAATGATCTGGGAATGGCTTGCCAGGCATCTTTCCATAAAATCTGTTTTGACATCTTAGCCACCTACCATTCCAAACTTGCAATATCTGCGGGGTGATCCTGACGATCAATTTGCTTAACTTGTCCATCATGAATATGAATAACTTGATCACCAATTGGTGCCAAGGCCGCATTATGAGTCACAATAATCACCGTGGAGCCATCTTTACGACTCATATCCTGTAAGATTTGAACCACCTGTTTCCCAGTTTCATAATCTAGAGCTCCAGTTGGTTCATCACACAAAAGGAGTTTGGGCTTTTTGGCAATCGCCCGGGCAATCGCAACCCGCTGTTGTTCCCCACCCGAAAGTTGGGCTGGAAAATTCCCTGTCCGGTCGGCTAAACCAACACTGGCTAAAGCTTGCTCGGCATCCATGGAATCTTTCACAATTTGTGAGGCCAATTCGACATTTTCTTTTGCGGTTAAATTAGGAACCAAATTATAGAATTGGAAAACAAAACCGACGTCGTTTCGCCGATAAGCCGTTAACTCTTTCCGACTATATTGGGCGATGTCATGACCATCGATCATCACTTGTCCACTAGTATTGGTATCCATCCCTCCTAAGATGTTTAAAAGGGTTGATTTCCCGGCCCCCGACGAACCCAAGATAATGACCAACTGTCCTTTTTCGATCTCAAATGATATATCATGGTTGGCATCCACCGTTGTTTCCCCGGATGGATAGGTTTTGGTATTATGCTTCACTTCAATATAAGCCATCTTTTTCTCCTTAGATAAACACCTGTTGAATTAACAACTATATTGTAATATACGATTTTTAGGTATACAATCACCAATAATTAACAAGTGTCGATTTAAGGAAATAAAATTATGACTAGCAAACGCAATACTAAAACCAAAGCAAAAATTGAAAGAGCCTTTTTACAATTAATGGAGGACAAAGGCTTTAATCAACTGACCGTTAAAGACATTACTCAATTAGCGCAAATCAACCGGAGTACTTTTTATCTCAATTATGCTGATAAATATGATCTTTTGGCTAAAATTGAGGCAAAGCTATTCCAGAATATCCATCAAATACTTAAACTAGACAAAACTAATTCCTATTTTGATGAGGCTAGCATTCTAGCCGTTTTGAATTATGCTTTAGCAAACCATCGTTTAGTAAAGGTCCTCACTGAAGGTGACCTCGCTTCTCAAGTTGAATCGCTCTTAAAGCAGGAAATTATCGCAATCGTGGAAGAACAACTTCACGTTAATTTCAATCAAGATCCGATAGTAAATTCACCATATGCCCGTGAAATTTTTGCCAGTTCCATCAGTGCAATCATTATTTTATGGATCAAACGCGATTTTCAAGAAAGTGTCGAAGAAATCATGCAAATTCTGGAATCTCTACGTCAGTATTCACTCGGTCAAATTATTAATGAAGGAAAATAAAAAACTAGACAACTGTTTTGCCTAGCATTTTGGTTATATAAACTTTCTACATAAGTAAAAGTCAGCTACTCTTTAATTGACCCATCAGTATAGATTCGGATACTCTTGGCTGTCCCCGTCATGGAGCCATTTTTAAGGGATGATTTGGAGATCGCCTTTACAAAGTAATACTGATTATCAATTAAATAGCCATTATTATCGGACAAACAAACCCATTGCCAGTCCCCATTATTATCACCGTAAACCGCTTTAGCTAAGGCGACTGCTTCATCGGCACTATTGATAGCATTCTTCGTGCTCGTGGAAGTAGCCGCTGTTTGATGGTGATCTGATAAGTATTTGTCTAAATCAAGTTGTCCATTAACTTTCGTAAAGGTTTCCGTATTCCAACTACTATCTCCGCTAATGGTCAAAGTCTGACCGCTTAGTCTCCCCGTCAAAACACTCGTCACGTCAGCATCTTGCAGATTAATGGCATAAGTACCATCCGAATTCTGGTGCCAAGTTAACTGATCATCTGTATCAGCATTGACTGGATCTGCAAAGACATAACGCCCCGTTCCATCAGAATTTAAGGTAATGGCCGCTTTATCGGCATCATCCTGATAGGAACCAACAAGCTGATTTTGCGCATTTGAACTGGAATTTGTGACTTGTGAAGCTGAACTCGACGATTTAGTCGACGAGGTATTGTTAGTTTGATTCTTTCCGAATTGACAACCAGCCAAGCTAAGAATAACGAGGATGCTACCAAGCCCCACCATGATTTTCTTCTTGTTCATGTTAACTACTCCCCGTAACAGGACTAACGGCTAATAATTAATTGTTGGGGCTGCAGCCTGATCATACGAAACAGTATCACCATTATTCCAGGTAATATCCCCATTATAACGAACGAAAGCTGTACCAGGCTCGTCTTCACGACTAACCAAAAACCCGCCGGTAGTTGGAACCGCATGATAAATACCTGGATTAACATGCATCGAATGGGTGATGAGATTAGCAGCATCTTGAGCTGTTTGAATAGGATCATCACTAGCAGGTTGATTTTCATTACTAGAAGAAGAACTAGCAATCGAACTACTTTGACTACTTTCAGATGTACTAGTCGAAGTAGCCAGACTGGAACTCAGACGCCGATTTTCCGCCTTCAGAGAGGAATTTTCTTTTTCCGTTGAATTGTTCTCCGACTTTTTTGTACAACCAGCAACACTAATTACACACAAGAAGATAGCGCACAGTAATATCCCCTTATTTTTCATTCTTTAATCCCCCAATTTAACCGAATATCAAATCAGCTTATTCCCCAGAAAATTCCATCAAAGCTTTGACATCATAGTCCTTTAGTCGTTCCATCCCATGAAGATCCTTTAGATCAACCAAGAAGGCACAGCCAACCACGATGCCCCCCATTTGTTCGACCAAATCGATCGTGGCTAAAATCGTGCCCCCAGTAGCTAATAAGTCATCCACCACTAATACCTTTTGGCCTGGCTTAATGGCATCATGCTCCATTTGTAAGGTCGCACTACCGTATTCCAGATCATAGGTTGCACTCACGGCTGGTCGTGGTAACTTACCTTTTTTCCGCGCTGGTGCAAAACCAACTCCTAAATCATAAGCGATTGGGCAACCCACGATAAAGCCACGAGCTTCAGGACCAACCACCATTTCTACGCCCCGTTCGCGTGCAAATTGGGCTAATTCTGCCGTAGCTTGTTTAAATGCTTCCCCGTTCGCCATTAAGGGTAAAATATCCCGAAAGACAATCCCCTTTTCTGGAAAATCAGGAATACTTTCTACATGATCATAAAGATTAACTGTCATTTGTTCTCCTCTAACTTATCACCCAACCAAGCCGAAATTTGTTGTCGTAGGCTGGTGGTGGGAACCGTTAATAATGTGTTTTGCACCTTCAACCATTGTTGACGGCGTTGGTACCGTTGGGTCTTGGTTAAATCCACCGATTTGACATTTTTCACTGACTTCAACAAACCATTGTCTATTATAACAAATCCCGCTTCAATAAACACTTGGATCATAAAGATTAATTGGTCGTTCGTGACCCTTAGATACTGTCCTAAAGCTGGTAATTGCGTGCGACTATCAATTACCGGCTGACTTTGCATCGCCTGATAAAGGCGAATAAAATGCTGGCGATCAGGTACTTGGTCAACTGGTTGGTGACTGGTGTACAGCCATAAATCAACGACTGCTACCATCCCCACTTGATTAATTACCTCAGCGAATTGATCAATGTCCGTGGGACAATCAACGATAATAAGGCGTTGTTCTTGCATACCAAGCTCGCTAATTGTTTGTGGACTGATGACCGGGCCGTTGGTATGGCCATAAATATTGGCCCGTAATTGATCATTAAATACTAGGTAGACGGCAGCTTGTTGAAACATTTGTGGCGCTAGTTGATTGGTCCGATGATCTTCAATCATGATGCCCGTCGTCTCAGCATCCTTAAACATTAGTTGCGCTGTCGTCTGACCTTTCCACCGATTTAAGGAGAGACACCCCACGAGATTAGCCGTTGAGCCGACAGTCATTTCACTGGCTAATTGTGGTTGGTTAAAGGCAAGCACATTGATGGGCGGTTGATTGGTAAGGGTTAACTTCACGTGTTGGCGTTCTTCGCCAATCAGAATAGCCTGACTGATTTCAGCATTAGTAATTTCAATGATCGGTTCTTCATTGCCGGGTCCAAAAGGAGCTAAGCGATGAATTTGCTCATACATCTCCGCCGTGACCTGACTCGGCCTAAGTTGACCCGCAATCTCTAATGATGGCTGCTGACTTGCATCAAAAGCTTGTTTCTGAGCGGCTGCTTCTAAGGCTTGCGCGAGGTCCGTAGTTTGATCGACATCAAATGATAGACCACAAGCCATGGTGTGGCCCCCAAAGGAGGTCATTAGGTCTCGATGGTCATCCAAGGCCTGAAAAAGATCAAAACCTGCAACACCCCGACCGGAACCTTTGGCTAAAGTGCCATCCTCGTTAGTACTAGCAATAATGGTTGGCTTCCCCGTGACCTGCACAATATGACTGGCCACAATTCCCAGCACCCCTTGATGCCAGTCTTTCCCCACCAACAACAACGTTTGTCGATCACGATTAGGAGCTGCTTGGGCCATCTTTTCCGCGGCGAGATTGATCGCTTTCACCAAGGCTTGCCGCTCTTGGTTGGCTTGGTCAACCTGTTGAGCAAGCTCCTTGGCAACCTCCTCATCAAAGGTGGTTAATAATTCCACCCCGGTAGCGGCATCCCCCATTCGTCCTAGGGCGTTCAGCCGGGGTGCAATCTGAAAACCGACGTCTTGATCCGTCAAATGTTCTTCGTCCGCATTGGTCAGCTTAATTAATTCATGCAAGCCTGTCCGCATCCCTGAGCGTAATTGCTGAAGTCCAAAGGTAATTAAGGAACGATTCTCCCCTTGGACTGACACTAGATCAGCCAATTCACCAATCGCCACTAAGTCTAATAATTCATAGGGAAATTCGCCTAAGAGGGCCCAGGCCATTTTAAAGGCAACTCCCACCCCAGATAAATCGGCGTAAGGATATTCATCTCCGGGATACTGAGGATGCACAATCGCCGTCGCTGCAGGTAACTGGGCTGGCAAAGAGTGGTGGTCGGTAATGACGACCTCAATGCCTTGGCGATTAGCGTAGTCAATCGCTTCATTCCCAGAAATCCCATTATCAACCGTCAAAATCAGCTGCGTCCCTTGCTCAATCAACCGTTGATAAACCGCCTGATTTGGTCCATAACCATCGGTAAACCGATTCGGAATATAATAATCAACCTTCGCCCCTATATCACGCAAGGTTTCATACATCAGGGCCGTACTAGTCAAACCATCGGCATCGTAATCGCCATAAACGGTAATCTGCCAATCTTGACTAATCGCCGCTTCAATTTTTTCCACGGCTGCTTCAATGCCGTGTAATTCTTCTGGACCGTGTAAGTCTTGTAATTGGGGTTTTAAAAAATGTTGGGCTTTTTCTAATGAGTCACATCCCCGCTCCACCAATAATTGGGCTAAAAAGCTAGGGATCTGACACTGTTCTTGAATGGTCTGAACTAAGTCTGTTTGGTCACTTGATAATTGATGCCATTGATACTTTGCTTTCCGCATCTGATTCACCTAAATTTTCCTGGTAATAATTAGCCTCCCGAAAATCAAATGACTTTCGAGAGGTTTTAAATTGCTTATAATTTCCACTTATCTTGCTGGTAATTGAAGAGCCGCTTAATCCACCAGTCACCAAGGCCAGGAATTAAATTGTAAACCCAACTTAAAGCCGTCGTATAAGCGGGAACATTAATTTCACGAGTTTTGTGACCAACATTATCCCAGACCTGACTAGCCAATTGTTCTGGTTCGATCTGGAGTTGCTCAGGTAACATGGCTAAATAATTACCGGTTGGATCCGCCTTTTGGAAAAACTCCGTCTTAACTGGGCCTGGATTAACCGTTAAGACCTGCACTCCATAGTCAGCTACTTCCATCCGCAAGATATTATCAAATTGGACAATTCCAGCCTTTGTCGCAGAATAGACCCCACTGTGCGGTGTCGGAATCTTCCCAGCTAAAGAAGCAATATTAATAATTGCTCCATAGCCTTGATCCATCATTTGCTTAGCCACCTTTCGACTTAAATACATGGTAGCGAGTAAGTTAACTTGGACCATTTTACTCATTGAAGTATATTTTTGCTTGACCACCGCAACCATATCACCCAGCCCAGCGCTATTAACAAGAACATCAATCGCGCCGACTTCATGCTGAATAATCGTTAAAACCCGATCTACTGCATCAGGATCGGTCACGTCTAATTGATAATGAAATGATGGACGACCTGATAAGATCATACAACGTTTCGCAACTAATTCTAGTTTCTCAACATTACGGGCACACACGACCACAATGGCACCACGACGAGCTGCTTCATTCGCTAATGCTTCACCAATTCCCTGCGATCCACCAGTAATTAAGACCACCTTATTTTTTAATGATCGTAATGACTTCAAGCGTCGTAACATATTCTTCATTATCCATCACCGCCTTACTTAAATGGAATTTCAATTTCTTCAAAATCTTTGACTACCCGCGTATTCGGGAAAATATTTTGAACTTGGTAAGCTAACTGATTCGCCGCCTTCCCCACATAACGCGCTGAAATGTGATTTAACAATAAGCGCCCTACATGTGCTTGCTTGGCCACCGTTGCTGCTTGGGCACTGGTAGAATGATAGTAATTATGGGCCATCCGTTGCTCATTTTTGGCAAAGGTCCCTTCATGAACTAAAACGTCCGCATTTTGAGCTAATTTAACAGAATTTTCATTTACCCGGGTATCTGGGATGATCGCAACAATCCGTCCTTTTTGGGGCGCCCCGATAAAGTCCTGTCCGTTAATCTGACGACCATCCGGCAAGGTAACAGTTTGACCCGCCTTAATTTGGCCATAGATTGGCCCCGCCGGAATCGCTAATTCTCGTAGTTTTTCCACTTGTAATTCGCCCGGATGATCAGCTTCCACGATCCGATAACCGAAACAAGCAATTTTGTGATCCATCCGCCGAGCCTCAACTTGGAAAGTTTGATCTTTAAAAATTTCGCCGTCTTGTTTAATTTCGACATATTCAATCGGGTACGAAAGTCGAGTTTCACTAATCTGCAGGGCCGTTTCGACAAAGGTCTTAATTCCCACCGGTCCATAAATGGTTAATGGTTCATCGCCCCCCTGAAAAGATCGTGAACTCAAAAGTCCCGGTAAGCCAAAAATATGATCACCATGCAAATGCGTAATAAAGATCTTTTCAATCTTTCGTGGTCGAATCGTGGTATGTAAGATTTGATGCTGGGTGGCTTCACCCACATCAAATAACCACACGGCATTCCGTTCTTCTAATAACTTTAAAGCCAGACTGGAAACGTTGCGTTGCTTACTTGGCGATCCTGCTCCAGTCCCTAAAAATTCTAGTTGCATCGATATCCTGCTTTCACTTACTGAATAAACTCAAAGACAAAGTCTTCAATCCGAACTAAATCGCCACTTTGAATTCCCCGTTCACGAAGGGCTTCATCGACGCCCATTCCTCGTAATTGGCGAGCAAAGCGCATTTGGCTTTCCTCGTGATCTAAATTGGTCATGGCGAAGAGACGTTCTAACTTCGCCCCACCAAGAACCCAAGTACCATCGTCATCCCGACTAATCGTAAAGGATGGTTCTTGGTCTTCACTTGGCGCCGTATATTCAACGACCATTTGTTCATCATGACTATTACTATCAAATTCTGGAGTAACTTCGAGCAAGTTAGCTGTAGTTTGCATTAATTCTTGCACTCCCGCATGCGTCACAGCAGAAATTGCAAAAACTTCTGGCTGTTGGGCTAAGGTGTCGTCAGTTGCCAGCATGGTTTCAAACCGTTTTAGATTCTCAGACGCATCTGGTAAATCCATCTTCGTGGCCACCACAATTTGCGGCCGCTTTAATAATTCTGGGTCATAAGTCGCCAATTCGTGATTAATGGCATGGTAGCGTTCAATCGCTTGATCTGGATCTTGACTCCCCATATCAACTAGGTGCAATAAGACTCGGGTCCGCTCGATATGGCGTAAGAATTGCAGCCCTAGCCCCACTCCTTTGGAGGCACCATCAATCAATCCAGGCATATCTGCCATGGCAAAATCTCGCCCATCAGGCAACATGACCATGCCCAGATTTGGCACTAAAGTCGTAAATTCATATGCCGCAATTTTAGGTTTTGCCCCCGTAACGACGGATAAGAGGGTTGATTTCCCAACGGACGGGAAACCAATCAGGCCAACATCCGCCAGCATTTTCAACTCTAATTCAATTTCACGGCTTTCCCCTGGTTCCCCATTTTCGGCAATTTCTGGAGCAGGATTTTTGGCGGTAGCAAATCGCATATTCCCGCGACCACCTCGACCACCTTTGGCAATTACCAATTCTTGCCCCGACTCAACCAGGTCACCAATTAACTGCCCCGTGGTCAGATCACGAACCGTTGTCCCTTGGGGAACGGCAATCACCGTGTCTTGAGCATTAGCTCCTGTCATCTGCTTACTCATGCCATTCTGACCGTTTTTGGCCTTGAAAATGCGGTGATAGCGAAAGTCCATTAGAGTGCGTAATCCTTCATCAACTTTTAAAATGATACTGCCACCACGACCACCATCACCACCAGCCGGTCCCCCATTAGGAACATATTTTTCCCGTCGAAAGGCTACCATACCGTTGCCACCGCGGCCCGCGTGAACCTCAATTTTAATTTGATCAACAAAAGTTGGCATTTATTTACTCCGTTCTTTTTATAATAACTCTAGTATATGAGATTCTCTCAGCGGCGTCAAAATCAGTCATGACTACTTTCTTTTGCCACCTCGGCTTGCTTTTGCAAACTTACCTTAATCAATTGTGCCGTGGCATGATTGATTCCCAAGGACTGGATATCTTCGACAGTTGCTTGAGCGATCTTATTAATCGATCCATATTCTTTCATCAGTTTATTCCGTGTTCGTGGGCCGACCCCTTTAATTTCATCTAATCGCGAACTCAAAGAATGTTTAGTGCGCACGTTGCGATGAAAATTAATCGCAAACCGGTGAACTTCATCTTGAATTCGTTGCACCAAATAAAAGCCTTGACTACGTGGGTCTAAATTAATGTGGTGATCATCATCACCAAATAACAGGTCTGCCGTCTTATGCTTATCATTTTTAACCATACCTACGACCGGAATATCGAGATCCAATTCATTCTCAAGGACATCGCGCGCCGCATTCATCTGGATTTCGCCCCCATCCATCATGATGAGATCTGGCATGGTTTCACCCTCTTTTAACAATCGAGTATAGCGACGGCGAATTACCTCTTTGGTAGAAGCCGTTTCATCAGCATGGTCGATGACCGTCGTTAATTTGTACTTCCGATATAATTTCTTGGCGGGTTCACCATTCACAAAGACAACCATGGCCGATACCGGATCTGATCCTTGAATATGGGAATGATCAAAGGCTTCAATCTTATGACCTGCTGGCAAACCTAAGGCATCGGTAATTTCTTTCATGGCTCCTGTAGTCTTTTGCGAATCCATTCCTAATAAGCGGAATTTTTCATCCAGGGAAATCTTAGCGTTATCCAAAGCCATATTCATGAGATCTCGGTTTTTCCCCCGTTGCGGCGTCCGCACCGGAATTCCTAAAATTTCACTAATTTCTTTGGTTGGTAGCGTCGCTGGTAATAACAACTCCTTCGGTAATAATTGGTTCTTTTGTTGATAGAACTGAAGGATAAACGCAGTCATCTCATCTTCAGCATCATCGACCACCGGAAACAATCTTTTGACTCGTTTCATTAACCGAGATTGCCGAACAAAGAAGATTTGTAGACTTAACCAGCCTTTATCAAGATAAAAGTTAATAATATCCCGCGGTGTTTTATCATTGGAGATAATCTTTTGCTTTTCCACTGTGACCTGAATGTAGTGGATCAAATCCCGGATTTCAGCGGCCCGTTCAAATTCTAGATTCGCCGAAGCTGTCTGCATCTGCGTTTCTAAATCTTTCTTAACCGCTGCGGTATTGCCATTTAAAAATGACTTAATCTTCTTGATTTGCGCATCGTATTCCGCTTGTGGAACCTCACGGAAACACCCGCCTAAGCATTGCCCCATATGATAATACAAACACGGGCGACCTTGATGACCATGGCACCGCTTTAAAGGATAGACTTTCCACAAGAAATGTAAGGTTTCTTGGGCAGCATACACATTAGGATACGGGCCAAAATAGTATGCCCCATCATTTAATATTTGCGAGGTGATCTTTAATTCCGGATCCTTACCACTGGTGATCTTTAGGTAGGGGTAACCAGAACCATTTTTCAATAAAATATTGAAATATGGTTTATGCTTTTGAATTAAAGTCACTTCAAGCAGGAATGATTCCTTATTAGTTGCCGTAATAATCGTCTCAAAATCGGCAACCTCACTGACCATTTTCGCCACCTTGCCATCATGATGACTTTTAAAATAGGAACGCACCCGATTTTTCAGATTTTTAGCTTTTCCAACATAGATAATCTGGCCATTGATGTTTTTCATTAGATAACACCCGGGACGATCAGGTAACAAAGCCAGTTTATGTTCGAGATATTCTGAAGCCATCGCCGCATCCCTCCTTTTCTTTCTAGCTAACCTATTTTATTACAAGTTACTACCTGCTTTCAATCAATCCACCTTCAGATATGTTACAATACAAACATTAAGACGAAGGAGGTAAATTTCATGGGACTCGTAACTCGTCAGAGCGATAAATTAGATGATTTATTCAGTAGTTTTGCCGTTGACCCACAAAAAAAGGCTGGCAAGACTCCCGATGATCCTAAGAAGTCAACCAACGACAAAGAGGGTGCTAAACAAAAATAAATGTCGAGGATGGAAAACTTTCCATCTTCGACATTTTTCTTATGCTTGTTTATTAAAACCGTTCGGATAGCGCTCATTTAAGGTTTCAATATTCTTTTGAGCAACTTCTTCAAATGGAATATCAGCCCATTCAGCAACCTGCGACAAATACCATAAGACATCCCCCATTTCGTGTATTAAATCATCACGATCTAAGGGGTGCCCCTTAAAAGTATAATTCTTTACCAAATCAACTAGTTGTCCTGATTCCCCAGCTAATCCTAAAGCACAATTAGTTAATACTTGTTCATTCCCATATAAAGTCCGCTTTGCTGCTTCTTGATATTCATTAAATTCCATTAATCCGTTACTCCTGTTTGTTTTTCAATCCAATCCCAAACCTCTTGTGCTCCCCGCTTTGTTTGTGCCGAAAACAAGACCAAGGGAACTGATTGATCTAACCCTAAACCTTTAGTGATACTGGAAATTGACTTGGTATATGCGCTTGATTTAACCTTATCAATCTTGGTCGCCACCACGAGCGTTGGAATCTGATAATAAGCCAACCATTGATACATCATCACGTCGTCTTCCGTGGGCGCATGGCGACCATCAATTAATTGAACAACCCCCCGCAGTTGTTCACGTTCGGTCAAATAATGCTCAATCATCTTACCAAACTGTTCTCGTTGTTTCTTAGACACTTTGGCATATCCATAACCGGGAACATCAACAAAATAAAGTTGATGTTCCACTTCATAAAAGTTCAAAGTCTGCGTTTTCCCCGGTTGACCCGAAGTGTGAGCATAATTCTTCCGATTAATTAATACATTGGTTAACGAAGATTTTCCAACATTGGAACGACCTACCAAAGCAATTTCAGGATAATTAGTTGCGGGATATTGCTCCGCTTTGACAGCACTAATGGTCAATTCCACTTCATGTACTTGCATGTGTTACCTCTTATGAAGCTTCCTGTTTCAAAACATATCGTGGTGCTGTATGCTGGGTCACGCACCGCTTTTCAATCACGACTTTTGCAACATCTTGCCGGCTTGGCAGATCATACATAACATCACGCATCACGTCTTCAATGATCGACCGCAAGCCCCGAGCACCAGTTTGGCGTTCAATGGCCAGTTGCGCCATTGCCTTTAAGGCCCCATCAGTAAATTCAAGTTCACAATCATCTAAGCCAATTAAGGTTTGATATTGCTTAACTAAGGCATTCTTAGGTTCCGTTAAAATCCGCACTAAATCGTCTTCGTCTAGTTTTTCCAAAGCCGTCATAACTGGTAAACGACCGATGAATTCAGGAATTAAACCGAATTTCAAAAGATCTTCTGGGACCACGTGTTGTAAGACGTTTTTGTCCGTTACTGTATCAATCTCCCGTGAATTGGTTCCGAAGCCGATCGTCTTATCACCAAGCCGTTCCTTAACAATGGTTTCGATTCCATCAAAGGCTCCCCCCACGATAAAGAGAATATTGCTGGTATCGACTTGAATAAATTCTTGTTGGGGATGTTTCCGACCACCTTGAGGCGGTACATTAGCAATTGTTCCTTCCAAGATTTTTAACAGAGCTTGTTGAACCCCTTCGCCTGAAACATCTCGGGTAATAGAAACATTCTCGCTCTTTTTAGCAATCTTATCGATTTCATCAATGTAAATAATACCTTTTTCAGCCCGATCAATATCAAAATCGGCGGCTTGGAGCAACTTCAAGATGATGTTTTCTACATCCTCACCTACATACCCGGCTTCGGTCAAGGTAGTCGCATCCGCAATTGCAAATGGCACATTCAAGATCCGAGCTAAGGATTGGGCTAAGTAAGTCTTTCCTGACCCAGTAGGTCCAATTACTGCAATATTACTCTTTTGTAATTCGGTATCGTTGTTTTCACCTTCGATCATTGCATTCACCCGCTTATAGTGATTATAAACGGCCACCGAAAGGGTCTTTTTAGCATCTTCTTGACCGATCACATAATCATCAAGCTGGGCCTTAATTTCAGCTGGGGTTAAGACCTTAAAGGTTTGTTGACCAGAACGTTCTTCGGCTAATTCTTGATCAATAATTTCTTGGCATAAAGCCACGCATTCATTACAGATATAGACACCGGGACCGGCGACAATTTTGGCAACGTCCGCTTGGGACTTGCCACAAAACGAACAATGAATATCTTGTCCATTAGTATCTTCAAACATTCGCTGAACCTCCTCTAAATTCTTACTTGATCTATCATACCAAATCCAAAGCCATTTGGGAAAAGAAAAGACCGGGATCACTCCCGATCTCATCCACATAAAGAGCTAATTACTTAGCTTCTTCATCCTTTTTTAAAGTTTGCTTTGCTGAATCAGCAATCAAGTCAACGGCCTTCTTAACTTCGATATCATGAGCTAACATGTCATCACTTAAAGCTTGCTTGATAGCAGATTCTTCCATCCCGTATTGTTCAGCCAAGTCTTTAACTTCTTGAGCAATTTCTTCTTCACTCGCTGTTAAGTTAGCATCCTTAACCACGGCTTCCAATAAGAGGTTGGTCTTAACCCGACTTTCGGCATCAGCACTAAATTGGTCCTTCAAATCATCTTCAGTGGTATTCGTGATTTGGAAGTACATTTGTGGGTTAATCCCTTGTTGTTGCATGCCAGCCAAGTATTGTTGAACTTGACGATTGGTATCATCATCCAACATTGCTTGTGGAATAGCTTCAAATTCAGCATTTTCGACGGCTTTTTGAATTGCTTCGTCTTCAATGGCCGCTTTAGCAGCAGCTTGCTTTTGTTCCTTGATGTTTTCCTTCGTCTTTTCCTTTAATTCATCTAAGGTGTCAACATCTTCATCAACATCCTTGGCGAATTCATCATCAAGTTCTGGTAATTGCTTTTCCTTGATTTCGTGAATGGTAACCTTAAATAAAGCATCCTTACCTTCTAATTCCTTAGCTTGGTATTCATCTGGGAAGGTTACGTTTACATCCACTACTTCATCGGTCTTGTGACCAACTAATTGGTCCTCAAATCCTGGAATAAATGAGTTAGAACCTAATTCTAATGAGTAGTTATCTGCTGAACCACCATCGAATTCTTCGCCATCAACAGTTCCAACGTAGTCAATTACAACTGTATCACCCTTTTCAGCAGCACCATCTTCTTTAAGCACTAATTCAGCTTGTTGTTGACGCTTCCGTTCTAGATCTTCGTCAACTTCAGCATTGCTGACCCGCGTGTTTTGACGAGTAACTTCAAGATCCTTGTAATCGCCCAGCTTAACTTCTGGCTTAACAGCAACCTTAGCAGTTAAAGTCCAAGGTTGACCCTTTTCCATGCTAACGATATCAATTTCAGGTTGATCAACTGGTTCAATTGAGGCTTCTTTAACCGCTGCATCATAGGCATCTGGTAATACCGCATTCAAGGCATCTTGGTAAAGTGATTCTTCACCATACATTTGGTTAAAAATCGTCCGTGGAACGTGGCCCTTCCGGAATCCAGGAACCGCAATCCGCTTTTGCGTTTGCTTGAAAGCTTGGTCGATTCCCTTCTTAATAGTATCAACGTCAATATCAAACGTTAATGTCCCTTGGCTGGCTTCGCTTTCGCGTTCCCATTTAACTGACATTTCATTTCCTCCAATAATCTGAGATATTTTCATGTGCTATTTAATGCTCATGGCACCAATAGTCCTACATACCTATTGATTTTACCGTACTTAAACCGACATTTCAACCAATTCTATGCATAAAGAAAAAGAAGCTGAGTAGAGCTCAACTTCTTTTATTAGGCAAAACCCTAGATTAGTCTAACACTTCTGATACCACACCGGCACCAACAGTGTGTCCACCTTCACGAATAGTGAACTTAAGACCCTTTTCAAGGGCAACTGGCTTTTGTAATTCAACAGTGAAAGTTACGTTATCACCAGGCATAACCATTTCTACACCATCTGGTAATTCGATCGTACCAGTAACATCAGTGGTGTGGAAGTAGAATTGTGGACGATAGTTTGAGAAGAATGGCGTGTGACGTCCCCCTTCTTCCTTCGTCATAACGTAGACTTCACCCTTGAATTGCTTGTGAGTTTGAATTGAACCAGGTTGTGCAAGCACTTGACCACGTTCGATTTGGTCGTGAGCAACCCCACGAAGAAGAACCCCAACGTTGTCACCGGCTTCCCCAAGATCAAGCGTCTTGTGGAACATTTCAACACCAGTAACAGTAGTCTTAAGAACGTCTTCCTTCAAACCAACGATTTCAACTTCGTCCCCAACCTTAACAGTACCACGGTCAATCCGACCTGAAGCAACAGTACCACGACCAGTGATCGTGAAGACGTCTTCAACAGGCATCATGAATGGTAAGTCAGTTGGACGGTCTGGAGTTGGGATGTATTCATCAACAACATCCAATAAGTGTTCGATAACCTTTTCTTGTTCTGGATCACCTTCAAGGGCCTTGAGGGCTGAACCACGAACGAATGGAATATCATCACCAGGGAAATCGTATTCAGAAAGTAAGTCACGAACTTCCATTTCAACCAAGTCAACTAATTCGTCATCGTCAACCAAGTCAGTCTTGTTCAAGAATACAACGATGTATTCAACACCAACTTGACGAGCAAGAAGAATGTGTTCACGAGTTTGTGGCATAGGACCATCAGTAGCGGCAACCACAAGGATTGCACCATCCATTTGAGCGGCCCCAGTGATCATGTTCTTAACGTAATCGGCGTGTCCTGGCGCATCGATGTGTGCGTAGTGACGCTTTTCAGTTTCGTATTCAACGTGGGCAGTGTTGATAGTGATACCACGTTCCTTTTCTTCAGGAGCAGCATCGATATCAGCGTAATCTTCCGCTTGTGCAAGTCCCTTAGCAGCTAACACCTTAGTGATTGCTGCAGTTAAAGTAGTCTTCCCGTGGTCAACGTGGCCAATAGTACCAATGTTAACGTGGGGCTTTGTCCGTTCATAATGTTCTTTTTCAGCCATTAATGAATTCCTCCTAAAAATAATTACAAGATTGATGTCAGTCTTCCTGACACACCCTTATGAAATATTGTACTACTTCTCGCAGATGATTTAAAGCATAAAAATCATTTTGGAGAAGAATTCTTAATTATAGTATCAGGTCACTTCTGGTTTGTAAACGAATTTACCTATTTCTTTACATCATTCGATTAATCAGCTTGGTAAGCCGATTCTGCCATTCTTTTGCTGCTTGAATTGCTGGCTCATTGGTAGTCTGGGAATAGGCACATAAGGCAACATACCACGCCTGGGCATCAACAATGGTTTCTTCAATCCGTGGAAATAATAGGGTTAACTGTAAATAGAATTCCTGTAAATAAGTCTGTAAAGTCACTGGATCGGATTGCCCATAGCGATCCGATAGTAATTTTTGCACTTCTATAACTATCGGATATTCATCGACAGGCTTTAATTTTGCTAAATCAACTGAATACTCTTGATCATCAATCCAATAGATTGTAATGATTTCCTTAACCTGTAATTGTTGAAGGTTTTGGATAATACTGGCTCGGATTAATGGTCGGACAAAGGGATCACGGACCAGATACTTAGCCGCTTGAACATATTCATTTAAAGGCAATTGGTCGGCAGCATGAAAACGCTCCTGTTGACCGTTAAAGGCTTGATCTCCTAAATGAATAAATCGCCGCTGAATTCCTTGCAATGATTGCTGCATTGTCTCACGCATTTTGTCCTCAGCTTGATCTATTTGTCTCAATAATCGATCATCATGGCGGCTAGCCAAAGCTAATTTTCGCGCATTAATCATTTGGTGATTAGCAAGCGCCACTTGAACAGCTAAAGCAGTAAGCTCAGCTGACTGTTGATAATCAGCTAAATGCTCATTTATTAAGAACCAAGCCTGACGATATTGCCCTATCTCATAAAGGGCTTTTACTAGGGAATGATTAATTACAAACAAATCAACCTCGTCGTTAAGTAGTGCTAAAATACGAGCCGCTTCTGAATATTGTTGTTGATCAAGAGCTTGTTGTGCTTTTGCAAATTGAATTTGTTGATCTGAATTCATATCTCACCTAAGAGAGGTTGGCTAGAAACACTTAATTGGTATTTCTTTTACCTCATTTTCTTCTGATTACGCTGGTAATGACAGTCAAAAAGCACGCCCCAAAAGTCTAACTTCAAACTCAGGTTGGATAATTTCGTACCAACATTCGTTCTAGGTTAGCCCTATGAGGCGTCCTATCGCTTTTCCCATTTTCGTAGCGATTCTTAATTTTTATTTTTCTTTTTCCCACGGCCTCGACCACGATGTTTTTTCTCTTTTGTTTGGTCGTTAGCCGTTGGTTCATCAGCGGATTTATTAGAACGATTCTTGCGTTTTGGGTGTTGATTAATTTCCATAATCACTGGTAAGATCACCGGATGACGCTTGGTTTGATTAAAGAGGAAGCGATTTAACTTGTCGCGTACTTCTTGCTTTAAGGTTCCCCAATCAAAATCTTTTTGATTTAGATTTTCTTGAACTACTTCTTCCACCAAATCTGCACTCTGCTTCATCAATTGACGATTAGTTTTGACAAAGACAAAGCCTCGCGAAGTAATTTGCGGACGTGCGACGATCTTCTTTTTCTTCCGATCAATGGTCGCTACCACCACAAAAATCCCGTCTTCAGATAAGATGCGCCGATCCCGTAAAACGATATTACCAATATCACCAACGCCCGTGCCATCGATCATCACATTCCCGGCATTGACTTTTTCTCCTAAATGAAAATCACCGTCCGTATAGGTAAGGACATCTCCCCGACTCATGATAAAAATATTGTCCGGATCGACGCCAACTTCTTCGGCCAGTACTTCATGTTGATGGAGCATCCGATATTCCCCTTGAATCGGGACAAAGTACTTGGGATGCAACAAATTCAGCATTAATTGTTCATCATTTTGGCTAGCGTGTCCTGATGGATTAAGGTCGTCAGCAATAAATTTAACTTCAGCATCGGCCTTATAAATCGCATCCTTGGCCTTTTGCACAACGGTTTCCACAGCATGTGATGGCGTCGTGGTAACGAAAACTAAATCGCCTTCTTTAAACTTGATATCTGGATCTTCATCGTTAGCAATGGCCAACAAGGACTTAATTGGTTCTCCCATCCGACCGGTAACCAAGATAACGACCTCATCGTCTGGTAATTGGTTGGCTTCGTCTAGCTTAATTAAGATATCGTCCGTTGGTAAGGTCAAAAGTTCTAAATCGAGAGCCGTTTGCACAATTTGTTCAATGTCAGATCCTGATAAAACAACTTTCCGATTAGTGTTATGGGCCGCATCAAGGATTTGTTGAACCCGCAAAATATTCGAAGCCACACTAGCCACGATAATCCGACTCATAGAATTTTCGAAGGTATCTTCGATGTATTGGCGGATATCAGTCTCGCGACTACTTGCCCCCGTGATCTCAGATCCAGCAGAATCACTTAAGAGTAAGAGAACCCCTTCTTGACCAATTTGGGCTAAACGTGCCAGGTCGGTTTGGTAGCCCTTAGTTGCCGCTTGATCAAACTTAAAGTCCCCTGTGTAGACAATCTGACCATCTGGTGTTGCCAAGACAATTCCCAAAGTATCTGGAATTGAGTGGGTGGTTGGGAAGAATGAAACCGTCACATCATCAAAATCAATTTCGGTATTTTCGTCGACCACGTGAAAGTCATTAAACTTCTTCGATTCTTTATTTCCCTTTACCGCCAACTTGGCTAAAGCAATTGATAATTCGCTCCCAAAGGCCGGCACATCAAATTCAGCTAAAAAGTATGGTAAGGCCCCGATGGCATCAGCGTGTCCTTGGGTTAAAAAGACTCCAACAATCTTATCCGCCAAATCATCCAAATAGCTCCAATCAGGAATGACAAAATCAATCCCCATAAGCTCGTTTTCCGGATACTTTAAACCACAATCCAAAATAAAAATCTTATCATTGACTTCCACGGCATACATATTTTTACCGTTTTCGCGCACCCCACCAAAGGGGATCATTTTAATATTACTCATGAATGCTCCTTCATCATTTATTCAACTGTAAACAGCCTATCACACCGGTGGTGCCTAGGTAATTTATTTATAACTGTCAAATTACTATGATTAATCTTACCACATCACTAGAGCTTGTTAAATTAAAAAAGCCGTGAAGAACAAAAATTCTCCACGGTATTTCCTTATTCAACTAGCCCACTTGGTTCATAACTTCCTCGGAAAAGGTTGTTCTTTAAATCTTCAGCCGAAAGTGGGGTTTCCATATCCGCAAAACCGTTAAAGGTCCGCATAGCCATTAAAGCTCCATCTTGGTAATGGGCGGCTCGCTTCGTCATGTATGGTAATAATGAACCATTTTCTATATGCGCCACTAACTGACCACTAATGGTATTAGCCGGATTATCAAACCGATCCATCATCGTTTCCAAAGTCTCTAAATATTCTGGCCCCAGTTGAATTTGGTTTGCAAATTGAAAGAGCCGGTTTAAAAAATTCTTTCCCGCAATTTCATACTGAGAATGGGTCGTGGGGTTTTCCGTTGCCACTTCTTCATTTATTTCATTGGCGCGTTGAATTGTCACCGACACATCCTTGGTTTGCATCCCCGGTGTCATAATGAAGTAACTCGCCATAATGCGTAGTAGGCGCAGCGTATCTAATTTAACTCCAGTTGTACTGGTAGGATCAAGGTCTAACATCCGCAATTCAATATAGCTTACCCCATTTTTCTCCATATCAGTAAGGTCGCCACTGGTTTTTAAACGAATGGCCCCATGAAATTGAGCTTCATCAATAATCTCGCCATTGGCAACCCCAGCTTCAATTCGCTCCACATAATTTTGGATCGTTGAATAGTCGCCCTTAAACCGCATATCAAAACCATAATGGCTTTGGCGCAAGCACCGGATTGGTCCAGTTGGTTGGTCATCTTCAGGATCAAAAAATCCGGCTTCGGCAACGGGACTTGCACCAAATAAGTAAGTTAATACCCACCGATAGCGCACAAATCCCTGGGCTAATAACAAATAAAGATGGTTTTTCAAGGCCGCTTTACTAGCAAAGCGACCACTATTTTGTTCCCAAATAATGTCAATCACGTGATCATCAATACTTAAACTAATGTGGGCACCACAAGGCAAGCCCTTATTAACCCGCCCCATGTTCTCCAACACTCGTTCTAGATAGGCATGTTTTTCTGGGGTGGTCTGGGCCAATTCAATCTTATTAGCATCAGCAAAAGCTGGAGGCATTGATAAAGGCCACAAAACCTCACCGGGAGCTAAAGCAGCTCGTAACGCATTTTGAATGCTGTATAAATAATGGATCGCATCTAATGAGTTACTTGCTGCCGGGGTTACCACTTCAGTCATCGTTTCAGTAAAATCCTTCGTTACCCATGGGCTGTTAAGACTGATTCCCGCAGGAGTTGGATCCGAGCTTATTCGCCCTTGACTATCTGCCCGGTGCATTTCAACTTCTAACCCCATATTAAAATCAGAGGTTTTGGCTACAACTTCGTGTTCAAAAATGGTTTCACCAATTTGACTGAACATTCCGATTCCCCCTCTTTGCAAATTTAAGTTAATTCATCAATTTGCCTTCTAATTTAATTTTAATCATTCTACATCCCTAATAATAGTTAGTCAAAAATATATGGCAATAAATTTAAATCGATTAACATATTTATTTTAATAAGGGCAAAATAAAAAGACACTCGCCAAATAGCCAGTGTCTTCCCATCGAAGTCGTAATGAATTACCGACGTAATCCAAGACGCTTGATTAATTCACGGTATGCTTGAACATCAGTCCGCCGTAAGTATGCTAACAAATTACGACGGTGACCAATCTTCTTCATCAAACCACGTTGTGAGTGGTAATCATGCTTGTGCACGCGAATGTGTTCGTTCAATTCGTTAATGTCAGCCGTCAAAACAGCAACTTGAACTTGAGTTGAACCAGTATCACCTTCGTGCGTTGCATATTCCTTGATGATTTCGTTCTTGCGTTCCTTTGAAATAGCCATAATACTATTTACCCACCTTTCAATTTATCAAAGTGCCCGATTCTAGGTAAAACGTCGGTGAGGATCGTAAAACCGAGAAAGGGTTTGTTGTTTTACAACGGTTTATACTATAACGGATCTGTCAATTGAATGCAAGTACCTTTCTTCCGTTAATCTATTGCATTCAAATTCGGGTTTATGTATAATGAAAGGCGTTGAAAAAAACTGGTCAACTTAAAACCAATGATACGGAGGTGAAATTGAAATGCCAATCATCAAGTCAGCAATTGAACGTGTACGTGTAAATGAAAAAGCAGCTGCTCGGAACGCTTCTCAAATGAGCGCAATGCGGACTGCCGTTAAGAAATTTGACAAGGCCAAGTTAGCAGGTGCCGACAACCTTGAAGAATTATACAAGAATGCCGTATCAGCTATCGATCGGGCCCACTCAAAGGGTTTGATTAAAGCTAATAAGGCTGCTCGTGACAAGTCACGTTTAGCAGCACGTTACGCTAAATAATTCATACTTATACTAAAGCAGCTGGTGAAGAAAATTTCTTCACCAGCTGCTTTTTTTAATCAACTGCTTTATTGAACTTCAACATAAATAGTTGAAATAATAATTCTGGAGAACGACTAGTCGTCTTTAAATCCCGTTCAATTTGAATCAAGCCTTGATAAGCTTGACACAATGTAGCCAAATCATATTTTTGAGCCGTCCTTTGTGCTAATTGCACCCGGTATGGATGGACTTTTAATTGCTGAGTAATCGTGCCTTGACTCAAGCCGCGTTGACTAAGGATCTTCACCTGCAATAATAAACGAAATTGACTAACCAGCACCGCATTAATTTGTAATGGTTGCTGTTGAGCGGCTAATAACTGTTGGTAATCATCTAGAGCCATTACTTGATGTTGATCGAGAACCGCTTGAACTAGGTCAAACACATTTTCGTCTAACGACTGTGGCACTAACCCTTGCACAGCTGCAATCGTGATGTCTTTGCCTGGATAAGCATAGGTCTCTAACTGCTGGACGTGACTCATCATTTGCCCATAGTCCGCATTGGTCCGGCGAACGAGTTCATCCATGGCCCCATTTTGCAAAATAAAACCATCTTTTTGGAATCGTGCTTCCACTATATGACGTGCTTGGCTTTCATCCAATGGGGCTGCACTGACTTCGACAGCCACCTTTTTAAGACTTTTAACAACCCCCTTACGCCCATCAAGCTTTTCATAAGGTGCCATGATCACCAAAGTAGTTGTTGGTTCAGGATGGTTTAAGTATTCTTTTAACAGGTCAGGATCCTGCTTTAGACTCCCCCGCCCCGTTGAACCAGTTAAAAAAGTCGGTTTATTCAAAAAAACTAGCCGCCGCTCCCCAAAGAATGGGGCCGCCATAGCGTCCGCAAGGGCCTCATCTAAAGGCGTTGCTTCAAGATCATACGAGGCGACATTCATTACTCGTTCTTCTGCGGGAATTAAATCCAAAAAGGCCTGTCTGGTCTCCGCTTGGAGTTCCATCTGGGTACCAACCACAGTATAAACCATGGCTGGACTAGCGCCCTTTAATTGTTTTTTTAAGGTTGGGATATCCAAAATTTTTCATCTCCATTAAGCTTCGTCGTTAGTTGATCATAAAAACTATAATAGCGGTACCTAATCATTCCGTAATTTTGGGTAGATAATGGAACAATCTTACTTTGTTGCAATCGTTGCATGGTTTCTAGATTGGGGTGGTGGTATCGATTACGTCGCCCCGCAGAAATTATCCCATAGTGAGGCTGAACCTGCTTTAAAAAGGCAAGATTACTCGATGTTTTACTGCCATGATGACCAAGTTTTAAAACATCGGCCTGTAAATTGGGGTATTGTTTCATAATTAGTTTTTCACCATTTTGAGGAAGATCATCCATAAAGAGAAAGCGTAATTTCCCAAAATGACCAAATAAAACTAATGAATCATCATTTGTTGCGGATCCAACTTGCAAAGGATGAAGAATCTGTAAATCGGTCATCGGCGATGATTGATTGGTAACCGGAACCACCTTGACTGGATATGCTAGTCGAGTTTGAAACTTAGGTAAGGTTTCCATCCCCGCGGGGACTAAAATTTGTTTAACTCGAAAATTTTTCATGACTGTCGTTAAAAATCCGATATGATCTGCATCGCTATGAGTCAACCAGACACTATCACGCTGATAGATCCCAAGACTCTTAAGATAATTTATACTGGTCCCCACTGATCGGTCGTGGCTAAAATGCCCCCGCGCCCAGATTGGTTTTTGAATTTGCAAGTCCCCACCCGTATCAATCAACATCACCCGATGATTAAAGGGCTCCCGAATAATAATACAATCCCCTTGACCAATATCAACAAAGGTTACTTCTCCCGATAAAGGTCGGTGAATCCCAAGATAAATTCCACCATAACAAAGTAGCAATATTATCCAGGAACGACCAGTGGCGTGTTCAATCGTCCACCAGGTAATAATTAACGGGATCAACGTCAGCAACACCCCTATTTTACCAAAATGAATCATTCCCGGAAACTCTGCTAACCAGACTAGGGATTGATCAAAAATCACTAGTAAACGATTAAAGGATCCGGAAATTCCCGGTAAAAAGGGATAAAGTAAGGCGCTAATTATGGTGCCAGGGAAAATGATCCAACTAAAAAATGGAATCATTAAATAATTAATTACAAGACTGAGCAAATGAAATTCAAAAACAAAATGTAGTAGTGGTGGCAAGCCTAGAGCCCCAAGTTTGAACGATTGCCACTTTACCTTTTGCCAATCAAACCAGCATAAGGCAAAAGACAGCAAATAGCTTAATTGTCCTCCTAAGGACATTAAAACAGTTGGTTGAATAAATTCTTGTATGAGCAGACTAATGGTCCAAGCATCCGGCTGGTTACGCCCCAGCTGCTGACTCCATAGCTGACATTCAATCATTAAAATCGCACGCGTGAGGCTTAATGATCCACCTCCAATTACCCAATAGAGCGGCAAGGTGCCAATCAAAATCCAATTCAAAAAATGCCGATCATAGCCTAGGATCCGTCCTCCGCCTTGCACGAGCGAACAAACTGAGGCCACATGTAAGCCAGAAAGACAAAAGAGATGAATCAACCCCAGTTGTTTAACCGTTGTCATTTGCTCATCAGTTGCTGGATCTTGTAAACCAATCAGCAATCGTAAAGCATACCCACTTAAGGGCGCTGGCAAATGGTGAAAATAAGTGGCTAGTTGATGACGAACCTGGTGCAAACGATCCACCAAAGAGTAATTCTTAACTGGTTGAACGTTAATTAACTGCCCCTTAATGACCATCTGCACGCCTTGGGTCCGATACCAAAATCGGCGATCAAATTCGTTATAATTTGTTGCTGGGGCGATCGGCGTAGCATCACCTTTGATAATAACTTGAACTGGGTTGTGTAACCTTTCAAGATATTTTTGTTGACTTGGTTCTTTTAAGTAGGCTTGAATTAAGTAGTTTTGCCTTTTCCCCTGGCCAATTGCCTGCACAAAGTCCCCATTGACCTTCCACTGATCTGGTTGAACCACCACCATTTGGCTTACTTGTGCTTGTGGAGGATGAGTTAACTGGATCTGTTCCTGTTGCCAAATCCAAGCGCGGACACCAAACATGATACTGATTAGTATTACTAACCAACGCCAAGGAGACTCGACCAGAATCATTAGTCGCCAAATCAACCAACCTAATGGTAATAATAAGACCCAGTAATGCAAAATTACTAGGCCGCATCCTAAACTACTCAGCCCAGCTGCTAATAGTAATCGTTGGTTAATTATCGCTATCCAAATATTGCTTTAAATTAACCTGGTCAATTGTATCAGCACTGAGCTTGATTTGTTGCAATTTAACGTGTTTGAGTTTAATTAATTCCATTGCATACTCATCATTATGATAATTACGCAAATAGTTAATTTGTGTAATCCCTGCTTGTAATAAACTCTTGGTACATTGAAGGCATGGGAAATCAGTCACGTAAACTACCGCCCCATCCGTGGAAGTACCAAATTTCGCACACTGTAAAAGGGCATTCATTTCTGCATGGATGGTCCGTACACAGTGACCATCACGTAGATAGCATTCACTATCAATACAATGCTCATCACCTGAAACGGCTCCATTATATCCACTCCCAATAATTCGGCGATCACGGACTAAAACCGCACCAACTGAAAGTCTTTTACAAGTACTCCGCGACGATAACAAAGCCGCTTGCAACATAAAATACTGGTCCCAACCAATCCGCTGTGTCATGCTAAAACCCCCTTTTAATTTTATTTAGTATAGCAGAGATTTATTAACACGTTAAACTGACAAAGAAGATTGTAGTTTAGCGACCGTTTTATCACCAAAACCGTCAACTGATTTTAATTCCTCAACCGATTTGAACTCGCCATGCTCCTGACGATAGGCCAGGATTTTATCGGCCTTTTTTTCCCCAATTCCAGTAATGGTTTGGAGTTGTTCTTTCGTCGCAGTATTCAAATTAACAATGGGCTGATCCCCCTCGGTTGATGACCCTGCTGCAATGTTGTTAGCTCCAGCAATCTTTTCGCCCACTAAAGGAATATAAATAACCTGTTGATCCGTTAATTGTTTGGCTAGATTAACCTGGTTTAAATCGGCAGTTGGCAAGCTGCCACCAGCCTGTTCGATGGCTTCTTTCACCCGGGCTTGCTTAGGCAAGGTATATACCCCTGGATGGGCCACCGCCCCTTTAATATCAATTGATACTCGCCCATTTTGAGTGGTTGTCGAAGTCGCCACCCTAGAACTCACAGTTGAATTCATCATCGTCGGTGAATTAGTTGATACTGGAGTTGGCTTTTGATGCCAACAGAACAAACCAATACACACCAGTACCCCGGCCCCCAAAATCAGTTTGGTTCGTTGCGTTTCCCATAGGTCGATTAACCGCTCACGTAATTCTTCGATATCCATAAAAACCTCCTTTATTAATAGATACGAAAAAAGAGCGAGCCTGAACTAAACCATCCTGATTTAATTCAGCCCACTCTTATTTAGCGTGTTCATTTAAATAATCAACCGCATCTTGGAAACTAGTAACTGGAACTACTTTCATATTCGGCGCATATTTTTTAGCCGTTTTCTTTGCCAATTGATAGTTTGTCATGTGCTGTTCTTCATATTTGAGTAACTCTTTAGTTGGTTTAACGTATGGGGCAAAGAAGATAGTTGCTCCGGCTTTATGAGCAGCTACTACTTTTTTATCAATGCCGCCAATCTCTCCTACACTCCCATCCGCTGCAATCGTTCCTGTCCCGGCAATTTGTTGGCCGTGTCGAAGATCTTTACCTGAAATTTGTTGATAAATTTGTAAAGCAAACATTAAACCACCAGAAGGCCCACCAATTTCACCGGGATCAACCTTCACTGGGATGTCTGTAGTGACCTTTACATTATCGGTCAAGATGATCCCAATACCGGCCTTACCAGTCGATAACTTCACCAAAGGTTCAGTAACTGTTTTGGTCTTACCATTATGAGTATAGGTAACACTTAATCGATGGCCGATCCCTTGTTTAGCAATGTATTTTTGATAACCCGCCGCCGTATTAAAGTGATGTCCGTCAACTTTGGTGATGGTATCACCAACCTTAATCTGCTTTTTGAACTTCGAATTTTTCTGAACTTCAAGGACGTAAATTCCTAAATACTTTTTCGTGTACTGTTGTCCTGCTGCCTTATATGCAACCGAAATCGCCTGGTTAATCGCACTTTGCATGTAAAAGTTTTGAACCTTGTCATAGGTCTTATCACTTTGCCCACCCGTGACATCCTCAGCACTTTCAATCGTTGCTAAAGGATTCATGAACTTCGCCCACAAATAGGTAACTGGACGCGCGCGTTGCAAATAAACCGATGTCAACATATAGCTACCCTTCCATTTATCAGGGTGCTTCTTGATTGTAACGTAGGACTTTAAAGCATCGGCCGTCCCCGGCGTTTCAATATAGCTATTCAATGGCCATAAGAAGAACCACATGGCCACTAGAATACCAACAATAATTAAAATTAAGCGTCTAATCAGACGACGTTCTTGATTTTTCATTAAACTGTTTTACCCGTTCAATCATCCGATCGTGGATTTGTTTTTGCAATGCTTGATTCAGATTTTCTGGTAAATAAGCCGATATATCCCCACCTTCAAGCGCGACCTCTTTTAAAAGGCTACTAGATAAATGTTGATATTTAGGATCCGTTAGTAAAAAGACGGTTTCGATTTGATCATCTAAGTAATGATTCATCGCCGCGATATCCCGCTCATAACGAAAATCGGTTTCATTCCGTAAACCGCGTAATAAATAATCAGCCCCCATTTGATTCATTAAGTTCACAGTTAGCCCTTGGGCCGTAATTACGGAAACATTACTTAAGCCCGCAACGGCCGTTTCGATTTGATTAACCCGTTCTTGAACCGTAAACAAGGGATGCTTACTTGAATTATTCATAACGGCAACGGCCACCTGATCAAATAAATGACTAGCCCGCCGAATTAAGTCCAAATGACCCATAGTTAATGGATCAAACGACCCTGGAAATAATGCTACTTTCATTTATGCTTCCTCACCTATAAAACGATAAATAGTTACCACCGTGATACCATATGTTTGCTGTCGCACTAATTCAAACTGGGATAAGTCCGTCGGCAAATTGGCTTCTTGATTAGTTTCACAGACCACCAGTGCTCCAGAATTCAATAAATTTAAATCCACCAAGGATTGAATATCCTTAATTATTTGTTGTTTAGCATAAGGAGGATCAAGATAGATTAAATCCAGTCGCACCCCTTGCCCCGCTATAACCGGTAAAATACGTTGGGCATCTTGTTTAATAATCGTGAATTGATTTTCATGCTTGGTTAAAGCAACATTATGTTTAATCGTTTTGATCGCTTGATATTGCCGATCTACTAAATAGGCATGATCGATCCCTCGCGAAACCCCTTCAATACTTAAACCACCACTCCCGGCATACAAATCTAAGGACTGTCCACCGCTGAAGTAGGGCCCAATCATATTAAATAACGACTCTTTGACCTTATCAGTGGTAGGACGCGTCGCCATCCCAGGAACAGCTTGTAATTTGCGCCCCCGAAATTTTCCTGATACTACTCGCATTGATCACTCCTCTTCTGTTGAAGGAATTATTCCCGTTTCTGCAACCGATGAAATTGTCGGATCAACTGTGGACCATGGAGATGGTAAGACTCGATAAACATCATGTAGTTTTTCAATTTCCGGTTTAATTTCGGCAACATGAGCTTGGTTCACGTATAAGATAACATAATGTGCTCGGCGCGAAACATATTGAATGTGTCCATAATGACGGAGGACTCGTAAAACGCGGCGTCCCCGAATATAAACAGATAGACTCGTTCTTTGTGGAATAGAATTTTCTATTTCAACAGTCACTTAAGCCACCTCCTGTTGACGGCGTGCCTTTTGGCGGCGCATTCGACGCTCCACATTAGCGACCAGTCCCAATGAAGCACTCAAAACGAACATACTGGAACCCCCATAACTAATAAAAGGTAAGGTCACCCCGGTAATTGGTAAGAGTCCACACACAGCCCCGACATTAAACATTGTTTCCACGGCGAAAAAAGTGCCAGTCCCATAACACAACAAAGTCTCATACAGGTTATTCGACCGAATACCTAACAAGATAATCCGACAAATTAAGGTTGCTAGTAAGGCCAGGATAATTAAAACCGTGACCAACCCCAATTCCTCACTAATAATCGCTAAAATAAAATCAGTATTGGATTCTGGTAAGTACCCCATCTTTTGAATACTATTACCAATTCCACTACCAAAAATCCCCCCATTGCTAATAGCATAGTAGGAATTAACTAATTGCGTCCCCGATCCCGAGGCATTAGCGAAGGGATTCAAGTAGGCGACAAACCGGGCGGCTCGATACCCACCGATCTTAGCAAACAATTGCGCCACATATGGCAAGCCAATTAGTAGGGCTAGGAAGCCTCCCACTAAAGCAGTTGCTCCATATTTCCAAGGTATACGGCTAGCCATGATAATAACCAAAAAAATCGAAGCATTAATTAAAGCCCCCCCTGTATCGGGTTGACTCAAAATCAACCCGATCAGGACTATTGTTAATATGATCGGTTTCCGAAGTTTCCTTAAATAATCAGACCGTGATAAGTTTTCGTAACGTGCAAATTGATTAGCCAAATAGATGGTTAAAAAGAATTTACAAACTTCGGCGGGTTGGATACTGACCGGTCCCAGATTAACCCATCCGCGCGCCCCATTAACGGCTGCCCCGAAAAAGCGAACATAAACTAAGAGCACGATCAGTATTCCCGAAAGGAAACCTAGGGTATATTTACTTCGCCAAAAGGTTAAATTGACTCGCGATAACAAAAAGAAAATGCCAATTCCTACCAAAGCAAAAATTGATTGCTTAACTAAATAACTGCGGGCTGTCCCACCAACTTGCATGGCCACATCCGCGCTTGCCGAATAAACCATCACAATCCCAATAATACATAAAATTAAATATGGGATCAGTAAATAGGGATCCCAGCCTAAGACTGAGCGTTTCTTTTGTTTATTCATGATGCTCTCCACTTAATATTAAATCATGGAAAATATTATACCACTAAAGTTTCGGCAATTAAAAAATGGACAGGAATTACTCCCGCCCATTCATTAAATTACTTTCGTGAAGCAGCTTTCCGACGCTTAGCCGCCTTTTCCCGTGCATTAGTTTCAAGAATTTGCTTCCGTAACCGCACGTTTTCCGGTGTAATTTCACAGTATTCATCTTCATTTAAGAATTCCAGTGATTCTTCTAATGATAAATGCGTTGGGGTCTTGATCCGTGCCATATCGTCAGAACCAGCAGCCCGAACGTTAGTAAGGTTCTTACCCTTAGTGATGTTAACCGTGATGTCATTTTCCCGGCTATTTTCACCAATGATCATCCCTTCGTATACTTCCGTCCCAGGATCGATCAAGAGGGTTCCCCGACTTTCAATCCCCATCATTGCATAAGTCGTTGCCTTCCCAGCATTCATTGATACTAAAGTACCCTTTTGCCGACCAGGGTTCCAGTTCTTAATCACTGGCTTGTATTGATCAAAGACGTGACTCATGATCCCATAACCACGCGTTAAGGACATGAATTCCGTTGAGTAACCTATCAAGCCCCGTGAAGGAACTTCAAAAATCAACCGCGTTTGACCATTGTTGGAAGGTTCCATGTTTTGCATTTCACCTTTCCGCTTAGACAAACTGTCAATAATAGAACCAGTGTATTCATCTGGGGTATCAATTTGAACTTCTTCGTATGGTTCGCTCATCACTCCATCGATCTCACGGTAGATAACTTCTGGCCGTGATACTTGAAGTTCAAACCCTTCCCGCCGAAGAGTTTCAATTAAGATAGATAAGTGTAATTCACCCCGTCCAGAAACAACCCAGGCTCCTGGATCATCAGTATCTTCAACCCGCAGCGAAACATCCGTTTCCAATTCAGATTCTAGCCGGTTTTGTAATTGGCGCGAAGTCACAAACTTCCCTTCCCGACCAGCAAATGGAGAATCGTTGGTCCGGAATGTCATTTGTAAGGTAGGCGGATCAATCCGTAATGGAGTTAAAGCTTCTGGATGTTCTGGATCCACCACCGTTTCACCAACGTTGATATCTTCCATACCAGAAACCGCAATTAAATCCCCAGCCTTAGCAGAATCAATTTCAATTCGCTTCAAGCCAACGAACCCAAAGAGTTTCGTGACCCGGAAATTCTTGGTTGATCCATCAAGCTTCATTAAGGTAACTTGATCACCTACGTGAATCTGTCCCCGGACAACCCGACCAATCCCAATCCGACCAACGAAGTCGTTGTAATCAAGAATTGAAACTTGGAATTGTAATGGTTCGTCTGAATTATCAACTGGGGCTGGAATCTTTTCCACGATCGTGTCAAACAAAGGCTTCATCGTGTGTTCTTGAGTTGAAATATCAGAATCATAGCTAGAAGTCCCGTTCATCGCCGAAGCATAAATTACCGGGAAGTCTAGTTGATCTTCATCCGCGCCAAGTTCAATGAATAAGTCGAGCACTTCATCAACGACTTCTTCTGGACGGGCGCCATCACGGTCAACTTTGTTAATAACCACGATTGGGGTTAAGTGTTGTTCTAAGGCCTTTTGCAAGACGAAGCGCGTTTGTGGCATGGTCCCTTCAAACGCATCCACCACTAGAAGTACCCCGTCAACCATCTTCATAACCCGTTCTACTTCACCACCAAAATCGGCGTGACCTGGGGTATCTAAAATGTTGATTTGGTAATCACCATATTTTACGGCTGTGTTCTTAGAAAGAATCGTAATTCCACGTTCTTTTTCCAAATCATTAGTATCCATCGCCCGGTCTTGAATATCGAAGTGTTCAGGGAGCGTATTGGATTGCTTTAACATCTCGTTAACCAGGGTCGTCTTACCGTGGTCAACGTGAGCAATGATCGCAATGTTACGAATATCGTCACGTAATTTCAAAAGTCTATTCCTTCCATTTCCTTAAAGTATGGTCAATTCTCATAAAAAAACTGTGACATTGGTCACAGTTACTGCTAATTGATCAATTCCATGATATCTTTGGCAGCTTTTGGAGTAGCTACTAATACAAAGTTAGATGATAGCATATCAATCGGTTGTTCGTCAATCCGTTTGACGACTAAACCTTGGGCTTCGGCTAGGACCCGTCCCGGGGCTAAATCCCAAGGCTTTAAGTTAGTGATGTAGGCTCCCGTTCGCCCGGTGATTAATTGGGTCATCGAAATTCCAGCACTACCAAAAACTCGAATGCTACGGGCAGCTTTGGCAGCCGTTTGGGCATGATGAAGATCATTCATTAAAATCCGGGAAGAAACGTCAATTAGTCCATCTCGCAAGCCACGATTTAAGGGTGTTGACAATTGATGATCATCTTCCCAGACACCCAGTGCAGGCCCCCCATGATATAAAAGACCTTTCATAACGTCCAAAATATAGCCTAAGGTCGGTTGCCCGTCAATGTAGAGGGCTAACATAATCGCAAAATTTTCCCGTTCCATGATAAAATTCATCGTCCCATCGACGGGATCAACAATCCAAACGTGACCATGAATATCATGAACTTGATCACCAAAACCTTCTTCGGAAATAATTTGCGCTGTCGGGTCAATTTCCCGAAGTCGTTGATTAATAATTTGTTCGTTTTGTTTGTCAACCGTCGTCACCAAATCATGAGGACTGGTTTTTTCATCAATTGTAAAGTCAGCTTGCATGGCGGCTTTCGTCCGTTCGCCAACTTCACGAATTAAAGTTTGGATTTGTTGATCAATCTCCGCTAACATGCTCATCCCTCCATTTTTATCTTACTACTCTCATCAGTTTGGGCCCGTTTAACAACCTGATAAATTTCATAGCCAGACACATTTGCAAATTGCCGACTGAGTTGCTTTTCGAAAGCTTTCGAACTAACCACCTTTTTAAAGTCAGCGTACGCCTTTAAAATTTTTGAACGTGAGGTCCCAACTTCATAGGCATCTTCGACAACTTGATATAAATTAGTAACGGCGATCAACTCCTCCATGGACCAATCCGGATCCAATGGATATGCATAATTTCCCCCAGCCATCTGACCAACTCCTTCATTCATTACTAGTTACCATTTTAAAGGATTTTCGACTGACATACCAGAATTTAAGTGTTTTCCATAGGAATGTGCTAAAATACTTCATAAAAGAAAGAGAAATGAGGTCCATCATAATGATCACAATGGATGATATTGTACGTGATACTGATAACAATCCTGTATTGCGAACGCGGGCAGCCAAAGTTGACTTTCCCTTATCGGCAGAGAATCAACAGCTTGCCCAACAATTAATGGAGTATTTAGAAAACAGTCAGAATGAAGAAATTGCTGAAAAATACCAACTGCGCGCCGGAGTTGGTTTAGCAGCTCCCCAGGTTAATCATGGGGTACGCATGACTGCGGTCTTAATCCCTGGTGAAAACGAAGAAGACGAACCTGCCTTTAAAGACGTATTAGTTAATCCAGTCATCATTAGTGAATCAGTGCAAATGGCTGCATTAGCTGAAGGAGAGGGATGTCTCTCTGTTGATCGTGATGTCCCTGGCTATGTCCCACGGCATGATCGCATCACTTTGAAATATCAGAATCTGGCTGGTGAAACTAAGCAAGTCCGATTAAAGCATTATCCAGCCATTGTCGTTCAGCATGAACTCGATCACTTGATTGGCGTTTTATTCTATGATCACATTGATGAAAATGAACCTTTCAATCATCCTGATGATTTAATGCTCCTATCATAAAAAGAAGTTGGTGAAATTTCACCAACTTCTTTTTAGTTCGCCTTTTGATTTAACTTACTAAGGTCCTCAACATATTCACGAGTGGCTTCGTTAGAGACATAGGCCACGTCAAAGTGTAGCTTTTGCTGATAGACCCACCAATCCGTAACCACGAAGGGAGCTGATTGAGCATTAAATCCCGCAATCAGTTCTTGACTAGCGTTTTTCTCAATGGCTTGCGATAAATTTTGATGGCTTAACCAACGTAACTCTTGTTCATCACACAAATCAAAATAAATCTGATATTCAAAGGCCTGCACCCCATTACCCCATACTTCCGCCACAATGGAAGATTGATGATCGTAATGGTCACTAGCTAAATGATCTGCCAGGACTGCCATTACCACTTGATCTGTTATCTGTTGAGCGGCAACTTGCTGTTGTTGATCATGACGTTTAACTAAGGTTCGATGAATGATCTGATAAATTACCAAAATTAGGATTAGTGTAATAGTAATTACATATAGAAACGACATTAAATCACTCTCCTTTTTATCCATTATAAGGATACCATCCTCAATCGACTAGCGACACTACCATTTAAATGTGTTAGAATAACAGTACTGAAATTTATCATGAAGGAGTTCATAATGACTTTTAAAGTATATTATCAACCTACAAAAACTGAAACCCCTCGTCGGGAAAACACCCAATCACTATACATTGAAGCGGCTTCTGAAGCCGAAGTTCGGGCCTTAGTAGAAGAAAATACCGACTATAATGTAGAATTAATTGAAGAACTTTCTGATGCCGCTTTAGCTTACGAAAAAGAAAGTGACAACTTTAAGTTAACGACGTTTTAATTGGCTGGGGCAACCCAGCTTTTTATTTTTGACCGAAAGGAGGTCGTGAGATGTACCTATCTTTTCTCATCAATCCCACTGTAAATCACGACCAAGGTCGCACGATCTGGCAAACGATTCAACCAATTTTAGATCAAGCCCAGTGTGCCTATGAATTTGCTTTTATCCAAGACTATCAGCATGCCCAACGCTTGGCCCATAAATCCTATGAACGCCTTCACCACCATCAGAATTTGGTTGTAGTCGTAATCGGCAATGACGAATTAGTAAATGCCGTCATTAATGGGTTAATGCCCTCGGATCAACAAGGAGCCACAATTCCTTTTGCCTTTATTCCGACTAATCCGAATAGCTTTTTGGCTAAACAATTAAATGTTAACCATTCACCAAATACTTTAATTAATCGGATCTTAACGACTAAGAAACCGGTCGAAATCAATCTCGGCCACTATATTAATTCTGCTGATCAAGTCCAAGGTTACTTTATCAATCGTCTATCGATTGGTTTGTCAGCAGCGGTGGATCAATTAATTGGCCCTGGCCCCATTCGGACCTGGCGGTATTTACGAGCAGCTCACCAAGCTAGTAAGCAAATTACCCCATACAATTTAATGTTGAACGTTAATCGTCATCATATTATTTTTCCAAATGCTATCAATACCCAAGTAGTTAACTTTCCTTTCACTCGAACCTATCATTTTCGGAATAAGCAATATTTACGACCACCACTTGAAATTGCCATTGCTAAAGGACATCACCAATGGCGTCTCATCTGGGGGTTGTGGCTAATGTTTCGCCATCAACAGTTATTCTTACTTGGTAGCCAACGGTATCGGGAAAAATGGTTCCACTTTAGTGCTTCGAAGCCATTAACTATTACTACTGATCATGAAGTTAAAGGCAGTCACTTAGTTAACTTAACAATCGACAGCGTTCGGTATCCATTTTGGGATATCATTAAAGACTCTTAAAGAATTGGTTACTAAAAGTAAAGAATTATTTAATTAGCTGGTAAATCACTTTTCAATAAAAAAATTGTCACGTACAATAGATATATCTTGAAAGGAGTGATTTGGATGGTTACTTTATTTTTCCACACTAATGATCCATCAAAGCGTAAAGCCGTACAATGGCTTACCCAACACGGGATCACTGTTACTCAACGTAACATCGAAAAGGAACCTTTAACCCAAGCTGAAGTGCTTGATCTACTTGCCATCTCGATGGATGGGACCGAGGATCTTATCTCGAAGCGCTCCCGTGATACGAAAGCTTTAAAGATGGATTCTGAAAATGTCACAATTAATCAATTAACTGCAGCAGTAGCAACTAACCCACACATCTTGCGGAACCCAATTATTTTTAATGAAAACAAATTGGTAACTGGATTCGATCAAGAAAAAATGGGGGTATTTATTCCTAAGCGGCAACGCCGTCTCGAATTAAATCGCTTGCTTGGTAAGCTAACCCCTGCCATGGGACCACAACCACAAGTTGAATATGCGCGTATTAAATAAGACTGTCTAAAAGGGATGCTGGTGAAATTTCATCAGCATCCCTTTTTTTAGGACTAAATTTTAAATAAGTGGTGAATTGATTGATGGTTATGAATCCGAATAATTGCTTCTGCTAATAATGGCGCCACCGATAATTGCTTTAATTCATCAAATTGCTTTGTTTCAGGAACAACAATCGTATCAGTTGTGACCATCTCTTTAATGGCGGAGGCTTGAATTCGTTCTGATGCATCCCCCGATAAGACCGGGTGGGTTGCAACGGCAAAGACTTCCTTTGCACCCTTTTTTGAAACTAGTTCAGCCGAATTAGTTAGGCGATTTCCCGTATCAATAATATCATCAACGATAATCGCTACCTTATCCTTGACGTCCCCGATAATCATACTAGGCATGGTTAGATCAGGATTTTCGCGGGTATCTTCAGTCCGCTTATCAACAATGGCAACACTCACATCGTCACCTAGTAATTCTGCAAACCGTCTTGCCATCGTCATCCCCGCATGATCTGGCGAGACAATCACGAGATCGTCACTAATCGCTTGGTCCAAAAAGTATTTGGCCAAGGTTGGGGCAGCCTGTAAGTGATCAACCGGAATATCAAAGAATCCTTGTACCTGGGCGGCATGTAAATCAACCGCAATCAAGCGATCAATCTGATCCAATTCCAATAAATTAGCCACTAACTTGGCCGTAATTGGTTCCCGAGAGCGGGCCTTCCGGTCTTGACGAGCGTAGCCATAATAAGGCAAAACCACGTTAATCTTTTTAGCACTCGCTCTACGTAAAGCGTCAATCATAATTAACAATTCCATTAAATTATCATTGACCGGATCCGAGGTTGATTGGATCACGTAGACTTCCCGGCCCCGCACACTTTCATTAATGGTTATCGAAATTTCACCATCCGCAAAATGACTAACCGTACATTCTGAGAGCGGTAATCCTAGCTCTTCCGCGATTTTTTCGGCTAAGGGACGATTCGAGTTTAAAGCAAATAATCTTACATCGGCAGCATTTTGTAGTTCACTCATAATTGGTTCCTTTCCCACACATATAACTACTAATATTATTACAAGGATCCATCGGACTTGCAAGCACGTTTAGAAATCTTGCGGTTTAATTCCGGTCATCCCAATCATTGGATCGACCTCTTCATTCAGCACCATTTGAGCGGTAAGTACTCCCGGTCTTTTAGGCTGAACTCCTTGAGTAGCCTTTCCGTTTTCAGAAGCTTTTTGTGGTGCAATTTCCTTAGCTTCTGAATTTTCCCATACGGATACCAGCCGTTGGGTTAACGATGTCGCACGATAAACAGTTGGCGATTGGGCACATTGGACGAACGCTTCGGGATCGCCCAACATCATCAAAGCTCGGGAAGTTCTCGTCACGGCAGTATATAAAAGATTCCGATGCAAGATCGTTTCGTGCTGACTGGCACTATAGAATTGATCATTAAACAAAGGAATGATAACTACTGGTGATTGACTACCTTGTGATTTATGAATCGTCATACAATAAGCTAGTTGCAAGGCGGCTACTTGATTGGGACGTTCATACTCAATCTCCTGACCATCAAAATCAACGGTCATTTTAAGACTGAACCTTGCCTGAGGGTCACCATTTAATACCGCATTGCCTTCAATTGTTTTAATAATCCCAACATCACCATTAAAGACATTTCGTTCGGCATCATTCATTGTTTGCATGACCTTATCACCTATCCGCAGTTCACCTTGACTACTTCGATATACTGGTTGCTGGTCAGTAACTGGATTTAATAAATCTTGTAGATACTGATTTAATGAATCGGTTCCAGAGGCGCCTCCATGAAAAGGCGTTAGCACTTGAATATCCATTAATTGCTGTTGATACTTATATTGATATAGCTGGATAATTTCGCCGATTCGACGGGTAACTACCCGACTGGAACAGCGAATAAACTGACGACGCGCATAACGATTGGCTGGGGTCGGAGCAAAAAAAGCTGGATCGACTTGTCCCTGATTGATCCGTTGCGCCAAAGGAATAATTGAAGAGTCATCGGCTTGGCGATAAATATGTGATAGGCGACACTGCGGTAACTGATCAAAGGCTAACAAATCATGAAAAACCTGGCCTGGGCCTACTGATGGTAGTTGATCAACATCACCAACTAGGATCAATTGGCAATTATTTTCTACTGCCGATAAGAGGGTCGCAAATAGGATGGTACTCGTCATCGACATTTCGTCCACGATTAATAAATCATCACTTATCGCGGTTAAGTCATTACCTTGAAGTAGGTCTTCAGCGGAGTTATCTAAGGTTAGACCGAGTAATCGATGAATCGTGCTGGCTTCAATCCCTGTTACCCCATTAATTTGTTTAGCCGCCCGTCCAGTCGGTGCGACTAAGCGCACGTTACTTTCGGTCTTATCTGGATACAAGCGCAAATAACTTTGTACAATCCCATTTAAAATGGTGGTTTTACCGGTTCCTGGTCCCCCCGTAATCATCATGACCCGCGAAGATAAAGCTAATTTAATTGCATCAATTTGAATTTCGTCATATTGAATGGCTTGTTGATCACTAACGGTTTTAACCACTTCGGTAAGTTGGTCTTCATCAACTTCTATCGGATTGGCAGTTAAATCATGCAGCTCCTGGGCAATTTGCCATTCGGCTTGATACAAACTGGCTGGATAGACATCCGTTTCGTTTTCCTGATATAAACGTTTGTCCTCTAATAATATTTGTAGTTGGGTTTGCACTTGTTCTTGATCAACCGTTGGTTTGGTGAAATTTAAACGTTGCTGAGCCTGTTGTAATAATTGGGAAACTTGCACATAAGTGCCCCCCTGTTGGTTTGTGAGGTCGTCCGCTAGACATAAAAGGGCAGCTTGGATCCGGCGATCATCATCACCCACCATGCCTAATGATTCCTGGGCAATTTGATCTACCATGAGAAAAGTTAGCCCCCGTTCTTGCAAATCAATCGCATATTGATATGGATTATCATCTAAAACTTGCAAGGCGCGCGTCCCATATTGATCAAAAATTAGGTTAACAAAACGTTCTGAAAAGCCTAAGCCTTTAAGCCGTTGAATAATTTGACTCGTAGAACTACCAAAACTGAGTTGTTGGAATAACTTAATCAAGACTTGTTGATCAGCCGCATCCATTGTCTTAATTTCAGCCAGATCGGTCGGTTGCTCTAATAAATGGTTGACCGCTTCTTTACCAAAATGATCAAATATTTGTCGCGCAGCTGTTGCAACATGATTCAATGGTAGGTGCCGACCCCGCAGAAATCTAGTCAAGTCCTTAGCTGTATGCGGTAAAACCGCATGACAACCGTTACTATTAAATTGGAGGCCATAACGTGGATTATCAACTACCCGTCCATCAAATTCGTACTGATCACCTTCGACGACTTCACCGAGTTGCCCGGTAACTGTAATCTTATCAGTATCCCATTCAAAATTAGCATCTTCAACCGAAACCGCCACAATAAAAAAAAGCCCCCGATTAAAAATCACTCGTTCAACCGTACCAGTAAACGAGGTGGGACCTGTGGTGGTGACATTTGCTAAATGCTGAATGGGAGTGTTGTAATCTGCTTGCGCCTTTTTTGCCATTGTTTTCTCCCTAAATTCAGCTTTAGTTTTCGTCTAAATTCAATTGTTGCAAGGTTGCTTTAATCTCTTCAATCCGTTGTTCACTAGCTTTATAATAATCAGGGTCTAATTGCTGTGCTTGCTCTAAATATTCCGTATATGGTTCATTCATGGCCATTGCCACTAGTCCACGATTAAATTGCGTATCCGCCCGGCCAGGATGACGGGTTAAGATCTGATCATAATACTTAGCCGCTTCTTTAAATTCACCAGTCGCCAGTAAAGCATCCCCGAGCACTTGTGCAATCTCTGGATCTGAAGGCCGAGCTTCATAAGCGGTGAGTCCATATACAATGGCTCGTTTATAATCATGTTTTTTTACATATGATTGGGCCATCATTAAGTAAGCATCTGCTTTTAAATTTTCATCAGATACCTGATCATAGTACTTGATCGCCTCATCAACCTTGTCAACCGTGTAGTAAAGGTTGCCCAAGCCATATTTCAAAAAATCCACGGCGCGAGAATCATCGCGTTGTTCGAAAATTCCGAGTGCTTTCATAAACAACTCTTCAGCTTGCTCAAAATCTTGCAGTCGTGTTAATAATGAACCAAGTTCATAGTAATTGTTGAATTTAGTTGGTTCCTGATCAATCGCTTGAACTAGGCTATGCACAAGTTTTTCAGATTGATTAGATTGTACTTTTGGATCCATTCTTTCACCCCCGTTAAATTGTATCAGTTGGATCAATAAATTGACGCTGTAAATATGAAGTTTCATTCCATTGTTGAAGTTCAAAGGTCATCCCTTGATCCTCAGTCGTTACAATCGTCGTTGAGGTATTACTCAAGCCCCCTCGATCTTTCAAATGCGCTAAGGGCACCCCTAAGATCCCGTTAATACCAGCATTTAAGGCCGCCCCATGGGAAACCACTAAGACATTGCCAGTAGGATTAAAATGCTCATAATCCCGAATCGCTTCTTTAAATCGTTCGATGACGTGTGGAAAGCTTTCGCCATGAATAATTTGTTCATTATAGCTATCAGCATGATAATGAAAATTATCAATTACCGTTGGCCATTGCTTTTGGGCATCACGGTAATACATCCCCTCCAAATCACCCAAATTGACTTCAGCAATTCGCTTATCCAAGGTCAACGGAATCGGCATCCCTAACTGATCAATCAGTTCGGTCGCCGTTTCCTGGGCGCGTAATAAGGGACTCGTATAGGCATGTTTAAACTCTGTTCCTCTTAAATATTGAGCCAATAATTTAATATCATGGTGGCTTTCCGGCAACAATGGTGAATTCCCATTAGCACCTTGGTAACGGCCCTGTAAGTTCCATTCTGTTTTGCCATGTCGAATAAAATAAAAGGTTGTCATCTTAAATCACTTTCCACCCGTTATACTTTTTTAATGATACCAAATTATCAGAATAATAGGGAATAATTTGCTGATTAAATTACCAAACTGCTAAGGCCACTGCCAAAATCAAAGCTCCAATCCCCACGATAATTTGCATGACCCGAGTGGGAACGTAGCGAACAATCCGGGGACCAACTAATCCACCAAAGAAGTAGCCGACTGCCATTGGTAAGACGTACCCCCACAAAATGGTGGTTTCAAAGGCATAAATGATCACCGATAGAATATTAGTCACCGCAATGGAAACATTTTTAATGGCATTATTGGTGGCATAAGTTTGATCACGATTAATCACTGTAAATAAGGTGAGGACCAATACACCTGCTCCAGCACCAAAATAGCCTTGATAAATCGATACTAACCAAACCCCGATATAAGCAAAAAGATTTCTCAGACGCGCATGCTTAATTTGTTTACTTTCTTCCTTTAGGGATTGCCCCTTCTTTGAGCGCCGCGGCCATAATAAGGTCACTGCCGCAAATAACATAAAGAATGGCACTAAATGCTTAAATTGAGCCTCCGGAATCATGAATAAAAGGAAGGAACCGATTACCGCCCCGACGATTGTAATTGGTAAGATGCGTAAGATTTGTTTAGCCGAATGCTTCAATTCGGGAATTGATGCCAACAAGGCACTCCCTGAACTGGTAATGGTACCAAAGGTATTAGTAACATTAGCCATAATCGGGCTGAGACCGAACATTAATAAAGCTGGATATGAAATTAAAGAGGCCAACCCCGCCGCCGAACTTACTAAGCCAGCTAAGAAACCCACGACAGCTAGAGCAGCCCAAAATAAAAGCGTCCCCATTCCTAATTCCCTCGATTTAAAAGTTAAAAAAAGAGGCTGCACGCCTCAATTGTTATGATTAACTTGTATTATATGCTAATAATTAAACATATTGCAATAGCTTTTGTTCGTGATAAGCCCGATCGATAATCGCACTACCCAGACATTCTTGACCATCGTAAAACACAACCGCTTGGCCAGGAGTGATCGAACGTGCTGGTTCATCAAATTCGACGGTAACCTGACTTTGATCATCACTTAATTTAACGGTCACACCGACATCCTTTTGCCGATACCGAAATTTAGCCGTGCAATGGAAAGTGGTGCCGTATGTAGCTGGTACATCATCAACCCAGTGAATATCGCTAGCTTCCAAATGTGTAGCAATTAGATTTTCGTTATCATAACCTTGTCCCACATATAAAATATTCTGGGCTTGATCCTTCCCAACCACAAACCAAGGATCGTTATTCTCCTTAGTTCCACCGAGACCTAATCCTTTGCGTTGACCAATGGTGTAGTACATTAATCCAGCATGTTGACCGACGACTTTACCGTCAGTCGTTTGCATTTCTCCCGGTTGGGCAGGTAAATACTGACTTAAGAAATTCCGAAAATTCCCATCCTCGCCAATAAAACAAATTCCCACGGAATCCTTCTTCTTGGCATTCACTAAACCAGCCTCTTTGGCAATTTGTCGGATTTCTGGTTTAGTGTAGTTAGCTAAGGGGAACATCACGCGGTCCAATTGAGCATGGTCCAGTTGACTTAAAAAATAAGTCTGATCCTTATTCTGATCCTTCGCCTGCATCAAATGCATCTTCCCGTCAGCATCCCGCTTTAGATCCGCATAATGGCCCGTTGCAATGTAATCGGCCCCTAATTGGTTAGCATATTCAATAAAGGCTTTAAATTTAATCTCCTTATTGCAGACAACATCAGGGTTGGGGGTCCGGCCTTTTTTATATTCAGCTAAGAAATACTTAAAGACCCGATCCCAGTATTCCTTTTCAAAGTTTACGGAATAGTATGGAATCCCAATTTGGGTTGCTACTTTTGCCACATCTTTGAAGTCTTCCGTCGCCGTACAAACCCCATTTTCGTCGGTGTCGTCCCAATTTTTCATAAACACCCCGACCACGTCATAGCCTTGACGTTTAAGTAGCAAAGCCGTGACGGATGAGTCGACACCACCACTCATCCCGACAACTACGCGCGTTTGACTGTTATCAGTCATGCTTATTCACCATCATTTCTGTGTAGATTCTGAACCGTCTACGATTGAAGGTCGCATGTCCAGTGTTTCCATTGTAGCAAAGGCCCGTCGACCTTGCATTAAAAATGATTTAGCCCCGTTTGAAAATCTCGCGTTCAACCATCTCATCCATAATAAACTGGAGTTGCGTTTTAAATTCCTCTGCACGCGGCATTTGATAGATATTAATCTTTTGCAACCCATTCGCATTCACCGTCTCCATTTTGAATCCGGTTAAGTCTTGATTAATGACAATCCGTAACTTAGCTACCGGTTTAAAGGGATTCTGACGATCTAAACTTCCTTCGTATTTATAATTACCTTGGCGCGTTTTTTCAAAGCCTAAATCAATTAATGGATATTGCTTGATGTGTTCGCTAATTTGATACTTCGTAGAATCGCCAGTAATTTGTTGACTAGCCTGAAATTGCATCTTTTACCCCTCTGCTAAATTCGCAAATAGTTGTAACAACATCTTCGCGGAACGCTGCCCCGCTTCAATAATAAATTCATCAAAGCTAACTCCCGCATCTTCGTCGCCATTATCTGACATTGCGCGGACGACCGCATAAGGAACTTGGTGATCATTGGCAACTTGGCCCACTGCTGCCCCTTCCATTTCAGAAGATAAAACGTCCGGGAATTTTTGCTTAATCACTGCAATTTGGGCTTGGCTCGCGATAAATTGATCACCAGAAACAATCAGTCCCGTTCGCACCGTTAAACCAGTCTCTGCACCGGCCTTTACTAAAGCCGCTACTAATGACTGATCAGCGGTGAACCGAGCAGGTTGCCCTGGTAATTGACCATTCTCGTAACCAAATGCAGTGACATCCACATCATGATAGGCTGTCGCTGTTGATACAACCACATCGCCTACCGCTAAACCTTCACCAATTCCCCCAGCTGATCCCGAATTAATCACCACATCAGCTTTTAAATCCGTAATCAAATGTTCGGCTGTAATCGCCGCTTCTACCTTGCCAATCCCCGATTCCACTAACACCACTTCTTGACCACTAATTTGACCACTCAAATAGTCTTTATCGCCAATCGTTGTGGTCACAGGATGTTCTAATTGAGCCGTTAATTCCTTAATTTCTTCTGGCATCGCACAAATTATTCCATATATCATATTACTCTCCTTTTAACCCACTAAAAATAAGATCGCATAAACAATGATAATTAAGACGATCAAAATCCCAATCACCACATTTAACTTCCATTTCATCGCCGCGGTCTTTTCGGCTTCAAGGGCCTGTTTTGATTGTTGCTGACTTTGCCCCCGCGTCATGGTCGCTTCCTCAGCCGGTTGATCAATGGGTCTTTCAGTCTGATTTTTTTGCTGGCTCACTTTTTTCAGACGATTTAACAATTTATTATCTTGCTTGGCATGTTGCTCACGACGACTAGGTGTTGTCTCCGTTGTTGGGCTTTCTTGAGGTACCTCATGAGCTTGACGATAAGCCCGTCGACTCATCTCCTCAGAATTATGATCATTCATTAGCTTCACCTACCATCGATTGCCAAAAGTAAATGGCCATAATTGTTTTTAAATCATTAATCTTTCCTTGACGAATTTGAGCCAAGGCTTCCGGTAAAGATAAATAAATTAACTCAATTTGTTCATCCGCGTCTTGTGGTAAAGCCTCATCGACGGCACTTAATCCAGTCGCTAAATAAAAACTTAATTTCTCATCAGTAAAGCCAGGGGAAGAAAAATCTTCATTGATTTTTACTAATTTTTCAGCTTGATAACGGGTTTCTTCATTTAGTTCTCGCTTAGCAGCTAAAAAATCATCACCATGATCCCGTTCATCCAGCTTCCCTGCCGGGATTTCAATCGTCACTTGGTTAACCGGGTTTCGCCACTGGCGCTCCAAAATCATTTTATGATCATTCGTAATCGCCAAAATAGCAATTGCAGGCGCATGCCGGACCACATCTCGGGTCGCTTGATGACCATTCGGGGTTTCAACGGTCTGTAATTCCACTTCAATGACATTGCCTTGATAAACAGATTTCACATCCGTCACACGTTCTTTAAAGCTCATTTAAATCACTTCCTAATTGATGACTTTAATGTGGGCTGCTTGCGGACCGTACTTACCTTCCACAATCACAAATCCCATTAATTGTCCAACCGTTAACGATTGATTGCGTAAATTTTCAATACTGCGCTTGCGAAAAAAGATTTCGCCATCTTGCGGAGTTTGAATCATTCCATTCCCTTTTTGTTGATCATATTTCGTAATTTTTCCCGTAATCATGGTTAACCTCAAAAAAATACCAAGTAATGTAAACATTACTTGGTATTTTACACTAATGTGATTTGAATGTCATGATTGCCATCGAGGCTTACTTACTTTCAAAGCCTTCGGTTACCGCTTCAGGATAGTTTTCCCGCACTAATTGAGCACACCGCGCACAAAGTTGTGGGAAGTCCGGATCGGAACCAACATCTTCTTTGACCATCCGACACCGTTCACAAGTTTCTCCTTGAGCCACCGAGACCTTAACTGCAGCTTTGTCATTGAATACTTCCGCATCAGCTGGTGTTTCATCAACTGAATGTACGCGAAGGTTAGAAACACCGAACATCAGAGCAGCATCTGCATTAAGATTATCCAACGTCGTTTGTTGACTTGGCGTAACATAAAGGTCCGCTTCCGCTTCAAGTGAACGACCAATTAATTTGGCATCCCGCGCTTCTTCTAGCGCCTTTAAAACATGCGAACGTAATTCCATAAAGGCATCCCAAGTTGCCAATAATTCATCTTCTTGGTCAAAGGAAACTGCCTCGGGAATTTCCGTTAATTGGACATATTCTTCTGGTTCTGGTAGGTATTCCCAAACTTCTTCCGTGGTGTGTGGGAGGAATGGTGTTAACAATTTAGTCATGCCAACTAAGATATCATAAAAGACCGTTTGCATGGACCGCCGAGTTTGTGAATCTTCGCCATCGATGTATAAGACATCTTTAGCCACATTCATATAGAAAGCGGAAAGGTCATTGTTGACGAAATTAATCAACAACTTGTATGAATCCAAGAAATCATATTGGTCCATGTATTCCCGCATATGCTTTAAGAATCGGTTAAATTTAACCGCCATATATTGATCAACGCTTGATAAATCAGCATAATCAACCCGGTTGGTCTTAGGATCAAAGTCACTGGTATTAGCTAACAAGAAACGGAAGGTATTCCGTAACTTCCGGTAGGCCTCTGACATTTGTTGCAAGGTTCCCATGGAAACCCGGACGTCAGCAGAAGTATCCGCACTCATTACCCAAAGGCGGATAATTTCAGCCCCCATTTTTTCAACGACTTCGTTTGGATCAATAACGTTCCCAACGGACTTACTCATCTTTTTACCTTCGCCATCCAGGGTGAAGCCTTGTGAAAGTACTGACTTGTAAGGGGCATGGCCAGAAACCACCACGCTGGTAATTAAACTCGAGTTGAACCAACCCCGGTATTGGTCTGAACCTTCCAAGTACATATCACTTGGATAAGTCAAGTAATCCCGTTCCGCTAAGACCCCTTGGTGAGAAGACCCTGAATCAAACCAAACATCCATAATGTCAGTTTCCTTCGTGACTTTACCATTTGGTGAATGTTCACTAGTGAAACCTTCTGGCAAAAGATCCTTGGCATCGCGATCAAACCAAACATTCGAACCATATTGACGGAAAAGATCAGAAACATGGTCAATTGTTTCCTTTGTCATAATTGGCGTGCCATCTTCGGCATAGAAAATTGGTAATGGGACCCCCCAAACCCGTTGCCGAGAGATTACCCAGTCACCACGATCCCGGAGCATATTACGCAAGCGAGTCTTCCCCCATGCAGGGTAGTAAGTCACTTCGTCAACAGCCTTTAAGATATCATCCCGCATCTTATCAATTGACACGAACCATTGATCAGTAGCCCGGAAGATAATTGGCTTCTTGGTCCGCCAGTCAAATGGGTAACTGTGCGTGACATCTTCTTGTAGGACAAGGAGGTCAGCGTCTTCTAATTTCTTTAAGGCAATTGCTTCTGAATCTTGGTAGAAGACCCCAGCAAAATCCGGACCTGCTTCTTCAGTTTGGTACCCTTGGTCATTTACTGGAGCAAAGACTGGTAAACCGTACTTGATCCCAACTTGGTAGTCATCGTCCCCATAACCTGGAGCGGTGTGGACAAGTCCCGTCCCATCACTAGTGGTAACGAAATCACCTAACATAACAAGGACTTCACGATCCTTATAAAATGGATCGACACTGGAAAAGGCGTGTTCAGCGGTCATGTATTCAAACTCAGCCCCTTTATAGGTCTTCAGCGTTTGAACATTATGCCAACCAAATTTTTCGGATAGTTTTTCAACTAAATCACTGGCAACCACATATTTTTTAGGATCATCATCATGGGTAAATAGTGAATAATCAAAATCTGCTCCAACCACAATCCCTTCAGAAGCTGGGATCGTCCATGGAGTCGTCGTCCAAACTAAGAAGTAGGTGTCATTATCAAGGACGCCTTTGCCATCTTTGACTCGTTCACCATAAAAGGCGCTTTGCGAAGTAATATCCTTATAATCAACTTCGGCTTCTGCTAAGGCTGATTCTGAGGACCATGACCAGTAAACTGGTTTCTTACCTCGATATAGTAAGCCTTTTTCAGCAAGGGCGCCAAAAACCTTAATTTGGGCAGCTTCGTATTCATGAGCATAAGTCACATATGGATTATCCCATTCACCAGAAACGCCAAGACGCTTAAAGCCTTTTCGTTGAATGTCAATTTGCTTCTTAGCATATTCCAAACAAAGATCGCGGAAATCAGTCGTACTCATCTTCTTCCGGTCATAACCTTCTTTGGTCAACTGTTGCTCAATTGGTAACCCGTGGGTATCCCAACCAGGAACATAAGGAGCTCGATAGCCGGTCATTGACTTGTAGCGAACAATAAAGTCCTTACTAATTTTATTCATAGCATGACCAATGTGAATTGGCCCATTAGCATATGGAGGTCCATCATGAAGGACAAAGGTTGGTTTCCCTTCGTTTAACTTCTGTCGTTGTTCATATACTTTATTCACTTCCCATAACTTTTCACGTTGTCCTTCCCGCTCTGGAAGATGACCACGCATGGGAAATTTAGTCTTACCTAAATTTAAGGTATCCTTAACTTTCATCATGTGCCTCCTAATGTTTTGCTAATTCTTTTTAAAATAAAAAGCACACCTCATCCCGATCAAGGGACGAAATGTGCTCGCGGTACCACCCAAATTCCGACTCAATTGCTTGAATCGCTCTCCATTTGTTAACGGTGATGAACCGGTTAAACTTACTAGCTTCGGTTTAACGTTCGGAACTGATTTGCTAATTCATGCTTTTTACTAGTATCACACCGGTCACTAGCTCTCTGAAAAAAAGCATTCGAACTGCAGGGTTCCTCATTACTTTAAAAAGATAATTCAAACTAGTTAGTTATCTTCTGGAAAGACGACTACGGTTTTCCCATCATCTGTTTCACTTTCCGAATCTGGAATTTCACTTAATGGTTCCAGTGATTCACTAGTAGTTTGAGTTGTTGGTGTAGATTCTACACTTTCTGATGAATCACTGTCAAGCCGACTTCCTAAAATCTTTTCTAAATCGTCCAATTTACTGTAGTCATCGTCAGCGAGCAATTGATCCCAATCTTCGCCATGTAATACTTCTAATTGTGATTCTAACATTACTTGTAATCGTTGCCGGAAAATCCGGGTTGATTTTTTTAAATCGCTAGTAGCAACGGTTAACTTCCGCGTTGAATTAGCACATTCAGCAATCACCGCATTTGCTTTTTCATTCGCCGCAGTCACTATATCTGTTGCTTGTTTCTGCGCCTCTCGAACAGTTATTTCAGCTTCACGCTCAGCATTATTTTTAACTTTTTCCGCGGCTTCTTGGGCAACCAAAATTGATTTGTTCAGTGAATCTTTTAAATCCGACAAATAGCGCAATTTTTCTTCACTCGCCTTGGCCTTTTCAGCTAATTCATGGTTTTGCGCTTCTAACTCGCGTAATTGCCCCGCAACTTGTCCTAAAAACTCTTTCACTTGATCCGGGTTGAATCCCCGCATTTTGTTATCAAAAGTTTTATTCGTAATTTCATCTACAGTTAAACCCATACTATCCTCCAATTGCTAGGCATGAATTATCCCTAACGATATCCTAATTTTCTGTTTTTTATTATATCCATTTACGGCTTGTAATTGTACCCGACCAGCATGTCGAACTGATAATTGATCAAAAATTGCCACCGTGAAATCCGGCCGACTAACCTCTTGCCAATTTACCCGAACTAAACCATGTTCAATCACCAATTTTGCTCGATTCCGTGAATAATTAAAGGCTGTTGCCACAATAGCATCCAAGCGCAATGATACCACAGTAGTCGAAAGTTCTTCCCAATCTGATTGGGATTGGATCACTGCCGACATTGCTTGCGGTAAGAAGCTGATATGAATTTTTCCCACCTGGGTGACCTGGCCTTGGATGTACGTGACCATTTTGGTATCGACTATTACTTGCCAATCTTGATCATGGACCAAAATGTCACCAAAAACATTACGATCAATGCCACTTGAGAGCAAACTCCCCATTATCTGGCGATGATGTAACTCCGCAAACTTACGTGGGTAATCAATTGTTAATAGCTGTAATTCAAAATCCGAATCTTGTGGTTGATAATAATCCGGAAAAATTAAAGCCCGTTGCATTTCAGCATTGGCGAAGCCACCATTAAAAGCAACTTTAATTTGATCATCTTGGTTAACCATGGTCGTTAAAATGTAACGTTGCCGAGGATTTAAAAACCAGGTTAAAATTGGTCGATACTGATCTCGAACTGTTTCAAGCCAATCTTGGATTTGATCAATCAAAGGACCTTCATCAGGACGAAAATGCTGCTTTACATTAAGATTATCCAAGCTTTAGACTCCCAAAAAGTATGCTAATCCTTGAATGCCATATTGAACCACATATAAAACAATGATGGCAATAATTGGGGCAAAAGAAACCCCACCCAATGCAGGAACAAACCGATCAAAGAAGCTCAAGTATGGACTAACTAGCTTGGTAATGAATTGGCCCAAGGAAGATTGAATTGCTCCGGGAAACCAAGTTAACAAACACCAAACCACAATGAGTAAAATATATAACCGAATTAGTTCTGATAATCCCCATAAAATAAAGCCCATGCACACAACTCCTTCTTACATTTCTGATTGTCCCATGTTTTTAAGGGTAGCCGCTAACTTGCCCGCAACCTCAAAATTCCGTGGGGTACATAAAAAGATTTGTTCACCAATGCGTTTGATTTCCCCGTCAATGGCAAAGATCGCACCATTTAAGAAATCAACCACTTTAACCGCCGTATTAGCGTCCATTTGGGAAAAATTAACAATAACGGCCTTCCCATCTAATAATTGAGTAGCGATTTCACGAGCATCACCATATAAGCGTGGTTCAACTAAGTCAATTTGACTATTCGGCGTTGAAGTACTGGAACGGTTACTACTGTCAAATGGGACTACCTTACTGTTTCGAACATTAGTCGTGGCGTTGGTTGATGTAGTTTGGTCATAATATTCTTCTTGTTCGTTATATTCATCGTCCACGCCGAACAAGTTACTAAAAAAGTTAGCCATAATATACTCCTCTTTATTTAAAAAATGGGAAAGTCAACGTCCTTGCTGCTTCCCCATCACTCTTTATATTACTTCCGACGGTTCTTGAAAAAGGCCGGCCGTGAAAGGTCTTCGCCATTATCATTATTGTTCGAAAGATTGTCGTTTTGTACGCTAAAGCTTGGCTTTTGAGCACCACGAAGATTACCACTCCGTAAGTCATCAGAAACATCATTACCTGGATCATTCCAGCCGCTAAAAGGATCGTTTGACACTTCCGGTTGCGGACTAGGTTGAACTGGAGCAGATGTAGGTTGACTTACCCGTTGTGGTTGCGCAGGTTGACTGGGAGTTTCGAACCGAGTTGGTTGGCTACTAGTGTTTTTACTAGTTCCATTACCATTAATACCAGTTGCAATCACTGTTACCCGCACTTCATCATTTAAGGTATCATCCAAGGCCATCCCAAAGGTAATGTCAACGTTGGAGTTAGCAGCTTGACGAATAACGCTTGAAGCTTCTTGGGCTTCAAACATCGATAGATCTTTACCACCAGTAACGTTTACTAGGACATGTTCAGCTCCATCGATAGAAACTTCCAACAATGGGGATGAGATCGCCTTCTTCGTTGCTTCTGCAGCCCGATTATCGCCGTTTGATGAGCCAATCCCCATCAAAGCTGACCCTTGATTGGTCATGGTATGACGAATGTCAGCAAAGTCCAAGTTAATGTATCCAGGGTTGATAATCAAATCAGAGATCCCTTCAACCCCTTGCCGAACCACGTCATCAGCCTTCTTGAAGGCTTCCATCATTGGAGTCTTTTTGTCGATAATCTCTAATAACCGATCGTTTGCAATCGTGACTAAAGTATCGACATTCTTCTTCATTTGTTCCAAACCTTCGTTAGCAAGGTCAGTCCGATGCTTTCCTTCAAATGAGAATGGTTTCGTTACCACCCCAACAGTTAAAGCACCCGAATCTTTAGCTAACTTGGCAATTACAGGAGCAGCACCAGTCCCAGTACCACCACCCATACCGGCAGTAACAAAGACCATATCAGCACCTTCTAGTGCTTTAGCAACTTCTTGTTCGCTTTCTTGAGCAGCTTTCATCCCTACATCAGGATTTGAACCAGCACCAAGACCACGCGTCAACTTAGGTCCTAGGTGAATTTTAACCGGAGCTTGGCTACCTTCAAGGGCTTGTAAATCAGTATTAGCAACGATGAATTCAACCCCTTGAACTCCTTCGTTGATCATTTGGTTAACGGCGTTTCCACCACCACCGCCGACCCCGATAACTTTAATCCGGGCGCCACGGTTATCAAAAGTATTTGCAGTTTTATCCATTTATTTTCCCTCCGAATCGGAATTGTTTTTAATCAAAGAAATTGCTAAAGAAGCCCTTCACCTTTTCAATTGTTGGATTGGAACTTGACTTCCGTTGGTTCGGCCGACTTGGTCGTGGAGCGTCACTTTGATTGTTATCTCCCTCACTGGCAGCCCGTCGAGGTGTAGGGGCAACTGGTGGCCGATATTGTGGTTCAGGAACGTTTTGGAATTGTCCATATTGATGAGGGCTTTCGATCAATGCTCCTTGGTTAACCACTAATTTTACCAATTGTTCCACTTCACTCAGATTGCTTTCGTAACGACATAAAGCCAAGACTTGACTAAATCCAGGATGACGAATCCCCATTTGGTCAGGCACAAAGACCTTAATATTACCGCTGAAGTATTCGCTAGCTAGTTCTTTGATACCAGGCAGGGCAGCAACTCCACCGGTTAAGACTAATCCACCCGGAAGATCCGGTGCTTGAACTGAATCCAATTGATTTTTAGCTCGCTCAAAGATTTGACGAACCCGCGCTTCAATAATTTCTGATAGATACTTTTCTGAAATATTAACAGGTTGATTTTTACCAACGACTTCCACTGGTAATTGCACGTCATCAGAAGCTAATTCACTATTAGCAAACCCATGATCACGCTTTAATTGTTCGGCGTTTCGTTGGGAAGTATTTAATACTTCTGAGATATCATGGGTAATTAATTGGCCACCTTCTGGGTCAACATAAGCAAATTTTAATTGATGATCCAATATGATGCTGGTCGTGGTCTGACCGCCACCCAGATCAACCATTAGGGTCCCAAAATCTTGTTCACCATCATTTAATAAATTAAAACCTGTTGCAATTGGTGCAATCACAAAGTCTTGGACATTCAGCCCGGCTTGTTCAACCGCTTTGCGAGCATTGTGAATGACCGTCGTTAAACCACTGTACATGGTTGCCCACATTTCCAATCGAACGCCAACCATGCCACGTGGATCCTTAATCCCCGTAAATCGATCTACGGCAAAGTCACGAATCACCAAATCAATTGGTTCTTGATCCGGCGAAAGGGCCTGATTCATGGTTGCTTGAGCCACATCAATTACATCTTGATCCGTAATTTCACGTGATTGACCTTGTTCAGTGTTCAAGGTTACCATTCCATGAACTTCTGAAAGGCGTAAATAGTTCGCTGGTAACCCAACAACCACTTCTCGAATTTGAACCCCTGATTTCTCAGCAGCCTGAGCTACCGCCTGAGAGATCGCACTAGCGGTCTTGTCAATATCAACAATCACTCCTCGGTTCAACCCCGTAGTTGGCTGGGTACCCACACCAATCACTTTGAGGTCTCCCTTAACATTTTCACAAACAAGAACTTTAATTGAGGTGGTTCCAATGTCTAAACCTACATAGAGTTGTGTATTTTGCATGCTCTCGGAACCTCCTAAAAAATGTTAATACTTCAGAATGCACACTAAAAACATTCTTAACGTAATCTAAAAAGATTTTACCACAATCTAACACCATGACAAACACATTTATATCTGAAAAAGCAAAATTATTCACTTTTCGAATTATAGCTATATGAGTAAGCAGAATATTGTAAATCAACAATTCCGGCATCCGTCATTTTCTTCACAATTGATGGATAATATTTCATCTTGGTAGATAAATTTGAAATCCGGGCATAAACCGTATTGCCATCGTTCATGTATAAGATCAACCGTTCTGGATCATCAGACGATGGTGAATAAACCACTTCGGATATTCCATCACGAATTGCTGTCGAAATTCTACCAACTTGGGCGGTCGTCGCCGTTAACTGCTTAGCATGTTTAGTGAAACCTTGATATTGGATAAAAGACGTTACATCACCTGAAACAGCTGTTTTTTTACCACTAGCTAAAAGATAATGACTTCGACTACCGTTAGTAACGATTCCCACAATCGGATATTCTTTTACCACGACTCGGATACTTTGTGGCCCAGTCAACTCAATTTTTAATTGGTTAATCTGTAAATTGTTTTTCCGAGCAACTTTTTCGACAGCTGCTTGCTGATAGAAAACCCGCCAAATAAAATTCCCTGATTTCAAATTTGCCGCTTGTTTAACTTGCTGCGCACTCAAATTATCACAGCCCGTTACTTGAATTTTATTAACCTTACTAAAGGGCGACACAATATATAGCATAAAAGCCAAAATCAAGCTAAAAGGAATGACAATACTTAACATCCGTTCACGATTGCCACGCTTCATCGAACGATGAAAATGTGCGATCGAATGATGTAAGCCAGCGCCGCGCTTTTGAACATCAGGCTCATTCGCAAGTCGATTCCGTTGTTCAAGATTTTTTAATATGTTTTGATAACGTTCATGTTCCTGACGTCCACTTGGAGTTGGCATCGTCATCCTCCTTTCTACTTATTTTTGGTGTTTTTGAATTGCTTGATTTAAAACCGTAATTAATTCATCAGCTGCCTTTGGATGACCAAGTTTGGCGGATTTACCAGCCATTTGTCGCCGCAATCGTTCATCTAACATCAACCGGTCGGCTGCATCTAAGAGACTTTTACCAGTTAATTGATCCTCAAGTATCATTTCCGCTGCACCCTTATCAACTAATGCCTGAGCATTCTTGACTTGATGATTTGCCGTCACATAGGGACTAGGAATCATAATTGTTGGTAGCCCCAAAGCCGTTACTTCGGCAATAGTAGTGGCGCCAGCCCGCGAAACCAAGACATCAACATGTGGTAACTTCTTTTGCATATCTTCAATGTAGGGAACAACTTTAACGTTGTTGCTTAAAGTGACACCCGCTAAATCCTGCATTACCTGATCATAACGTTTTTGACCCGTCGCAAAAATCACTTGGTAGTGACGCTGGTTGAATTCTGGAATAGCTTCGACCACACTTTGATTAATCTTGGGAGCACCTTGACTCCCACCAAAAATCATTAAAGTTGGGACCTGATCTTGTAAGCCGTCAGCAGTCCAGGAAAATGCCGTCTGCTCATGCATAAACACTTGTTGAGCTCGGGGATTTCCGGTTAAAGTCACTTTATCACTCGGAAATTGCGATCGAGCAGCTTGAAAGGAGATCGCAATCTCATCAACATACTTACTCAAAAACTTATTTGTAACGCCGACGACACTGTTTTGCTCATGAATTACTGTTGGAATTCCCATTTTAGCGGCCGCATACAAGACGGCGCCACTAACATAGCCACCGGTTCCTAAAACGACATCGGGTTGAAATTCTTTTAACCATTTCTTGGCAGTCTGGACTGATTTTAGGAAAAGATAGATCGTTTTTAAATTACTGACCGATAATGACCGCTTAAATCCTTGCATTTCCATTGTCCGTAGTTCTAGACCTGCTTGAGGGACAATTTTATTTTCAAGTCCCCGAGTAGTGCCAATATATAAAACTTGAGTTGTTGGTTCGATCTGTTTGAGCCGTTCAATTAATGCTAATGCAGGGTAAATATGGCCACCTGTTCCCCCACCAGCAACCATGAGTTTCATTAAGCTTCCTCCTTTTGACCGGTAATTGTTTCCATTGTTTCAATAAATCGATCACCTCGAACTTCAAAACTTGGGAACTGATCCCATGAAGCACAAGCGGGTGATAACAGTATAACGTCACCAGGTTCACTAAGCTGCCAAGCCATTGGCGCTGCGGTAATTACATCTTGACTTTCTTTTACAATCGGAACTCCTGCCTGCTTTCCCGCCTGGCTCAACCGTTCCTTGGTTTCTCCAACCGTAATCAAAGCTTTAACATGGTCTTTAAAGACAGTTGCTAATCGGGAAAAATCATCACCCCGATCAAGTCCCCCCGCAATTAAAATCACCGGTTGATTAAAACCTTGGAGAGCAACTTCACAGGCTTCGATATCGGTTGCCTTCGAGTCGTTATAAATTTTACGTCCCTGAGCCGTCATGACATATTGTAATCGATGGCGAACTCCACTAAATGACGACAATACCTCACGAATAGCTTCGTTTGACACCCCGCTTAGTTTAGCCACAGCAATCGCCGCCAAGGCATTTTCGATATTTTGGGGACCAACTAAACTGACGTCGGCCACCGACATCACGACTTCGCCTTGCCAGAACAATTGATCATGATCTTGATAAGCACCGGCTTGAGATTTATTTTCCCGTGAAAAAGGAATCACTTGAGCTTCAGTCCGTCGTGACAGTTCCTGCCATTCTTCTTGATCCCAGTTGATCACCAGAAAATCATCCTTCGTTTGATTGCGCGTAATGTTTAATTTGGCATTGATATAGTTTTGCCGATTACCATGATAATTGAGATGACTAGTAAAAATATTGGTGATCACCGCAATATGGGGGCGAAAAGTTGGTGCTCCTAGCAATTGAAAACTTGAGGTTTCCATTACCATTGTGTCTTCACTCGTTAACATTTGTGCTTGTTGACTAACAGAAACCCCTATATTCCCTGCAGCAACCACCTGGTGTTGGGATTCCTTAGCTAACATTTGCTGAATTAAAGTTGTCGTGGTGGTCTTACCATTACTTCCGGTTACGGCCACAATTTGTCCTTCAAAAATCTGGGCACCTAATTCAAGTTCAGTAATAATTGGCGTCCCTTGGGTAACAAATTTGGCAATTAAAGGAACCGTATATGGAATGCCAGGATTTTTAACTACCAGATCAAATCCTTCATCAGCTAACGATAAAGGATTCGCGCCCATAATAATACGAATTCCCAAAGCTTTTAATTCATTAATAGTCGTTTGATCATCAGATTCTTTTAAATCATTAATGGTCACTTTAGCTCCTAATTTTACTAATACCTTAGCCGCATTAACCCCACTGATTCCAAATCCAATTACTAAAACTCGTTTACCTTGATATGTCTTAATTGCCTTCACGCGGGCCACCCCTTACTTTAAATTGCCATTAACACTATAACTGAAATTGCTGCGGCCACCAACTGAACCAACCAAAAGACGTAATCAATCTTCCATTCTGACCAACCATCCATTTCAAAGGCATGATGGATTGGTGTCATCTTAAAAATCCGTTTACCAGTTCGCCGGAACCAAAATACTTGGAGAATTACACTAGCAGTTTCAATTACATAAATAAGTCCAATCAACAACAAGGACCATGGATGATGTACCATAATCGCTACGGCAGCTAAAGCGCCCCCCAGCGCTAATGAACCCATATCACCCATAAAAATCTTCGCTGGTTTGTGATTGAATGGGAAAAAGCCAATTAAGCTCCCAATAACCGCCGTACAGAAGATTGCAACGTCATATTGGTGTTGGAATAGCGCCAAAATCAAATAGGCCGAAAATGAAATCGTAGCTAAGCCAGTTACCAAGCCATCTAATCCATCGGTTAAATTAACAGCATTGGAAAACCCGACTAACCAAAAGACGATAAAGGCCATATATAACCAGCCCACTGATGGATCATCTGAGCGGAAAATAGCGACAAAAATAATGGCCGCAATCACCTGACAAAGAAATTTTTGCCAAGGTTTAAAGCCCTCATTTTGCTGGCGAAAAATTTTAATACTATCGTCCCACATTCCAATTAGGCTATAAACGATCCATACTAACAACACTGCCCACAACATTGCCGTTAATTGTCCTGCAAGCCATCCTGTGAGTAAGGTACTAAATGTAGCTGCTAAGACAAACATTAAGCCCCCCATCGTCGGAGTGCCGGATTTTTTAGCATGCCAAGTTGGTCCTTCTTCACGAATTTGTTGGCCTTCTTTTTTGGCAATAAAATAACGGATTAAAGTTGGCATCGCTAGCCAAGTAAGGGCTAACGCGCAAATTAAAGATAATCCTAAAAACCAAAAACTCATCTTAATCTCCTTTTACTTTTTCGCAAGGGTGACTGTTAAGGTTTGGCCTTGTTTAATCGTCGTTCCTTGCGTAATACTTTGTTTTGAGACAAATCCTGTCCCACTCGTCTTAACTTTCAATCCCAATAGTTGACCTAGTTCATTAACGTCTGCTTGACTCCAACCACTAACATCAGGCATTTGATAAGTTCCACCAGTCAATAAGAAGATCCGGTTTTTAACCATAACGCGCTCACCAGCGGTCACTGATTGTTTAGTGACCTTTTTGCCACTTCCTAGGGTTGTGACCGATATATTATTCTTAGTTAAAGATTTGGCTGCCGAATTAATATTCATGCCGATTAGGTTAGGCATCTTAATTGTCCCCGGACTCTTCTTGCTAGCTGATTTATCACGATCAAGTAAGAACTTGATAATCGGGGTGGTAATGGTCGAAATAGTGTTTTCAGCACTTTGATCAACGGTCTTAGGTTTAGTCATCGTAACGTAAACAATATACCGCGGATTGTTGGCCGGGGCAAAACCAGCAAATGAATAAATATAATCATAGGTTCCTGTTTCGTAGCTACCATTGGAGCCGGCGATTTGGGCCGTCCCAGTCTTTCCGGCAATCGTGTAACCATCCACCTTATAGGCTTGCCCAGTCCCGTCATCGTTATAGATAACCCCTTTTAAATAGTTCAAAACTTGCTTCGAAGTTTTACTGGTAATCGGGGTCGCAATTTGTTTAGGCTTAATTTTTTTGATAGTTTTTCCATTACTGTCAGTAACTTTGGAAATGATATAAGGCTGCATCATTTTTCCATTATTGGCAACGGCCGTTAAGGCTTGAATAATTTGCATCCCAGTAACGGTAATCCCTTGTCCAAAGGCTGTGTTAGCCTGTTCCAAGGAACCACTATAAGTTGTGGATCCTGATCCCTCTTGACCAAGTCCATACACTTTAGCCGCTTTAAGGAAACCGAAAGCCTTAATATACTTCAACCAGGTCTTAGCCCCCATATCTTGTTCAATATGGGCAAACCCAACGTTACTGGATCGATCAATCGCTTCTTGATAGGTAATGGTTCCCCATCCCTCTGTCTTCCAGTCAGTGATCTTCCCACCACCGAGTGAATACGATCCAGATTGGTAAGTCTTATTGGGATTGAACTTACCAGAATTAATCGCTGCACTCAGGGCAAAGATTTTCATCGTTGATCCTGGTTCATAAGTGGTTTGGGTGAGGGCATTCACCCAAGTGGGGGTGTCCGATGTTAAATTTGGTCGTTGAGAGGCGGCTAATATCTTCCCGGTTTTCGCTTCGACGACAATTCCAGTTAAGGATTCCGCTTGAGTCTTATCTTCAACCGATTGCATTGTCGTTTCTAACATATTTTGAACCTGCTCATCGATCGTTGTATAAACATTTCCACCATCTTTTACTTTACGTCCACCAGCTTCCGAACTAGATAATTTGTATCCATATACGTCTTGACGAACGCTCTTAACCCCATTTTCACCACTGAGGATCTTGTTAAAGTAACTTTCTAATCCCATCGTTCCTACTAAAGAGGTTTGGTGGGTCTTGGAATTAACTTTAGTTGTTGTCTGGCCCAAAATTTGACTTAAGAAGTTACCTTCTGGATATTCGCGAGCTGAGGTCTTCGTAAACTTAATTCCCGGCAGATGATATTGTTTAATCTTTAACATCTGACTGGCCGTTAAATTACTACCTTTCGTCCCAAATTGAACCTGGTAAGTTTTTTTATTCGCCGGATTAAGTAACTGATAGACCTTCTTCTCTGACATTCCTAATTGCTTGGCTAAAATTTTAGCCGTTTTGCGCTTGTTTTGAACATATAGTTTTTTTCCAGACGTGCTCTTATAGGAATGACTGATAATTGCATAAACAGTATAACGACTCGTATTGGTGGCTAACGTACCACCATTAGCATCATAAATTTTCCCTCGTTTAGCTTGAATGGTTGAAGAACTTGTGTAGCGTTGTTTGGCTAAGGTGGCTAAATCATATCCTTTTACGTGTTTACCTATCGAAATATAAGCAAAGCGAATCCCAAAAACAACAAATAGCGCGCCCACAACAAAAAAAAGCCATTTACCAAAGGCTTTTGGGTCACGCTGATTGGATTTATTTGCTTTTATCCTTATTTTAGGCAACTTTAGTCTCATTATTTACTAACGTTCCTCGTACTATTGGTTACGTCCGACATGCTATACTTGCTAGCTACGCTTTTTAAGTTCGATGAATTGGTTTTTTCATCAATTTCCTGTTGTTGATCGGAATTAGAAGTCGATAGACTACTAGCTGTTGATTGCAAATTTTGCAGATGTTCTTGTCGGTTGTTGGTCGTAATCTTAGTAGATACTAACAAAACTAATAGGGCCGTGACAACTAATGTTCCAATGGTTAACATCAATTTTTCAAATGGTGAGAACCGAACGCGTTTGATCGTCGCCAAGCGTGGTTGCCTATTAGTACCTTTGGAAGGAGCAGACTGCGGCTTAGGCTCACTTAATGGTTGATTAAATTTTGGAGCAGCATTGGCAGCCATAGTTCGTTCCCTCTTTTTCTATTTAATCCGTTCAATAATTCTTAACTTCGCACTGTGAGCTCGATGGTTCGTTGCTAATTCTTGATCACTGGCGATGATTGGCTTTTTGTTTACTAATTTGAAATCAGGTTGGGTTTCTTTGGGAATTACCGGTAATCCTGCTGGCAAATCCGGAATCGTCGTTCGTTCCTTAAACATCGTTTTAACCAATCGATCCTCTAAGGATTGGAAGGTTATGACACTAATTCTTCCCCCAACTGTTAACAAATCTAGTGCCTGTTCGAGTGAACTTTCTAAAACACCCAGTTCATTATTAACTGCAATTCGAATGGCCTGAAAGCTCTTTTTGGCAGGATGACCGCCATGACGACGAGCTGGTGCTGAAATCGCATTTTTTACAATTTCAGCCAATTCTAACGTGGTTTTAATTGGTGCTGCTTGCCGTTGCTTTTCAATGGACCTTGCGATCTGTTTGGCAAATTTTTCTTCCCCATATCGTGACAAAATTCGCATCAGATCCTGAAACGACCATTCGTTTACTACTTCCATCGCTGACAGGGATTGTGTTTGATCCATCCGCATATCTAAAGGAGCATCATGTTGATAAGAAAAGCCGCGTTTTGCATCATCAAATTGTGGCGATGAAACTCCCAGGTCATAGACCATGCCATCAATCGTGCTAACCCCTGCTTGTGCCAGGGCAACTTTTAATTGGCTAAAGTTACTTTTCACTAAAGTCAGCCGTCCATCATCAATATACTGTTTGAGGTGTTCTTGATTATACTGAATGGCGGTCTGATCCTGATCAAACGCATATAAATGTCCTTCAGATGACAGCCGCTCTAAAATTGCTTGACTGTGGCCGCCTCCGCCAAGAGTCCCGTCAACATATATTCCAGCAGGTTTGATATTCAGACCATCCACTGCTTCATGAAGCAACACCGTCACATGATTAAATTGTGTCATTGGGTTGCCTCCTTATTAAAAGTTAAGATCACCAATTTCTTCGGCAATGTCATCAAAATCTTCTGCTGCATCGGCTTGATAAGTAGACCAATTATCGGCATCCCAGATTTCAAAATGGCTCGAAACGCCAATAATGGCACATTTCTTATCAATTTCCGCGTGCGTCAATAAATTTTGAGGAATATTGATCCGGCCTTGTTTATCAAATTCACATTCTGTCGCTGCCGAAAAAATAAAACGAACAAACTTTCGCGCATTGCCCTTAGTTGATGGTAATTGGGCTAAACGTTGTTTTACCTTATCCCATTCTTCCATCGTGTACACGCTCAAGCTATGATCCATTCCTCGAGTAACGACACAAGTGGAGCCAACTTGATTTCGAAATTTAGCAGGAATGATTAACCGCCCTTTATTATCAATTGAATGTTCAAACTCACCCATAAACACGGTTAATCACCTCCTCCCAATTTTTCTTATTTTAGTCTACCACAATCCCCCACTTCTCACCACATCATTTTACATATCTCCCAAAACAAAAAAAGTCCCCACTTTTCGTGAGAACTCTCTTTATAAAATTATTTAAATGACTGGCAAAGCCGTACCAAACAAGGATCCAATGAAGACTACTGTTGCATAAACATAGGTCCACTGCCAAAAAGCGGTCCAATACTTTCGATAGACTAACTCATGGGTCCGATGCCATTGAATCACGACGATCGTTAGTCCAATGATCATCCATCCGATCACCGGGAAAGCAAACCAATAAAAGCCCAAATTTAGATATGCCAAGAGCATTAGCATAATTCCCCAAGCCCAATTTAATTTTTGACGTCCTAGACGGGGAGTAATCTGCAATAATCGAAAGACTAATAATTGTAAAACATAGATGCCAATAATAATCGCACCATCAATAAGTAATTTTTGATAATTTAAGGACATACTCGATACCACCATTTTTTCACTGCATCTTATTCTAAAGAAACAAATTTGAAATTTCAATTCATTCTGGTTACACTAGTTACATTAATATTTAGGAGAATTCTAATGCAACGAAAAAAGAAATCCACCTTTCAAAAAATCACGATGGTGGTTGTTTGGCTAATGCTAATTGCCACCATTGGTTCTTTAGTTATTTCTGCCATTGGGGCCCTAGGCTTACTTTAATGGTTGAAATCCCCCACTCTTACTTGTGGTAAGAAGTGGGGGATTTTTTTATTCATGATCCGCTTGTTTATATACTTCGCGAGGTTTGGATCCGTTCGCGGGGCCGATATAGCCACGCTGTTCTAAATCATCAATAATTCGGGCAGCCCGATTATAACCAATCCGGAAGCGGCGTTGAATTAACGAGGTCGATGCCTTTTGCTGATCAACGACAAAGGCTAAGGCCTCTTGAAACAACTCATCTTCATCTTCTGCATTTTCAGCCTGTTCCATTTCATTATCCGTCACGACGATACGATCATCATATTCAACTTGACTTTCATCCTTGATGAAATCAACAACTGATTCAACATCATGATCCGAAATAAAGGCTCCTTGTACCCGAGTCGGTTTATTCTGATCAATCGGCTGGAATAACATGTCCCCACGCCCTAGTAATTTTTCCGCACCATTAGCATCCAGAATTGTCCGCGAGTCAATCCCACTTGAAACGGCAAAGGCAATCCGGGAGGGAACATTGGCCTTAATTAAGCCCGTAATTACATCGACTGACGGTCGCTGCGTAGCTAGGATCATATGAATCCCAGCCGCACGCCCCATCTGGGCAATCCGGACAATTGCGGTTTCAACATCATTCGAAACCGTCATCATCAAATCAGCCAATTCATCAACAATTACCAAAATTAAAGGCAATTCATGTTGATCTGCTTCACCACTTTCCCGCACCATCTGATTATATCCGTCTAAATTTCGGACATTAAAGGCGGAGAACAATTCATAGCGGCGTTCCATCTCGGCAACCACTTTTCCTAAGGCCCGCGCCGCCTTCTTGGGTTCCGAAACGACTGGACTTAGGAGATGAGGGATCCCATTGTAAATACTTAATTCAACCTTTTTCGGATCAATCATCAAGAATTTGACTTGATTTGGTTTGGCCTTCATTAAGATTGACACAATAATCCCGTTGATTGCAACGGACTTCCCGCTCCCGGTCGATCCCGCAATTAACAAATGCGGCATTTTCGTCAGGTCAGCCATCATGACCGTCCCCGTTACCGTCCGACCAAGCGGAACCTCTAATGGTTTGTCATTTCGTGGGGCGGCTTCAATCATATCACGAAAGCCTACGGTCGCAATCTTAGTATTGGGAACTTCAATCCCAATTAATGATTTGCCCGGAATCGGTGCTTCGATCCGAATATCTTTTGCAGCTAAAGCCAGCGCTAAATCATCCGCTAAGTGAGTTATTTTACTAACCTTAACCCCAATGGCAGGTCGAAGTTCGTATTTGGTTACGGTTGGCCCTAGGTTAACATTTTCTACCGTGGCATCAACTCCAAATGAAGCCAAAGTTTCTTGTAATTTTTTGGTATTAGCCTTAATCGAGTTAAGATCTGCACTTTGATCGGTCGATTGTACCTTCGCCAATAAATTAGCTGGCGGTAATTGATAATCATCATCGACCGTTGACCCCTCAACTCCCGCTAAAACCACCCCTTCATGACCTTCATCACTGGTTTCCACGTCAGGAGTATTGGTTTGTGAATTTTGCAAGTTTTCACTTGGTTTAGTTGGATTCGTTGAGGTGGCCACGTTAATCGTTGGTTCAACAATTGGCGGCCGTTCACTGACTGGTGTTGGTAAATCTTTCTCAGCCGGATCCTGACGGCGGTCCTTAAATTTATCCAAAAGCGAGGTCCTCTTATCAGATTCTTTGGCCCTTTTCTTAACTTGTTTTTGCCCTGGTTTTGAATGAGACTGGCTTGTTTGATTCTTTCGACGTTCACCTTGATCTTTTAGCCAGTGGAAGAGGTTTTGAACCCCCACTAGAACCTTATTCCACGGCAAATTAAAGAATACCACGACTCCAACTAACATGAGTAACCATCCCAAGATGGCATTTCCGATTGGGGCAATCAGATAACTAGTAATTTGATAACACATCGCCCCAATCATTCCCCCACCAACAAACAAGGTGTTATCACCACCCAGTGTTGCTTGAAGAATATTGTTCCATGTTGTATTAAAAATATGCTGGGCTTGGTCAATTTGATTAAACATTAAATAATGTAGATAGGTAACCAGGCCAAGATAAAATAGACCAAAGCCGATAATTAACCGTTTCTTAAAGTGGGGAAATTTACCATAGATACTTAGCCCGAGGCAATATATTATAAGCACTAACATTAAGACAAAGTAACTTTGTCCCCCTAGGATCATAAAAAGATCGTACACCCACTGACCAATTAGTCCCAAACGAAACAGGCCTAAAAGCGTCAATAGGATCACCAAAATTCCACTTAAGCTAAAAATAATCCGTTGATCTCGCTGTCTAGCGCTTGCATTAGTTCGTCGCCGGCGTGGTGAAGCGGTTCGTTTACGACTGGTCGTCCGTTTCGCTGCCATATTTACCCCCTTACTTTAATTTGTCATCTTCGTAACGATGCGTCCGTGCTAATTGCGGAAATCCTTGTTGGCGCATAGCTTCATAAATCACAATTGCAGCACTATTCGATAAGTTCAGTGCACGAATATGATCATCATTTTGTGGAATCCGAATGGCCTGATCAGGATACTGACGCATAAATGGTTCTGGCAAGCCAGTCGTTTCTTTTCCAAATAAGAAATAATGATCGCCAGCCGTCATATAATCGGCCTGACTATAATCGCGTTCAGCAAATTTTGAAACAATATAAAAGTTTTCTAGGTCAGGTAAAGTCGCCATGAAGGAAGGCAAATCGTCATGATAAACAACTTCGACCTTATCCCAATAGTCTAGTCCTGCGCGTTTCATATGTTTATCATCCGTTGAAAAGCCTAGCGGTTTAATTAAATGTAAAACCGTATTGGTGCCCGCACAAGTTCGCGCAATATTTCCAGTATTAGCTGGAAAAAGCGGTTCAAATAATACAATGTGATTAGTCATGATTCTCCTCAATAAAAAAAGCAGGTGGCAGAGGCGCCGGACTGCTTCACGATACCCATTAATTCTTAGTTATTTTACCATACTTATGATTGATGACCAATTAATAGTTGGACATCAACAGTGACCTGAGTAAGTTTGATTAGGTCTTCATCCGTTAAGGTCTTCGCGGCTTTTCCCCAATGCAAAGGCGACATTTTAACTAGGCTAGATCTTAAATCAAATGGTAAATCAAATTGATATTGAATACGTTCTTCTTCCATCTGTGGATAATGAACTTTGAATAAATCTTTAACGGATTGGTTCGAGTAAGTTTGATGGTCCTGATCATCAGCATAGAGTAGTTGTCGTAACTCAATTAAATAATCCGGATTAGGGATCACTTTTAAAACCTGACCACCAGGTTTTAAAACACGCTTAAATTCACCATAATCTGAGGGTGAAAAGAATTCAACAATCGTCGAAAACTGTTGTGATTGGAAGGGGAGTTTTCGTAAATCAGCAACACAAAAGAAAAGGTGGGGATCTAGTTGGGTGGCCAGTTGCACTCCATCTTTAGCAATATCAAACCCTAAATAGGTGTCATTATAATTAGCCCGAGCCTGCCTGATCTGATCTAAAGGGGTCCCTTCCCCAGTTCCTACGTCTAGGATAGTTTCATCTTGCGCGCTGAGTCGCCGAGCCACCACTTCTACCATGGGTTTAAATAGTCCCGCTTGTAATAGTTTTCGGCGATCTAATAACATCTCGCGATCATATTCACCCTTCGCCGCATGATTCATGAAGTAAACATATCCATGCTTGTTAATATTAGTAAAATGGCGATTAGAACAAATCAAACTATGTTGATCAAGGTTCACAATTGCTGATTGGCAAACTGGACATTGAAACATGGCTAAATGCTCGCTTAACCACGTTTCAACAACTTTTATTTTTTTCATCTAAAAACCTTTCTAGATTACCATCACTAGCACTTCAGAGACGAGCCTGTTATTATAAGATTGATTATATTAAAGGAGGCTATTATTGTGACAGAAAAATTTCTAATTGGAACTTATACTAAGAAAACCAGCCAAGGAATCTATGGAGTTACCTTGGATTCGGAACAAGCAAGCTTAAGTCCTGTTTGGCTTGTCGCTAAATCGGGAAAGCCGGCATACTTACAAGTACTAAATGACCATCTTTACAGTGTGAAACAAATTGGCGATGAAGGTGGCGTGGCTTCATACGTCCTTCAAGGAGACCAAGCTGAATTACTTAAGACTAATTTAAGTGTGGTAGCTCCACCTGCATACGTCGCCGTGGATCAAGCTCGTTCCCTATTGTACTCGGCTAATTACCACGCTGGAACAGTTACAGTTTACCACATTAACGACGACCAAAGTTTGACCCAAACCGACGAAGTTAAGCACTCAGGGGTAACAGGTCCACGTCCTGAACAGGATAATCCTCACGCTCACTATGCTGACTTAACTCCTGACCACCGATTAGTAGTATGTGATTTAGGACTTGATCAAACCATCGTTTATGACGTCAGTGAAAATGGTCAATTGACCTTTGTTTCTACTTATCAGCATGAAGCGGGCTTTGGAACCCGTCACTTAACCTTTAGTCCTGATGGAAAAGTTGCTTACGTCCTTGGCGAATTAAGTAGCCAATTAGAAGTTTTAAAGTATGATGCTAATACGGGTAGTTTTGAACATCTTCAAACTATTAAGACGATTCCCGATGATTGGACCGCTCACAACGGAGCAGCCGCAATTCATATTAGTAGTGATGGCAAATATGTTTACACTTCCAATCGAGGAGAAAATACATTAGCTGTCTTTGCTGTCCAAGATGATTCCACCGTTAAACATATCCAATCAATTTCAACTGAAGGGGATTTCCCACGGGATTTTGATTTAAGTAAAAATGAGGATTTCCTAGTTGCTTCCAATCAGGAATCCGATAATTTGACTTTATATGCTCGAGATCCTGAAACTGGCTTATTAACGCTTTTGCAAAAAGATGTTGCCTGTCCAGAACCAGTATGTGTTAAGCAATGGTAATTAAGTCGCTCTTAGCCAAATAAATGAGGCCGATGAAGAATCTAAAAATTTCTTCCGGCCTCATTTTTTTGAATCAAATTCCGCATATCAGCAGGAATTGGTACCGATACTTCAATTACTTGATTAATAAAAGGACTATAAAAGCTAACATATTGACAGTGTAGAGCCTGGCGATTAATTAAAGGCGAAGCTTGTCCATACATATCGTCACCAATTAAAGGGTGTCCAATGGATTGAAAGTGGACCCGAATCTGATGGGTCCGTCCGCTATGTAAAGCGATCCGCACAACTGTCTTCGCATCGGTCATCTCTTGTGCCCAATACTCCGTGATTGACATTTTCCCATCACGGGCGACTTGTCGTTGCACAAAAGATGCTGGATCTCGACGAATGGGAGCCATGATTACTCCATGCTTCGCTGGCACTTTTCCTTGCACAATTGCTAGATACCGTTTGGTCACCTGGTGTTGCTTCAATTGTTGATCCAATACCGCATGAGCAAAACGGTGTTTCGGGAAAACTACAAGTCCACTAGTATCGCGATCTAACCGCGTGGCAACATGGGTAACCTGATTTGGGTATTGTTGACGCAGATAATAACCCTTTAGCCGATTAACGAGACTATTATGGACCGGAACATTATGAGCAGGAACGGTCGCAACCCCCGCTGGTTTATTCACCACTAAAAAGTCACGATCTTCATACACAATCTCTAATGGCTCATCACTGACATCCAAATTAGGATTGGCTGGCTCATCAGGAAGTAATAAACTAACCTGATCTCCTGGTTGAACCTGTGCTACCGCCCACTGGGGATGGTTGTTAATTTGCATTTGTCCCCCATGAAAAATGGCGACTTTAATTAACGAACTGCTAACCCCAAAGGATTTTAAAACTGCTCTTAATCGACGTGGGTACTTCCCTCGGTAGGTCCAATCAAACCTCAATTTTCATCACCAATGAAGGAATCGCGGACTCGTTTCCAAAAACTAGTATGCCGATATTTAGCAAAATACACTCGTTGACTAGCCACGCAATACTTAATTTCAGTTAAATGACGTTGATCGTCATCTAATTTCGTAATTTCACGATCATTGGTTAAAATTAGATTTTCATCATTCATGATCTTGATATTCAGCTGAGCATGGGTCCCTAAAATTACGGGAGAACCAATCGTCCGAAAGATCATGTTGTTCAAAGAAGCCATTTCCGCAACCTGGAAACCAATAATCCGCGGATCCATGATGGCCCCACCAACCGATTTGTTATAAGCCGTAGAACCAGTTGGGGTGGAGATACACAAGCCATCACCCCGGAATCGTTCAAACAGATTATGGTTAATGTAAACGTCACACACCAGGGTTTTTGAGAAATCCCGAATGGTCGCTTCGTTAATGGCTACACTTTCCTCGATTGAACCATCGTCATATAAGGCTTCCGTTTTTAACAAGGGATAAGTGACGGATTGACCACTATCGTTTTTAAGACTTTCCACTAGTTCAGCGACTTCATAAGGTCGCCAATCTGCGTAAAATCCAAGGTGTCCCGTATGAATCCCCACAAACCGAATCTGATCTAGTTGATCCTGATATTTATGAATGGCCGACAACAAGGTTCCATCTCCACCAACTGAAATCACTACTTCGGGATAAGTTTCGTCATATTCCAACTCGGTTCCTTCGGCTTGGTCTAGAATCTCCTGGCGAACTTGGAGTGACTGTTCTGAGTCATATGTATAAATGGCGTACTTCATTCATTTCCTCTTTCTACTTGATCATTTTGATCTTCTTGCGATTCAATCGCGCTTTTGGTCCATTCCGCTCCCCGACCATGGGAAAATAATTGCTGGGCTTCTTGAATATCTTCTCGAATTTCCGACATTTCTTCATCCAGCTTAAAAGCAGCTTCGGCAGCTGTCTTTAAGCGAGCCGCCATGGCCTCTGGAAATTCCCCTTGATACTTATAATTCAATGAGTGCTCAACCGTCGCCCAAAAATTCATGGCTAAGGTCCGCACCTGAATCTCGGCTAAAATCCGCTTTTCACCCGTTACCAATTGAACTGGATACTCGATGACAATATGATACGAACGGTAGCCACTAGGTTTAACATTCGTAATGTAATCTCGTTCCTCAATAATCGTAATGTCGGTTCGTTCCCGTAACAAATCAACGACTTGGTAGATATCTTCGACAAACTGACACATGATCCGTAATCCAGCGATATCTTGCATATCTTGTTCGAGCCGATCTTCTTGAACATGGCGACGGACCATTTTTTCTTGGATACTTTCCACCGGTTTAACTCGACCGGTTACGAATTCGATTGGTGAATGCGCCGATTGATCCTGAAATTGTTTCCGCATTCCCCGTAATTTTACCTTTAATTCGTCAACCGCCTGCTGATAAGGTAATAAAAAATGTTTCCAATCCTCAATCATCTCGTCACCTCCCGTAAATACGCTTTATATTTTAGCATAATTAAAGCAAATAACCATTAAATCCATCTAATTCACTTTTCTTTACATTTGGAAGCGGTTCTGTAAAAATTAATTAAAGATCTTGTGGAGGATTGATTATGCTAGAAATATATCTTTTTGTAAGTCCATTAGGTTCTCGATGTTTACGTCGTGAACTGGAATTAATGACTTGTCAAAAGAACTTCACCTCAACCAAAATTTGTTATCAAGTAATTCCTTTAATAAATCAAGAGACCATTAACCGAGCTCTTGCTGATTTACACCGCACCCCATCAATGAAGAATCAGCAAGCAATCAATATTTTGATGAACCATATTACCCTTGATTATCAAGCCGCCCTTCTTCAAGGGAAAAAACGTGGTATTAAATTCCTCTGCAAGTTACAATCAACAATTATTCATGACCAGCAACCATATACTCAACAACTCGTTGCTGAAGCGATTAACGATGTTAAACTCGACCCAGAACAATTTTATTTAGATCGGAAAAGTAAATTAGTTCAACAAGCCATTCAACAAATGAATCGCTTAGTTCATGAATTCAAAATTCAAGAGCCAACTTCAGTAGTTCTGATCGATAGTCAAAACGAGCAATATGCTAGTTTTATTAGTGACTTCTCCATCCAAAAATTAACCCAATTATTAAATCAGCCCAATACTTTAAATTTGATCCCAGCGCCACGAACTTAAGTGACGCTTTTTTTCTTGTTCACTACCATACCACTTGGGAAACTGCCAGAAAATTATGTCTTGCTTTGTTACTTTCAATATTCCCGCTTGGGACCACCTTTGAGTTAACTGATTAATTAAACGTTGATGTAAAATTTGCTGTTGTTTAACCCTTAAACAAGGCATTGGTAACCAATTAGTTTGTTGTTCCACCCACTGAAACCACTGTTCTAGTGTCCATTGACTTTTTAAAGGCAATCTTTCCAACTGTAATAAAATTTTTAGTTGCCATTCTAATAAATGCTCACTGGTTAGTGGCCAATTTTCGCCCCAATTATGTAAGAAGGCTGGACAAAGCCATAGTTGGTGATGGTTTAGGTAGGCTAGATTAAGCAGTGTTGAATGAGTTTTATGCCGTCGCTGCCATTTTAGTCGATTCAGCTCACGGCTGATTAGGTCATTATTTTTAAAATTATTCAAATTCATAACCTGTTTGCTAAGTTTGCCTTGCTTAACATGCCACCAATAAAGGACCGGCTGCTGTTGATCCCATTGCGTAAATTTAGCTTTCATCTTTCTTGAAATTGGCCGGTAGGGTGATCCTAAAAACCAATAAACATTATAACCAGCTCGCCAATAATATGTGGTCCGCTTTTTAAGCGTCTGAATACTGATTGGACTACATTGAAATTCAAAAGCAATCTTTTGCAGCTTTACGTTAGCCAATACATCAATGCGCTGCTGAATTGAATTAACCGGTACTTCCAATTCAGCCGGCCATCCTTGCTGTTGACACCACGTATAGATTTGCTGTTTTCCTAATAAATGTTCCTGGCTTTCGGCCGCTCCCTGATGATTAATTTTGGCAAAATATGGCTGATTCTTACTACTTAAGCGCATCTCCATTGGCACAAACGTTTCTGGGCAGTAATATTTAACTTTCGCTTTAGCTTGGCTAGCATGAATTAATTGACCTTGTGAATTAAATGCTATTAACATATATTTCCCTCCTAAAAGGAAATACGTAAAAACCCCTTTAAATCAAACCAAAGTTCAATTTAAAAGGGTTTAAATTAGGCAAAATAATGTCGAGCTAACTCAAAAGCAGCTTGGGTCATCACATGCTGACCATGTTCACGTAAAAGCATTGGATCCATCGTTGATTCATTCGCATATTCGTATACAATTCCGAGACGGTCCCGAATTGCTTCCGACGTGAGATCACCATTTTCAAAAAAGGTCAAAATTAAGTAGTAATGATCCTGATATTTATATAGATCAGATGCCAGATTAGATGTATCTGCCAATCGTGAAAGTTCAATAAAATCTTCAAAGTCGGCAAATGAAACTACTTTGGTATACTTTTGTAAATCAGGATCATTTAAGGCAGATTCAATTTCATCAGTTTGTTCTGCTGACGAATCATCATGATCACTAATTGTTGTCTTGCGATCATGTGCTTGCAATTCTTTTTTAAGAAATTTAGATAACTGCTCTTGATGTTGTTGTAATAGCTCTGGGTTATCTAAGAACGAATTATTTTTTGAGATGATTAGTTCAATTCCGCTAGGCGATTGTAAAACCTGAAAAGTCACGGAATCATTATCCTTAAATTGGTTTTCCGTATCAACTTCTTCTAAAACCTGATAGAAAAATTCTTGAATCTGATGTTGATCGCCCATCAAATCGAGCATTGTAATGCCACGCGCTTCAAGGTCATCTTGACTAATAATCACCTGTAATGTATCGTCATCAAGTCGATTTACTTCCATCATGATGCCCCCCTTCTTTAATATATAATGTTACCATTTTATAACATCTTTGGGCAATAATAAAGGGAAGAACCACATTTGTGACCCTTCCCGATTAAGCTTCTAAAAGTTCAGCCAGTTCTTGAGCTTTGGCTAACTCCATTTGACGAATTTCTCGTGGTAAAAACCGCCGAATTTCATCCTCATTATAGCCAATTTGTAAACGTTTATCATCCATCATAATTGGACGCCGTAACATGCCCGGATTATCATGAATAATTTGGTATAAATCATTCATCGGCACTTCATCTAGATCGACATCTAAGGCCTGAAATGCCTTAGAACGAGTAGAAATAAGATCCTCAGTTCCGTTTTCAGTCATTCGTAAAATCGATTTGATTTCATCGATAGATAATGGATTAGCAATAATATTACGTTCATTAAATGGAATATTGTGTTTTTCAAACCAAGCCCGGGCTTTCCGACTTGATGTACTACTTGGCGTTACATATAAGGTAACCATAAAATCAACCTCCCTATGTCAAATTCACTATCTTAATTATACTATCTTTTTGTAAGAAAAATACCCCTTTAAGAAAATTTTAATTACTTTTTGTAAGTGTAATTTTGTCCGACTCAAACTATAAAATAGAATTATAATATATGTAAAGGGGGTTATCTTATGATGAACTATTTACACTATACTTCAGGATCACCTAGTATTCTCAAAACTATAATTGACAATAATCCAGACCGTCAATATCGATTAGCAAATGAAATCAGCTCCAATCGAACCTATCTTTTTGATGTAACTGGAAACCGTGAGAGTAATTTTGTTAGCCCGATCAGTTATCAAGTTCTTGAACATTATTATGATAATAAGCTGAGCGGAGTCGTTCATATTGAATCATACAACGATGATGTAAAAAAACGAGAATCATTATTAGAAACTGCCCGGCAGGTCTTTAACAAAACACAACTAGCAGCATTTTCAGCAGCCTTTATCATGCAGGATCTAAAAGATTCTAATCACATAATATTGATTACGAGTTGGGAAAGTGAAGCAGCCTTACAGGAATGGTTAAACAGTAACGTATACCAACCTTTAAAATCATTTAGTAATCGTGATCCGCAAAATACCTTTTACCATCAAGATTTTCGTATTTTAAACTAAAATAAGATCGAAGCTAATTGCTTCGATCTTTTTTACAATACGGTCCATACGAGACTCGAACTCGTGATCTCATCCGTGACAGGGATGCGTCCTAAACCAACTAGACCAATGGACCAAATAATTGCGGGGGCTGGATTTGAACCAACGACCTCCGGGTTATGAGCCCGACGAGCTACCAGGCTGCTCTACCCCGCGATAATAAAATGACCCGTGCGGGATTCGAACCCACGATACCACCGTGAAAGGGTGGTGTCTTAACCGCTTGACTAACGGGCCATTATGGAGAAGGAGGGATTCGAACCCTCGCACCAGTTTCCCGATCTACACCCTTAGCAGGGGCGCCTCTTCAGCCACTTGAGTACTTCTCCAAAAGTGGGTCTAAGTGGACTCGAACCACCGACCTCACGCTTATCAGGCGTGCGCTCTAACCAGCTGAGCTATAGACCCATATTTAGTTTAAAAAGCGGGTAACGAGAATCGAACTCGCGTCATCAGCTTGGAAGGCTGAGGTTCTACCACTAAACTATACCCGCATAAAATGGCGCGGGACGGAATCGAACCGCCGACACACGGAGCTTCAATCCGTTGCTCTACCAACTGAGCTACCGAGCCAAAATATACAAACGGTCCATACGAGACTCGAACTCGTGATCTCATCCGTGACAGGGATGCGTCCTAAACCAACTAGACCAATGGACCAAATAATTGCGGGGGCTGGATTTGAACCAACGACCTCCGGGTTATGAGCCCGACGAGCTACCAGGCTGCTCTACCCCGCGATAATAAAAAGGAGGATAAGAGATTCGAACTCTTGCGCCGCGTTAACGACCTAGCGGTTTTCAAGACCGCCCCCTTCAGCCACTTGGGTAATCCTCCAAAATATTCAACTGTATGGTAATCAAATATGGACCTTGTAGGACTCGAACCTACGACCGGGCGGTTATGAGCCGCTTGCTCTAACCAACTGAGCTAAAGGTCCAAAAAGCCACCCAAATCGCGGCGGGGGGGATCGAACCCTCGACCTCCCGGGTATGAACCGGACGCTCTAGCCAGCTGAGCTACACCGCGAATAAGGAATCATATTAAAAAATTACCAATCGGGAAGACAGGATTCGAACCTGCGACCCCCTGGTCCCAAACCAGGTGCTCTACCAAGCTGAGCTACTTCCCGTTGAAATGCACCTAGCAGGAGTCGAACCTGCAACCTTCTGATTCGTAGTCAGACACTCTATCCAATTGCGCTATAGGTGCATATGGTGCCGAGGACCGGGATCGAACCGGTACGGTCATCACTGACCGCAGGATTTTAAGTCCTGTGCGTCTGCCAATTCCGCCACCCCGGCAGATTACAAAAATGGAATTGGCAAAGCGGAAGACGGGATTCGAACCCGCGACCCCCACCATGGCAAGGTGATGTTCTACCACTGAACTACTTCCGCATAAAATATTTAATTAATGCCGACTAGAGGGTTCGAACCTCCGACCTTCTGTTTACAAGACAGATGCTCTGCCAACTGAGCTAAGTCGGCTTAACAGCCAATGCTTTATATCCTTATATAATAGCAATGAGCCGTGACGGGCTCGAACCGTCGACCCTCTGATTAAAAGTCAGATGCTCTACCAACTGAGCTAACGGCTCATGAGCTTATATCGCTCAATGGAGGATACAGGGCTCGAACCTGTGACCCTCTGCTTGTAAGGCAGACGCTCTCCCAACTGAGCTAATCCTCCAAATA
>NZ_AICN01000077.1:0-53644 GCF_000247775.1 Limosilactobacillus gastricus PS3
CCCAGTGACCAACAATGGCATCTGGACCGTTTTTCATCTATGCAAAATAATCTTTAATAATCGTCTTGTAGGCTTCAATCGTGGCTAAAAAGCTTGAAATCGTCGTGTACTCATTAACTTGATGGGAGATGTTCCAATTATCAGCCCCCAACAAAACGACTGGGAGATCCTGATGATGCTTGACAAAGACACTGGCATCCGTCGCTCCATTAATGATCGTTAGTTTGGGTTGTTCATGTTCAGCAAGGGAACTATAAGCCTCTTGAGAAGCCTTTAAAACCAATTGCACTAGCTTACCATCAGGATCAGATGCCACCGGCCAGAAACTATGAATAATCTCCAAACTTAATTGCGCCTGTCCCGCTTGATTAATTTGATCTACTAAGGCCTGCAATTTAGCGATCACCTGGTCATTAGGAAAAGCCTTGGTTGGCCGGATATTCCCGTTAATTTCGGCCTGATCAGGAATTGTATTCACTTGGTCACCAGCCTTAAAAATGGTCACACTGTGTTTAACGGTTCCCAAATATGGATCGACTGGGGTGTCATCAAAGAGCTGGCGTTCGCCGACACAAAAATCAATCAAACTATCAATCGCATTAACCCCGTCAGCAGGACGAGAACTATGTACCGACTTACCAACACTAGTAACCCGATAATTCAAACTCCCTGAATGGGCATAAATAACATTCCCACTGGTGGGTTCCCCAACGATCAAGGCGCTAAGATCTTGAGCGATCCCAGCCGCTTCTAACCGATTAGCCCCCGGCGTCCCATACTCCTCGCCAGCCGTGGCAATTAACCGAACCTTCCCAGGAAGCTTCTGTCCAGCAGTCACTAATTCAATAATGGCAATGACTTGGGCGGCCAGACCACTTTTCATATCGGCAGCCCCGCGGCCATAAAGCCGATCACCAACGACGGTCGCCGCAAAGGGATCATACTCCCATTTTTCCAGATCGCCAGTCGTCACCGTATCCATATGACCGGTGATTCCTAGAACTTGATCATTGGCTCCATCACCGACCTCCAGAAGCAAATTCGCCCGTTGATCACCAAAGGGCAAGACCTGAGCTTCAACTTTATATTGAGCAAATAACTTTTGTAAGTACTGGGCCACCGCCAATTCATTGCCGTTGACAGATTGAATCTGAATTAAATCCCGTAAAATTTGAATTCGTTCTGCTTTTTCCATGCGTCAACCTACTTTCGTTTAAACTAACGTTTTTGGTGGTTGAGGCTCTTGGCTAACCAATCACCGATTAATTGAATAATTAAAACAAAGAGCAAGACCAACAATGTCGCTACAAAGGTCACGTCATTGTTAAAACGGTTATATCCGTACGAGATCGCCGTGTTCCCAAGGCCACCAGCCCCAATTGCCCCGGCCATAGCCGTTAAGGATACCAATGAAATCAAGGTCACCGTGGAAACCCGGGCAATTTCTGACCGGGCTTCTTTTAAGTAGACGTTAAGGATAATGTCCCAGTTGGTTGCTCCCAGGGCTTGGGCTGCTTCCACTTTCCCGGGGTTAACGCTTTCTAAGGCCACTTGGATCTGCCGAGCATAAAAAGGTGCCACGCCGACTGACAATGGAACTAACGCAGCCGTCATCCCAATTTGCGTCCCCACTAATAGTTGGGTAAAAGGAGCGATGAAAGCTAGCAAAATAATAAATGGAATCGCCCGGAAAACTGAGACAACTTTATCACAGAGACCAAACCAGAAGGCATTTTCTAAAATACCACCTGGTTTGGTAATTACTAAGGCTACCCCAAAAACTAACCCAATGATACCCCCGAAAATTGCGGGCCATACCGTCATATAAATGGTTTGTCCAATTGCCGTTCCCCAACCGCTATCGCCAGTCCATCCTAAGGAACTCACATTTGGGAACCAAGAATTTAATAAATTAATCATGCCAAATCCCCCGATCATCAATTCGCGTTACTTCGATTTCTTTTTCTTTCAAGTATGCCAATGCCTTAGCATGTTGCTCGTCAGTTCCTTCTACAATCACAAAGAGCGTCCCCACCGGCTCATTACCCAAGACTTCCACGTTTCCGTAAAGCATAGAAACATCAACCCCACATTCTTTATATAGGGAAATAATGACCGATTCACCAACGTTTTTAGCACTAAAGACGAGTTGGTAAAGCCGCTGACTGGCGGACAATTGTTCCAAATTGTAGGCACGCAGGGTATCAATCGCCGCCAGTGAACCACCCACGAATTGTCGAGTTAATTCTTGTTGGGGCTTTAAATAAATGTCATGCAAGGTTCCTTGCTCAATAATCTTCCCGTATTCCATGACGGCAATCTTATTCGCAACCCGCTTAACGGCATCCATTTCGTGCGTGATTAAGACAATCGTTAGCGATAACTTCTCATTCAGATCCTTCAGTAGATCCAAAATTTGATTGGTCGTTTGGGGATCTAAAGCCGAAGTTGCTTCATCCGAAATTAGGATATCCGGGTCATTGGATAACGCCCGAGCAATAGCCACCCGTTGTTTTTCCCCTCCAGATAGTTGGGCTGGAAAGGCCTTGGCTTTATCAGATAAGCCAACTAAGTCTAATAGCTTTTCCGCTTTAGCTTGCACTTCTTTTTCTTTTAGTTTGCTATGTTTAAGGGCAAACATCACGTTTTCAACGACGGTGGTTTCATCTAACAAGTTAAAGTGTTGGAAAATCATCCCGATCTTCCGCCGTTTTTCTTGAAGCTCTTTATTAGAAATTTGCTGTTTTTGATCATCAAAGAGGACGGTCCCGTTGACTTCAATCCGCCCTTGTGTCGGCTTTTGTAAGAGGTTGATAGTTCTTACTAAGGTGGACTTCCCAGCACCCGAATAACCAACCACCCCATAGACATCACCTTTGGCAACGTGCAGGCTAACGTCTTGAACAGCTTTTACTTCCTGGTTCTTTTCCGGATGGAAGGTTACATCAACATGATCTAAGGCAATAATATCGCTCATATAAATATCCTTTCTAAACTACTTTAAGTTCAAATCCCAAGCTGTCTTTTCGGTATCGCCATAATACTTTTGGTAAAGTTTCTTAACGGCAGCTGTCTGATAGGCTTTAACCACATCTTTATAGGCTTGATTGTTCTTGTCCTGCTTCCGGGCCACAATGATATTAATCCATTGTTCTGAATCTTTATTAACCGGCTCGGTATAAATGACATCCTTGCTACTTAACTTAGCGGCATTGGCATAGGTATTGTTTACTACTGCAGCATCTACATCATCCGAAGTCCGCGCTGTTTGCGAAGCATCCATTTCTTTGATATTCAGATTCTTCTTATTTGTCTTAATATCCGAGATTGTTGCTAATTTCCCTGTGCCCTTCTTAAAGGTAATCAAACCAGCATTCTTTAACACATACAGGGCCCGAGATTCATTGGTGGCATCATTAGGAACCGCAATCGTGGCGCCATCTGGTAAATCATTAATGCTCTTGTACTTAGTTGAGAATAAGCGGATCGGGGCAATCACCGTTTTCCCGATTGAAACTAAATTACCTTTATTAGCCTTATTCCATTCATCTAAAAAGGCTTGGTGTTGGAAAGCATTTAAATCAATGTCCCCATTTTTAAGCGCCTTATTGGGCTGATTGTAATCAGTAAAGGTCTTGGTTTTAACGGTAATCCCATATTTTTCCTTTGCCGTTTTGGCAACTTGTTTCCAGATTGCCACATCAGCTTTGGAACTATCAACCACCCCGACTGTCACGGTCTTTTGACTAGTCTGAGAATGATGGAAAAAGCTAAAGTAAGCGCCAATCACCACCACTACAGCAATGATAATCCCAATGGTCCAATTACGTTTCTTGTGCATCTCGATCTACCTCTTTTTGTTTTATGACGAATAAAAAAACACCCGCCCCAATCATCTCTGATAAAGGACGAGTGCTCGTGTTACCACCTTTAGTTTGCTACTTCCTCACGAAAAATAGCCTTGCTAGGTTACTCTGATCAAACAGAATTACCTTGCACTAATAACGTGTGCAACCCCGTCACTAGCTAAATAATCGCTAGTGCCATTCCAAGCCCATCTTCATAACCTTAAATCATCCTCTTTCACCACCCGAGAACTCTCTTGCTAATCGCCAGTTACTACTCTGCTTTTCGATATGTTTATTCGTTCATAATTAATATGTTTTTTATTATAGCTGAATTCCAGGGATCGTCAACCACTTCGCCTTAATAAATTAAACTAATTCTCATAATTAACTATTTTAGGCGCTCCCATTGTTGCCAAACCAGCTCATCCTGACAATTGGCTAACTGAGCACCGGCTTGCTGCCGATATTGATTTAATTTTGCCGGATTTTTTAAAAGTTGTACTACTTTTTGCACAAATTGACTTACTTGATTAACTGGTACCAATTCACCATTGACCCCTGATTGAACTAATTCCTTTGGCCCATATTGAAAATCATAGCTGACCACTGGCACCGAGTGAGCCAAGGCCTCAACCATCGCTAAGGGAAAAGCATCGATACGACTAGCATCTAAGTACAAATCAGCTTCTTGGTAAGCTTTAGATAAATCGACTTGGTAGCCCGCCCAAGTAACGGCTCCTTGAAGTTTTAGCTCTTCAATCAATTGATCTAATCCCCTCCGTAACTGGTCACTGCAGTAACCATAAATGGTTAAATGCGTCTTTGAAACTTGTTGATGAATTTGGGCAAATATCTGCAGCAATTGATCAATTTGTTTATCAGGAGCAATCCGACCGACATAAATCATCTCAAAGTCCGCCGGGGTTTTTGGCTCGGTTACTGCCACTGATTTTATAACCACGGGGCTCACTTGATATACCGGCACCTGATTACCAACCCGTGCTCGAAGATTCGTCACCTGTTCCTGACTGGCGGCTAAGATTCCATCCCATGCTTTAACATTTGAAACTAAGGCTGCTTGTAGAAGGGTTGCTAATGGTCCATGCGCTTGATCTGGTCGATCGCCGCCTTCTGGCATGGCCATCCACAGATATTTATGAGCCTTCGTCTGCATCCGCAAGACTGGGTTAATCGTTTCTTGTGGTCGATCGGCAATAAATTGATTATTTTCACCATGGGAGCGATTCAATTCATCTAAGAAAAAGGTGAATAGGTCATCTAAATTATCAAAGAAATAATCATGTCCCTGATAGTCTTTCAAGATATTTAGAGAATTGATTGCCGTATTCTTGGTTGACTGCACATAGTAACGTTCTAGATAACGTTGCCCATTTGGCCGATAGTACTGTTCGTAAAATAGTTCCCCTTGTTTCCCATAGCTGCGATCTAGGCACTTAAAGCCACGCCAATCATAAACCTGACTCAAAGTCTTATTGCCACTATCGTCGAAATAGTCAATCCGGCCAATCTGGGCCACCGTCCCCCCAATAAAGTAGATTTCTGCCACCAATCGGCCGCCTAGCGTGACCTGACGAAAGTTATTGCCCGTCCCGATTTGATAATCCACCGGCAAAGCGAGGTCATCGATCTTTAAGGGAGCCCCGACATAATCTTGGGTGCCCGCAAAAAAATCATATAAGGTCGTCACTTGGCTTCGATCCAAGTCAAAACGTTGTAAAGTCTGATCAAGGTTCGGTAAAAAATCACGCAGGACTAGTTGAGCCGGGCTTTGATGACGCTTAAACAAACGTAGGCGTGCTAGCTCCGTATGTTCGATACTCGAATTTCGCGGTAATAAATACCGATTCACGAAAAAGAACATCCTTATTCTCCCTCCACGATTGAAATTAAGTTCTTCCATAGTTGCATCACATTAGCTTCCGAATATCGTTCACTATCTTGATAGGCACGGGCACTGAATTGCCGCAATTTATCTGGATGGCTCAATAGATCAATAATGGCCTTAGCTAAACCATCCCCATCACCATTTTGTGTTAGGTACCCATCCTGACCGTCAATTACCACTGCCGCCGGACCATACTTGATGTCATTAGCCACAATTGCTACCCCATGGGATTGTCCTTCAACTAGTGATAAGGGTAAACCCTCGGCTCGTGATGGTAAGACCATTACTTGGGCCTGATCATATACTTGTGCCACATCACTGGTATAACCCTTAAAATGAACTGACCCCTTGATCTGAAGTTGGTCGACAAGTTCCTTTAGTTTGTCATCAAAATGATCATTTGCATAGCCCCACAGCTCTAACTCAGCCGTTGGAACCGCTGCTTTGATCTGGGGCCAGACTTGGAGAAGTTGATCTTGTTGTTTTTCGGCGGAAAGCCGGGCCACAACCACTACTAGTCCTGGCCTACGTTGTTCAAACGGCACTCGCGGGGCCTTTAAGACTTCATCAGGTACGATTGGCCCAGGGATTTGCAGGACGCGCGTCTCTTTAGCAAACCGCGCTGCCACATCCGCTGCCTGTTGTGGGGTTAAAGCAATGATTCCATCCCAATCCTGAGCATGGTTTAAACCCCAGGTATAATTATAATTCAGCGGTGAATTCATAATGTCATCCCCATTATTAAGATGATTATTGTGGAGTTGCAGCCAGCGTGACACGCGGTGATGCATATTTAAAACTGCCCATCCCATTTCATAACTACGGTCAACAATTAAGCCAACCTTTTGATCACCCACGATTGCTGGATCAGTCACTAACTCGTCATAGAAAAAGCGGGTTAAATCATCAAAGTTGGTAAACTGATAATCACGACCACGATAATTAACCAGATGATATACTTGTTGTTCTTTTTCCCGTTTATTCAGGGTTTTCGTGGTTTGAATTGCCAAACTCCCATCCGGACGATAATAATTCTGCACTGTAATCTGGTTGGACCAATCATACAATTGATCCACCGACAAGAAGCCCCGATAATCAAACCAAGCCACTTTAACTAGTTTTCCAAAGCGGTCAAAATATTGTTGATTCAACACATGGTGATCCCGTTTGTCCCGTCGAACATACATCACGCGATGTTTGCCCGCATAGTAATTATAATTAACTCCATCCGCTTGCCGTTTCCAGGATGGATCAATGGCCAATTCTTGAATCTGTTTAGGATGATACTCTACCATCAGAGTCTCTTGAAAGTAGTCGAACAGGTTAATAAAGTCTTGATCTTCCACTCCAGCGGCTTGGGTAATTTTATGTAATTCATTCGAATATTGGCGCGTCACAATTTTGGCCGGGGAATTGAATTTATTAAATAAATGCTGGCGCTTAATTTGCGCATGCTCAATTCCCGACTTATTAGTTTGTAAATTATCATTTAAGAAGAATAACATAGCCGACTCCTTTTCATTGGTTCGAGTTTATCACACCTCAATGAAGATTATTAGTGATGTCTTCAGACATATGTTAAGATAAAGGAATCAGTATACTATATAAAGGAGTCTCTCATGCAAAACCCCTTTGGGAATAACAACCAAGACTTTTTTAATAACTTACCCATTCCACCAAATTATGCCAAAATCATTAACGACCAAGGTGATATCAGGATTGCTAAGGTTGGTTTTTCCTGGACCACTCTCTGGTTCGGATTTTTCCCCGCTATTTTCCGGGGTGATTGGTATAATTTTTTAGTAATGCTTTTTATTGATGCTGACTACTACCTAGTATCAGTAGTCTTTGGTTGGCAATGGATGTTCGCCTTACCATTCCCCGCCATTTTCTTTGGCTTTGTATATAATTACTTATACTTCCGCCATCTCTTCCACAAAGGCTATCGACCAGCGGATCAACATTCACAAGAAGTATTAACCCGCGCTAAATATTGGAAATAGTAAGCCAACTCACAAAACGGCGACTGATGAAGCAAATCGTTTCATCAGTCGCCGCTATTTTTTAATGTTGATCACTCCACGCTTGTGGATCTTCTCGCCATTGATGTAATGATGCCAATTGATCTTGGTTAATCAATTGTTTTTGTTCTGCAGTGGTAATTAAGGTGGTGTAATCAGTGACGGTTTGATAGCTAAGACCGGCTTCCGCAAAGTTCTGGTCTAAGGCTGGTAATTGGTAAGAGAAAACCGCAACTACCCCGAGAACCTGACCCCCTTCACGATTAACTGCTTGAGCCGCCTTTAAAACGCTGCCCCCCGTGGAAAGCAAGTCGTCGATTACCACCACTTTTTGACCTGATTTTAAAACCCCTTCAACTTGTTTACCTTGTCCATGGTCTTTGGGCTTTGACCGAACATAGATGAATGGCAAATCCATAGCTTGAGCAACCCAAGCGGCATGGGGAATCCCAGCTGTAGCTGTTCCGGCAATCACTTCTGCTTCTGGGAAGTTCGCCTTAATTAATTTCACCATGCCTTGGTAAATATTCGCCCGCACATCAGGATAAGAAATGGTCAGCCGATTATCGGTATAAATTGGTGAATGTAACCCACTCGCCCAGGTAAATGGTTGATCTGGGCTCAGGGTCACTGCTTGAATATCTAAAAGGCCTTGTGCAACTTTTTCAGCATAATTTGTCATTTTGTTTCTCCCATAAATGCTTGATAGATTGTTTGATAACTAGCAACTGGATCATCACTTTGCGTAATTGGTCGTCCAACCACAATGCCATTACTACCAATTTGGCGCGCTTGAGCAGGGGTAACTACCCGGGATTGATCATCGGTTTGATTGAGGTTCGGTCGAATTCCTGGGGTTACACATAAAAAGTCATCCTGAGTAACCTCTCGAATGGCTTTAACCTCTAAGGCCGAGCAAATGACCCCATCAGCCCCAGCCTTTTCAGCCAGTTGCGCATAGCGCTTGACTGAATCTACTAATGCTCCCGGAATGCCTTGTTCCCGATGCATGGTGTCCTCATCCATTGAAGTTAATTGGGTCACTGCTAATAACTTAGGTGTCGGCAAATTAACTGTCTTGGCTCCGGCTGTCAGACCTTCCTTAGCCGCTTGAATCATTTTCGATCCCCCGGCCGCATGGACCGTAGTAAAATCGACCCCCAATTGGCCAAGAATTTCCATCGACCGACGAATAGTATTTGGAATATCATAACCCTTAAGATCCAAGAAAATTTTTAAGCCTTTAGCCTGGGCAGCCTTAATAATTACCGGACCATTAGCGTAGTACAATTCCATGCCAATCTTCACAATTGGCTTATCGGCTAAGGCACTCAATTGATCAAATAGCTGTTCGGCAGCTTCTTTCGTATCAACATCGATTGCCACCATTGGTACAAAATGTTCCATTACTTTCTCCTAATAAAAAACACAGTCCTCCCCATTGAGAACTGCGTTGCTCAATCACAATTTTGCCCTCTCTGGAGTCAATTCAAATGTGATAGTCATTCTAACGTAATACCTTCGTTACCGTCGTATTCTTCCACCGCCACATGGACCGTTTCATTAACGGCCGTCGGAATATTCTTACCGACAAAATCCGGCCGAATCGGCAATTCCCGATGTCCCCGGTCGACTAAGACAGCCAGTGAAATCCGCTTGGGACGTCCCAAATCCATTAAAGCATCCAAAGCAGCCCGCACGGTCCGTCCAGTATATAGAACATCATCTACCAAGATAACGTGCTTATCATTAATATCAAAATCAATATCAGCGCTCGTCACGGTTGGTTCCACCGTATGGTCAGCTTGATGACGGTCATCACGATACAGGGTAATATCTAAAGAACCGACTGGTACCTTTACCCCTTCTAATTGTTCCATCCGCTTTGCCAAACGTTGGGCTAAATAAACCCCCCGAGTCTTAATTCCTACAAAAACTAAGTTATCGACACCCTTGTTCTGTTCAATAATTTCATAGGTAATCCGGGTTAATGCTCGTTGCATACTGGACCCATCAACGATTTCTCGTGCCAAAATTCCCACTCCTTTGATTATTAAAAGCTCGTTTTAGTGCCAGGACTAAAACGAGCTAGTTTCATTCAACATAGTCAGTCCTTAGGCACCTCACCGGGTAACTTTAAAGGTTTGTTAACATAAGTTTAACTTTGCTAACACTGGCTTGTCAATCATTTGTTAGATTCTCTTTAACCCTCCCAAGGGTTGGTCAAAATGATCGTTTGTTCCCGATCAGGGCCGACGGAAATCGTTGCTAATTTGGCATTTGATAATTCTTCTAACCGTCGCAGGTACTTTTGCGCATTCTCTGGCAATTGGTCAAACTCGGTAACCCCAGTAATATCTTCTTGCCAACCCGGCCATTCTTCATAAACAGGTTCGCATCGTTCTAGCTCAGCTAAACTAGCTGGATAGTAGTTGATGATTTCACCATCTAACTTGTAGGAGCGACAAATTTTAACCGTATCGAGGCCATCAAGCACATCCAAAAGGTTCAAACTTAGGTAGTTCATTCCATTAACCCGTTGGGCATGACGCATGGCAACACTATCAAACCAACCTACCCGACGGGCGCGGCCAGTCACGGTTCCATATTCATGACCGGTTTCTCGAATATGATCCCCAATTTCATCATGCAATTCCGTTGGGAAAGGACCAGCTCCTACCCGAGTTGAGTATACCTTGCAGATTCCGACAACTGTATTAATCAATTCTGGACCTACCCCAGCTCCCGTTGCGGCCCCACCGGCAGTTGGTACCGATGAAGTAACATATGGATAAGTCCCATGATCGATATCTAACATGGTGCCTTGTGCCCCTTCAAAGAGGACCTTTTGACCATTGGTTAAGGCATCACTAATCAGCACCGAAGTATCCGTCACGTATTGTTTCAATTCTTGACCGTATTGGTAATATTCTTCAAAAATGTCATCAAAATTAATTGGATCAACATTATAAACCTTGGTGAATAAGTCATTTTTGATCGCTAAATTTTGCTTTAACTTCTCAGCAAAGGTGTCCTTTTCTAATAGGTCACACATCCGAATCCCAATCCGCGAAACCTTGTCCATATAAGTCGGACCAATCCCATTTTGGGTTGTCCCCACTTTATGGTCACCTTTAGCTGCTTCTTGGCATTTATCCAATAAAATGTGGTAAGGCATCGTTAAGTGAGCTCGATTCGAAATCCTTAAGCCACTTACGTCGATCCCTTTTTCTTGAAGATAATGTAATTCTTCTAAGAGAGCTTTGGGATTAACCACCACCCCATTACCAACAACAGCCAATTTACCAGGGCTAAAAATCCCCGATGGCACTAATCGCAATGAGAACTTCTTGTCATCAAAGGCAATCGTATGCCCTGCGTTATTCCCCCCTTGTGAACGAACCACGACGTCAGCATCTTGACTCAGGTAATCGGTCATCTTACCTTTCCCTTCGTCACCCCATTGACTACCAACAATCACTACTGATGCCATAAATAATCACCTCATTTTTCGATTGCACAATTACTTAATAATACTACAAAATCAGCTACCAGATTGCAAGTCTAGATATTGACAATTAATGGTTAAATAACTAAAATTGTTCGGCTTTGTGAGGAGAAAAATTAAAACAGCCCGTTAAAAAGCGGGCTGCTTTGCTAATCTATTAATTTTTATGAATGACGCTCTTAATTGTCGTTTGGCTATAGGTCCGGTTGTATTGCGATACAACTTGACCATTTTCAGCGTTTTGTTCCAAGGTAACCATGTTCCCATCGCTATCAATCGAAACAACCACGCCCGTATGTCCATAGATTCCTGGACTAAGCGCCCCACCAGCTTCCCAACAAATAATATCGCCAGGTTTAATGTCACTGATGCTTGGGTAATTTGTCACTGTAAAGCCATAGCTTGCCCAGTCATAGTCAGACCCAATATCTTGGGCGTACTCATGACCGCTCCCCATCATGGTTGGGCCACCTAATTGTTCGGCATACCAAGCTGACAATCCATAACATTGCCCATTATATAAAGTATTTCCTTGTTGCGCTTCTAAGGCCGCTAAAGCCTCGCTCACACTCATTGAATTATTAGTCGTAGTTGTCGTCGTGGTTTGATCACTTTGATTATCATCAGCAAATGCTGGGACAACACTTGTGGTCATTAATGCCCCAAGAGACAGGCTGGCCATTAAAATTTTACTTATCTTGGATTTAAAAATCATCAGATCCTCCTAAAAAATCGATAACTTTACTATACAAGATAATCTTTAACAAAAAATAACAACAACGCAAAAAATGGTTAACATAAATTTCATTTATATTACAGCTTGATTGCGAACAAAAAGACTGGTAAGAAATTAATTTCTTACCAGTCTCTATTGAAATAATTAGCAGAACCAGTAAACCACGTAGTAACTAACTGCGTAGCATGGTGTCCAGCCCCATGACCATGCACATGGGTTCCAGCCATGGTGAGCTGGCTTCCAGTGGTGACCATGATTTGGAGCCTTTGGTGCTGTTGGTGCCGTCGGAGCGGTTTCAGCAGTAGGAGCCGTGGCAGCAGTGCCAGCCGTAGCAACAGTGCCGGCTGTAGCAGCAGTGCCAGCTGTGGCAGCAGTACCAGCCGTGGCAGCAGTGCCAGCCGTAGCAGCAGTGCCAGCTGTGGCAGCAGTGCCAGCTGTAGCAGCAGTGCCGGCCGTAGCAGCAGTGCCAGCCGTGGCAGCAGTGCCAGCTGTGGCAGCAGTGCCGGCTGTAGCAGCAGTCGTTGCCGTTTCAGCCACCGGAGCAACTTCAGCTACGGGAGCAACTTGCGCTACATCAGCTGTCGTAGCGGTGCTTGCAGTTTCGGCCGTCGTCGTGGTCGTTGCCGTGCCAGCAGTTTGAGCTGTTGTGGTTACATCAGCTTGAGTTGCAGTCGTTGCTACTGATGATGTCAAGGCGACATCAGCTGTCGTAGTATCAGTAGTGGTGGTATCCGCATTAGCAGTTGCTGTTCCCGCAAGGGTCAATGCAAAGGCAGCTGCGGCCGTCGTTGTCAAAACTTTCGTCCATTTTTTCATGTTATTACCTCGTAGATTTAATTTCCAATTTGATCTTGAATTCCGTGGGTTGTTTTCTCCCACTTTGTAATCCCACGTAATTTATTGCATAAGGCAATAATAATAGCAGGATACAGAATGTAGTTATATAAAATTAACAAAATACAAGCAAAATAGATTTGCGGTGTCTGTTCTTCTTGCGAAATTTTTAGATAGTTATAGCAAATTAGGAGATCGATACTGTAATTAATCATTAACAAGCCGATCAATAACAGCCAATACTGTGAAAGATTAGCAATTACATATCCTAAAACATATAGATTCGCAATCCCGAATAGAATCGTCGTAAACGGAATCAACATGTAAAAGCTCATTTCTAATTTGGCTAGCCCACCAACATGATTATTCCTTAAAATCCGTCCCCAGTATCCCGTTAAACAATCCATACCACCTTGGGTCCAGCGAGTACGCTGGCGAACAAAGGCTTTGACCTTATCCACCGCCTCTTGATAAACCACGATATCGGGGGCATAACGGGTTTCTTTGCCTTCTAACAAGAACCGCGTACTAAATTCAAAATCTTCTAATAAAGCATTCCCCCACGGGTCATAGCGAGTGACCGAGCTAGCCCGGATGAACTGGCCATTCCCAGAAGCAGCCGCATTATTAATCTTATTTCGGGTATTTTGAATCCAGTTATTAATTACGGTAAATTCAACATCCTGCAAAATTTGTAAGAGGTTGTGACATTCCACCATTTTGACCCGGGTTTGCAATAAAGCAAGTTTAGGACTTTGGCTGAAAGTTTTGATTACTCGTTCATAATCAATTGGACGCATGTAAGCATCGGCATCAAGTACCCCACAGACGACCCGTGATGGATCGGTTTCTTGATCAACCACGCGATGATAGGCCCAGTTTAAAGCGTCACCTTTCCCAGTTTGAGCATTGGGCTTAAAACGCTGAATCAACTGAACCCGATCGGCACAAGCATACTGACTAATTGCTTGGCGCACCTCATTGGCAGTCTCATCGGTTGAACCATCATCAATGATCACCATCTTAACCATCGATAAGTGTCGCGTACTTTCTAAAAAGCCAGCAATCGTCTTTTTAATGACCGGTTCTTCATTCATCGCCGGCACTAAAATGATTAAACTCTTAATTGATGATTCTTCAACCGTTTCCGGCTTCACGAACTTTTTAACCCGTTGCCTAAATCCTGATAGCATCGTCATTGCTACCAGCAATTCACGTTTTAACAGTGGCGTTTTCGATGCCGTCTGCCGTTTGGGTTTAACTCCGTAAAGCATCAAAATTGATTGTAAGATACTCCAACTTACGGTCGTTCGTTGGTCACGATACTGTTCTTCCAACTCGTAATTTCTAGGCGTCGATCCAAAAGCAATCAAACAAACCAACCAAGTTGAATAAACAATTAAGCCAACTAACGAAAAATTAAAGATTACCTGATTCACGTATTGTCTCACCTCCTTTCAATGTAGAATAATGGTCCTTATTTCACCATCACACGAGTGGCAGCGGTTGCGGCCGTCCCGGCTGTATCCGCTGTATCAGCCGTATCAGCACGGCCATCCGATCCAGAAGTTCCTTTTTCACCCGACTGCCCCGAACTTGCTTTTTGCCCAGGGATCACTTTATATTGATGATTCTTCAAGGTCGGTCCCTTGGGGGCTTTGTCAGCAGTCGACGCAACCGGCGCAACTGACGCAATATCAGCTACCTCGTTCGTATAGGTACTACTTGTCTGCTTAGCCGACTTGGTAGAAAGTTTCGTTGAAACCGGCTGATCGCTTTGCTTGGTCGACTTTGTTTGTGGAGTCATAAATACGTAAACAATTAAACCTAACCAGCCAACCAACGCAATGGTTAGTAATAATCCCCGGAATCGTTTCATCATTTACCTCCCAAATACTCTGTTAACGATTCTAAAATTCGCTCAGCTGCGTGGCCATCTCCGTAAGGATTTGGCGCGGTCGCCATCTGTTGATAACGCGCCTTATTGGTCAATAAAGCCGTTAACTGTGTTTTAATAACCTGTGGATCCGTTCCTACTAAGCGTAACGTCCCAGCCGTTACTCCTTCGGGGCGTTCCGTTGTATCCCGCAATACCAAAACTGGCTTCCCTAGCGATGGGGCTTCTTCTTGCACCCCACCAGAATCAGTCAAAATCAAGTAACTTCGAGCAGCCAAATTATGAAAATCAATTACCTCAAGCGGATCAATAATATGGACCCGCTCGACCCCATCAAAGACCTCATGCGCCACTTTTTGTACCCGTGGACTAAGATGGGCAGGAAAAATCACTTCCACATCCGGTTGGGACTCAACCACTTCTTTAATCGCCGTTAAAGCCCGGCGCATTGGTTCACCCTGATTTTCTCGACGATGCATCGTCACCAGGAGTAATTTAGCATTAGGATTTTTAATCTGCGCGAGCACTGGATGCTTAAAATCTTGAGTAACCGTGTATTGTAAGGCATCAATCGCCGTATTCCCGGTTACGACAATCTGCTTTTCAGGATGATGTTCCAGCAATAAGTTTTGCTTACTCTGATCAGTCGGGGCGAAATATAAAGTGGCTAAATCATCAGTAATCTGGCGATTCATTTCTTCAGGAAATGGATCATACTTTTGCCACATCCTTAATCCCGCTTCCACATGACCAACGGGGATTTGTTGATAAAACGCCGCTAAAGCAGCCGCCATCGTGGTGGAAGTATCACCATGAACTAGTACCATTTCAGGTTGAATTTCTGGAATAACTTTAGCCATTTCACTCAATACTCGATTGGTAATATCGGTTAAGGTTTGCCCACTCTTCATTAAATTAAAATCATAATCAGGATGTAGGTCAAAATCTTCCAGCACCTGATCCAACATTTCGCGATGTTGTGCCGTCACGACAACAACTGATCTAAAATCTGACGATGCCTCAAGAGCTTTTACCACTGGCATCATTTTGATCGCCTCTGGGCGGGTCCCAAAAACCGTCATGATTGTACGTTGCATGCTATCTTCCCTTCCTACACCTATAATCTAATATATATGTAACTATATATTTTAAAAGATATAATTATATTAAAATTTAGGGAAAGATTTTTCAACACCTCATAATAACTAAATTATTCCGTTAGCTTAATTCGCTATCATTTCATAAACGGTCTTTTGCCTGTTATCCGAACTTAGTAAGGATTCATTCGAATTTACTGGTCGTAAACACGTCCATTTACTAGACTACAACTTCAATCATTCGGCAAAATAAAAATCGCCCGATTTAAAAAATCGTGACGATTAATCGAAAAATTTTTTAAAAACCACTTAAATAAGTCCACAATACCAATCGGTTATGATCTAGTTTGTAGATCTGATGCCAAACGCGTCGTAACTCACTGGGGCGATCGGTGACAATCCCATCAGTCCCCATTAGAATCATCCGGCGCATCATCATCGGGCTATCTACCGTCCAAGCAAAAATCCGCTGATGCTGAGCATGTGCTTGTTGCATAAACCGATTATTTAAACTGCCGTACTCCATCGTGTAGGCCTGGAATGAGGTTCGTGGATTCATTAAATTATAGCCCTGAATATCAACAATCGATAAGCGTGGAGCCGCATGGTGCATCTGGATTAAAGCCTGATAATCAAGCGAGTGCACTAAATCATGATGGGCTATTAAAGTCTTTGCGTACCGCCGAACAAAATGATTTACCATGAGGGACGAATCATATCGACTCGTTTTTAATTCCACAATTAATTTTTGATGATGTTGCTGGGCAACCTTCAGATATTGATCTAAACTCACTAATTTAGCCCGATAACCATTTTCCCTAACGGTAATCTTTTCTAACTGCCGTAGGGTTAACTGGCGCGGTCGGCGATTAATTCCGGCTAATTTTCGTAAGTTTTCATCATGCAAAACCACAAATTGACCATCCTTGGTTTCGTGAACGTCAATTTCAACATAATTCGGATGACTAGTTCGAATAGTCTTTAAGAGTGCCGGAATAGTATTTTGCACTCCATTATGACCATTAACGCCCCGATGTGAAATAACTAGCAGCTTTTTAACCGCCATTTGATTCACCGCCTGTCCCTGATAAATCGCCTTCCCCAACAGCAATCCCAACACCAGCAAGAACAAGCAACCCCAACGCCAATCTAATGGTTCCTGATTTCCGTCCTTCAAGTTTCTGGAGCCAACCAAAACCAGCGTTAAACGAATCACTATAATCGATAAGGCTAATTCACTAATGATTTGTAAACCACCAATTACTAATCCCATCATTGATCTTGGCAGTTGAGCGATGGGAGAAACCCAGACTAACCCATAAATTAACCACAAGATTAAGGTTGGCCACAAAATCGCCAAGCAGATCGATCGCCAAAGCTGTAATCCGGCCCAGCCCTTGGTTTCTTGCCAACTTTTCTGAAGCGCCTGGCGAACCGCCAGATGATTTAACATTATTTGGGGTAAAACCATGACCCAACGATACATTAAACAAACCGCTAGCAAATAAAGAATTGTTGCCGTTGCTAATATCCAAGTATGGCGAGGTAAAAAATCTAACAGGAAGATCGGTAACTGGATTTGTGACCACAGCGGCGTCCGATACAGTAAATTTACCCACGGCAATCCAACAAGTGCAATCAACAGCATGACGCTGATCCCGCTCCAACTATCTGGTCGCCAAATCTTGCCGGTCTTAAATTTAATTTGTTCTCCCTGACTAATAGAAAGCAACCCGTTAAACCAAACTGTCACCATCCAATAAGTTAAGGCCAATGCAAATAGTACTTCTAGACCTAAGCCTAATAAAGCCCACGGGTGATGATCAATAACTAGTATTAAATTAGCAATCGTTACTAAGGGCCAATTAGCCGTATAAAACAGCTGGCTAGCTAAGCAGCGCCCCACTGGAATAATGATAAATTGTAAAACTACCGACCAAGATAACGTCCAAGCTAGCATGGCAATCCAAGTTGAAACTGGCTGATTTTTCTTCTTTTGCATAAACAATCCCCTTTAGTTGCTCTCATTATACTAAATTGATGATCATGAGAATATGGGATTAAGATTTCTAGTTATACTATTTGTTGTAAAGTACCGTATCTACCATTCCGCTCGCCGCCAATGCCCCGCTTTCGGCTCGTGAAACGGAAATGCAAAACAGGCACCAGGTTGCTCACTTAGCCTTCTGGTGCCCGCTTCATTATCTACAATTAATCATCATCTTTACTTGGTAAGCAAGCAAGAACAAGCAATACTAAATGACCAATACCAGTCAATAACTTAAGAAATACTAATCCCCAAGGCAAACCCGCATCTCTTAATCTCCGCACCGTCACCGCCCATCGTGGAATCAAAGTAACTAAATACCAGCCCGAAAACATCCAGAAGAAGATGACCACCTGATTACCACTGAATGAAAGATGGTCACCAACTGCTGCACCACGTAAAATCTTAAGACCAACTTGAATCAAGATCAAAATGACCCCAATTAAAGCATTCCAAAAGAATGCCCACCAGAACTGGGAACGGGTACTTCGCCCTGTGAAGGTAAAATATCGCCGCCAAAAATCACCATATGCTTTAAACACGACTGTTATCTCCTATCATTTCCTTGTTATTCTTTCTATATGACAATGATATCATGAATGGCTGTCTTGATATAATACCCATTTCTAAATTAATTTAACGATAACGAAAAATAGCGCTCAGTTCGCTATTTTTAGCAAACTAGAGCGCTATTTACCCTCAATTAATTTTCTTTCCTTAGAATTGGTAAGGAAGGAAAGCACCATGCTTTTTCGCTAATCCGTAGATTTCTTCTTGGTCACCGTTAGCTGGAATGTAAAAAATCACCCCATCTTCAGCAACACAAACCGTGTATTCCTTGGATTGTGGCTTGATTTGGCTTGGTACTGTCAGAACCATAGATGTTCCAACCTTGCGTACTTTAACAGTCATTAAATTCACCTCACATTAACTTGTATTTTATACAAACACGCATAACCAAATACTTTCGAAATTATATTAGCATCGTGCTACCTATGTTTGTTGATACAAATTAATTAAAGTGAGTACTTGCATTCATATAGCTGTGAATCAGTATTGTTCTTCAGTTAATATATCTATCACCATCTAAATATATAACTTTCAGAATTATCGATTAACTTTTTACCGGACAGTTTCTAAAAAGTGTGTACTGACCACCAAGTTCACAATTACGATTGGAACAGTCTTTTCGTCCCTTTTTACTCAATTTATTGATTCAAAATCATAATAAATGACACAGCATCACTTCAAATGGGCTGTTATTTAATATTTTTCTAATTTTTAGGGTTCGTTATCAATCCACTGGCCAAACGTCTTGAGCAACTTTAACCACTAATTTAATCTTATTCCATTGTTCTGCACTTGTTAAGGAGTTTCCTTCTTCAGTTGAAGCAAAGCCACATTGAGTTGATAAAGCTAAATTCTTCAAAGGCACAAATTCTGTTGCCGCTTGGATCCGTTCTTTTAAGAGATCTTCACTCTCTAATTCAGGGAATTTCGAAGTTACTAATCCTAGCACCACCCGAACGTTGTCCCGGTTATTCCAGATCTGCTTCAATGGTGCAAAACTGCCAGCCCGATCAGTATCATATTCTAAGAAGAAACCATCATAATTTAATTGGGCCAGATACTTCGCTACTACATCATAACCGCCACTGAAAAGATAAGTTGACTTAAAGTTCCCCCGGCAAACATGCGTAGTAACGGTTAAGTCCTCAGGAAGATCCTTTAAGGCCCCATTAATGACCGTTACCGCATCTTCCGCTAATTTCCGGTACTTAGCTTGTTCTTGGAAGTCGTCCTTAGTTTCCAGAAATTTAGCGATTAAGAAGGCCCAAGTAGTATCGTCTAATTGGATATAACGACAGCCTAAATCATAAAAATGTTGAATCGTTTGATGATAGGCTTGGGCGAGATCAGCTAGGTAATCTTCCCAATTGTCGTAAAAATTCAGGGCAAGGTCGCTTCGATTATCCCGAAAGAGCATCGTTGGCGATGGTATTGTTTGTTTCGGAACGACACCAGCTGGGGTCACGCTTTGTAAATATTTAAAGGCTTCGAAGAAGGGATGTTCTGGATTGTAGGCGATCTTTCCCGTCAAGCGTACATTATCCGTCCGGGTCTTGCTTCCCTTAAACTTGTAGCTTTCATTATAGTCGTAACGTTCTGTCCCGTTCAATCCCCACAAAAAGTCCAAATGCCACCAACTGCGACTAAATTCTCCATCCGTGACCGCTTTTAAACCGGCTGCTACTTCTGCTTGGACTAATTCTTGAATATCCTTATTTTGCACTTGCTTTAAACCGGCTGCATCCAACTTGCCCGCCGCGAAATCAGCATGCGCCTGTTTTAAATCTTCCGGACGTAAGAATGAACCAACGATATCAGCGTGTAAAAATTGTTTTGTCATAATCTATTCCTCACTATTGTTCCAATGTTGACTAATAAATTCCTGGCGCGCGCCCTCTTCTTCTCGCCAGCGCGCCGGGTTTTTCTTATAAAATGCCTGGTGATAATCTTCAGCTAGGTAAAAGGGCTGAGCCGGCTCAATTTGAGTCACAATCGGCTCGGTAAAGCGACCACTTTGCGCTAATCGTGTGCGCGAGGCGCGAGCCACTTGATCTTGATAAGCATCCTTAACAAAGATCACGGGGCGGTAATTATCCCCCCGATCCTGAAATTGGCCAAAAGCATCCGTTGGATCGGTTTGTTGCCAATACAGGTCCACTAATTGATCATAAGAAACTACTTCCGGATCAAAGGTAATCCGCACCGCTTCAGTATGCCCAGTTCCCCCATGTTTAACCTGCTCATAAGTCGGATCTTGCACATGACCGCCCGTATAGCCAGCTTCCACCTTTTGAATACCAGGATAGGTATCAAAAGGCTTTACCATACACCAAAAACAGCCACCGGCAAAAATTGCCGTTTCTGAACTCATCCTATTCACCTCCTTAATTACTTCTTACCGTAAATCGGCCAAGCCGCCTGCTGCGCGCCATGATAAGTCTTTTGAATGGCCTTTTCGGTCGCTTCGGTCTGATAGGCCTTAACCACTGCTTGATAGACCTTATTATTTTTATTTTTGGCTTGTACCGCAATTATATTGACATAAGGCTTAGCGGCTTGGTTAATTTTTTCCATGTATAAGGCTTGTTTCCCGCCGGGTTTAATCTTGGCCGAAACGGCATAGTTACCATTAATTACTGCAGCATCAACCGATGTTAAGGCTCGTGGCGTTTGGGCCGGGTCTACCTCTTTGAATTTTAGGTTCTTCGGATTATCCGTAATATCATTCAAAGATGGCTTAATCCCACTACCAGCCTTAACTTTAATCAAGCCAGCCGCTTGTAACATATTCAAGGCTCGTCCAATCGTGGTTGGTTCGTTTGGTAGTGCAATCGTAGCCCCATCTGGCAAATCGCTCAGCTTGCTATATTTTTTAGAATACAGTCCTAAAGGCGAGATAACCGTATTTCCAATGCTGACTAAATGGGCATTCTGACTTTTATTATAAGATTCAAAATAGTACTTGGTTAAACAAGCGTGCATATCAATTTCCCCATCTTTAAGGGCCTTATCAGGTTGCACATAGTCATTGAAGACCACATATTGTAATTTGATATTTTGTTTGGTCAGTCGCTTTTTCACGTTATTCCAAACCGGTTCCGAATCGGTCCCCACTAAACCCAGTTTCACGGTCGTTACCCGTGAACTTTGATAGCGCCGATAACCAAAATATCCAAGCCCACCTAAAATAACGATTAAGACAATTAGACACCCCAACCAGCGCTTCACTTGCCGACTCATCTTGATTTCCTCCAACTTCTTCAACCATGAAAAAAGCGTCCTTAGGAATAGCGCTTGCCATTCCTAAGGACGCTTGTGCGTGGTACCACCTTAGTTCAACCCTGATTGGATCCTCTTAGTACTCATACTTGAATACCGTGACTGAATACCGGTGTCACCCGTGAATCATTTACGAACGCTCATGATTCTCATTTCCCAAAAGACCATGTTCGTTAATCGTTCGCACATCAGCTCCCAGCACCGCTGACTCTCTTGGCTGCTACTTAAGAAACTACTCATCTTTCATGATTGATGATTAATTGTGTTTATCCTAACGAATTGATTAAAATATGTCAAGAATTAAATTAGACTTTCTAATTTTAAACCAAACTTTGGCAAGTTACCGAATATAGGTCTGACTTAATTTTAGCCAATGGGCAATCCAGCATCGAAGCTAAGGCACTAGCATATAAAGCAAGCTGGCCTTGATAACGTTGCCGAAGTTGCGGTAATTTCGTTCGGGTAATTTGATCCGTTTTATAGTCAAACAACTCAACACCCTCGTCCGTAACTAGATAGCCATCGATAATTCCATGCACCAGAATCGGTCCATCTTGGTCCGTCAAGTTGTTAAATAATTTCGCTCCTGGCAGTAACATGGAAAAGGCAACTTCCCGTTGAACCTGATCAGGATGTGCTAAAATCCGCTGGCCCAAATCAGTTTGATAAAAAGCTACAATCGCTGTTAAATCAAGTTGGTCACCAACCGCTGGTGATGGAATTAAGCCTTGATCTACCAATTGATCTCGTAGGGCGCTTACTTGACTGAAGGTTACTTCGCCATGACTCAAATCCAACCGTTCAAAGAGCAAATGCGTTGCCGTTCCTAAGACCGTCGGCGTCACCGCTTGATTGGTTTGCATAAACTCTGGAACCGCCATCGTATCTTTTAAATAGGCTCCTTCGCCCCGAACCTGATCTGCATCAATCGTTAACCGACCCATTGCGACATCATCAGGATCTTGAATCCGAAAAGCTTCTCGAATCGTTGAAACTGCCTGGTAAGCCGTCGTTTCCGTGGCCGCTTGATGCGGGTATTCAAACCGAAGAATCTGCTGCATTAATTGCGATTGTGTTTTCGATAGCGGTGGTTGATCCTCACCAAATAACGATAATTGGGTCTGACCAGCTTTGCGAACGTCTGGTAAATTGGCTTGCCATTGACGAACCAGCGCTTGATCTACTAATTGGACGGTAAAGTCAACGTCGCCAAGTTGCAGGGATCCCTCATCAAAAACCGGTTTATCTAATTCGTCCAAAATTGATGGAAACTGCGGATGACGGAACAAGGTTAAGCCAAGCCAATCAAACATCGAGTTAGCCTTTAGACGCAAGGCATCATTTAAAACTAAACTCTTTGATTGCACCGCTTGTGAGCAAAAATTCCAATCCCGTTTTAAATTTCCTAGTTTATTCGTTGGTGCATCGTTAACTGAAGCCGTAATAATTAAGCGCTGTTCGGCCCGGGTTAGGGCCACATATAGTAACCGCATTTCTTCAGCCCGATTTTGACGCTTTAATTGTTCTTTGATGACCGTTTGTTGCGGTAGTTCATATTTAACTTCCACTGGTGGTAAATCGGCCGCTTGATCATGAACATTTTCTACCAGGGACATCCCGATCCCGGTCCGCGGTTCAATTACCACGCCCTCACTATCTTTGCGAAATTGATGATTCATATCAATTAAGAAAACAATTGGGAATTGCAGGCCCTTACTACCATGAATGGTCATGACATTAATGCTGTCATTGGCTAGGTCCGCTGGCGCTACCCCTAAATCATCATCCTTGCGTTGCATTTGTTCAATGAAACGAATGAACTGATATAAACCTTTAAAACTGGATTGTTCATAGGCACTAGCTCGCTCATATAAGGCATGGAGATTGGCTTGACGTTGGGGTCCTCCGGGCATCCCGCCAACATAATCCAAATAATTAGTTTGATCATAAATTTCCCAAATTAATTCAGCCAACGACCGTTGACGAGCACAGGCTCGCAAGTGATTAAGCAAAGTCAACAGTCGATTAACTTTTTGCGCCACTATATAATAATCGATACCGTCACGGACATGATTTCCTGGGAAATCATCTTCCGGAAAATCTTGGGCGAATTGTTGAATTGCTTCATAGTATGCACCATCGGGATGGTTTAATTTAATGATTGCCATTTCTGGCTCTGTAAAACCAATGACAGCCTCATCAGTTGGTAAAGTAATTAGCGGTGACCGCATTACTGCTACCAAAGGCACATCTTGATAGGGATTATCGATAATTCGTAGTAAGGACATCACAATCCGAATTTCGGTAGCCTTAAAGTAATTTTCGACTCCATGGACTGTCACCGGAATATTGAGTTGACCAAACTGTTCTACTATTTGGCTATTAGCCGCCTTGGTTCGTGACAAAATGACAATATCATTGGGCTTGATCCGCCGCATAGTCTGAGTGTCTTGGTCAAAGATGGTTTCCTTTTCGTCATCCAGTAATTGTCGAATCCGCGTGGCAACCATTTGGACTTCACCTGTTAAGCGATCTTCCCCGACAATCGCTGGATTATGGTTGGTCCGGTAGACGAGCATTTCCGTTTGTCGTGCTGGTGCGACCTGTCCATCAGCTAATTGCCATTGGGCTTTGGCCCGCAATTCAGCCGTTTGATCATAATCCATCTCACCAACACCTTGGTTCATTAACTGCTTAAAGACCACGTTTGTAAACTCTGTGATATTCGTCATGGAGCGATAATTATCCGACAGGTCTAATGCTTCGTTAGGATCATCGGCTTGGCGGAAACGTTGATAATTCTCTAAAAAGAGAGTCGGATCGGCCTGACGAAAGCGATAGATCGATTGCTTCATATCCCCCACCATAAAGAGATGATTACGCTTAGGATCATGTAATTGTTGCAATAAATCATATTGCAAACGATTGGTGTCTTGGAACTCATCGACCATAATTTCTTGATACTGAAATTGGAGTTCCCGGCGGATTTGAGTGGCGGTTGCTTGATGCGTTGCTAATAACTCGTTAGTTAACACCGCTCGCCCCGTTAAAATTGCATAGGCATAGTGCTCCAAGTCCGAAAAATCTAACAGGTGACGTTGCTGTTTGGCTCGTTGGTACCGTTGACGAAATTGTTGACTGAAACTAACTAATTCTTTCAAAATGGCTTTGGCATTTGGGAGTAAAGCGTGGTAGCGCTGACTAGACCAACTAAAATAGGTCTTATGAATTTCATCCAATTGACTTTTCAAAGCATTTCGCTGGTTTAATTGGGCCAGTTCGATATCCGTAGAATCTTTGGTTTTCTTTGGATTGATCCCAAAGCTCTTTTTCTCCGTCGCCGCTACTAATAAATCCCAATCATCAACTAATTCTCCATTAATAAAAAGCTGCTCCAGCTTACTCAAATCTTCCGCTAGTCTCTCCCGCAATTTATCATTTTCCGCAACTTGTGATAAGTTTTGCCACTGATTTAACAATTCCAATAATTGGGCTTGAGCTATTGGCTTAACGACCGCCTGATAAAAGTGGGTATCCGTAATTGCTTGCTGATCATCCAACTCATAATTATCGATGAGGTGGGTTAACCACCCATTGGGATCGGGCTGGGCATTGGCCTCCTGATCCATTTTGCGAACCACCCCTGCCAAGCCTTCTCCCTTGACTCCTTGGGCAAAATTATCAGCCACTCGCAGATAGGTCGCTTTTTGATCCCCGGTTAACCAATCATTAACAAGATCATGCCAGACCTGATCCATCAATAAATTCTGTTCGGCATCCGTCACTAATCGATAGTTTGGATCTAAATCAATGGTGTAATAGTAACGCTTAATTAATTGCTCGCAAAAAGAATGAATCGTCGAAATATTGGCCACCGCAAGCCGACTGATCTGCTCTTTCATATGTTGATCCGGGCTCGCCATTAGACGTTTGCGGATCCGCTCCCGCATATTTTTGGCAGCTTCTTTCGTAAAAGTCACCATTAAGAGTTGATCAATGTTTAGGCGATCTTTTTCTAACAGTTGAATTACTCGTTCGACTAAGACGGCCGTTTTCCCCGAACCCGCAGATGCTGAAACTAAAATATCATGGCCACGATGTTCAATCGCGGGCTGTTGTTCGGCGCTAGGCTTAAAACTACTCATGGTCCCCCTCCAATTCTGCTTGCATCTTTTTAATCAGCCCATCCTCGTCAATAGTAATTTCCCGATACCGGTCTAACATCTGATCGAATTGATAAATATCTAAATAATCCGAATATTCCAATCCCGAATGCGCTCCCCGTCGAACCGGGAATAAGGCAACATTCCCCGCTAAAATTTCACTAGCCGCTTGGTGAATCAACCATCGATTTCGTTTAATCAACCATTCAAGTTGATCGGGACTAACTAAGGACGTTCCTGACTTAGCTTGGAAATTATTTTGCTCTGAGCGATTTAATCCCGGCTTAGGCTTGCCAAGTTTATTGACATCGATCACTAACCCCTTGGGACTTTTACTTGTCAGTCCATCATCTAAAGACGTTAAAAAGGCCTCTTGATTTAAGAGAATTCCTTTATAGATATGGTTTTCTAAACTAACGGTTGTTAAGTTCTTCTTTAAGTCTGTTTCTTTATATTGTGGATCGGATAAGTGAAGGTAAATGGCCCCCGCTGCCCGACCATTCGAAAGATTTTGTTGCACCACGTCTAGATAGGCGAGCATTTGTAAATCGGTGCCGACGTAAGCATCAATTAAATCAAACTTCCGTTTACTGGATTTGTAATCGACAATGATATAGTCCGTCCCCTGATCAGTAACAACTTGATCAACCCGATCAATTCGGCCACGTAAGGTTACTACTTTACCGTTTGGTAATTGTTGTTGCAGGGGGGTTAAAACGACCTGATTATCATCACCTGGCCGAGTAACCCGCGGACCAAATGGTTGTTCCATTGCTACAGCGCGCGCGTCACTATGCTGAGCCTGCAAACTCAAGATCCGCGTCATCGTCCGTGCCACTTTTTCCATACTATAAACTTGGTAAGCCGCCACTTGATCATTTTTTGCCAATTCCATCACACTGACTTGTTTAGTCTTAGCCACTTGAATTGCCTGATCAGTCAAGGTCTTTAACAAGGCTTCATCATCAACTAGATCAGCCAAATCGACTGATTGTTGCTTAACTAGACGCATAAACTGATCCATCACATCATGGAAAAAGGTTCCCGACTTATCAATTGAAATTTCCAACTCATCACGTGGTTGCAAGCGTAAACCGTACTTTAAAAAGTATTCATATGGATTTTGATAAAAGGTCTGCAATTGGCTAACGGACCCCATTAATTGACCGTGCGAATCATCACCTAAGGGTTGCCCATATAATTTTACCGCTAACGGTGCTGGTAGATTAGTCGTCCGATTATGGTAGTCTAAACTGGCCATCAAATGCTGATAACGACCCGGCATCAGTTGATTAAGTTCTACCGCAAGGCTTTGCCAACCATCACTCAACCAGGTTTGATCATCGGCTTGGAGCCGCCGAGTCGCTAATAGATAAGCCATTGACACGGCCGGAGTACTAATCACCGGTAAGATTTGTTCAAATTCGGCTTGAGGCTTGATTTGAGCGGGCTGAGTTCCAAGAACCATTTGGTGATTACTATCCCATTGCCCCAAATGCTGGGCTAGACCAATCAAATACGGTGATAAAGTTAACTCACTTTCATCACCACTTAGTTGGGCTGCTGTCATGATCAACCTTTGGGTCCCACTCAACATCCCTAAATAATTTATAAATGGTTCATGATTACTTCTGGCCACGTCACTTAAAGGCAGGAATTGGTCCGCTTTTAAACCTTGTCGTAATAGATCTAAATCTGGATCACTTAATAGTCCAGTAGTCGTTTTAATTTCTGGCATGACGTCATCCGTTGACCCCATCATAATCACGACTGACCGCTGGTTGGTTTGGGCCATTCCAGTTTCCGAAATCATTACTTGATCTAAAGTAGATGGAATCTGGGAATACTCAGCTGCTCCAAAGGCCGCTTCGATCATGGCGATAAATTCTTCAAGTAGCTCCTTTGGTTCATTGGTCAGCTCGCCTACCAAATCCACATACTCATCTAACAAATTGCAAAAAGTTTGCCAAACCTGCTGCGGTTGTTCCATCAAGGTTAGATCACCAGCTTCTAAAGCCGCTTGGGACCACTTCAAGAGCGCTTGATCCACTCCCTGCTGAACCAAGAATTGATAAAGCGCGGTTGCTAATTCGCGCCCAGTCGTGATTTGATCCAACTGATCTAAAAAAGGCGCGATTTCCCGGGAAATATACTGGCGAACCTGATTAATCGTGATCATCAGGTCAGCCGATTCGTTTGCAATGGGCTGCCAGGCTTTTCTTAACCAAGCCTTACCACCTTGTCCATATTTTAAACACCAATTTTCAGTTTGGTAGACGGCCTCCATAAAAGTTGCATGCTCAACATCTTGGGGAGTCAATAATTCTGTTTTTAATAGTTGCATCACATCCGCCGTCTGGTAATAATTTTGTTTAATTTTAAAGAGCGCTTCAATCATCGTTACCAGGGGTGAATTAGCCATGGACCGTTGATGATCAATAAATAAAGGAATTTGGTGCCGTTTAAAAATTGGCTCAATGATATTCTCATAACTCGCTAAATGTCGCGTTAAAATTAAAAAATCACGATAGCGATATCCCTTGGTAGCAACCAGCTGCCGAATTTTAGCTGCAATCTGATCCACTTCCGCTAAGCGAGTCGGAGTTACCAGAAAGGATACCTGCCCCTGAAAGTCGACTTTGACTTCTGGAGTTTGGAACTGGGCTTGAGCTTCCATCCAAGTTTCCACCGCTAATAAATCATTCCCCACCCGTAATGGTAACTGGGCGGCCATGATTGGAGGTAATAGATCCACTTTGGTTTGTTGATCTACAAAAGTTATCAATCGTTGGTATTGGGCGGCTGATTGATAATATAAATTATGCTCATCCGGTAACTCATGGGGGGGATAGGCCCGATCAGCTACCAAACTCATCATGGTGGAAGCCCCATTTTGAATCATCGCTTCCACGATCGCTTGTTCCTTAGCAGAAAACTGCCCGGTGTAACGGTCCAAATAGAAATGATCATGACTGGCTTGGGGATCATGAAGCTTTTGAACTAATAAATCTTCAATATCAACGTTGCTCAGTCGATCAGCACTTAAAGTTAAGTAACGTTCATAAATTTGACTGATGATCCTTAATTTTTCGAGCCAGATTTCTTGACTAGGGGACTGATGCTGACTTTGTAAAGCCTGGGCAACGACTGAATCAGGCTGATCAATTAAATCATCGGGAGTTAAATTGGCTGTTTGAAAGGCGATGATTTGTTCGGTTACGGCTTGGACGAAACCAGGGCGGTCACTCTCACCTTGAAAAATCCCCAACTGTTGCGGATTCGTTTGTTTTAACTGTTGGATGATTTGGGCTACTAACATTACTGGCCCCATTTTTGATAATCGGGGACTTTGATAAGCCGGGTCATTCTTCAATAAATACCAAGCTAACCGGCTAAAGGATAGGATTTGGACACGTGATTGGGCATACTGTTCCCGATAGCCCAGCCGGCTTTGTAGAGTCGCTAAAATTCGCACTTCCGTCTCAAATTTAATGTGATTGGGCACCAAGAAAAAGAACCGATCCTTGGATTGCTTAGGATCTTGCAAGCGTTGAATTAAATCTTCGACTAAGGCTGCTTCATGTTGTCGTGATGCTTTCCCAATGACAAATTGTAAAGTCCCCATAAGTATCTCCTCAAGTTAATAGAATGATTAAATTATAGCATTAATCCAATAATTAACCATTGACATCAATTTCTCAGCATGTTTTAATAAAAACAATTATTCAACGAAAGGAAGGCTTATTCAGATGTCTTGTTCATCATTAATCACAGTAGCTAACTATTATTACGGCTATGCTTATTCAGCCTAATGTCCGACCACTTGGTGCGGACAGAGACGTTCGCACTAAGCAAAGCTGTGATTTAATGATCCCTTTGCTAGGTGTTGTAATCTAGCTAGGGGTGTTCAAGGATCTGGACCAACCATCCGTTAAATAGATTCACCAACTAGATTGAGTTAACGTCTCAAGCTTGTTGGTGTTTTTTTTATGTAGTATGAAAGAAGGAAAATCAATGAAACACGCACACGCCACTAATCGGCCTGAACCTAAATTTGGTTTTGGCGAAAGCATCATGATCTTAATTGCTATCCTTATCATTTTGGGATCATTAATTATTGTTAAGCAACAGGAACCGCAGGCCCCACTCTTTATCGCTTTTACCCTTTTAGCAGTTTACGCTCGGCTACGGGGCTTTAAATGGTCGACCATCATGGATGGGATGCGCACCGGGCTCAAGGACGGGGTTGACCCCCTCGTTATTTTCTTATCCATTGGGGTCTTAATTGCGACTTGGATCTTTTCGGGAACCATTCCAACTATTATGTACTTTGGTTTTAAGATTATCTCCGTGCAATTCTTTTTGCCGACGGTCTTTATCGTCTGTACCCTTGTGGGGGTCGCTTGCGGGAGCTCCTTTACCACCGTTTCGACCATGGGAATTGCTTTTGTGGGGATTGGCGCTACTCTGAAAATTAATCCCGGTTTAACGGCGGGGGTGATCGTTTCAGGAGCCTTTTGTGGATCTAATATTTCTCCCCTATCCGGAACCACTAATCTAGCCGCTTCCGTTGGTGAAATCAATATTTACAAGCATATTAAAGCCCTAATGATTACTGATATTCCAGCTTGGGCCATTTGTGTCGTCATTTACACCCTGCTCGGCTTAAACTCCAAGCAAGTTAGTTTAAGCGCCGTGCATCAAATGATGCATGGTCTTAGTGATGGTTTTTGGATTTCAGGGTGGGCCCTGCTACCGGTCGTCCTCCTAATTGTCTTAGCGATCTTACAAGTCCCCGCAATCCCATCTTTAGGTCTTGGATCAATCTTTGCTGCTCTATTAGGCTGGATTCACCAACCTTCAACTAGTATTACGACGATTACCAAAACCATTATGGATGGTTACGTTGCTCATAGTGGCGATAAAACCATTGATACTTTACTTTCAAAAGGTGGTATCTCTAGTATGCTTACTTCTTTAGCTTTGATCGTTTTTGCCCTCTCCTTAGGTGGTTTACTAATCAAACTAAATATTATTGGGTCGATCATTAATCATTTATCAGGAATCGTCAAAACGGCTGGACGGGTTACCCTCGCTACAGCTATTACCTGTATTGGGGTTAACTTAATGATTGGTGAACATTACCTCGCCATTATCTTACCGGGGCAATCCTTTATCCACGCTTCTGATAACTTAGGGATCCCTCGCGAGCTCTTCACGCGTATTTTAAATGACGCTGGGGCCGCTGTTAACGCTATTGTTCCTTGGAGTGTCTCCGGAGTTTTCATTGCCGGAGCCTTGCAAATCAATCCTTTGCAATTTATCCCTTGGGCTTTCTTCCCCTTCATTGTCACGATCTTGTGCTTGATTACAGGAATGTTTGTGAAGCCAAGCTCGGAAAAATAATTTTATATATTAGACTACAAAAGACCTCAGCACTAATCCTAAGTACTGAGGTCTTTTCATACGACTTTAAACTTACTTAACTTACTTTTCACTATCGGACCGTTCGCTAATTACGATCGTCCCATCACTAACATCCGCTAACAGATGCTTTGCTTCCAGATGATCTAAGTAGAAGTCCGTGACTTTATCACGAATTTGTTGTTCGATCACCCGCCGTAATGGTCGAGCTCCCATCGTTTCATCATAACCTTCTTCAATCATCAGGTCCTTAGCAGCATCCGTGACTTCCACGTCCATGCCCTTCTTAGCTAAGGTTTGGTTGACCCCATCCAGCATCAAGTTAACGATTGCTTTTAGGTCATCCTTACTCAAAGCCTTAAATTCAACGATTGCATTGAACCGGTTTAAGAATTCTGGCCGGAAGTATGGCGTTAAGCGCTTGATCAAAGTTGGTTGATCTTCCGTTAATTGTGCGTCATTAGAGAAGCCGGCGTTAGAAGTAGCAATCACGATCGTGTTCTTAAAGTCAATCGTGTTCCCTTGACCATCCGTCAATCGACCATCATCGAGCACTTGCAACAAGAGCGTGATCACTTGTGGATCGGCCTTTTCGATTTCATCAAACAAAACAATCGAGTAGGGGTGACGACGAACTTTTTCCGTTAAGGTATTTGAGTTATCGTCATAGCCCACATATCCAGCCGTCGTTCCGATCAATTTGGAAACGGCTGTCCGATCAGAGTATTCCGACATATCCAACCGAATAATGTCATCCGTGCTCCCAAACATATCTAGGGCTAATTGCTTGGCTAATTCCGTCTTACCAACCCCGGTTGGCCCGACGAATAAGAAGCTCCCAATTGGTCGGTTCCCTTCATCAAAACCAGCCCGGTTCCGCCGAATAGCCCGTGCTACCGCATTGACAGCTTCATCTTGACCAATTACCTTCCCGGCTAACCGGTCATTTAAGCCTTTCAAGCGTTCGATATCACTAGCGCCCATCTTCGATACCGGAATCCCCGTCATCCGTTCAACCGCCGCAGCCACATCATTTGGGGTGGCAACGGCTCGTTCAGCCGTTGAATGATCGTCTAATTGTTGCTTTAAGCTTTCGATCTTTTCCTTAGCTTCTTGGGCTGCTTGATAATCTTCTTTGTCGGCAGCCTTTTGTTGCTGGTCTTCTAATTGCTTAATTTCTGCTTCAATAGCATTAGCATCCTTCACTGGATGTTGAGCAGCCAAGTGCGTCGCCGTCATATCAATCAGATCAATTGCCTTATCTGGCAATTGCCGTTGTGGCATGTATTGAACTGAATAATCAATGGCCGCCTTTAAGACTTCATCCGGCAATTCCACATTGTGGTGCTTTTCGTATAAATCCCGAATTCCTTGGAGAATTTTCAGGGTATCTTCCTTACTTGGGGCATTTACCGTTACTTGGTTGAAACGCCGAGACAGGGCCGCATCCTTCATGATCGTGTTCCGGTATTCATCTTGAGTCGTCGCCCCAATAATGGTAATTTCACCCCGTGATAAAGCCGGCTTTAAGATATCAGCCATCCCTTTAGAACCACTTGCATCCCCAGCATTACCAGCACCAATGATTTGATGAATTTCATCAAAGAAGAGAATTACATTCCCCGCTTGTTTTACTTCATCAACTAGCTTTTGCATGTTCTCTTCAAAGCTACCACGGTATTGCGTTCCGGCTTCCAAGCTGGAAACATCAATACTAATAATTTCTTTGTTCTTAATGGCGGCTGGGACATCCCCATTCACAATCGCTTGGGCTAAACCTTCGACCACCGCGGTCTTACCAACCCCAGCATCCCCGACTAGAACCGGATTGTTCTTGGTCCGCCGTGCTAAAATTTCCGCCGTTTCTTGAATTTCTTGATTCCGCCCGATCACTGGATCTAACTTCCCGTCCCGAGCTTCCTGCGTCAAGTTGCGTCCTAATTTACTTAAAAGCCCATCTGATTTAATTTGACCAGCTTGAGCTTGCTTAGTTGGGGTTGGGTTACCTGGTAACTGCCCCGTTTGCCGATATTGGGCAAATTCTTCTGGGGTTACCTCCCGACCGTTAATTAAGTACCGCCGGTTTTCAGTATTATAACCGTTCATGTTCCCCATTAATTGGTTAAATAAGTCATCCATATCACTGTTAAACATAAGCCAGTCCCCCTTTAATGGTATTTATTTTTGTGTTTACTAAAAGGCCCAATGTATAAAATTTACACCCGACCCTTCGACTACACATGTTTATCATCATCTATTAAGTAACTATCTTCCAATTCCTGCAAAATCTGCCACATTTGCTTGTGCATGGTCTGCGCTAACGCATCCAAATCTCGCAAATTAATCGAGGTTGCATTCGTCTGTTGCTTATTAAACGATTTATGTAAAGTGGTGTAGCCATAACCAGATTCCTTAGCGACCCGATAAATGGTCAAGCCATTATGATCGAGATACGCTTTGATATCTATTCTCATCGCTGATCACTTCCTTTACGATTCTTAGTATACCACATTTGTGATATAACACAATAGTAAAGTACCAAAAATTTGATATATTTTTTCTGCTCGTTTTGATGAGAATTTTCTTAATTTATTTTAATTTTTGTCTTGACAAGCTCTTCCCCTATTCGGTAAACTTACATCATCAAAAACGAAAGGAAGATTAACCATGTTACAACAAGTCACTAATCAATCATGGCAAAGCCAGCGTTAGGTTGTTTTTTGTGTAACTGCACAGATGCAACCGATCAGAGTTCATCTGTGCTGGCTAATTTTCTTATACAAAAGCCCGCACATGAAAGAAGTGTGCGGGAGTTGCCAAACCGGCATTCCTGTTTACTCGGGAATGCCGGTTTTTTATTTGAAAATTAGCCTTTTAAATCAATTGGAGGAATTAACATTATGAAACGTTTATACACTATTATTGGGATTTTAGTCGCCGTCGTGATCATTGCCTTAGTTGGCAATCAACTTAGCCAACGCTCAAATTCAACTAAACCCACGGTCGGTATCTTACAATTGATGTCACATCCGTCACTGAATCAAATTCATAAAGGCGTCATCGCCGGTTTGAAAGAAGAGGGTTACGTTAACGGAAAAAACATCAAGATTGATTTTCAAAATGCGGAAAACGATCAAAGTAACTTGAAGAGTATGGCAGAAAAATTTAAAAACGAAAACGCTAAAGTTACCATTGGAATTACTACTCAAGCCGTCCAAGCGCTCGCTAATGCTTCCAGCAAAACGCCGATTGTTATGGGGGCGGTCTCCGATCCCGTTGGCTCAGGAATTGTCAAAAGCTTAAAGCACACGGGCAATAATGTTACCGGGGTTCAGCACGTTGAACCCGTCGCTCAACAAGCCAAGTTAATTCGGACCTTATTACCCAACGTTAAAACTATCGGAGTCATCTATAACGCGGGTGATGATGCGGCCACCGGTGAAGTGAAGTTATTCCAATCACTAATGGAAAAACAAGGGATCACGGTTAAGACTTACACTATTACTTCCACTAATGATATTGACCAAGTCAGCGCCAATATGGCGAGTGAAGTTGAAGCGGTTTACGTACCAACTGACAATACGGTTGCCGCTGGAATCCAGACCCTTTTAAAGAATACTGATAGTGCGAATGTTCCCGTTTTTGGGAGTGTCCAATCCATGATTAAATCGGGTGCCGTGGCTACCTACAGTATCAGTCAATATGATATGGGTGTGTTAACTGGGAAAATGGCCGGTCAAATTCTGAAGGGTAAGAAACCTTCTGCCATGCCCGTTCAACATGTCAAAACCGGTCATTACTACATCAACACTACTGCCGCCAAGAAGTTTAACATCACCATTCCACAATCAATTTTAAATAGTGCCAAGAAAGACGGGGTTATTTACAAATGAGTATTATTCTTTCCGCTATCGGTCAAGGTCTCCTCTGGGGGCTTTTAGGACTTGGCCTGTATCTTACCTTTCGAATTCTTGATTTTCCAGACTTAACCGTTGAAGGAACTTTTCCCTTAGGCGCTTGTGTCTGTGTCGCTGCCATTACGCATGGTTTATCACCATTTATTGGCTTACTAGTCTCCCTTTTAGCCGGGGCCTTAGCTGGCCTAGCCACAGGCCTTTTATACACCAAATTAAACATTCCCAATATTCTCGCGGGAATCTTAGTAATGACGGGGATGTATTCCATTGATCTACGGATCCTTGGTCGATCGAATGTCGGTTTATTGAATTATCAGACCTTTTTTAATTATGACTTCATTCAACAACTACCAGATTATTTGGGTGCCATTGTAATTGGAGTCATCTTCGTAGTAGTTGTGATTACCCTCTTAACCGGCTTTATTAATACTGATTTAGGTCAGGCGTTTGTCGCCACTGGTGATAATGAACGCATGGCGGCTTCCTTTGGGATTAACACCGATAATACCAAGATCCTTGGTTTAATGGTTTCAAACGGGATCATTGGTTTAGCTGGCGGGATGATTGCCCAACATGATGGCTACGCGGACGTCAATATGGGAATCGGTACAATTGTGATCGGCTTAGCCGCCATCATTATCGGAGAAGTCCTATTACCAAACCTCTCTTTAAGTGGTCGGTTAATTGCCATTATTATCGGGAGCATTGCTTACCGTTTTGTCATCTTAATTGTCTTACAACTTGGCTTTAATACCAATGACACTAAACTCCTCTCCGCCATCATCCTGGCCCTTTGTTTAGCTATTCCAGTACTCCGCCACAAGCTAAAACTCGATCACTTATTCAACCAAGGAGGGCAAAAATCATGACGACTTTACTAGAACTTAACCATATTGAAACGACTGTTAATACTGGGACTCCTAATGAACGGGCTATCTTAAAAGACTTAAATCTAACGGTTGAACAAGGCGAATTCATCACCCTACTGGGGACCAATGGGGCCGGTAAGTCGACGCTGTTAAACGTTATTAATGGTTCTTTAAGACCAAGCCATGGTCAAGTAGTAATTGACCAACATCCGGTCACGAAATTACCAGAGGCGAAGCGGGCCAAATACATTGCCCAAGTCTTTCAAGATCCAAAATTAGGTACTGCTCCCCGGATGACGGTCGCCGAAAACCTTCTCTTAGCCGCTAAGCGTGGCCAACGACGCTCCTTGATCCCGCGAAGATTAAATGCCCATCTTGACGAATTTAAGCAATTAACCAGTCAATTACCCAACGGCTTAAGTGATCGTTTGACCACCGCCGCCGGCGATCTTTCAGGTGGCCAGCGGCAAACCCTGAGTTTTTTAATGGCGACCATGACTAAACCCCAACTACTCTTATTGGATGAACATACGGCAGCCCTAGATCCCAATACTAGCCACCAGTTAATGGCCTTGACGGATCAAGTCGTCACCCAACAAGAACTAACCTGCATTATGATTACCCATCAAATTAAAGATGCTTTAAAGTATGGTAATCGAATCATCATCTTAAATCAGGGTCAAATCGTCCTAGACGTTAAAGGCCCCGAACGTTCAGACTTATCTGAAGCTGACCTTCTCCAATATTTTGAAGCCTGAACAGATTTTTAGGCTTTTCGCTACGGGACGAGTAAAATATAGCTATATCTAAAATTAAGACTGCTTGGGCGGTCTTTTTTATCTAGCGAGGTGATCTGATGCCATCAGAAAAACAAAAATTAATGCTTTCAGGATTAGCAACCGTCCTAGGAGCAGCTGGAATTAGTTTCCTGGTAAGTGAAAAATTATTTAAAATTGCCTTTCAACGGGTTAATTATGTCCCGGAGACCTCAGCTGACAAACAAAAATATGCCGACCTATATTGGGATTACGTCGCTTGGTTTAAAAAGGTTAATAAGGAACATTGGACCTTTTCGATGGATGACGATGACGACTTAATGTCTGCATACTTTATTCCAGCCAAAGAACCATCACTAAAAGCCGTAGTAATCTCACATGGTTACAAAGGTAATGGCGAAACGATGGCTAATTACGCAAAAATGTTTTATGAACTTGGTTTTAACGTTTTATTACCAGATGATCGTGGTCATGGTCAAAGTGCCGGTAGTTACATTAGTTTTGGTTGGTTAGACCGCATTGATTACCAGACCTGGCTCCATAAATTAATTACGCGGCTGGGTGACCAAGTCAAAATCGTCCTCTTTGGGGTTTCCATGGGTGGGGCAACCGTTGAAATGTTAAGTGGGGATGAGTTGCCCGCACAAGTTAAATGCATTATTGCTGATTGTGGCTATTCCAGTATTGAAGATGAGTTGCAATATCTGCTCAAACGGCAATATCACTTACCGGCCCATCCTTTTTTACCAATGGTCTCAACCATTAATCGTCATCGCTTAGGATATTACCTTAAAGACGTTTCATCAACGAACCAACTCAAGAAAAATACGCGACCGATTTTCTTTATCCATGGCGAAAAAGACGTATATGTTCCTAGTTGGATGGCCCTGGAAAATTATCAAGCAACGGAAGCACCGAAGAAACTCTGGCTGGTTAACCAAGCTACCCATGCGGAAAGTTTTTGGATTAATCCCGTTGATTATCAAGACCACATTACCGAATTTCTGCAACAATACTTTGGTAATTCAACTATCAAACAATAAAATGGCTGGGAAGATCACCTTTCTTCACCAGCCATTTTATTTATCGTTTATATTTTAAGACGACATGAATCAGAATCAAGGTAGCGCCAACTCCGAAAATTGCCCCGCCTAAATACGAAAAGAGATCGTCATTGATTAACATTGCCGTCATTCCGCCAATGACAACTAATCCAATTGAAGTCACCAAGAGCCAATTACTTTTCATGATGGTTTCAATCCGTTCTTGCTTTTTTTGATCATTATTTACCTTCATCTCGATTGCGACACCATATAAAATGGCAATACTATTTAAAATCACAATTGCCACAAAGATGTAACCAACTAAGTCAGAACTATTAATCGCCCTGTTTGCATCCGCCAAAATAAAAACCAAACAGATTAGGTTGATAAATTGTAACAAGACCATTAATGGTCGAATATTCTTTCTGACTTGTTGTTTAATAATTTGATCTTTCATTTTCCCGTCCTCCTTCAATAATTGATCAATCGAGAGGTCAAAATATTCACTCAGTCGAATCAACATCGCAAGATCAGGATACGAGCGTTCATTTTCCCAACTTGAAATTGTTTTTCGTGATACGGACAAATCCTTGGCTATTTGGGCTTGGGTCACTTGTCGTGCTTGTCTTGATGCTTTTAATTGTTGACCTAAGTTCATTTGACCACCTCAAACTTTTAATTAATTTGAAATCGAAGGCGCGCTTAGTTGATTTCCAATTTTATGATAACGAATCTTTGGAAACCTGACTAGCTATGATCCGGTTACATCCGGATTTTTCAAGAGTTTACCCATTATATTGCCCGGGAAATAATTGACGATTCAGAAATCCCTCTTGACAATTATTAAAATTAAATTAGAATAAAACTATCAATTAGTAAACGAGGTTCATTATGTCAGGTCTAACAAACTTACAATTAAAGACGACCTTTTATTTCTGGTTCCAGCATTCCTAGGACCAGAACGTTTTGTGATGGTTTCTAGGACTTATCCCGGAAGCCATTCATGATCTTCTTTTACTAAAGAATAAATCACGATAGCCATCCGGGTGTTGAGAAATCAACCCCGGATTTTTGTTTATAAGGAGGACAACCATGCCACATTCAAATTTAGCGATTCGCTATAATTACCATCTTGATGAAATTAAACCCAATAATATTTTAACCTTCAATCAAGAAATTAGTTCCATCCCCGATATTGTCAAATTAACCTTAGGTGAACCAGATTTTAACGTCCCGGAAATCGGTAAACAAGCCGCTATTGCCAGTATCGAAAATAATGACTCTCATTATGCTCCCGGAACTGGCTCTGTGGCCCTGCGAAAGGCCATTGCTGACTTTTTAAAGGTCCGCTACCAATTAACTTACAGTCCTGACCAAGAAATAGTGGTGACGATCGGTGCGACAGAGGCCATCTATGCTTCCTTAAATGCCCTGCTTAATCCTGGAGATAAGGTTTTGATCCCCACTCCTACCTTCCCGCTTTATGAAACGGTGGTCCGGATGTTAGGCGGCGTCCCGATTAATCTTGATACGAGTTCTAATAACTTCGTCTTGTCGCCAGCGATGGTAAAAGCTGCGCTCGATGAATACGGTCCTGCCGTCAAAGCGGTTATTTTAAACTACCCCTCCAATCCAACGGGAGTTACTTATTCCGCTAGCGACTTGCAGGCCTTAGCAGAGGTACTCGCCCAGAGCAAGGCGGTGGTGATTGCAGATGAAATCTACTCGGAACTCTTATATGATGGTCAACACGTTTCGATCGCTACTTATTTACCTGAACAAACCTTAGTCTTAAATGGGGCTTCGAAGTCCCATGCCATGACTGGTTATCGGATTGGCTTCATTGCCGGACCGACAGAAATCATGCAAAAAGTCAGTCTCGTCCATAATTTAATGATTACTTCCCCATCTGATCCAGCCATGGCCGCCGCCGTCCCTTGTTTTGGAACGGAAACCGGTCGACAAGCATCCGTTGAAATGCGCGCCGCTTACCAGATCCGGCGAGATTACATGGTTGAAGAACTAACTAATCTTGGCTTTACAGTAGCCAAACCAAACGGGGCCTTTTATATCTTCGCGCAAATTCCTCGTCAGTTTGGGAGTGACGATGTCCAGTTTGCCCGTGATTTGGCACAAGAAGCTCAAGTTGCCACCATCCCTGGATCTTTCTTCGGACCTGGTGGGGAGGGTTATTTGCGGATGAGTTACGCCACCAGTTTAGATGATTTGAAAACGGCGATTAGCCGAATCCAGAATTTTCTTAATTAGAAAGGAGTTTTCCCAATGACCACAATCTTAATGACAAGTGTTCGTGATGATGAAATGGATGCAATCAACCAATATGCTGAACAACATAATATCACCATCAAAACCACCCCAAAATTAATTGAAGACGCCCTCGATCTGACCACTGATATCGATGGTTTAGTGATCCAACAACGGGATCCCGTTCCCGACCATGTTTACCCCATCTTAAAGGAACACGGCTTAAAGCAACTAGCATCACGAACGGCCGGTTATGATATGGTGAATGTCCCCTTAGCTCATGAAAATGGGTTAATCGTTACCAATGTCCCGGCCTACTCCCCACGAAGCGTTGCCGAATTTGCTCTCATGCAAATTTTTCGTTTATTACGAAACACCTATGCCTTTGACCACCGCGTTGCGCAAAATGACTTCCGCTGGGCTGGTTTACAATCGATCGAAATTCATTCAGCCACTATTGGAATTATCGGAGTTGGCCGTATTGGTGGAACCCTCGCCAAACTTTTAAAGGCCTTAGATGCCCGCGTCTTAGGCTATGATGTCAACCCCCGGAGTGACTTAGCAGGAATTGTTGAATATGTTTCTAAAGATGAACTTCTTCAACAAAGTGACGTGGTTTCGTTACATGTAGATCTTAACCCAACTTCCGTTAATTTATTAACGGCATCAGATTTCCAATTAATGAAAAATAGCGCCGGCCTCGTTAATGCTAGTCGGGGACCAGTCGTTAATACCAGTGATCTAATTGCCGCTTTAGAAGCACATACAATTAAAGCAGTCGCCTTAGATACGGTTGAAGGTGAGGGACCCGTCTTCAATGCTGACCTGCGTCAAAAAGTAATTTCGGATCCTCAAATTGCTAAACTCCACGCTTTAGAGAATGTTATTTTAACTCCCCATGTTGCCTTCTTTACTAATATTGCTGTTCAAAACATGGTTGACTTCGCCCTTGATGATGTCCTGACTATTTTAAACGGTGGTCATTCTAGTCACGAAATTAAGCCATAAGTTTAAAAAATAGAGATAGTATGAGGTTCACTTCATCACAATGAAGTTCCTGCATACTATCTCTATTTATTTATGGTAAGGCAACCCATTAATAATGGTATAGGCACGATAAACCTGCTCTGTTAATACCAATCGCATTAACTGGTGTGGTAAAGTAAACCGTCCAAAAGAAATGGTCGTATTGGCCCGTTGCATAACCGCTTGACTCAACCCCAATGAGCCACCAATCACAAAAGTCAAATCACTATGACCATAAGTGGTTAGTTGATTAATCTCCTTAGCAAACTCCTCGGATGATCGTTCTTGACCTTGAATTGCTAAAGCAAAAACGTATTCCCGATCTTTAATCTTATCTAGAATGCGAGCTCCTTCTTTTTCCATTACGCTCTGCATTTCGGCAGAACTTAATGACTCTGGGGCCTTCTCATCTGGAACTTCAATTATTTCAAATTTGGTATAGCGATTGAAGCGTTTGGCATACTCCGCGATACCTGCTTTAAAATACTTTTCTTTGAGTTTACCTACTCCGATTATTTTGATCGTCATTTGTTTCCTGCTCCTTTTCCACTTATCCACAAGTTTTCCACAACATATCCACACCGTTTTGTGGATAGTCTTTCGAGTTTGCTGGTTTTCCACATGAGTTATCCACAGTTATCCACAATTTAACTTTGCTGAACTCTACATCATCAAAACCTGTTAAATCAACGTTTTTAACGATTTTCATTTTATTTAATCCACTTATCCACATTCATATTTATAACCTGTGGATAAATTCTTAAGGATTAGTAAAGCCTATTATATCAGTCCTTGTTCCACCTGTGGATAACTTGTGGATATCTTTTTCCACAAAAAAGCTCGAAGTAAATTTACCCAAAATCCTTACTTCAAGCTTCATGATTAACTATTTGTACTGCTACTACTGTTGCTAGCTTCTGACAAGGTAACGGTTGCCGTTTTTTCCTGACCATCATGGTAATAAGTAATTTTGACTCGATCACCCACTTTATATTTATATAAAGCCGTCCGTAAATCACTAGCATCCGTCACCGTTGTTTTCCCAAATTTAGTGATGACATCATATTGACTAAGCCCGGCCTTAGCAGCCGCTCCATCATCGGTCACACTCATTACCACCACGCCGGAGGTTACGTTAGTTGGTAATTTCAATACTTCGGTCTGATCACTTTCCGTTACACTATCTAAATCTAACATGCTAATTCCTAATGATGGTCGGGAAATGGAACCGTTCTTCACCAGTTGGTTAATGACGCTAACCACTTCGTTACTTGGAATGGCAAAGCCCATCCCTTCAACACTAGTTCCATCAATGCTTGATGATAACTTCATCGAGTTAATACCAATCACTTGCCCCGCCATATTAATCAAGGGACCACCCGAATTTCCAGAATTAATTGCGGTATCAGTCTGGATCACCTTGGTTGCTACCGAAGCATCACTAGCTCGAATAGTCCGATTAACGGCGGAGACAATCCCTTTAGTTACTGAATTAGCGTACTCCGTTCCCATTGGCGAGCCAATCGCGAGGACATCTTGTCCCGCTTGAACCTGTTTTGAATTTCCAAATTCAGCAACCGTCTTAACATGACTCGCACTAATCTTGAGCACTGCTAAATCTGTCGTTTCATCCGTCCCAACAATTTTAGCTGAAACCTTCCGACCAGACGCCAGAATAACACTAACGGCACTCGCTCCTGAGACCACATGATTATTAGTCACAATATAGGCCGTCCCCGCTGATTTTTTATAAATCACTCCCGAACCTTCAGCCGCTGTTTCTAAACCCGAACTATTCGCGGAAGAGGAACTGGATGAATAGCCAAAGTCACCCATGTTACTGGTACTCGTACTTTGCTGATTAATAACACTGACCACGGCCCCTTTCACCTTGTTATAAGCCTTGGTGGAGCTGCTGGTCGCCACTTTACTATTATGAACCTTGGCTCCCCCAGAAGATCCAAAGCCACTGGCCACCGTGCTGACGATCGTCGGCCAAACACTGCTAATGGTTTTTTGAACACCCCAAAAAATCCCACCGCCGATTAAGCCCGCAACTATCCCAACAGTGGCCACTTTCATCCAGAATAATTGTCGATTGCGACCATGATTGGAATTTCGCATTGATCATTTCCTCCGTACCCCATAGTTAATTTTATTTTACCAGAGGATCGTGAAAAAGCTGTTCATATATCTTTACAAAATTGTTAAGCCCAAGGCCTGATCCGGTTCGGCATCAATCAGTTTAAAATCATGATCTACCCCCAGGTCATGGGTTTCTAGCTCTTCGGCAACCGTCAGATGGGCTAGTGATCGTAAGTTATTATGTTGACTCCGGTGTCCCAAAATCACTTCTTTGGTTCGATCGCCAATTACTGAAATTAAGGCCGCCGCTCCCTCTTCGTTGGATAAATGACCTTCATCCCCTAAAATCCGCTGCTTTAATGACCAGGTATAAGGTCCATTCCGCAACATCTCCGTGTCATGATTACATTCCATTAAATAGGCATCCGCATTTTGAATAATGCCGACCATCCGCTCTGATACATATCCCGTGTCAGTTAACAGACACAAGCTTTTATCATCGTGATGAATCTGATAAAACTGGGGTTGGGCCGCATCGTGAGAAACCGCAAATGATTCCACCTGCAAATCGCCAAAATCGATTACTTGACCGGGCTGAACTTCAAAGCATTGCTCACTTTTGACCTTGCCAATTTTGTTGCTCATCGCATCCCAGGTACCTTGATTAGCATAGACATTCACCCCATACCGCCGTGCAAGTACCCCAACGCCTTGGATATGGTCGCTATGTTCATGCGTCACAAAAATCGCTTCAATATCCGTCATCGATCGACCAATGGCCTGTAACCGTTCTTCAATTTTCTTCCCGCTTAATCCAGCATCTATTAAAATACGGTGCTGACCGGTTTCAATATAGGTTGAATTACCGGTACTGCCGCTGGCTAAAATACTGTATTTTAATTCCTTTTCTAATGACAAGCTGATTACCTCTAATCATTTGTTTGAATAATCGTTCCCGTAATAGCGTTAACCCTTAAATAAGTAGTTTTATTATTGGAGCGATCTCTTACCTTAGCTTCCCAGATTGGCGCATAGATATCCTGATTGTCTGATGAACTAACTTTGGAAAAGCCATATTGAAGCCAAATAACTTTGGAATTACTTGGGATTTCATTATGCCGATACAAAACCGCAACTGCTTGTTGCGAACTAATCGCACTCACCTGTTGGCGAAGTACTTTGATCCCTTTTAAATAGGTTTGGGTGTAACCGGTTAATTTCTGACCACTCACCCGAAATTGGATTCTTCCGGTAGCATCTAGAACCGGAATGCCATCAATCATCTGCGTATAAACTAAGCGACTTTTGGTTGAAAAATCTTGATTGACTTGATAGCTCTGTCCGTGTGCAATGCGAGAATTACTTCTTAACCAACTTTTAATTGTAGATTTTTGATTAGCAAGGGCAGTATTAAAGGTCGACGTAATTTGTGTTCCGGACCAATAAGCACTTTGCCGCGTCAAACTTGTTACTTCATCACCCAAATCAGTGGACGAATTAACACTTATATAATAGCCCCTAGGCTGATGATTGGATAATTTAGGCACCGTGATCGAATCCGTTTTCAATTCGCGAAGCAGCATTGCTTGTTGGCTAACGCTTTGTCCTGAGTTGGACTGGACCCGCCAAAATCCCCAAAAAAAGGAAATGACGAGCACAATATCCAAAATGACAAAGGCAATCAAAAAGATGCCCTGAATTCGCCGGAAATTCATCGTCTATTCCTCCTTGAGTAAAGTCTGATATGGTACCCAATTTCCATTGTAATAAACATAATAGGTGGGTTCCAAAGTTACCGTTTCAGTATCATCATTGTTCCACGTGTAACCAATCCGCATCCCCTTAACCTTTTTTAATTGGCCGCTTTCCTTCAAAGCATTGGAAACCACGGCCGATGAGGGCATGGTAACTGTCGTGCCATCACTAGTTTGAGGAAGACCCAAATAATAATTTGATAATTGGTAGCGTTCCATCCCATCATTATTGGATTTAATTAAGATGGTTCCATAATTTCGACTACTAAAAATCGGGAAGCCTTGGACAAAGCTACGGTAAGTAACCGTTTGACCAGCTTGTGAAACCGTATCAAAGTAAATTCCCGTTAGATCAATACTCAGCTTTTTAAGGCGATTATAGAGATGACTTTCCAAACTTTGTCGACCATATTTTTGATCTTTACCTAGATAATTATCGTATTGGATACTACCAGTTTGACGGTTATAGGTCATCCGATGCGAATTCCCATTCGTATAGATGATTTGATTCCCATTTCTTTCTGTATCAATTGTATTGGAATTAGCAGTAGCTAATAAGGTCTGGGCTAAGTTATCAACATTATGTTGACTAACATCATAAGAATAGGTAGGTAGCGTATATTCGTGCGGATAAGATAAAATTGGCGTGCCGTTAACAATCTTATGATCAACATCCACCCGTCGACCACCTTTAAGGGACTGCTTAATTGTCTTTAAACTTAATTGATCAACCTTGACCCGATAGACCTTCTTGCCCTGATCCGCGAGCAGATATACTCGGCTACGATCATTTAAGGGCACCACCACATAATTAACCGTTGCCAACCGATCGGCATCTAGGGACTGGTCAAAAACTTGATTAAAGACTGTCATGGAAATTTGATCAGGGAAGGAAATTGTCACGGTGTTGGCCATCCGTAAATAATCCAAATATTTCCCACTATCACCATTCGCAACCCGATTAAGCCCACTCATTTTGGCTTTTGTTAGGGCTTGTTGAATCGTTAGCGCCGGGTTGCGCTTTTGATTATATAACAGCTGTTGACTCCCATCTTGTTTCGTTACGACCACCTGATTAGCCTGATAAACACTCCCCATGGAAGTAAGTGAATCATTAGTTGAACTAGTACTATTACTTGCTGGAATCCGATTGGCTTGGTAAGGATTTATCCAGACACTAATTGATAGGACCACACTAATCACCACCGCAATGATTACCCCGAGTGGCAGTAAGTTAGTCTTCATCCACTTGATCATCCCAGTCATCCTCCTCAAATGGTACGTATGGTAAAGCAATATAAAAGGTTGATCCTTTCCCTTCCGTACTGTTAACCCAAATTTGACCACCCAATAGGTTAATTACCTCTTTAGAAATCGCTAACCCTAAGCCAGTTCCTCCTTGTTTACGAGAACGAGCTTTGTCAACTCGGAAGAATCGGTCAAAAACGTGTCGTAAATCTTTACGCGGAATCCCCAATCCTTGGTCAGTAATACTCAAAATGACATGATTATGGGTGTCAGTTAATCGAGCCGTAATCACCCCACCATCTGGTGAATATTTAACCGCGTTGTTCATAATATTATCGATTACCTGCGTGAACTTATCGGGATCAATTTCTACCCATAAACTCTTGTTAGTAATATGCCGATCAATGGTATATTTCTTTTGATCGGAATCATCCGCCGTTTCATTTTTAATGATCATGTCAAAGCGGTTCAAAATATAGTTAAAAAGTTCCCCAATGTTAACATATTCCAAATCTAACTTGGTGGTCCCTGAATCCATTCGCGATAAGCTTAACAGATCATTAATCATCCGGATCATCCGCTCGGTTTCATCTTCAACTACCTTTAGAAAACGGGGACTCAATTCTGGATCATTGATCGCCCCATCACTAAGCGCTTCCACATAACTTCGGACACTCGTTAAAGGGGTCCGTAATTCATGGGAAACATTTGAAACGAATTGTTTACGTTCCTCTTCTTCTTGTACTTGATCCGTAATATCGTGAAGAACACAGACTAGCCCACTCACGAAACCTGATTCCCGTTGGATGGGGGAAAAAGAAGCACTGATAATTGTGTCATCGGTTAAACCGTCTAGAATCACTTCATTTTGGGCCTGTTCATTTTCTACTAGGTCACGAATACTGTAATTTTTACGGATATCTAAAACCCCCAGAATCGACTGCCCGATCACTTCTTTCTCATCATCAACCCCTAATAGTTGCAATGCCATATTATTGATAATAATCACATTTCCGCGCCGATCCGTTGCTAAGACCCCATCAGACATGTGAGCCAGAACTCCATCGAGCCGACGCCGTTCAGCATCCGTTGATTCTTGTGATTCTTCTACCCGAATGGACAGGTTGTTAATTGCCGCTGACAACTGACCAAGCTCATCATTGCCATTAACTTTAACGCGCCCTGAGAAATCCCCCCGCGCGATCCGTAAGGTTTGTTTCCGCATTTCTTCAATTGGTCGGGTAATTTCCCGGGAAATGATAATGGATAAAATCAAACCAATGATGATGGTAATCACCGTAGCCGATAAATATATTAACGAGATACTGGTAACGGTACTGTATACACTCTCTAAGCTAGCTCGAATATATACAACCCCCACCACATTATTTGTATCGCCACTCATTAAAGGAATCGTCGTGACATAATAGTGGATCTTACTGTCACTGTCATAAACCGTTTCGGAATGACTTCGATTATTCACCAGGGTATTCTTGACGATTTTGGTATTGGCTTTTTGACCGACAACACTTTGATCCCGATTGCTGGTCCCTCGAATAATCCCTTTAGCGTCAACCACGCGGATTTCAGTAATACTATTATTCTCAACCTTTTGTAGAGTGGAGTTAATATTCCGATTGGCGGTCTTGGTGTTCGTCTGGATTAACTCTTGGGTTAAAGAATTCTCAACGTATGAAGGCAACTCAATTTGTTGCTTAAAATTAGTTAAGTTTTCGTGTTCTAATTGACGCACAAAAAGCGCCCCCACTATTTCTAATGTCAAAATCAACATTAGAACAAAGACAAGGGCGATTTTATATTGGATTGATTGATAAAATTTAATTTTACTGTTCAATCGTTTGGCTCCCTAATTCTGATTAGGATTAGCTAAGAAGTAACCAACCCCCCGCCGGGTAATCAACCATTGCGGGTGGCTTGGATTATCTTCAATCTTTTCCCGAAGTCGCCGCACGGTCACGTCGACCGTTCGCACATCCCCAAAGTAATCATAACCCCATACTGTTTGCAACAGATTTTCGCGATTAATGACTTGGCCTTGGTGTTGAGCTAAATAATGCAGCAATTCAAATTCTCGGTGAGTTAAATTAATGTTTTCACCACGTTTCGTTACTGTGTAGGCATCTGGATGAATCGTTAAGTCACCAATTTGGATATCGGCTTCTCGTCCATCTTCCACTGCACTGGTCACAACTTCTTGACGTCTTAAATTAGCTTTAACTCGGGCAACTAGCTCTCGATTTGAGAACGGCTTGGTAACGTAATCATCTGCCCCTAATTCGAGCCCCAACACCTTATCAAGCTCGGAATCCTTAGCCGTGGCCATGATAATAGGAGTGGTATATTTAGCCCGAACCTGCTTAGCCACTTCAAGCCCATCTACCTTTGGTAACATTAGATCTAAGACTAATAAGTCCGGTTTTTCTGATTCAACTTTTTCTAAAGCTTCCTCGCCATCAAAGGCGACGACAACTTCATAACCTTCTTTTTCGAGATTAAATTTGATGATATCTGAAATTGGTTTTTCATCATCAACAACCAAAATTTTTTTAGACATGCTTCCCCTCCGAAAATACATCTCTCGTTGGCACTTATGCGATAGGTCCATTATAGCATGAACAGCCAAGACTGTTCATTTGGCAAAACCAAGGGGCACTATTTTTTCAGTAATTTATTTATAATAATTGCTAGTTATGAGATAATAATGTTGTACAAACTTAACGGAGGTAGTGACCATGAAGAAAATCTTCTTATCGTTGGTGGGAACAATTGGGATTGCCCTCATCTTTTTTGCTAGTTTAATGAATCATACCGATTTATCGCTTAGTAATAACTATCGAGAACTTTTTGCTTTTCTTGGTTTTGTGATTCTGCTCATTGTACTTGCCTTTAGAGGTGCTTTTAAAAATCCCGCTAACTTTCATTTCTATCGATATTTTTGTTACACTTTTACAGCCGTAATCTTTGTTAATGCGCTGGTAAATGGGGTCTCGTTGGGAGCTTATTTAATTTTTTGTATTTTAGTATTTGGAGGCTTTTACTATCGAAGAGCCTAATTAAGTTAAGTAGTACTCGTCTTAACAACATAGGCGAAGCAGATCGTGATCCGTTGATTCGGCAACTTTTTATAAAAAGTTACTAAAAAGTATTGCCAAACTAAAGGGTACCTGATATTATAATTTGTGTTGTCAAAGACGAGACACGGGCAGTTAGCTCAGCTGGCAGAGCACCGGACTCTTAATCCGGGTGTCCAGGGTTCGATCCCCTGACTGCCCATTGTAACCGATCACTTTAGGTGGTCGGTTTTTTTGTATACCAAAAGAACCTGGCAGGCAAATAGCTCCCAGGTTCTTTGATAATTTAAGCTTCTTCATAATCAATTGAAGCGAACTTATTATAAGCCTTATTGAAGAGGAGTTTAACCGTTCCCCGTGGGCCACTCCGGTTCTTTTCAATAATTACTTCAACTTCACTTAAACTATTGGTTTCATCTTGTTGCTCAGCACCCTGTTCACGAGTATAGTAGTCTTCCCGATATAGGAAACCAACAATATCCGCATCTTGTTCAATCGACCCTGATTCTCGAATATCTGATAAAACTGGCCGTTTGTCTTGGCGCTGTTCCACTCCCCGTGATAATTGGGATAAGGCGATTACTGGCACACTTAATTCTTTAGCAAGTTTCTTTAATTGTCGCGAAATTTCCGAAACTTCTTGTTGCCGACTTTCCGAGTTGGATCCTTCAATCAATTGAAGATAATCAATCACAATTAAACCTAGATTTCCTTCACGCTTGGCAAGTCGTCGGCACTTCGCCCGAATTTCAGCAACTTTAATTCCTGGCGTGTCATCAATAAAAATTTTGGCTTCACTCAAGGTCTGTGACGCTACCCAAAATTGTTCCCACTCATCGGCATTCATATTCCCAGTTCGCAAGTGATTGGCGTTGATGTTTCCTTCGGCACACAACATCCGATTTACCAGTGATTCAGCTCCCATTTCTAGGCTAAAAATTGCCACAGTTGGTCGTTCCTGGCTATGAGCTGCCACATTTTGTGCAATATTTAAGACAAAGGCCGTTTTTCCCATTGCCGGCCGGGCTGCTAAAATGATCAATTCGTCCGCATGTAAGCCGGTTGTCATTCGATCCAATTGTTGATAACCCATTGGAAGTCCCGTTACATCCGTCGTCTGTTGTGCTAATTCTTGTAAGTGATCAGCTGATTGCCCTAAAAGTGTATTGATGCTTTGGAGATCAGTTTGCGTGTTACTCTCAGCAACACTTAAAATTGATCGTTCAGCTTCGTCCAACATCGTCGTCACATCTTGACGATCCTCATAGCCTTCACTCGCAATCTTAGTTGCGGTTTCAATCAAACGCCGGGCCGTCGCCTTATCACGGACGATGCGAGCGTAATAAGCCACATTAGCCGCCGTTGGAACTGCTGCTGCTAATTCGGCTAAATATTGCACTCCCCCCACATTATCCAATTGGTTAGTCCGCGTGAGTTCGTTTTGTAAGTTAATGACATCAATCGGTTGATCTTGGTCATTAAGGTGCAACATGGCCGCATAGAGGATTTGATGTTGACGGCTATAAAAATCATCAGGTTGGACGAACTCCATTGCTTCCACAATGGCGTCCTTTGTTAATAAGGCTGACCCTAAAACGGCTTGTTCTGCTTGAAGGTTCCGCGGTGGTGTCCGCGTGAGTTCTGCCGTATTATCCATGATTCCCTCAGTTCTTACATTTATTTTTCTGCAATGTGTACCCGTAAGGTTGCTTCGACTTCATGATGGAGTTTTACCGGAACATTAACATAACCCAACGACTTAATTGGGGCGGCAAGCTCCATCTTTCGCTTATCTAACTTAATTTGATATTGTTTCTCCAAGGCTGCCGCAATCTGCTTAGTTGAAACCGAACCAAACATCCGACCATCTGAACCAGCTTTTCCTTGTAATTCAACAACGGTTTTATCGTCTTCCAAGACTTTTTTAAGTTTCTTTGCCTCGGCTAATTCTTCAGCCGCATGCTTTTCTTCCGACCGTTTTTGTCCCGCTAATTCGCTCATTGCGGCCTTATTTGCAGCCTTAGCTTTCCCGCGTGGAATCAAGAAGTTCTGGGCATAGCCGTCAGAAACTTCTTTCACTTCGCCTCGCTTACCGCGTCCCTTAACATCTTCAGTAAAAATAACCTTCATTTTACTCTTCCTCCGTTTCTGATTCTGCTTCTTGATCACTGGTTAATTCAGTAATTAACTGCGCTTTAACCGCTTCGACCGTCGTATCTTTAATCTGTGTCGCAGCATTAGTTAAGTGTCCACCACCACCTAAGCGCTCCATAATAACTTGAACATTGAAGTCACCGATTGAGCGGGCCGAAATTCCAACGATGTCAGGACTCTGTCGCGTAATCACAAAGGACGCTTGAATCCCTGACACTTGTAAAAGCATATCCGCCGCCTGCGCCGCAATCACGGAATCATATGTCTGATCATCGGCACCGGCACAAATCGCCATGGCATCATCAATAAATTCAGCCGTATCAATTAGATGGTTCCGTTGAATAAAGTTAGCGGGGGTCTCTTTGGTTAAATATTGAATCATTTTGCCATCAGCCCCAGCCGACCGTAAGTAAGATGCTGCATCGTATGTCCGCGTTCCTGCATTTTGGCTGAAAGACTTAGTATCGATTCGGATTCCAGCCAACATTGCGGTTGCTTCAAGTCTATTTAATCCCTTGCTTTCTCGTGGTTGGTATTCAAACATTTCCGTAATCAATTCACAAGTTGACGATGCATATGGTTCAATATAAACCAACAGGGGATTTTCCGGAAATTCTTCTCCCCGACGGTGATGATCAATAATCACGAGCCGGTTAGCTAGCCGTTCGGTTAATTTGGGGAACGCTGACAAACTTGGTTTAGAATGATCAACCATAATTAGTAAACTAGCATCCGTGGCCTTTTTTAAGGCTTCCTCAGGGTTAATAATGTGTTCTTTGATACTTTGATAATTATCAACTTCACCCATTAAGCGTTCAATATCAGAATGATTAGTTTCATCATCATCCAGTACAATCCAGCTTTCGTGATCATTCATTTCCGCCAAGCGGCGAATACCAAAACAGGCTCCAATCGAGTCTAAGTCTGGGCGAGTATGTCCAATCACGAAAATATTATCAGCCTGATTCATTAAATCACGTAACGCCTGGCTAATCATCCGTGCCCGGACCCGCGTTCGCTTTTCCATTGGATTGGTCTTACCACCAAAGAACCGCGCCTGACCACTTTCCATCCGCACAACTACTTGATCTCCTCCACGACCGAGGGCCAAATCCAAGTTCTTTTGGGCCATATTAGCTAAGCGAATTAAATTACTTTGCCCATAGGCGATTCCCATACTAATCGTTACCGGCGAATTTTGTTGGGAAGTATTTTGACGGATGGTATCTAGAACGTCGAAATTTTCGTTTTCGAGAGTTTTTAAGGAATAGTTATGACCGATTAATAAATAGTTATCATCATCAATCACCTTTAACAAAAGATCATGATCCTTGGCCCACTGACTCAATTGAGAAGTAACATAGTTACTGAGATTCGAAACCATTGAATCACTCATTCCCTTAGTAATTTCATCATAATTATCTAGGAAAATATTTCCCAGGAAAAGTTGTTCTCGCTGATAACGATCCGAGATTTCCTCGTAGTCCGTGATGTCAGTTAAATAAACCGTATTAAATTGATCCTGAACTTGGAGTTCGAATTTATAATCCTGCCACTCAACCACTGAAGTCTGATCATCATGGCGATGTTTGGCTACTAATTTGGCTAAGTCATCATCAACCATCGCTAGTTTTCGTCCCACAATCATTTCTTGCGGATCAAAATACTTCGCCATATAAGGATTAATCCATTTGATAATGTTTTCATCGGTTAACAAGATCATGCCAATTGGCATCTCCAGCAAGGCCTCTTCCTGGCTTTGATTAACTTGAACAGCCAATTGGTTTAGATACGCTTCAGTGTCATTATTGATCCGTTGGAGCCGAGCAAAGGAGTAGATCATCCCTATTAATACAATCACGGCTAGACTAGCCCCAATTCGCCAATCATACATCAAACCGATGATAATCCCGATGATGGCGATCACGAATGCAAAAACTAAGATCCACAGGACCGTCGTCCGCCGCAAAAATTGATCCAAATTTTGTCTATTTATCACTTGTTTCACAGTCGGATTCCTTTCTGACAATACTGGTTTTATTATACCATAAGCTAACTAGAAGCATTATTGATCAGCAAATTAAA
>NZ_AICN01000076.1:0-17846 GCF_000247775.1 Limosilactobacillus gastricus PS3
TTGAGCATTCTTTTAAAATTATTTATTACCACCGTTTTTTTCGATGATTTCTTCTTGAATGGACTTAGGAACAGCTGAGTAGTGATCAAAAGTCATCGAGAAGGTCCCCCGCCCTTGCGTTGCTGAACGAAGGGTCGTAGCGTAACCAAACATTTCAGATAGCGGAACGAAGGCGTGAACTAATTGTGCATTACCACGTTCTTCCATTCCATCGATACTCCCACGACGAGCAGTAACGTGACCCATGACATCACCAAGGTTGTCTTCAGGAGTCACAATATCAACCTTCATGATTGGTTCAAGGATGGTTGCACCACCCTTTGGAGCAGCATTCCGAAGAGCTAAGGAAGCAGCAACCTTAAAGGCAGCTTCAGATGAATCGACTTCGTGGTAACTACCATCATATAACTTAGCCTTTAAGTCAACTAATGGGTAACCAGCTAAGACACCATTTTCCATGGCTTCCTTTAAACCTTGTTCAACGGCTGGGATATATTCTCGCGGAACAACCCCACCAACGATTGCATCTTCAAATTCGAAACCGGCACCTTCTTCAAGTGGCGTAAATTCAATCCAGACATCCCCGTATTGACCTTTACCACCTGATTGACGAACGAATTTACCTTGAGCTTCAACCGTGTTGGTAAAGGCTTCCCGATATGAAACTTGTGGCTTACCAACCGTAACTTCAGCGTTGAATTCACGACGAAGACGTTCAACGATAATGTCTAAGTGTAATTCACCCATCCCGGCAATTAAAGTTTCACCTGTTTCAGGATTAGTTTCAGCCTTGAAAGTAGGATCTTCTTCAGCCAACTTTTGGAGACCTTTGTCCATCTTATCTTGGTCAGCCTTTGACTTAGGTTCAACCGAGACTTGAATAACCGGTTCAGGGAATTCCATTGATTCAAGTTGGAGTGGTTTGTCAGGATCAGTTAATGAATCACCAGTAGTAGTGTTCTTTAAACCAATTGCTGCAGCAATATCACCAGAGAAGACTTCTGGAATTTCATTTTGTTGGTTAGAGTGCATTTGAAGCAAACGACCAACCCGTTCCCGCTTACCTTTAGTAGCGTTCAAAACGTAGGAACCAGATTGTAATGAACCTGTGTAAACCCGTAAGAAAGTTAACCGACCAACAAATGGATCCGTCGCAATCTTAAAGGCTAAAGCAGCAAATGGCTTATCATCACCAGCCGTTAATTCAATTTCGTTCCCATCTTCATCTGTGGCAACGAATGGCTTAACATCAAGTGGGGATGGTAAGTAATCCAATACCGCATCCAACATCATTTGAATCCCTTTATCCTTGTATGCTGAACCAGCTAATACCGGGAATAATTCTTGGTCCAAAGTTGCTTGCCGAATGGCTGCCTTGATTTCTTCAACGGAAATCTCTTCCCCTTCAAGGTACTTAGCCATGATGTCATCATTTACATCGGCAAGAGTTTCGATTAATTCTTCGTGTTGTTGTTCGGCTTTATCCTTTAGGTCAGCAGGAATTTCAACAGTATCCCAAGTAGCCCCTTGATCATCGTTGTCATAAAGGTAGGCTTCCATTGTTACCAAGTCAACCAAACCGATAAAATCATCTTCGGCCCCGATCGGTAATTGAATTGGAAGTGGCGTAACATTTAAACGATCTTTAATAGTAGAAACCGTGTAATCAAAGTTAGCCCCCATCTTGTCCATCTTGTTTGCAAAGACAATCCGTGGAACATTAAAATCATCAGCTTGACGCCAAACAGTTTCCGTTTGTGGTTCAACACCAGCTTGTGCATCTAAGACCGTCACAGCTCCATCAAGCACCCGGAGTGAACGTTCAACTTCGACCGTGAAGTCAACGTGTCCTGGGGTATCGATGATGTTAATCCGGTGATTCTTCCATACAGCCGTTGTAGCGGCAGAAGTGATCGTGATCCCACGTTCTTGTTCTTCTTCCATCCAGTCCATTTGGGAAGCCCCATCATGGGTTTCACCAATCTTGTGAATCTTACCAGTGTAGTAAAGAATCCGTTCTGTAGCAGTGGTTTTACCGGCATCAATGTGCGCCATAATCCCAATGTTACGAGTCTTTTCAAGAGGGTATTCACGTTTGTTAGCCATCTTAAAAATGTTCTCCTTCCATTTAAATCAATGAATGTATCTATATTTGACAAAAGGGCACGACCAAGATGCGTCCCCTTAATTTACCTAAGCGACTAGGTAATAATTGATTACCAACGGTAGTGAGCAAAAGCCCGGTTGGCTTCAGCCATCCGTAAAGTATCTTCCTTCTTCTTAATTGAAGCACCAGTATTGTTAGATGCATCAATAATTTCGTTGGCAAGACGTTCTACCATGGTATGTTCTCCACGCAAACGTGCGTATTGAGTTAACCAACGGAGCGCCAAGGTCCGTTGACGATCTGGACGAACTTCGATTGGCACTTGGTAGTTAGATCCACCAATCCGACGAGCCTTAACTTCAAGGGCAGGCATAATGTTCTCCATGGCTTGTTCGAATACTTCTAATGGATCATTACCAGTTTGTTCCTTAATTTGATCAAGGGCTTGGTACAAGATCTTAGAAGCAGTTCCCCGCTTACCGTCAAGCATCAAGTGGTTAATTAAGCTAGTAACTAACTTGGAGTTGTAAATTGGATCTGGTAATACTTCTGGTTTTGCGATATGTCCCTTACGTGGCATTACTCAATTCTCCCTTCTTATTTCTTAGGCTTCTTAGCACCGTACTTAGAACGACTTTGCATCCGGCCTTCAACACCGGCCGTATCAAGCGTCCCACGGATGATGTGGTAACGAACCCCAGGTAAATCCTTAACACGTCCACCACGAATCAAAACAACTGAGTGTTCTTGAAGGTTGTGACCAATACCTGGAATGTAAGCAGTAACTTCAATCAGGTTTGAAAGACGAACACGGGCGTACTTCCGTAAAGCTGAGTTAGGCTTCTTAGGAGTCATCGTCCCCACACGGGTAGCAACCCCACGCTTTTGTGGAGATGGTGTCTTAACTTCTTCCTTCTTGAAACTGTTGTATACGTATCCAAGAGCAGGTGACTTTGACTTGCCCTTGTGGCTCTTACGTCCTTTACGAACCAATTGGTTAATTGTAGGCATAATATTTTCCTTCCTTATTTTAGTCCACACATCCAGGCGGTTCTTTTTTCTGAATAAAAAAAAGCGCTCAGATGATATTTAATTGTGTGCTATCGCTGCCAGATTACCATCTGTCATGCGACAGACACCTTGCTGCTTCAAAAAGCACCTCTATTAAACTATCACGAAGCCCTTATAATGTCAATTGTTCTTTGGATATTTTACGAATTCTTCCGTATTTTATTTTAGGAGGTCATTATGCAAACTTGTTTTATTTTTGTCTTCATTATTTGTTGGATTTCATTTATTGTTGCATTCACACATCGGACGCTTTTAGATCCACTGAAATATGATTCGAAGTTTTCACAATGCGATCGTTGCCTACATCCTTTAAAGTGGTGGCAATTAATACCGGTGGGCGGTTGGATTTTCCAAAAAGGTCGTTGTCATTGGTGTCAGCAACCAATCGATGCATTTAATCCCATGATTGAACTAATCTTAACAACTTGGTATCTAAGTAAATTTCAAATTTATGGAGCCATTCCAACTTTGATCATTCTTACCGCCATAACAATCATTACGACAACTGACTGGTATGAACAATGGATTAACCCAGTCTTTTTATGTGGTTTTTTACCCTTTCGGTCGGTTATGTTGACCGATAGCCACTGGTTCATCTACCTAATTGAAGTCGGCTTAATCCTTTTTTTATTAGGAATGAATTATCAGCAAAAACTTGGTTTGGGTGATACGGCTTACCTCATTATTATCATTTTTTCCGTAGGTTTAACTGCCACCTGTTGGATCATGCTTTGTGCTTGCTTACTAATTTTGTTGACTAGTCGTTATCAAACTAAATCACTGCCATTTATTCCTTACTTAAATTTAGGCCTAATCTTGATCGTCTGACTCATGTTTAATGACAACTAAATCAATATCTAAAATTTCGCTATCCGATTGAATCAAATATTCTAGATTCTGAAATAATAGTAGGGTCCAAGATAAAGCTAAACCGAAGGAAAGTAATTCAAATGCCGTTAATGATAGATAGTGCACAAATTTAAAGGCAATATACTCCGCTGCCATCACTGCGCCCATTAAATAAGAAAGTCGAAGAAAATTATTACTAATCATCGGTAAAATCCACCGCAAAATGATGATCAAAATTAACAGCAGATAGACTAACCACATTGAAATTTGATCATGTAAGTAATGAAATTCTCGATTATTAGGAAATAAACCCACTCCCGCTAAACAAGCCGCCAACCCAAAGAGCATCCACCGGCTAATTTCGATCCGCCAATTATGGTAACGACGTTTCAGATTAACAAATAAATAATCGACCAGGGTAGCCATTAGGATTCCGGTAAAAATCAAGGTCAAATTAAACTGCATTGAAGAGCCACTCTGAGCAGTTCCCAGGTAACTGAAGTTATAACGCCACCAATTCTTCCGACCATTAGTGAGCATCGAAAATAATACCCCACCTAAAATCATAATGGTCATCAAATTGGTAATTACCCCTGGTGACAGCGTCATTGATAAATTAATCATAATATAATTAATCACCGCAATGGAGATCGCAATCATGATACAAGCGGTATAGATGTCAAAGGTCGCTCCCCCAAACAATTGAGATAAGACCCAAAAGAGAGCATAGACAGTAAAGACCAGAATTAAGCCACTGACCATCGCAATCGGTAGTAACATCCGCCAAGAAAATTGCTGAGCTGGGCCTGTCCGTTTTATTTTTTCAGAAATAAGGGTAATAATAAAAGCTCCAATCCCACATAGACCACCAAAAGCCGTAATGATATTGCCAAGTGAACTTGCTGGTCCACTTAATGGCACCAGTTGAATCCTATCAGCATATAGTTGAGAAAAAACTAAAATCGCCACTAAGATTGCCGGTAAAATATACCAGCTCATTTTGATTTGTGGAACGATTGAGGCCAAATTTTCAGGCTCAATCACCAATTGATGACGGTGAACGCGCATCACCAGAGGCCCTGACTTGGGAATCTCGGTATTTTCCATTGCCTCTTGGGGAATTTCAACTCGATATTTGCTCATGCTTTCACTCCTCTTCTATTTAGTAGGATAGCACAATTACGGTTTAATAACGATGCTCTCATCATTTTCTAATTCTTTTAATTGACATGCATATATAAATCCAATAAACTATTTTTATAAACTTTTTTTAGGGAGGAAGTTTCATGAGAAAACCTATTATCGCGATGCCTGCAGATACGTTTACCAAGGCAACTAACATTATTAACTTACGTAATGCTGCCTTTGCGCCAGACCCTGCAATTCAAGCGATTACAAAATCAGGTGGAACCCCTCTGATTTTACCGACCGTTGCTGCCGAATCCGCTCCCGACTATGTACACTTGTTTGATGGGCTGCTCTTATTAGGTGGCTTTGATGTCGACCCAACCTTTTTCGGTGAAGAACCCCATTATGAATTAGGCGAAACCTTTCGCAAACGGGATCTCTTTGAAATTGCCTTATTAAAGGCTACAGTTGAAGCTGGAAAGCCAGTTATGGGAATCTGTCGCGGTCTACAATTAATCAATGCGGGCTTAGGTGGAACTCTTTATCAAGATTTATCAGAAGATCCATCCGCTAAGTTAAAGCATCACCAATTAGCCCCCGGTAATTTACCAACTCACCACGTTAACACCGAACCCGGTTCTAAGCTAAATGAATTATTGGGTGATCGAGTATACGTAAATTCCCGTCATCATCAGGCCGTGAAGCGGATTGCTCCTGGCCTGCGCATCACCGCCACTGCTGATGATGGGGTGGCTGAAGCCATTGAAAGTGAAAATTCAGATCAAGTTGTAGCAGTCCAATGGCATCCAGAAAACATGTTCAAGCATAATGAAGAAGCTCAAATGCTCTTTAAAGACTTAATTACCCGCAGTCAAAAAGCTGAATAAACCGTAAAAGGCACTCAATCTCATTTCGATTGAGTGCCTTTTTGTATACAAAGAATTTAATCTTCCTGATTTAATTCAGCTTCCATTTCCCGAATTGAAGCTGTCGGGGTAGTAGCATAGGCCGTTTCCGGTTGTTCAACACTAACTTCCCGTGGCTTAATTCCACGGTAAGTACCCATCCCTGTTCCGGCAGGAATAATCTTACCGATAATAACATTTTCCTTCAAACCAACTAATGGATCATTCTTACCACGAATAGCAGCATCCGTTAAGACCCGCGTAGTTTCTTGGAATGAGGCTGCAGACAAGAAACTGTTTGTTTCAAGGGCTGCCTTAGTGATCCCAAGGATAACTGGACGAGCCGTCGCTGGAACCCCACCAGAAATCAAGGTCTGGTAGTTAGCATCACGGAATTGGCTAATATCCATTAATTCGCCTGGTAAGACATCCGTATCACCTGGATCCATAACCCGAACTTTCCGGATCATTTGCCGAACCATGATTTCCACGTGCTTATCAAGCAAATCAATCCCTTGCATCCGGTAAACCTTTTGGATTTCAGCTAACATGTAAGTTTCGGTTGATAAAACATCTCGAACTCGGATTAATTCCTTTGGATCAATTGAACCTTCATTCAAGGCATAACCACGGCGGATTTCATCACCTTCACCGACCCGCATCCGCGTCGTAATTGGTAAAGTATATGTCCGCGTATCGGCATCACCCTTAACAGTGACATCCTTCGTTTGGTCAGCTGGGTTTTCTTCGATTGATTCAATCACCCCAGTAACCTCGGAAATAACGGCCTTCCCTTTCGGGTTCCGTGATTCCACAATTTCTTGGATCCGAGGAAGCCCTTGAGTAATATCATCATCACCGGCCACCCCACCAGTGTGGAAGTTCCGTAAGGTCAATTGTGTCCCAGGTTCACCAATTGATTGAGCGGCCACCGTTCCGATTGCTTCACCGGCTTCCACTTGGTCTCCAGTTGCAGCGTTTCGACCGTAACAACGTTCACAGACCCCATGGTCAGTGTTACAAGTGAAGGCCGTCCGAATAGTAACTTTTTGTACCCCGGCATCGACAATCTCTTGGGCCATTGCTTCGTCAATCAAGACATTCTTACCAACAATCTTTTCGCCAGTTTGTGGGTCAAAGACCGACTTCATGGTGTAACGTCCTAAGATCCGGTCATATAGTGGTTCAATCATTTCATCACCATTAGTAATGGCCGTCACGTCTAAACCACGATCCGTCCCACAATCTTCTTCCCGAACAATTACGTCTTGAGCCACATCAACTAACCGCCGCGTTAGGTAACCAGAGTTGGCAGTCTTGAGGGCCGTATCAGTCATCCCTTTACGAGCCCCATGTGATGAAAGGAACATTTCCAAGACGGAAAGACCTTCACGGAAGTTTGACAGAATTGGCAATTCCATGATCTTACCAGATGGTGAGGCCATTAAGCCCCGCATCCCGGCTAATTGGGTAAAGTTAGAAATGTTACCACGTGCACCGGAATCAGACATCATGTTGATTGGATTATGGATGTCCATATGTTCAACCAATTTTTCTTGGACTTCATCCTTAGCGTCATTCCAGACACCAATTACCCGTTCATACCGTTCATTGTCAGTAATCAGCCCCCGACGGAATTGCTTAGTGATCAAGGCAACTTGTTTATGAGCCTCATCAATAATCTCAGGCTTTTCTTTCAAGTCGGTAACGTCAACGATCCCAACGGTTACCCCTGAAATCGTGGATTCGTAGTAACCCAAGTCTTTCATTTTATCAAGTAATTGGGAGGTAATCGTCACCTTGTACTTCTTGTAGACTTCAGCAATGATGTCAGATAAGAAGCCAACCTTAAATGGTGCTACTAATGGTGCATTTTCCAAGTAATCGTTAATATCTTCCCCTTTATCAAGGAAGTAACGATCGGGAACCCCATTAGTTAGGTTTTCCATCGTTGGTTCATTAATGTAAACATAATCTTCTGGCATAATGTTGTTGAAGATTAACTTCCCAACACTCGTTACCATAACTCGATTACGTTGATCATCAGTAAATGGTTTCTTTGGATATGCGGAGGTTTGTACCCCGACCCGGGTTTGTAATGAAACATACCCGTTCTTGTATGCCATGATAGCTTCGTTCATATCCTTGAAAATCATGCCTTCACCTTCACGACCCTTATCTTCAATGGTCATGTAGTAGTTCCCAATAACCATATCTTGTGAAGGCGCCACAATTGGTTCTCCATCCCGCGGACTCAGAATATGGTGAGCCGCTAGCATAAGCAAGCGAGCTTCTGCTTGAGCTTCATCAGACAAAGGAACGTGAATGGCCATTTGGTCCCCATCAAAATCGGCGTTATAAGCCGCACAAACTAAGGGGTGTAACCGCATCGCTTTTCCTGAAACCAAGATTGGTTCAAAGGCTTGAATCCCTAGTCGGTGAAGGGTAGGGGCCCGGTTAAGTAATACGGGGTGTTCCTTAATAACATCTTCAAGGACATCAAAGACAACTTCATCTCGGTTATCAATCATCCGCCGAGCAGCCTTAGGGTTGTTAACTAATTCCCGCTTGGTCAATTCGTGAATAATAAATGGCTTGAATAATTCCATCGCCATTTGCACTGGTAAGCCCATTTGATTCATCTTCATCGATGGACCAACATCGATAACAGAACGACCAGAATAGTCAACCCGCTTTCCAAGCAAGTTCTGCCGGAAACGTCCTTGCTTCCCTTTTAGCAAATGAGAAAGGGACTTCAATGGACGGTTACCAGGTCCGGTAACTGGACGACCCCGACGACCATTGTCAATCAAGGCATCGGCCGCTTCTTGAAGCATCCGCTTTTCGTTTTGAACGATAATTCCTGGAGCATTCAGATCTAATAACCGCTTCAAACGGTTATTCCGGTTAATTACCCGCCGGTATAAGTCATTTAGATCAGATGTTGCGAACCGGCCACCTTCAAGTTGAACCATTGGCCGTAAATCAGGTGGCATAACTGGTAAGACATCCATCACCATCCATTCTGGACGATTACCTGACTTCAAAAAGGCTTCAAGGATATCAAGCCGGCGTACTGCCCGCGTCCGCTTTTGACCCGTTGCTTCTTTTAGCACCGCTTTTAATTCAGCAGTTTCCTTTTCGAGGTCCACATCGGCTAACAACTTTTGTAAAGCTTCAGCCCCCATTTGAGCTTGGAAACGATCACCATATTCAGCTTTCTTTTCCCGGTATTCAGGTTCGGATAAAAGTTGCTTCTTTTCCAGTGGAGTATCACCAGCATCAAGCACAACGTATGAAGCAAAGTAAATTACTTCTTCTAATGAACGTGGGCTCATGTCTAAGACCAAGCCCATCCGACTTGGAATCCCCTTAAAGTACCAAATATGGGTAACTGGAGCAGCTAATTCAATATGTCCCATCCGCTCCCGACGAACCTTTGAACTAGTAACTTCAACCCCACAACGATCACAAACGCGACCCTTGAAACGTTGGCGCTTGTACTTACCACAAGCACATTCATAATCCTTGGTTGGCCCGAAAATCCGTTCATCAAAGAGCCCGTCTTTTTCAGGTTTTAATGTCCGGTAATTAATCGTTTCCGGCTTTTTAACTTCACCGAAAGACCAACTACGGATCTTTTGTGGAGAGGCTAAACCAATCTCCATACTTTCAAAATTATTGACATCAATCAAAGGATAATCCTCCTATTTCAATCACGATTACACTTTTCATTAGTTTGAAGGAACTTCGTCGGTTGCTTCGCTCGTTTCCGTTGCGGTTGCTTCAACTGGTTTTGCCTTTTGGGCCATCTTCCGAACGTCCATGACGTCTTCATCCATGTTCTTCAATTCGACTTCTTGATGGTCGTTATCGAGCACCTTCATATCTAACCCTAGTGATTGTAATTCCTTCACTAAGACCCGGAATGACTCCGGCACTCCTGGCTTAGGAATTTGTTCACCGTTAATAATCGCTTCATAAGTATTCACCCGACCAACAACATCATCTGATTTGTAAGTCAGGATTTCTTGAAGCGTGTAGGCTGCCCCGTAAGCTTCCAGGGCCCAAACTTCCATTTCACCAAACCGTTGACCACCGAATTGGGCTTTCCCACCAAGTGGTTGTTGGGTAACCAAGGAGTATGGTCCAATTGAACGAGCGTGAATCTTATCGTCAACCATGTGGGCTAGCTTAAGATAGTGCATGACCCCAACAGAAACCCGTTGTTCAAATGGTTCACCAGTCCGCCCATCATAAAGAATCGTCTTCCCATCTGATGGTAAGCCAGCTTCCTTAACGGCATCCCATACATCCGCATCGGTTGCCCCATCAAAGACTGGCGTAGCAATATGAATTCCTAATTCACGAGCAGCCATTCCAAGGTGCAATTCGATCACTTGACCAATGTTCATCCGGGATGGAACCCCCATCGGGCTAAGCATGATGTCAATTGGCGTTCCGTCTGGCATATATGGCATATCTTCTTCCGGAACGACGATTGAAACCGTCCCTTTGTTACCATGCCGACCGGCCATCTTATCCCCAACTTGGATCTTCCGCTTTTGGGCAATGTAAACCCGAACCATCATGTCAACGCCAGGGGCTAATTCATCACCATTTTCACGAGTGAAAACTTTAACGTCTTGGACAATTCCGCCACCACCGTGTGGTACCCGGAGTGAAGTATCCCGTACTTCACGTGACTTCTCACCGAAAATGGCATGTAACAAACGCTCTTCAGCTGATAATTCGGTGACCCCTTTAGGCGTTACCTTACCAACTAAAATATCGCCATCATTGACTTCGGCCCCAACACGAATGATCCCACCTTCGTCAAGATCACGTAAGGCTTCTTGACCAACATTAGGAATCTCCCGCGTCATTTCTTCAGGTCCTAATTTGGTTTCCCGAGCTTCTGATTCGTAGGATTCGATATGGATGGACGTGTATACATCGTCCTTAACTAGTCGTTCGTTAATCGCAATGGCATCTTCGAAGTTGTATCCTTGCCACGTCATAAAGGCAATCAATGGGTTTTGCCCTAAGGCTAATTCACCTTGTTCCATTGATGGACCATCAGCTAAAACATCGTCAACATCAATGTGTTCGCCAACTTTAACGATTGGCCGTTGATTATAGTTCTTACCACCATTGGAACGACGGAACTTCATTAGTTTATATGTATCAAGCGAACCATCTTCTTGACGAATCCGGATTTCCTTGGCATCTACAAATTCAACAGTTCCGGCATTCTTCGCAATTAACGCAACTCCAGAATCATGAGCGGCCTTGTATTCAATCCCCGTCCCAATTAATGGAGCGTGTGGGTTGATCAACGGTACCGCTTGCCGTTGCATGTTGGCCCCCATCAAGGCCCGGTTAGAGTCATCATTTTCCAAGAAAGGAATACATGCTGAAGCGACAGAAACTACTTGCTTTGGTGAAACGTCCATGTAATCAACATTATCAGCTGACGTTTCGATGTAGTCTTCCTTGTCACGGCACATAATCATTTCTTCAGCAAAGGAGCCGTCTTCATTTAACTTAGTGTTTGCTTGGGCAATGATATAGTTATCTTCTTCGTCGGCCGTCAGGTAATCGATCCGGTCAGTAACCTTGTGAGTGTCCCATGAAACACGACGATATGGTGTTTCAATAAAGCCATATTGGTTAACTCGGGCATAGGAAGACAAACTGTTAATCAAACCAATGTTAGGACCTTCCGGTGTTTCGATTGGACACATCCGCCCGTAGTGGGTATAGTGCACATCCCGCACTTCATATCCAGCCCGATCACGCGTCAAACCACCTGGCCCTAAAGCTGACAACCGCCGTTTATGCGTCAATTCACCCAATGGATTAGTTTGATCCATGAATTGGGACAATTGGGAAGAACCAAAGAATTCCCGAATTGAAGCTACTACTGGACGAATGTTAATTAATTGTTGTGGCGTTACAGTATTGATATCTTGGATTGACATCCGTTCCCGTACCACCCGTTCCATCCGGGCTAACCCAATCCGGAATTGGTTTTGCAACAACTCACCAACCGAGCGAATCCGCCGGTTACCCAAGTGGTCAATATCATCGGTCGTGCCAATTCCTTCTTGTAGGTTCAAGAAGTAGTTTACAGAAGCAATGATATCAGCTGGTTGAATGTGCTTTAAATCTAAGGAGATATTACCGTTTGAAACGATTGGCACAACCTTTTCAGGATCATCCTTGGAATAAACCAAAATCTTTTGTAATTGAACTGGTTCAGTCACAACCGCATCATCAGACGGCGTATAAGTGATCATCTTAAAATCATCACTTTCCAATGCTGATTCAAGATTCTTAAGCACTTCTTTGGTTACCACGTCACCCTTATTAGCAAGGATTTCACCAGTTTCAGGATCAGCTAAGGTTTCAGCTAATGTTTGTCCCAATAGGCGGTACTTCATTTTTAACTTCTTGTTAGTCTTGTAACGACCAACTGGTGCCATGTCATAACGTTTTGGATCAAAGAAACGGGTAATTAATAAACTACGTGCTGAGTCTGCCGTCTTTGGTTCACCAGGACGCAAGCGTTCATAGATATCCTTGAGGGCTTCTTCAACTCGTGAGTCCTCAGGTTCTTTATGCACATCTTTATCGATAGTAGCGTTAAGGGATTCACTTTCATCCCCTAACATATCAATGATCTCATCATCTGATCCAAACCCAAGTGACCGCACTAATTCTGTAATTGGCAACTTCCGGGTCCGATCAATCCGAACATAAGAAATCCCCTTGGCATCGGTTTCGTATTCCAGCCAAGCCCCTCGGTTAGGAATAAAGTTGGCGCCAAAGTTAGGCCGGCCATTCTTATCAGCTTCCTGACTGAAGTAAACCCCTGGTGACCGCACTAATTGAGAAACGATAACCCGTTCGGCCCCATTGATGATAAAGGTCCCCTGGTCAGTCATTAATGGGAAGTCCCCAAAAAAGACATCTTGCGACTTAATTTCACCAGTTTCATGGTTAGTAAGCCGCAAAGTTACATGCAAAGGTGCTGAGTAGTTAGCATCATGTTCCCGGGCTTCATCTACCGTATATTTAGGTTCTAATAATTGATAATCAACGAATTCTAAGGAAAGTTTTCCTTGAAAATCATCGATTGGCATAATGTCATTAAACATTTCCCGGAGACCGGTATCCATAAACCAATTATAAGAATCGGTTTGGATCTCGATCAAATTCGGTAAGTCCAAAACTTCCCGAATCCGAGAGTAACTTCGCCGTGTACGGCGCTTACCATACTTAACTAAATGTCCAGCCAAACTGTTCACCTCTCTAATTTGCTGTCGAACTCATGCCAAATATTACATTTTGATTACATTTTGCATAATCACCTGATTTTTGGCAAAAAAAAGCCAAAAGCAGTTGGACACTGCCTTTGGATTTTTATAAAGACGCCGATGGACAATAGATCACCGGCCTCACTGAGTCCTAAATTACATACAGGATAATTATACTCAGTTACTATTCAAATGTCAATTCTACCGAGCAATAAACCCATTTAAAATACAATCTAGCAAAACCCGCTGCCGTTGCTCGGGACTAACGGCATGGCCTCCTAACGATAAAACTGTTCCATGTAGTGGTTGGAGTTCCGCTAAATATAATTCGGCGGCTTCGCGTGGTCGAACATCGGGCCGCAGATTAACTATATCTTGCGCAAAGTATTGTGCCAACGGATTAATATAATCCATCGTAAAGATGGTATCTAGCTTTCGACGTGAGCTCAATGATAATTGACGACGAGCCTCTTGATAATAGCTATATACACTTTGCGGATGTAACTTAAGATACACATTCGTGATCTCTTGTAATTGCTGTTTAATATCTAAATTTTTATTACGAAGCACCCGTTGGATTTCCTGGCGAACTCGGGTTCCATGCTCATTCATCACATCCAGATATAAGACTTCTTTATCTTTAAAGTGATGATATAAAGCTGGTTGGGTAATGCCAATTTGTTTAGCAATATCACGCGTGGACGTTTGGGCATAACCACGATTTAAAAATAGTTTGGTCGCCGTTTTTAAAATCGCCTTATGGGTCCGTTCTAATTTTTCTTCCCTTTTCATTTCTATACCTATTATTAACTAGTTTTAATGCTTAACGGAATTGTATTAGAAAACGTCCATTTTAGCAAGATTATCGATCATTAAACCGTTACTAGTTGACCATTTTGTTTAAAGTCTAGTTGGCCTTTATGAGCGCCAACCGTAATCTGATCGCCCACTTGAATGTCCCCGTTAAGAATCAGCATACTCATAGGATTTTCAACCAACTTCTGGATTGACCGGCGTAAAGGTCGTGCTCCATAAGCAGGATTATAGCCGTCTTCTGCAATCGTATCTAAAGCGGCTGTCGTTAATTTTAATTTAATTCCTTGGTCAGCTAAACGGTGGATTAATTGGCTCGCCAGCAACTTAACGATTTGACGTAATTCAGGCTTGGTTAATGAATGGAAGACAATCGTTTCATCAATTCGATTTAAAAATTCCGGTCGAAAAGCTAATTTAAGTTGTTCATTAACCGCTGCTTTCATCGCCGCATAATCCTCATGAACATCTGTAGCGCCAAAGCCAACCGTTTTAGTGTCTTGAAGTTGAGTAGCGCCTAGGTTCGAGGTCATAATTAGAATCGTATTGCGAAAATCAACACGCCGTCCTTGCGAATCCGTTAAGAAACCATCATCTAAAACTTGTAATAGTAAATTAAAGACATCGGGATGAGCTTTTTCTACTTCATCCAATAAAACTACTGAATAAGGATGGCGACGAACCTGTTCCGTTAACTGGCCACCTTCTTCATAACCAACATAGCCTGGCGCAGCGCCAACTAACCGACTGGTACTGTATCGTTCCATGTATTCAGACATATCAATCCGAATCATTTGATCACGCGAACCAAACATCTCTTCAGCAAGCGCTTTTGCTAATTCCGTTTTCCCAACCCCGGTTGGTCCTAAGAACATAAATGAACCGATCGGTCGTTGCGGATCTTTTAGACCACTCCGACTCCGCCGAATAGCTTCTGAAATAACCCGAACAGCCTCATCTTGTCCAATCACACGTTGATGTAGGTTTTGCTCCAAGTTCACTAACCGCTTACTCTCCTGCTTTTGTAATTGCGTTACCGGAACACCAGTCCATTCAGCAACCACAGTTGCCACATCATTAGCAGTAACTTTCAAGCGATAGTGACCATCATCAGCGGCCCGTTGGCGCTTGACCTCGTATGCTTCTAATTCGACTTTTAATTTTAGTTCGCTTTGCCGTAAGTCCGCAGCCAAATCAAAATTTTGTTCTAATATAGCCTGTTCCTTTTGGTTTCGAACCTCAGCTAATTGCTGGGATAATTGAATATCTTTATGGGGATGATTTTCAGCATTAATCCTAATAGTAGCTGCTGATTCATCCATTAAATCAATCGCCTTATCTGGCAGATAACGATCATTAATGTATCGTTTTGATAATTCAACGGCTGATTGCAAGGCATCATCAGTAATTTCAACTTGGTGATATTGTTGATACTGTTCGCGCAAACCTTCCAAAATCGTCAAGGTTTCTTCGGTTGACGGTTCTTCTACCATTACAGTAGAGAAGCGCCGTTCTAAAGCTGCATCTTTTTCGACATATTTTCGATATTCATCAAGGGTAGTGGCCCCAATTAGTTGAATTTCCCCTCGAGCTAGAGCTGGTTTTAAGATATTAGAAGCATCTATTGCCCCTTCAGCACCCCCAGCACCAATCAAGGTATGAATTTCGTCGACAAATAAAATAACGTTCCCGTCTTCAGCAATTTCATTAATCACTTTTTTAAGCCGGTCTTCAAATTCACCCCGGAATTTGGTTCCCGCAACTAGCGAGCCCATATCCAAAGAAATCAAGCGCTTATTTTGCAGCGTTTCAGGTACTGAACCCTTCACAATGCGTTGAGCCAATCCTTCGACAATCGCTGTTTTCCCGACCCCAGGTTCACCGATAAGAACGGGATTGTTCTTGGTTCGCCGACTTAAGATCTGTAAGGCTCGTTGGATCTCTTTATTTCGACCGATGACTGGGTCAACATCTTTTTCGTTAGCCAACTTAGTCATGTCGCGACCTAGTTTATCAAGTGTTGGCGTCCCTTCAGCTGGCTGATTATTCTGTCGATTAGACCGGTTCATGTTTCGTTCCGAAACTCCTAAGCGCTTCAAAAGTGCCTTTCGAGCAGTTTTGGGATCGGCACCTAAATTATAAAGAATTCGCGAAGAGAGGATCGAGTCATCACTTAATAAACTTAGTAACAAATGTTCCGTACCGATGCGACTATTTTGCAGACGTTGCGCAATGGTTGCGGCCCGCCGCAGGACTTCACGCAATTTAGGTGAATTTGGAACATAAGTGGATGGATCGACACTTTGAACGCTACCGTAACCTGTAAAACGTTCAATTTCTTCACGAATATCATCACTTTTAACGTTGTATTGATTCAAGACATTAGCAGCAACCCCGATCTCTTCCATACTCAAAGCTAATAAAAGGTGCTCTGTCCCAACAGCTTGGTGGCGAAACATACGCGCCTGTTCTTGAGCAACCTGCAAGCCATTTCGGGCACTTGGGGTATACAAATATTCATCCATCAGCGAATCTCCTCTTAACTCTCATACCGTAGCCGGTTTAACAACATCTTCATCACGTGAGCCCGAAAGCGTTGTTGATCATAACGATCTCTGATAATCAAAGTTTGTTTTGAAATCATTGTCATCATCAAATCGCCTTCACGACGAGTAATCAACTGTTCTTGATATAAAGTCTTAATCACTGCAGCGGCATCTCGTTCTGTTAATAAATCACCAATTCCATTAATTAGAGTTTCTAAAACATCAACCCCATCTAATAGACTAACCTTTTCTATCCGAATGTAACCACCGCCGCCACGCTTACTTTCAACAAAGTAACCACGTTGAGGGGTAAACCGGGTTTTAATTACATAATTAATTTGTGAAGGTACCACATCAAAGTGATCAGCAATTTCTGAACGACGGATCTCAATTTGAGAAGCATCACCCAAAACAGATTTTAAGTATTGTTCAATCACATCAGACATACTTTTTTCTTCTGCCATTCCAGGAACCTCCTTATATCTGACTATTATTGACCTTTATTTTAACATATCTAATTAGCGCTTGCCGATTAATACGCTTTCTCGCTTTTTAAAAACAGGAGTGACAATTCCACTAAGGGAAGTCACTCCTGTTTTATTAACAGCAATACGCCTGTTTATTTCTTCTTTTTCGATCGCTTGATTCCTGCCAATGTAGCAATTCCCGCCATTATAAGTCCAATTGTAGTCATTGAACTCGAAGCTGCATTACCAGTTTGCGGTAATTCTTCAGTTTGTTTCGTCGCTGAAAGGTTGTTTGCATTATGTTTGATAACTTGATCTGCATCCTTCCAAGTGTAAACTCCGGAATGATATTGAATATCAGTTACTTGTGACATGGAAAGTGACAGACTAGTTGATTGACTTGAGCTTTCGTTCATTGAAGTGCTCAAAGATTCGCTGGTGGAGGCACTTAAGGACTCACTCGTTGAAGCACTTAATGATTCGCTGGTTGAGGCGCTGAGAGATTCGCTCGTTGAAGTACTTAACGATTCACTCGTTGAGGCACTCAAGGACTCACTTGTCGAAGCACTTAACGATTCACTAGTGGATGCGCTGAGCGATTCACTCGTCGAGGCACTTAACGATTCACTCGTTGAGGC
>NZ_AICN01000075.1:0-5641 GCF_000247775.1 Limosilactobacillus gastricus PS3
GGTAATGAGAAACTCCCATCTCCTTTATTTCTCCCACTAGGAACTAAACGAAATCTCGAATCCCCTTTATACGATTTTTGAGAATACATATAAATGGGCTCAGTAAGATTTTCGTTATCATTTACAACCATATATATGCGGTACTCGTATTGGTCTTTATCCTTTTCCTCTGATAATTTAAATACATCAGAAAATTTATTATCCATTACTTTACTTTGCCAAAAACATCCTTTTCTTCAGTCCTAAAAGGATGTGCGATAAGTCCCATTACGGTTGATTTTAAGGTTCCATTTCTGCCAAATATTACAGTAATGTTTTCCCCTAATTCCAAAGTCGCACCTTTAAATTTCCTAAATTTATCGAGATAAATTCCAGTAACTTTATTTATCTGAATCTCTTTGTTATTTTTTAAATTTAATTCATTTTTTGATTTGTATATGTCCCTATCTAAACTCATAAATCTGTCCATTTTAAATAAATTCTAAAAGTGGTATTCCAATTTTTTTAACTCAACATTATCAAATGACTCAATGTTTATATTATCTGAGCTAAACAAAAACTCAGAGAATTTCCCCCTCTTGTTAGCGGAATAATTTATTTCATATTTATACTTATTAATATTCTTACCGCTTTTATATAATTCATAAATTTGAGGGGCTGTATCATAAGTCAATACCCAATTAATTTTATTAACAAAATTATTATCATTCAAAATATACGAAATATCTCTATGTAATGTTTCAGTCATGAAATGACTATATAACGACTTTCCTTGATTGAAGTACGGTGGGTTAATAAAGTAAAGTGTATCCTTGTCAAGGATTTCGAAATACTTATTCAAAAAATAAGTTGCTTCCATATTTTTGACTAGAATCCTATTAGATTGTTGAGAAATTTTTTCAATTTTGCTAATAAGTTTTTTTTGTTAAATCGAGAAGTAATATCATATTTTCCATTTTGATTTTTCCCCCCAATTGGACCGCCATCTATTATTCCACTAACATTCATTCTGTTTGCCATAAAAAAATGAAAGGCTTCGTTAAGTCCATGTGTCGAGTCTTTTTTTCGATAGAGATTTAATCTATCTTGGTTACTCTTCCAATAACTAAACTTTTCACTTGGCGTTAGCTTATTAATGCTATCGTAAAAATCAAACGGGACCTCTTCAATCATTTTTATTAGGTCATTTGTAGAGTTCAGAACAGAATCCCAGAAGGCGTATACTGAACTATCCAAGTCGTTGATTATAACGTTGTTAACTTTGTTAGAAAGTAATAGGTTAATTGCAACGCCGGCTCCTCCTGCAAAAGGCTCCACATATGTACCAGTAAGTCCATTCATTTCCACATTGTTCGAAATAAATCTAGTAATTTTCCCCTTTCCTCCTGGATACCTTAGTGGACTATTACTTGAATTAGATATATTAGATTTCATTTTTATAGTTAATATAATTTTCTATTAGAATTGCAAACAACCCAGCTTTTATTGACATATCTTCGATATCATTTACAGATAATACCTGCGCACCTCTATGTGCACCAGGATTGGACTTTTTAAACGAACTTATAAAATCTTCTTCACGAATTAAGTTTTTTATTGAGTTATAGCTATTTAAAGGAGCATCAAATTTATTTGATAAAGAAGTTATGAATTTTGTATCTTCTTCTATATGATTGATAACGTTTCTGATACTTTTTTCATTGAATTTTTCAATTCCTGAGCTACTATATAATTTTGAGTCCTGAAATAAAAAGAATGATATTTCAAAAATGGACCGAATTGCTGGTGCGTATAAATATGCTAATTTCTTTTTCTTCTCATATACGGTTGGGCCTGACCCTTTTGGTCAAAATTCATTAAAAACTTCTAACAAGTTATTTAGAAACTCAAAATTAGAATCGGAGCTAACTAAATTTCTCCCGTTAATATATCTTAACAAATCGTTATCGTTAAAATTAATATCATTCGATCTTTCCCTAGGGATCAAATTCTCAATATCCCTTTTGTTGTAAATTGCACGTGTAATCCCAACTTTTTTTTCGTCTGCAGTGTCTTTTGCACGATCAAGAATTGTTTTTATTTTTTTTAATTGATGTGGGTCTGGACCATTTTCTTCAATTTTCCCAATAAATTTTTTAATTTCCTTATTTCCAAAAATTCTGTCAGCTGTTGTAATCCCACCTATATAATCTCCAATGGAAGTACCATAAGTTTCCTCAAAAGCATCTGTTGTTTTATCAACAAATGCTCCCGATTTTCCGAGCAGCCTTGCATATCGTCTTGATGATTCTGGAGACCATGGAATTCTCCCTTTACCATCTAACGCCCCACCATGATTCCTCTCCATTATTTTCTTAGCCTCATCTTCATTTACTACAGTAACTTCAATTGAAGATGGAACCCTTTGTTTGTCGGTGCCAAATAACATTTTTAAATGTTTTTCACTTAAAAATATATATTTTTCTGGATTAGTTAACATCTTTAGCGCTGATAACCGTCTATTCCCTTCATATACTATATATTTACCATCTTTCTTTACTGCATATATGGGTTCATTCTGATCAAATCCTTCCTCAGCAATACCCAAAGCTAGATGTATTAAATTATCTCCTTTTCTTGTATCAGACAGATATAACTTTTTTACAGCATCAAAATCATCAATTGCTTCTTCAGTTCTTGGATTATTAGTTAAAAAATGTAATTCTTTAATATCAATTTCTATTCTTTTTGGTAAATTCATATAAAGCCTCTTTCCATGTTGGAATCTTAAATCCGGTTGCTTTTGTCTTCTGTAAGCTCATCACTGAGTGACGTGGACGATAAGCCTTTTGCGGATACTCTTCAGAAGTTACCGGAAGTACCTTCACATTTTCATCTTTTAAAATTTCTTTGGCAAATTCATGCCAAGAACATGTGCCTTCATTTGATAATTGATAAATCCCAAACTGTGTATTCCTATCAATCAAATAAGTCATAAATTCAGCCAACGTTTTTGTCCAAGTTGGGCGGCCAAATTGGTCACTTACCACGGTTAGTTGATCATGATCCTTCGCTAGACGTAACATAGTGTAAACAAAGTTATTACCATACTGACCAAATACCCAAGACGTCCGGATTATATAATACCGATCCATTATCTCTTGAACTGCTTGTTCCCCTGCTAACTTAGCTTTTCCGTATTGGTTCTTAGGATTAGGATCATCATCAACATCGTACTCACTATCTTTAGTCCCATCGAAAACATAATCAGTACTAATGTAAACTAAAGTTGCCTCCACATCTTGTGCTGCCTTGGTAATATTACGGGTTCCATCAACGTTAACCGACCAATTGATTTCTTTGCCGTCATCTTCGGCCTTATCAACAGCCGTGTAAGCAGCACAATGATAGATTACTCGTGGCTTTAATTCTTTGACCTTCCGATCAACTAGTTCTTTATCCGTAATATCTAGGGATTTAGAATCAAAAGCATCATATGTGATTCCTCGTTCATCCAACAAATGACACAATTCGGTGCCTAACTGACCTTTAGCACCAGTAATCATAATCTCAGTCATATTTATTCCTTTCTATACGAAAAATTCCCAATACTGGCAATCCAATAGAGGGAACTTCATCATTTTATTGACCGTTTTGGGCGTATTTAGCCTCCACTGCCGCCTTTTCATCTCGCCACCAGTCTTGGTGGTCAGTGTACCAATCAATGGTTTCTTGCAGACCCTTCTTAAAATCTGTATAAATTGGTTCCCAACCTAGCTCAGTTCGTAATTTTGTGGCATCAATGGCATAACGCAAATCATGACCAGGACGATCGTTAACTTGATCGTAGGCATCCTTCGGTTGGCCCATTAATTCAAGAATCAATTCTAGCACTTCTTTATTGTTCTTTTCCCCATCAGCACCAATCAGATAAGTTTCACCAATCTTACCTTCGGTCAGAATCTGCCAAACAGCCCGAGAATGATCATTCGTATGAATCCAATCCCGGACATTCTTACCAGTTCCATATAACTTAGGCCGATCGCCACTCAAAATATTAGTGATTTGGCGTGGAATGAACTTTTCGATATGTTGGTATGGACCATAATTATTCGAACAATTAGAGATCGTTGCCTTTAAACCAAATGAACGCACCCAAGCGCGCACTAACAAGTCAGAACTAGCTTTGGAAGAAGAATATGGGCTACTAGGCCGATACGGTGATTCGGGAGTAAACTTTTCACCTGGTCCTTCACCATGGCCAGGTAAATCTTCGCGTAATGGTAAATCCCCATAGACTTCGTCGGTCGAAATGTGGTGGAAACGAACATTGTACTTCCGACAAGCATTAATCAAAACTGAAGTCCCTACGATGTTCGTTTGGATAAATGGTTCGGGATCCCGTAAGGAATTATCATTATGACTTTCTGCCGCATAATGAACTACTGCATCAGCATCCTTAACCAATTGATCCACTAATTCTTTATCACAAATATCACCGACGACTAACTTAACCCGATCTTCTGGCAATCCAGCTAAATTAGCTTTGTTGCCGGCATAGGTTAATTTATCTAAAACCGTAACGTGAACTTCAGGATGATTATTCACCACGTAATGGACGAAGTTCGAACCAATAAACCCAGCTCCGCCGGTTACAATAATATTTTTAAACATTTGAGCTCCTTACATTTATAGAAATTAAGTATTTTAATCATTAACCGTCACTTTGAGTATATTCAGCTTGATTAATGCTAATCTAATAATGTAACAAAGTACAATTATAATTAGAGCATATTTCCAATCTAAAAAATTGGAAACAAGTATGAAAATAATGGCTAAAATAACATCAGAAATTTCTAAAGAATTAACCGAAATATCAATGTCTCTACTTAACAACGTATCTGCAAATACACTTCTAAAAATTATAGATACTACCATGCCAATAATAACTAAGTACATGCTATTAAAAATATAAGCAAAGATTAAACCTAAAACTGTACTCAAAACAATCGTAATAACATTGATCCTAAGTAGTAATACCTGTTTATTTAAAACCTTAAAGAAAGTGTTCCCAATCAAATTCATTTTACTATCAAAATAACAGATTGGTAATACTGTGGCTAAAAAACTAATACTTTCCTTATACTCAGGTAACCACAGGCCAAGGATATATTGAGCCGGTAAATACGCAATATACATTAACGGAAGAATATTAAACAAAACTATGGTTAATTTATTATAGTATTGTTTTAACGCATCAGATGAAAATCTCCTTAAAGCAGGAAATAGGACCAAACCAATTTGCATAATGAAGGTCAAGGCAAAATTCATTAAGGTAAGTGAAAAAGAAACCTTTCCAAATGAAATCAGTCCCCATTTCATATCAACAATTTGTCTTCCCACTCCTAAAATCAATAGGGAGCATACATTAGCTATCATAAGACTGATACCCAACTTCATACTAATCATTGATTCCTTAATTCCAAACTGAAGGTTAAACTTAGAAGTTGAAAATTCAGGATGAATCTTAATTAAAAGATACGCCAGCGCTAAGCCAATTGAGATTATATATAAGATAATATAGGGAAATACATTTTTGGATCCCATCCACATTAGTGTGATTTGTGAAAAAAGAAAAACAACCCTAATGATTATAATTGAC
>NZ_AICN01000074.1:0-659 GCF_000247775.1 Limosilactobacillus gastricus PS3
TCCTTCCGATATATAAATTATACCGAAAAAAAGGGGCTTTTAATAGGTGAAAACCTAATAAAAATCCCCATGTGACGCGGTTTTAACTCGTTTTGGAGGCAACGGATTGACACCTTCTAATAATTGTTTGATTTGACGATTAGTCAACTGATGAGCATCATTTCGATAACGTGGCCAACGTAACCCGCCATTTTCAAATCGTTTATACAGTAAGATGAAACCTTCACCATCCCAATATAAGCCCTTAAACCGATCACTTCGATTACCACAGAATAAAAAAAGAGAATCATCATATAGGTCAAGGCCAAAGTTTTCTGCCACTACGATGGCTAAGCCATCGATACCTTTGCGAAGGTCGGTTTTCCCACAAACAATATAAACATGTTTGGGGTTTTGCCAGTTAATCAACATGATCTAAAATCACTTCCATCAGATCACTCATCTGATCCTTGCTGATAGTATCAAAGATTGTGACATTGACCCGTTTAACTGTAAATTTTGCCACCATTTGAGGCTTAGTGGGTTTGAAATCCTTTGGATTTCGGCCATGTAAATTTACTGGAATAATATCTTGCATTTAAAAAGCACCTCCAACTGTTTACTTACAGTTTAGAAGGTGCCTGCTTGATTTCATACCCGTCTTGTTATGGTGTGCTTAC
>NZ_AICN01000073.1:0-9126 GCF_000247775.1 Limosilactobacillus gastricus PS3
TGGTGGTCTCTTTTTTATTTACACATCACGTGTTAATGAGCCCACGAATAGATACATTAATATTACAGATAAATTGCAAGATTTACCTTTAATTAACAAAGCACGCAAAGTTCTTCTATAATTCATAAATTATGCTAAAGTATTAAATAGTTATTAAGAACTAACATGGAAGGAATATTACGATATGGAATCGAGTCAACACTTTAAAATGTATAAAAAGGGTAAGCAGTGGTGCACAATGGCTTTAGCTAGTGTAATGGTTGGCCTGGGAGCTTTAGCTACAACCCAAACTACCGCCAATGCAGACACCACTACTACGACCGATAATTCAGTGGATACTACCCAAACAAGTGACACTTCAAATGACGTTCAGACGAACTCGGTAACATTACAGTCTGGTTCTGACTCGACTTCAGCTAGTAATGTTAATACGACTGGATCTGACAATTCTTCGGAACAATCTAGTCAATCGAATAGTAATAGTAACAGTACTGTCCACGCACCACTTTTACTATACAGTGTTCAAACTAATAACGATTCCACCACTAAAAATGGGGTTGTTTCAGAAGATGGCTCGAATTACTATTACGTGAATGGACAAAAGCAAACAGATTACTTCTATACTAATGATAGTGGTCAAGTTTACTATTTTGGTGACGATGGTAAGATGTACCAAGACCAATTCTATAGTAACTGGGGTAATATGTACTACTTTGGCGAAGATGGTGCTCGCTATACTGATCAGTTCTATAGTAACTGGGGTAACATGTATTACTTTGGTGATGATGGTGTTCGCTACACTAACCAATTTTATAGTAACTGGGGCAACGTTTATTACTTTGGTGAAGACGGCGTTCGGTATACTAACCAGTTCTATAGCAACTGGGGCAATCTATACTACTTTGGTGAAGATGGAGCCCGTTATACAAATCAGTTCTATTCTAACTGGGGAAATACCTATTACTTTGGCGAAGATGGAGTACGCTACACCAATCAATTCTATAGCAATTGGGGCAACCTATATTATTTCGGCGATGATGGGGTCCGACTAGATAATGGTTTTTACTATGCTTGGGGAAACGTCTATTACTTTAAGAATGATGGTGCTCGGGCAACTAATGAAACCGTAAGTGTTGACGGAGTCGGAGATCTTTACTTCGATAATGATGGGGTATTAGCATATGACGCTAGTGGAACGAGCCAAAATGAATTCATCTCAAGTATTGTGAATGGAGCGATTGAAGGTTGGGTTGATTATGGTGTATTACCTTCATTAACGATTGCGCAAGCAATTATTGAAAGTGCCTGGGGGAAATCCAGTTTATCAGCAACTTACCATAACTTGTTTGGGATTAAGGCTGGTTCTTCTTGGACTGGTGCTACGGTTAATATGTCAACTGGCGAATATTACAATGGTAGTTACACAACGATTGTGGATGCTTTCAGAGCGTACAGCAGTAACAATGATTCCGTAAAGGATCATTCCTTATTCTTAGTTAACAATTCTCGTTATAGTAATTTGCTATGGGATAAGAGTTCTGATAGTGTCACAGCTAAGATTTATCAAGATGGGTATGCAACCTCGCCTACCTATACTTCAACCCTGCGCAATGTCATTAGTAACTATGGTTTAACTGTTTTTGATCAAGTTGCTTTTAAAATTAAAGACATGGGATACTAATTTTGATACTCGACAATCTGACTGGGTTGTCGAGTTTTCTTATTTTTATTTTAAGAAAGTTATAATGTTTCATTAAGATTACAAAAAAGTTGCAACTTTTACCTTTGATTAACAATCACTTTGATTCACTAGGATTTCATAAAAACTATGGTAAGGTATAAATATCGTAAAAAGGAATTCGAAATTGATTCAAGTAATTAACAATTTCTGTTTAAGTACGAAAGGATTTATAATTTATGGAATCTAGTAAACACTTTAAGATGTACAAGAAGGGAAAGACTTGGTGCACGATGGCAATTGCAACAGTTTCTGTTGCATTAGGAACTTTAGCAGTTGCTAGTCCAGTTACGGCTAATGCAGATACAACTACCGATACAACAACTGCAAACCAACAAACGACGGCATCAACCTCAACTACTGACAGCTTAAGTGCTTCATCAGTTGTTCTAGCTTCTAATTCAGCTACGTCAACTTCAACAGCAGCAAGTTCTTCAGCTGTTGAATCCACGTCCACGGCTGCTGATAATGTTACATCAGCTTCATCCGCAACGTCAGCATCAGCATCTTCAGTTGCCAGCGATTACACTGGTGAACAAGTCGAAGACGGTGCTACTTATTATTATGTAAATGGACAAAAGCAAACGGATTACTTCTATACTAATGATAGTGGTCAAGTTTACTATTTTGGTGACGATGGTAAGATGTACCAAGACCAATTCTATAGTAACTGGGGCAACATGTACTACTTTGGCGAAGATGGTGCTCGTTACACGGACCAGTTCTATAGTAACTGGGGTAACTTATATTACTTCGGTGAAGATGGAGTTCGTTATACGGACCAGTTCTATAATAACTGGGGAAACACCTACTATTTCGATGAAAATGGTGTTCGCTATACTAACCAATTCTACAGTAATTGGGGAAATACCTACTACTTTGATGAAGACGGTGTCCTATACAGAAATAAGGAATACGATAACTGGGGTAATAAGTACTGGTTTGACGCTGACGGGGTGTTAGCAACTAATACGACCGTTTCAATCAATGGAACTGATTACGTGGCTGATGCAAATGGAGTTTTGAGTGAAAGTGGAGTTTCTGCTGCTGTTGCCAAGGCCATGACCGCGTTAGGTATTCCATATGTCTGGGGTGGTAACACTACCGCCGGCTTTGACTGTTCTGGATTAGTTCAATGGGCCTATGGTTTAAGTTCAGCTTACCGGACGACTTACACGCAACAAACGCTTGGAACGCACGTTTACTCAAATGTTTCGGCGGCTCCATATGGAGCCCTGCTTTTCTTCGGTAGTGACAGTGCTCCATACCACGTCGCTATCTCCTTGGGTGATGGGACCTACATTAATGCACCAGAACCTGGTGACGTGGTTAAGATTAATTCCCAAAAGTACTTTGCACCAAGTTATTATGTAGTGATTGGACAATAGTTATTTGTTCGAAATACTGTTATAATATATACGGGTAAGAAATACAGAGGGAGAAAACCATGAAAAAAAATAAAGTGATTACATCAATGGCTGCTGTTGCATTAGTTTTGTCTTTAGCTGCCTGCGGTAAGAGTGCAACCGACAGCTCAACCACGACGAGTGATGCTGATTCAGTAAGCTCGCATAAAGTTGCTAAGAGTTCAAAGAGTACGAGTTCAACTAGCAAAGATGCAACTAGTAATGACAATAGTAGTTCAGAAACTAGCAACAATAAGGCTAGTTCTACTACTAAGAATAGTAGTTCGACTTCTGCTAGTGCACAAAGTATTAACAAGACTAATACTAGTTCTAATTCATCAACGTCGACGGAAGCAGCTACTTTTACCGCTGCTGATGCGCGGACGGTGTTGAAGCAACACTTCGGTAATCAAGCTGGTAATAAACAACAAGATGCATCAACCACGCAAAGTCAGGTCGATGCGGTGGATAATCTAGCGGCTTCATACAACGGTGATAATACTTGGACCTTATCTGGGACAGTTAATGGTCAACAAGTATCATATACAGTTAGCCAATATGGTGTTCAATAAGATTAATTGATTAGGTATAATAAAAGACGGTACGATTAGGTATCGTCTTTTTATTTAGAAGGAGAGGTTATGAATAAATTATCAATTATTGTTCCTTGCTATAATGAGCAGGAATCGATATCACTATTTTATCCAGCTGTCGAAGAAGTTGTTAATAAAATCGAGGGATTAGAAGTTGAATATTGGTTTGTTGATGATGGATCAAAAGATAATTCATTAGCCGAAATGAAACAGTTGCATCAAGAAGCCCCTTCACGGGTTCATTATGTGACCTTCTCACGGAACTTTGGGAAGGAAGCGGCCCTGTACGCTGGTCTTCAAGCCGCCACTGGTGATTATGTCGTGGTAATGGATGTTGACCTGCAGGATCCCCCGTCATTTTTACCGGAGATGTACCAAATTTTAACCACAACGGATTATGATTGTGTCGGTACTCGGCGGACAACGCGAACTGGTGAGACGAAACTAAAATCATTTCTTAGTGATCGATTTTATGATGTTATCAATAAGATCTCAAATACCAATATCGTGAATGGAGCTCGTGATTTTCGGATGATGACGCGGCAAATGGTTGATGCGGTTCTATCAATGACCGAATATGATCGATTTTCTAAGGGGATTTTTTCTTGGGTCGGTTTTAAGACTAAATATCTGGAATATCAAAATATCGAACGAGTTGCGGGGACCACAGGTTGGTCAATGCGGAAACTATTTTCGTATGCTATGGACGGCATCATTGATTTTTCTCAAGCTCCGCTTTCCATGGCCGTTTGGTTAGGGAGTGGAGCTTTCGGCTTATCCATTTTAGGCATCATTGTCGTGATTATTCGACGACTCCTAGTTCCTTCCAGTAGCACCTTTGGTTGGGCTTCATTAGTTTGCATCATTTTAATGATTGGTGGTTTACAATTACTCTGCATTGGAATAATCGGTAAATACATTGGAAAAATTTACATGCAGGTAAAAAATCGGCCAATCTATATTATTAAGGAAAAGAAATGATAAAAGAACATCGACAAATCCTCTTTTGGTCACTAGAATTATTAATTTTAGCGGGGCTCTTATGGGTTGGTAGTCAATTACAGTTTGTATTAGAACCAATCATTACTTTTGTTTCTGCGGTTTTTGTTCCCTTGATTATTTCAGTGTTTCTGTACTACATGTTAAGTCCCCTGATGAATTTAATCATGAAGCTAAGAATTGGCCCCTTCAAGATTCCACGCTCACTTGCAAGTCTATTCATCGTTTTATTGCTGATTTTGCTGGTAGTTGGGGGAATCAGCGCCTTGATTCCTTCAGTAATTAACGAATTCAATCAGTTAATTCAATGGCTTCCAGGCGCCGCCAAGCAGGGACAAGAACTCATCAATCAATGGTCACACTACAAATGGGTCAAACAAATTGACTTATCTGCTTATTATGATCAAATTAATCAATATTTAACCCGCTTTGCGAAACAAGCGGTGACGACCTTATCGTCTAGTGCGGGCTCCATTATTGGAACGATTACCAGTACGGTTATTATAACGATTACCGTGCCAGTGATGCTCTTTTATATGCTCAAGGATAGTCCTAAGCTAGTGCCTAGTATTCAAAAGATATTTAGTCCGCAACGTTCACAAGAAGTCAGTGATCTTTTACATCAGATGAATCGGACTTTATCAAGTTATATTTCGGGGCAGGCCATTGAATGTTTATTTGTGGCGATTGCTACCTCGATTGGTTATCTAATTATTAATCAACCACTGGCCATTGTTTTAGGTGTCATTGCTGGAATCGCTAATATGGTACCTTATGTGGGTCCATATATTGGAATTGCGCCCTCTTTATTAGTATCGATTGCCATTGCTCCTAATAAAATTATTTGGGTGATTGTCGTAGTCGTCATCGTTCAACAAATTGATGGGAACATTATCTATCCCAATATTATTGGTCGCTCGCTCAAGATTCATCCATTGACGATTATCGTGCTATTACTAGCGGCAGGAAATATCGCCGGAATTCCAGGGATGATTTTATGCATTCCTTTCTATGCGGTGATTCGAACCGTAGTAATCTACTTCTGGAATATTTGGCAATTACAATCTGAAAAACAAGAATAAGTAAAAAGCGCCTTGCCGGAGTAAGTCCAGCAAGGCGCTTAATTTATCAATATCCGTAACCAGTACTAGTCCCATATGTTGATCCATAAGTCGTACCGTAGGAACTTCCATAAGAGCTCGAAGTCCCATAAGAAGAAGATCCATATGAACTGGAGCTCGATGGGATCGTAAATTCAGTATTGTTATACTCATCATAAGAAGTGTAGTTAACATTATAGTTATACAACTTCGTTTCGTTATTAGTGACCTTCTTAGCTTTTAAGCCGAGGGCATGGCGAACTAATTTCGAAACCCGGTTAATTTCCTTAGTAGAAGCAATTTGATATGAGGTTCCATCAATCGTCGCATCCTTACCAATGAAGTGGTAGGTCTTAACGTTATTCATAGCAACCTTATAGTTGGAGTAGATCGTTGAAACACCACTTAATGGAATATTAGTTTTAACGCCAGATTCCACGGCATCTAGCATCTTATTAAAGGCTTTCAGAGAAGCATTCTTCTTGAAGGACTTGATGATACTTCCAATGACCTGTTGTTGCCGTTTTTGACGACCGTAGTCATTATTAGGATCGTCATAACGCATCCGCGAGTACTTCAAAGCATTTTTACCATTCAAGTGTTGCTTGCCCTTTTTAAAGGTGTGACCTTCATAAGTAAACTTAAATGGATTATTAACATCAACCCCACCAACAGCATCAACAATCTTTTGGAGGACGCTCATGTTAACTAAAGCATAATAGTCAACGGGGACGCCTAGTAATTCCTTAATTTGTTTAACGGATTGTTTGGCACCACCAATGGAGTAGGCAGCATTAATCTTAACGTATTCGGTATCGCCATCCGAAGTCGTGACTTTAACTAAGGTATCTCGAGGGATTGAGGTCATAGTAATCGTTTCTTTTTTCGGATTAATCGTGATTAATTCAATTGAATCGGTATTTCCGTCACCCCAAGTGGATTCAGAACGACCTAAGGCCCCTTCATCGGTTCCCATTGCTAAAATAGAAATGGGTTTACCTTCCCGGAGTTTTTTAGAAACCTTGGCTGAGTTCGAAAAAACACTCGAAGCGGTTTGTTGCAATTGATAGTATTCATAACCACCTAAGACCGCGATTAACAAGACAAAGATGACAACGACACGCCGAATCACCCGGTAAACTCGATTACTATTGTGATAAGGCGGCCGTGGGTTCGATCCAGCTGGCTCTTGATCATTGCGATTATGCCGATAACTAGATCGAGATTCAAAATCATTATTCATGATAATACCTCTAATTTTTACTTAACTTTTATAATTTAGCACAAGCGACGGGACTTATCAATCCACTATTCTAGAACTTAAGAAGAACTTATCAAGAAGATCGATGACTTTTTAATGAATATAGTAATTAGCTTTTAAGTATTATATAATGAAAAAGATTATGTGCATGAAAGGAAGCAAGTCATGACAGGTAAGCAAAACCTAGCCAATGCAGTCAATCAACGACAGACCTTTGCGATTATTTCCCATCCCGATGCTGGTAAAACCACCATTACGGAACAATTACTGCTCTTCGGGGGCGTGGTTCGCGAAGCCGGGACCGTTAAAGGTCGGGGTAGTAATAACTTTGCCAAGTCGGATTGGATGGAAATTGAACAAAAGCGGGGGATCTCGGTCACTAGTTCCGTGATGCAATTCGATTATGCGGGCAAGCGAATTAATATTTTGGATACTCCCGGGCATGAAGATTTTTCAGAAGATACTTATCGAACCTTGATGGCAGTGGATTCTGCCGTTATGGTGATTGATGGGGCCAAGGGGATCGAACCCCAAACCCGGAAGTTGTTTCAAATTTGTAAGATGCGAGGGATTCCCATCTTTACTTTTATTAACAAATACGATCGAGATGCTAGAGAACCCCTAGATTTAATGAATGAGATTGAAGAGACCTTGGGGATTGAAACTTATCCGATGGATTGGCCAATTGGGATGGGTCGGCAATTTATGGGGGTCTACGATCGCCATAACCATCGGGTGGCCTTAACTCACCCTCAAGATGAAGCTAATCCCTATTTACCATTGGATGACCAAGGGGAAGTAATTGGTGAAAATCCATTAGCTGGGGCTGGAGAATGGACAGATGCCTTAGAAAGTATGGAGCTAATTAACGAAGCCGGGAGTGAATTTTCGGCTGCCAAAATTGCGGCTGGTGATCAAACCCCTGTTTTCTTTGGCTCGGCCTTAACTAATTTTGGGGTTAAGACATTTTTGGAAACGTACTTACAATATGCACCGGCTCCTAGTGCACACAAAACGGAGTCAGGGGTTGCAATTGATCCATTATCAACCGACTTTTCGGGCTTTGTCTTTAAGATTCAAGCGAACATGAATCCAAAACACCGGGATCGGATTGCCTTTGTACGAATTTGTTCGGGGGAATTTGATCGGGGCATGGATGTGACCTTGGAACGGACGCAGAAGCCATTGCGGCTTTCAAATGTCACCGAATTTATGGCGAATACGCGCGAAAACGTTGAAACGGCGGTTGCAGGTGACATTATCGGTTTGTATGATACCGGTAATTTCCAAATTGGGGACTCCATCTATACTGGAAAGACCCCAATTAAGTTTGAAAAGTTACCACAATTTACCCCTGAATTATTTGTTCGAGTATCGGCGAAGAATGTGATGAAGCAAAAGTCCTTTCATAAAGGAATTAATCAATTAGTTCAGGAAGGGGCTGTGCAACTATATACTAGTTACACTACGAATGATTACATTTTAGGTGCCGTCGGGCAGTTGCAATTTGAAGTTTTTAAATTCCGGATGCAAAACGAATATAATTCCGAAGTGATTATGGAACCAATGGGGAATAAGACTGCCCGGTGGATTAATCCGGATCAGTTAGATCCTAAGATGTCGTCGTCACGAAATATTTTAGTTAAGGATATAAATGGAGCGCCGTTGTTCCTATTTGAAAATCAATTCGCGGAAAATTGGTTTAAGCAGAAGTATCCAGATGTTGAATTGGAGAAGAAGTTGTGAGATGAAGAAAATCATAAATATTTGTGAGAATAGATGGGTAATAAATTTAACAATAGTTTTAGGATTTGCAATTTTAACTATTTTTCAAATTAAACCTTTTTTTGAAACACACACTATATTTGTCTCGTCTGACTTCACATTTCATGCCAGTAGAGTACAAGAAATATATGATAATTTAAAGCAAGGCAGTATATTCACGTTTATTGCTACTCATACTTTTCAAAATACTGGAGTTGGGAACTTCCTATTTTATCCGACTGTATTTTTATACCGTGGCAATCTT
>NZ_AICN01000072.1:0-122099 GCF_000247775.1 Limosilactobacillus gastricus PS3
GCGCCCCATCGGACTAACCTAGAACGAATGTTGGTACAGAATGGACCGATGTGAGTTCGTAGTTAGGCTCGTGGAGCGCTTTTTGACCGTAATTACAAGTGTGATCAAAAAATGAGAGTGGGAAGAAATGTTAATCAACATTTCTTCCCACTCTCTTCTTTATTATTCAGGAATTGAAGTAACTGGTGTGTAACTTGTTGACGGTTGTACCGGAGTGTAGGTTACTGTATTGTTTGTAGTCGTCGTTGCATTGGTATTGCTGTTGCCGGCAGTGGTGTTAGTATTACTGCTTGTCCGACCGGTAGTCGTCGAAGTACCACCATTATTCGAAGTAGTTTGATTGTTGGTCGTTGTCGTCGAGTTAGAATCACTATCGTCATTATTGTTGTTAGTAGAAGTAGTTGAAGCGGCACTCGTCGTGGTTGAGCTAGTTTCATCGCTAGTCGATTCAACTTCTGATGATGACGAAGAACTCTTTTTATCCTTCTTGCTAGATGAAGATGACTTCTTTTTGGTAATGTGCTTCAAAGCCGAAGTGGCAATTTCATCGGATCCGCCTGAAGTCAAGCTGATAATTCCCCCACTTAAGCTAAAAATCATCACCAAAAGCAAAATCCAGGTGGTTACGACCCGAGGACGACTAACGGGATGCACCCCATTTTTCCGAAAGTCCCGAATTTGCATCACATACATAATGGCGTAGATGGCGATTGCTACAATTAAAATCCCAAAAAAGATCATTTCATTGTCTCCTGTATAAATATCATTCCAATTTATCATTGTAGCAAATAATCATCATAAATTCTACCTTATTTCAAACAAGTCACTTTGCTTGACCCTATTTTCATGATCGTAGATAATCATGGTAATACAAAAAGGAGGTGCTGATGATGCCAGCACAAACCATTACTACGGATACTTTCGCAACGACTATCAAAGATGGCGTGACCCTGGTCGATTTTTGGGCGACTTGGTGTCCCCCTTGTCGGATGCAAGGTCCAATTGTTGAAAAATTAAGCGAAGAATACAGTGATCAAGCCAAAGTTGCTAAGGTCGACGTTGATAGTAATCAAGAATTAGCGACCCAATTTGGGATCCAATCAATTCCGACTTTATTATTATTTAAAGATGGCGAATTAGTTAATAAATTTATTGGTTTACAAAGCAAGGATGTTTTAGATGGCGCCATAAAAGACGCTCTCGCCTAAGTTGTTTTATAAATGAGGGTGGAAAGGAATGTCAATTGACATTTCTTCCCACCCTCATTTTTTAATCGTGATAATTTACCCGCCAACTGCCACCAAAAAGTTCTTTGGCTAACAAGTCGGCCGATAAGTTACCATTATTTTCTTCAAAGCCATGGAAAGGTTTCAGGGCTTGTTGCGCCCCTTCTTGATATTTAATGGCTTTACGCATGGCATAATCGACCAATGAACCGTTGTGCAATTTTTCAACTAAGCGACCACTCGGCGTTGTTTCGGGATGATTGATCCGATATTCAAAATCATAGAGAATTTCTTGGTATTCAGGACCTGCTTGAATTTGATTAACAAATTGTTGTAAGCGTTCGATAAATGCTCGTGCCTCTTCATAATATTGAGTCCGCTCAGTCGGCATTTCTTCGGCTACTTCCCCATTCATTTGATCCGCTCGTTTTAATACGTCATTAACATCGCGATCGTTAATCGCCGGGCTCATCAAAAAGTAGCCGGCTAATAGGCGAATAAAGCGAATCGTCCCCGTTCGAATTCCTATCGAACTCGTTGGATCTAGATCTAACATCCGCAACTCCAGGTACTTAGCCCCTTCTTTAGCCAAGTCTTTCATTTCGTCGGCGCCCTTAAAGCGTACACTCCCATGATAATCAGTAGGTTTCAATAATTCACCAGCATCCACGGCTTCTTGAATCTTTTGAGCATATGTTTCGACCGAAGTGTAATCGGCGATAAAATCGTTGCCTAATCCATAACGATGGCTCTGCCGAATAGAGCGAACTGGATGATCAAAGGGTTGTTGATCGGGACCATAAAAATTAGCTTCAGCGACAGGAGAAGCGCCAAAAAGATAAGTAATGACCCAGCGATAGCGAATAAAGCCTTGCGCTAAGGTTTTATAAAGGTGGTTTTTAACCGCTTTCTCTGAGAGATCCAATTCCTGGCTCAAAAGCTTAATAACATTTTGGTTGATACTCAAATTAATATGGGCCCCTTGGGGAGTTCCTTCCGAAGGTTGATGACGTTCTAGCCAATGATCAAAATATTCCCGTTTTTCTGGCGTAGTCGCAGCAATTGGCAAATCATGAGGATCATCAGGTAAAATCGGTGGCATTGACATAGGCCAAAGATACTCACCGGGAGCCAAGGCCGTCCGTAAAGCCGTATTAATACTATATAAATAATGCATGGCATCAGTCGCATTATCAGCTGCTGGTGTCACAATTTCTGACATCGTGGAAAGAAAATCATTGGTTAACCATGGATTTTGGGCTTGGTCACCAACGGCCGCCGGGTATGGTTCGCGACTCAAATGGCCCCGTTTATCAACCCGGTTCATTTCAATTTCAATCCCCATTTTAAAGTCCGAAGCTTCCAATACGGCTTCGTGATCAAAGATAATTTGTCCAATTCGACTAAACATAGGCCCACCTCTTCATTTATTGTAAATATATTAACGTATCTATCGGCGTTTGACTAGAATAAACCTCATCATTTTCTAATTTTAGATATTTCTAACTATTTATCATCTGATTAGTGAATAAATGTCATTTTTACCGATAAAATGGTATAATGTGGTTAGATAAAAAATAGCCATAAGGAGTTCATATCATGAAACATGTTGTTATTTTGGGGGCTGGATATGCCGGCTTAAAGGTTGTTCACGAATTACAAAAGCGGGTTAAAGGTGATGTCAAACTGACTCTAGTTGACCGCAACAATTATCATTATGAGGCAACTGACTTACACGAAGTAGCTGCCGGGACGAAAAAGCCTAGTGACATCAGCTATCCAATCGCTGATGTCGTTAAACCAAGTGTTACCACTTTCATTCAGGATGAAGTGACTGCGTTAGATTTAGCCAACCAAACGGTTAAATTAGCTGACCATAAAGATTTAACTTATGATTATTTAGTTTGTGCTTTAGGCTTCGTTTCCGAAAGCTTCGGTATTCCTGGAGTTGACGAACACGCTTTGCCAATGGCAACTCTGAAAGAAGCCGAAGCAATCCACCAACACCTCCTAGCAATGATGGATAAGTATCAAGAAGTTCAAGATCCATCCTACTTAAACATTGTCATTGGTGGGGCTGGCTTCACTGGAATTGAATTAGTTGGGGCCCTTAACGATGCTCGTAAAACCTTAGCCGATCGGGCTGGAGTACAACCATCCGACATCAAAATTAACGTAATTGAAGCTTCCACTCATCTGCTACCGATGTTTAGTGAGAAATTAGCTACTTACGGAATTAATTTGGTTAAAAGTTTCGGCGTTAACCTAGTTACTGGCGCACGAATCACCAAAGTTGATGATGGACAAGTTGAATTCCAACAAGGTGACCCCGAAGATGCTGTTACCAGTACGATGGAAGCCAAAACGATCATTTGGACGACTGGGGTTAGCGGGAGTCCAATCATTGATGAAGCCGGCTTTAGCGCCCGCCGGGGACGTGTGATCCCAAGCGAACATCTGACCGATAATGATCATGATAATGTCTACCTGATCGGTGATGTGGCAGCGGTAATGCCACCTGATGGAAATCGTCCTTACCCTACTACCGCGCAAATTGCTTTAGGAATGGGTAAATACGTGGCAAACGACCTTGCCAGTCGCTTGACGAATGGTCAACATCTGACGACTCCATTTACTTATAAGTCACTTGGAACAGTGGCCTCGGTTGGTAATACCCATGCCTTTGGTGAAGCAATGGGGCATGAAGTTCGAGGCTACATGGCTTCAGCAACGAAGAAAATGATCGCCAATGAATCCCTCTTCCGGGTTGGTGGTTTCCGTGAAGTAATGAAAAAAGGCCGCTTCGATTTATATCACTAGGATATCTTAAAAGGAGATTGAGAAGAATTTCTTCCCAATCTCCTTTTTCTTAACTAATTTCCAATAAAATTCCCAGCGCAAAAGTTATCACTTGGGTTAAGGAACCAAAAAAGAGAATCTTGACGGCCGTTGAAAAAGTTTCTTTTTTGACCTGTTTATAAAATAGTAAGCGCGTTTGCTGAATAATAAAGGGAATCAATAACCAAGTTGCTAAAACGGTCCATGGTTGTAAACCGATTAATACAGTAATGGCAATCGCCATTAAGGCCACGGCATTTTTAATCGCAAAGGCCCATAAACCAGCACGGATTCCGATAAAATGAATGATCGTATGACGATGGTTATCTTCATCTTCTTTAGCATCGCAAATATTATTAGTTAATAACAAATTCGAAATCCATAACTCATTGGCCAAAGCCACCGCCCAAATTGATAATAAATTGGACCAGGACCATGTAAAGACTGAAAAAGTATTGACATAGACGCTAATCAAGGTAATCATCACACCCATTGTAAAGCCCGAAAAGAATTCCCCCACCGGCAATCCAGACATAGGAAATGGTCCTGAGGAGTATAAAAAGCCAATCGCAAAGCAGAAGATCCCCATCCATAAAACTGGGATCCCCACTAGATAAACTAGCCATAAACCTAAAGCACCAGCAATCACTACTAACACGATTAAAGCCTTTAAGATTTGCTGAGCTGATAAGGATTCACGACCAATGATATTGGTATTCTGCTGATAATCCTCAGTATCAACCGCATGAACAAAATCATGATAATTATCTAGCATATCCACGGCCATATTGAAAAGCACCATGGCCACGAAAAAGACCAGTGCTGGTAACCATTCAAAGCGTTGATAATGATACCAAGCAAAGCAGAAGCCTAATAAACACGGTAAAATACTTGCAGTCTTGGCTTTAATTTCTACTAATTCTAAAAATACTTTTAATGTCATCTGTATCCCCCTCCCCTTGATTATAACGGACTGACACAAAGAAACCACCTTGGATTTTAACCCGCGGTGGTTTTAATTTTTATAACTCCCCGGCATCGATAAGTTTCAGTCGGCGATAGCGTTCGTTAGTTTTCATTAGTGATTGCGGAGTTCCATCCATTTCAAGTTGACCATCTTCAATAAAAATTACTCGATCCATTGCTTCAATTCCTTGTAAATGATGCGTAATCCAAATGATGGTCTTTCCTTCTAACTGTTTAAAGAAGGTATCAATCACTGCTTGTTCCGTAATTGGATCCAAGCCAACTGTCGGTTCATCTAAGATTACAATCGGGACATCTTTTAACAGGATTCGGGCTAAGGATAAACGATGACGCTCCCCGCCTGAGAAACGCAGACCGGCTTCATCCACCATGGTTTGTAAACCATCTGGTAATTGAGCAATCGTTTCTTTTAGACCAACCCGGGCTAAAACATACCAAATTTCAGCTTCGCTCGCCTCTTCATTCCCGATCCTCAAGTTATTTAGTAAGGTTGTATGGAATAAGTATGGCTGTTGTTGAATGACCCCAATATAATTGGCCATTTCATCACCAAATTCACTAGTTGGAATCCCATTTAAAGTTATCTTGCCATGTGTAGGTTTCCGATCACCACGTAACAAGGCGGCTAAAGTACTCTTTCCCGAACCAGACCGACCTAAAATAGCTAACTTTTGACCCGCTTGAAGATCGATGGTGACTCCCTTGAGCACTTCCTTGGTCGTTTCAGGATAAGTATAATGAACATCTTGGACTTCCAAGTTATAGGGTCCCGTTAATTCAACGGGCGCCGATTTCGTATTCGCAACGGCTGGTAATTGATTTAATCGATCAATCGAATCCACATAGACATTGGATTCTTGCGCGGCGGCTGGCAAACCAGCGAAAGCCTCAACTAAAGGAAAAGTTGCGAGAACAAAAGCAGCAATCCAGTTGGCGGAGCCACCATAATGACCACCAAATTGCGCTACTCCCCAAAAGGCTAGACTAATCGCAATTAATAAAAACCACACTTCAATTAAGAAGGTCCGCATTTGATTAAAACGATTCAATGATTCTTGAATTCGGTATAACTTATCTTCATCAGCTATATGTTGACGGACATATTCTTCACCCCGGTTAGCAAAGACCCAGTCAGTGATCCCCATTACATTATCAGTTAGATCCTGGTACAAGTCATTTTTAAGCTGCTTCTCGGCTTCTTGCTTAGCACCATTCACCACCACTGACCAGAAAGGAATCGCCACCATGATCACGCCCAGTAAAAGTAGCATTACTAATCCATACCACCAGGAAAGAATTCCTAAGGCCACTACGATTAACAAGTATAGGCCAATGGCAACGAATTCGGGAAAGATCGTCCGTAAATAGAGGTTTTGAATGTGAGCAACATCTTCTGATAATAAACCTAAGATGTCACCTAAGCGATATTTGCTATTAAAAAAAACGGCATCTTGTTCTAGCGAATCATACATTTTTTTCCGAAACTCGGAAGTCATCTTGAAGACCCAATTATGACTAGTCAGGCGTTCGGCATACCGAAAGACCGGTCGAAAAATCCCAAAACCACGGGTAATGACAATCGGTACATAGACTGCCAAGATATTAAAAGGATGAGTAGCCGATTTGCTAATCAGATAGCCCGATACAAACATCAACCCACCAGCACAGATGAAGGTTAAAATCCCTAAGCCAATGGCTAAATATAAGGTTCGTTTGTAATGAGTTAAGAATGGTTTCACCCAACGATCATTTTTTAAAGCACGTAATAATGGAATCTTATGCATCGGTTTCCCCTCCTTTCATTTGATTAACTAGTTTTACAAATGAACCCTGATGAGCCATTAACTCGTCATAAGTTCCCTGCTCGACCAATTGACCGTGATCCATGACTAAAATGTAATCCATTTGCCGCATCCAGTGAAGTCGGTGAGTTGCGAAGAAGACCAAATGATCTTTCATCAAGGGCAGCATCGCTTCTTTTAAAGCAATTTCCGTTTCTAAATCTAGGTGAGCCGTCGGTTCGTCAAAAATCATTACCTTTCGCGATTGATCAAGAAAGGCCCGTGCCAAAGCAATCCGTTGGGCTTGACCACCACTTAAGGCCAGTTCTCCAGTCCCAATCATCGTATCCAAGCCTTCTGGTAATTCATTTACTAGGTCTGTCAAACCCACTACTTTAACCGCTTCTTGAATCTGCTCGACACTAGCATCTGGGGTATAAAAGGCAATATTATTTCGTAAGGTATCATCAAATAGATACGGACTTTGCGGGATATAAGTAATTTGTTCACGCCAAGTACTTTCATCCATTGTCGACATAGCCTGGCCTTGGACAACAAATTGGCCGGCCTTTGCTTGTAAAAAGCCACTCAGGAGATTGATTAAGGTCGTTTTCCCCGAACCACTCATCCCAATAATGCCGATCTTTTGATATCCGCGAGCCGTAAAAGAAAGCGGCTTTAATTGCGCTCCATCCTCACCATATTGAAAGGCAACTTGATCAACTTGTAATTGATCGCTAGCTGACCAGCTGTGCAGCTTGGCCGAACTGGTTTTGGGACTGGGCTCATTAATGATAGCCATAATCTTTTGGAAGGAATTCTTACCATTTAAGGTTGCATGATAATCATTGGCAAAATTCCGTAGCGGCAGGAAATATTCTGGTGCCATAATTAAAATTCCTAAAGCAGGAAAAAGCCCAATTTCACCATCAATTAGTTTAAAACCTAGAAATACCGCCATCATCGCAATTGATAAGGTGGTAAAGAAATCTAGGGCAAAGGTTGAAGTCATGGCAATTCGTAAGGTTGCCATGGTTGATAAACGGAAATTCTCACTGGAACGATAGATCGACTTGGAGTAAGGCTTACTTAAACCAAAATATTTTAAGGTATCAATGCCCCGTAAAGAATCAATAAAGTGATTTGATAGCAGTTGGAAAGTTTCAAATTGACGATCGGCCCGCGCTTGGGCAGCTAAGCCAAGAATAATAAAGAATAAAATGATTAAGGGATAGACGATCACCATAACAATTCCCGACGTTAGATCAAGATAAAAGGTTACAATCAGAATCAAGATTGGGGCAATCATCATGTTAATCATTTTAGAGAAGACTAAGGTAATGTATTCCTCAACTTGACTGATGCCATCCAAAGCCAAGGTCACCATATTACCAGTTCCTTCTCGTTGAACTACTTGTGGACCTAAGACAAAAAGCTTTGCCAATAATGATTGCCGCATTTGACGAACCGTCTGGCGCGCATAATCATCTAACCAGCGACTAGCAAGCCAATTTAAGGCATGCCGGGCCAGATAGCATCCAACAAACCAAGCTAACCAGGGCCACTCATCCAGCACCTGATGTCCTCGCCATAACCGCACTAAGAAATAACTCAGAAAAAGTGACTGACCAATGACAAGAAAAGCCTGTAGGACATATAGTCCCACAAGCTTCCCCATTAATTGTCTGATTCCCGTCAATTTAAACATAAGACGATCAATCATAAATTATTCCTCCACTGGTTGGGCTGCCGGCATGGCAATCCGTTTCCGGAAAATCCAATAAGTCCAAATGATGTAGGCCAGCACGAAAGGTAAAATGCAGACCGCGGCAATCGTCATTACCGTCAAAGTGTATTCAGAAGATGACGCACTTTGAATTAATAAATCATATTTTGGACTGATGCTTGAAATCAATACCCGTGGATACAATCCAGTAAAGATCAAAGCCACAACCCCAACCATCGTTAAACCGCTCATGATAAAGGCTAACATTTCATTATCCTTAAATAAGGCAATGTGGGCCAATAGAGCAAATAAGACGACTAATACTAAACAAACCAAAGTGCCAATTGGATGAACACTTAAGAAATCGGTTTGGAAAATTAGTAAAAGGGCAAAGACCACTAAACCAAGGTAAAGAACCCAATATAAGAACTTCGCATAGTTTTTAGCCCGATCACGGATTGCACCGACGGTCTTTAAGGCAATATAGTTTAAACCGTGAAGATACGACAAGAGTGTAACTGCAACTCCCCCAACAACAGAGAAGATATTCACATAGTCAAAGAATCCAGCATGGAAGTTACCATTAGCATCAATTGGCATCCCGTGGATCATGGAAATGAATAACATCCCGAAGAGGAAGGGAACCATCGTACTACCAAGCGTTAACATCCATCCCCAGAAGACCTTCCCTTTAGCAGCACTTTTAGCCCGGAATTCAAAGGAAACACCTCGTAAAATCAAACCGACTAAAATTAACAAGAAGACTAAGTAGTAACCACTAAAAAGTGATGCGTACCAGAACGGGAACGAGGCAAACATTGCTCCCCCAGCAGTGATTAACCAAACTTCGTTTCCATCCCAAACTGGTCCAATTGAGTGAATAATTTGATCCCGTTCTCCTTCGTTATCAGCTAAAGTATGGACGGCCATACCAACCCCATAATCGAAACCATCAAGGAAGAAGAAGCCCGAAAATAGAACAGCTAATAATAGGAACCAAATTAATTGTAAAATTGTCATTTAAAAGGCCCCCTTATCAAATGGATCTAAGATCTTCTCAGCAAATTGTGGCTGATCCATGGACATTGGATCTTTACGAAGTTGACGTACCACTAGGTAAATCATCACAATTGCTAAGGAAGTAAAGAGTAAGAAGTAAACAATATTCGATGTTAATAATGACGCAACTGAAACATTTGGTGACACACTTTGTTGAATGGTAAATAAACCATACACGGTCCATGGGAACCGACCAAATTCAGTCACAAACCAACCAGCAGTATTCCCAATAAATGGTACGAAGGTCGTTAGCGCTACAACCCATAAGGTCCACTTATGCTTGTACAAGGTTTCTGCCTTCTTCCGTGATAAGAAGAGACCAACAATCGAAACTAGCATCATCCAACCACCAACTGCGGCCATAATCCGGAAACTATAGAAGACCGTGTTAACTGGTGGATAGTATGAGATTTTTTGATTATCAATCTTTGTCCCATACTTTTTCTCAAGTTGGGCATTGATTTCCTTCATCCCTTTTACAGAACCAGAAGTTTTGTCATAGGTTAAGATCGACAAAACATATGGAATGTCAAGGTTACCCTTTGATTCATGAGTCTTTGTATCATATACACCAACGATCGTCCAAGGGGCGTGCTTCCCGGTAGTAGTAACCACCCCTTCAGCGGCCGCAAACTTCATTGGTTGTTCCTTAACCAAGTACTTCATTTGCATGTCACCCCAAGCAACAGTTAAGGCCCCAAAGATTAACATTAAAGTCAATCCTAGCCGCATGGACTTTTTGTATAGGTCCTTAACTTCGCTAGATAGTGATTGCTTTTTGAGTAATTGGAAGGCCGTCAAACCAGCCACGATCGTCCCACCCATCATTAGAGCTGCAAAGACAACGTGACCATATTCAAACCAAAGTTGTGGGTTTTTTAACAAGGCCCCAAAGTCAGTCATTACTGCCCGACCATTCTTAATGGAATAGCCGACCGGATGTTGCATGAATGAATTAGCCGTTAAGATCCAAAGAGCGGAAATCATGGATCCAATCGCAGTTAACCAGATAAAGAGAGAATGCAATCCTGGTTTTACCCGATCCCAGGTAAAGGTCCATAAACCAATGAAAGTTGATTCCATAAAGAAGGCTACTAAAGCTTCAAAGGCTAATGGTGCCCCAAAGATATCCCCCATAAACCGTGAATAATCAGACCAGTTCATCCCAAATTGGAATTCTTGGATTAAACCAGTCACAACCCCGACAGCGAAACTTAATAAGAAAATATTTCCCCAGAAACGAGCCATTTTTTTGTATGTCTCATTTTTAGTATGAACATACATCGATTCCATAATTGCAATCGCAAACGCCGTCCCAATAGAAAAGGGAACGAAAAAGAAGTGAAAGACGGTTGTCATTGCAAATTGGAATCTGGCAAGTGTCACAATTGACATTGTTCCAACCTCCTAGATTTCGTTTATCAAATGATAAACGTGCTTTATTACACCTTTATTCTACAATGATACCATGTCACTTTCAATCAAAACTTAATATAAATTTACGATTTTCTCCCTAATATCAGGTGATTAGACCACCGATTGTGAAAATAAGCGCAATTATATATGGTTACATTGATCTAAAAGCATATTAAATCGCTGTTTTATCGTAAGCACTTCCAATTTAGGCACCGTTATTTGACAAAATAAAAAGTGCCCATAAACGTCTTGCTATGGAGCACTTTAAGTCTCTTCACTCAATTTCAGTTACTTTTGATCGATTTCTTCATCCGTTTGCAAAACGGCCATAAAGGCTGCCTGGGGAACTTCAACTCTCCCGACCGCTTTCATCCGTTTCTTTCCCCGCTTTTGCTTATCAAGTAGTTTGGCCCGGCGATCTGGATCACCAGTATGGATCCGAGCTGTCACATCTTTGCGGTAAGCCTTAATGTTCGTCCGGGCAATAATTTTGGAACCAATCGCGGCTTGGATCGGAATCTCAAAGTTTTGTCGTGGAATAATTTTCTTCAGTTTCGAAGCAATTTCACGGCCCCGCTCTTCCGCAAAGGACCGGTGACTAATGAAACTAAGGGCATCTACCCGATCACCATTTAAGAGAATATCAATTTTAACTAAATCACTTGGCCGATAATCATCAATTTCATAATCTAGGGAAGCATAGCCCCGTGTACTCGACTTGAGCCGATCAAAGAAATCGTAAATAATTTCAGCGAGCGGAATATGATAAATAACGTTCACTCGGGTGTCACTAAGATACTCCATCGTATCAAACTGGCCCCGTTTTCGTTGACAGAGTTCCATGACCGCACCGACATAATCATTTGGTACCATGATCGATGCCTTCACAAAAGGTTCTTCAATCGACTTGATCAAGGTGACATCCGGCATTTCGGCTGGATTTTCAACTTCGATCATCTCACCGTCATGTTGATAGACGTGGTAAGTAACTGACGGGGCCGTCGTAATCAAATCAAGATTGAATTCCCGTTCCAAGCGTTCTTGAATCACGTCCATGTGTAACATGCCCAAGAAGCCGCACCGAAAACCAAAACCTAAAGCCTGTGACGATTCCGGCTCAAAAGTTAAGGAGGCATCATTTAATTGAAGCTTTTCAAGGGCTTCACGCAAATCATTAAACTTAGCATTATCAGTCGGATAAAGACCGGCATAGACCATCGGTTGCATTTGCCGATAACCATGCAAAGCTTCAGGTGCAGGATTATTTGCTGCCGTAATAGTATCCCCAACCCGGGCATCTTTAATGTCTTTAATAGAGGCCGTGATATAACCCACATCACCTGCCATTAAGAGATCACGCGCTAAAGGTTTCGGCGAGTTGATCCCAACCTCCGCAACTTCATATTCGGCGCCACTATTCACAAACTTAATTCGATCGCCTTTTTTGACTGTCCCCTCAAAAACCCGGACTGATAGGACTACCCCACGATAATCATCGTACTTGGAATCGAAAATCAGAGTTTTCAAAGGGGCTTCTAGATCGCCGGTAGGTGCCGGAATATCTTGCACGATTTTTTCTAAAACTTGATCTACGCCTAAACCACTTTTCGCAGAAATATCAACGGCTTCAGAAGTATCCAGACCAATTTCTTCTTCGATTTGCGCCTTGGTCCCTTCGGCATCGGCGGAAGGTAAATCAATTTTATTGATAACCGGTAAAATCTCTAAATCGTTATCTAAGGCTAAATAAACATTCGCTAGAGTCTGAGCCTCGACTCCTTGGGTGGCATCAACCACCAAAATCGCTCCTTCACAAGCGGCCAAGGAACGGGAAACCTCGTATGAAAAATCAACGTGGCCTGGGGTATCGATAAGATGAAAAATGTAATCTTCGCCGTCTTGAGCATGGTAAGTTAAAGCAACGGCGTTTAACTTAATCGTAATTCCCCGTTCGCGTTCCAACTCCATATCATCGAGAATCTGATTCTTCATCTCCCGTTTACTGATTGAATCCGCCATTTCTAAGATTCGATCAGCTAAAGTCGATTTACCATGATCGATATGGGCGACAATCGAAAAATTTCGGATTCGTTGTTGGCGTTCCTTCATTGCTGCTAAATCCATTAGCGTCCCTACTTTCTACGTGTAATGCTACTTACCAGTATATCAATCCCCATGATGACTTTCAAACCAAACAAAAAAGCTGGGAAGCAAAGCTCTTCACCAGCTAATTTATTATTCTTCAAAGGCATCTTTCAATTTTTCCCAGAAACCACCTTTAACGCCTTCAACTTCTTCACCACTGGCTTCGGCAAAAGCCATCATGGCTTCTCGTTGACGCTTATTAAGTTTCTTTGGCGTTTTGACGTGAACTTTTACGTATTCATCGCCATTCCCATTACCATGAAGAATCGGCACACCCTTCCCCCGTAAGCGGAAATCAGTTTCCGATTGGGTTCCGGCCGGAATGCTCAATTCGACATTACCATGGACCGTTTTAACCTGAATCTTATCACCCAGAGTGGCCTGAGGAATAGTAATGTCTTCTTCTACATAAATCGTGGTGCCATCTCGCTTGAAGTCCCGACTTGGGGTAACTCGGAAAACAATGTACAGGTCACCATAAGGACCCCCGTTTTTCCCAACTTCACCTTGGCCTTGTAAACGCAGTTGTTGACCATCATCAACCCCGGCTGGGATAGTTACCTTAACTTCATGACGTTCTTGGATATGTCCAACTCCGTGACACTTATCACAACGATCGGCCGGATCAATTTCTTGACCCGTCCCACCACAAGTTGGACAAACCTGTTGCGATTGCATGACCCCCATCATAGTTTGACGTTGGGTCACAATGTATCCGGTCCCGTGACATTGCGAACAGGTATGGGCTGACTTCCCTGGTTTCGCCCCAGAACCATGACAAACATCACAATTGGTTTCCCGGTTATACTTGATTTGCGATTCTTTCCCAAAAACGGCGTCCATGAAATCCAGGGTCATCGTATATTGAAGATCTCGCCCCGGTTTGGGAGCGGTAGGGTCACGACGAGTTCGCCCCCCACCAAAGAGGTCACCGAAAATATCACTAAAGTCACTGAAGCCACCCTGGGCTCCACCGCCAAAGCCACCAAAACCTCCTTGACCGCCACCGAAGCCTTGCGGCCCAGCCGAACCAAATTGATCATATTGGGACCGCTTTTGAGGATCACTCAGGGTTTCGTAAGCCTCATTAATCTCTTTAAATTTTTCTTCGGCTCCTGGTTCCTTATTTACATCCGGATGATATTTGGCAGCTAACTTCCGAAAAGCTCGCTTAATATCCTGTTCCGATGCATCTTTATCGACACCAAGAGTTTCATAATAATCTTTCTCTGCCATCAGTTCTCCTCTAGCACAAAAGGCTGGGAATTAACTCAGCCTTTTGGGTTAATTTAAATTTAATCGGTCACCGAAAAGGAAACAACTACTTCTTATCTGGATCAACTTCTTCAAAGTCACCATCGACAGTATTGCCATCGTTTGACTTGTTATCGTCAGTACCTTGAGCATCACCACCAGCTGCTTGATTAGCATCTTGAGCTTGTTGGTACAATTTTACAGAAAGATCTTGGACAATCTTGTTTAAATCATCCTTCTTTTCCTTCATGGCATCTAAGTCGTTATCTTCTTGGGCCTTCTTCAAAGCATCCTTAGCGTCTTGGGCTTTCTTCAAGTCATCTTCTGAGACCTTGTCCTTCATTTCATCAAGGACCTTGTCAGTTTGGAAGATTAATTGATCAACTTCATTCCGTAAGTCAGCTTCTTCCTTCCGCTTCTTGTCTGCTTTGGCGTTAGCTTCCGCATCCTTCTTCATTTGTTCAATTTCTTCATCTGTTAAACCAGAATTAGACTTGATCGTAATATTTTGCTTCTTGTGAGTTCCTTGATCTTCTGCGGAAACATTAACAATCCCGTTCCGGTCAATATCAAAGGTCACTTTGATTTGAGGAACCCCACGTGGTGCAGGTGGAATATCCGTTAATTGGAAGTTACCAAGGGTCTTGTTGTCAGCCGCCATTGGCCGTTCACCTTGTAAGACATGAATATCTACGGCTGGTTGATTGTCTGCGGCCGTTGAGAAGACTTGGCTCTTGGAAGTTGGAATCGTCGTGTTCCGATCAATTAACTTCGTAAAGACGCCTCCCATCGTTTCAATCCCAAGGGAAAGTGGCGTAACGTCAAGCAAGACAACGTCCTTAACATCACCAGTCAAGACCCCACCTTGGATCGCTGCTCCTAAGGCCACCGCTTCATCCGGGTTGATTGAGTGGTTTGGTTCCTTGCCAGTTAATTCCTTAACCATTTCTTGAACCGCTGGAATCCGCGTTGATCCACCGTTAAGGATCACTTCGTCAATATCACTAAATGATAAACCAGCATCCTTCATGGCGTTAAGAACTGGTTGCTTCGTGCGTTCTACCAAATCATTCGTTAATTGGTTAAACTTAGCCCGCGTTAAGGTCGTTTCCAAGTGCAAAGGACCATTATCGCCTGAAGTAATGAATGGCAAACTAATTTGCGCTTCTTGAACCCCTGAAACATCCTTCTTGGCCTTTTCAGCAGCATCCTTTAACCGTTGTAAGGCCATCTTGTCTTGTGACAAATCAATGCCGTTTTCAGCCTTGAATTCATCCACTAACCAATCGATAATCTTTTGGTCAAAGTCATCCCCACCAAGGTGCGTATCACCATTAGTTGACAGAACTTCAAAGACCCCATCCCCTAATTCTAGAATGGAAACATCGAAGGTCCCACCACCAAGGTCATAAACTAAGATCTTTTCATCACGATCGGTCTTATCCAAACCGTAAGCTAATGAAGAAGCCGTTGGTTCGTTAATGATCCGCTTAACATCTAGACCAGCAATCTTCCCAGCATCTTTCGTCGCTTGCCGTTGAGCATCGTTGAAGTATGCTGGAACCGTAATAACGGCTTCAGAAACCGTATCACCAATGTAATCTTCGGCATACTTCTTGATGTATTGAAGGATCATGGCCGAAACTTGTTGTGGAGTGTATTCCTTCCCTTCGATTTCAACCGTGTAGCCTTCTTCACCCATGTGTGACTTAATTGACTTAATCGTGTTCGGGTTAGTGATTGCTTGACGCTTGGCCACTTCCCCAACTTGAATTTCACCATTTTTAAAAGAAACAACTGATGGCGTTGTCCGGCCCCCTTCTGGGTTGGTGATAATTTTTGGTTCGCTACCTTCCATTACGGCGACGGCAGAGTTAGTCGTCCCCAAATCAATTCCGATAATCTTATTACTTGCCATATTTAATTCCCTCTTTGAGTTTAATTTCGATTTTATTGACAAACAACTACCATGGCCGGGCGCAAGACCCGATCATGTAAGGTATAACCTGCTTGCAGGACCTCAACCACGGTTTCTGGTTCCTGGCCCTCTTGAGCCGGAACGGTTTGGACCGCTTGTTGAGTATTAGGATCAAATGGATGATTTAAAGCATCAACTTCATGCACATCATGGTCAGTTAAGGCCGTTTCAAGATGATCGTGCACCATTTGAATTCCTTTTTTAAGTTGTTGACCATTCTCATCGGTGACTTCAATGGCCAACGCCCGCTTCAAGTTATCCAAGACCGGCAATAAAGATTTAGCCAGGTCTTGGCCTTCATACTTCAATAGTTGCGCTTGTTCTTTTTTCATCCGCTTTGACATGTTTTGCACTTCAGCTTGTGCGCGCAATTCCTTGTCTTCAGCTTCTGTAAGTTTCGCTTGTAAATCCGCGACTTGTTGACTTAATTCAGCAACTTGATCCTCAACTTGTTCGCTGGCTTCGGTTGTCGTTTCCACTTCATCCGCTGGCGCTTGCGTTGATTGATCTTGCGTTTGTTCTTCTTTTGCCATTCGTGCCTCCTAAGAATCATGGTAGTGATGATACTGATCAAGTAATCGTTTTGCTAACTCGCGTCGAAATGCATCAACTAACCCGATCGTACGCGAATATGACATTCGGGTCGGACCTAACACCGCAATCAAACCTTGCCCATAGCCTTCAACATTATACTTGGCGGTGATCAAGCTATAATGATCAAGCATTTGATCACCAGCTATTTCTTGACCAATTCGTACTTGAATGTCATGACTATTTTGATTAGGCTGATCTAAAATAGCGGCCATTTGATCGTCGGCATCCATCAATTGATAGATGGCCTGCATTTGTTGTGGAGTCGCCTCTTGGGTAAAGCCCAAGAGATTGGTCCGGCCCCCAACAAAGAAGCGTTCCCGCGCCGCCTGATTCAAGACTTGATCGAACAAATCAAGAAAACCTTCTGGTTGGTTAAGGTAACGCGCCATCTTTAATGGAATATCCGTTTGTAAGCGATGCATGACCTCCACTAGGGGCAAACCCTTCAACTGATCATTAATCAGACGAATTACTTTTTCTAAAGTTTCCGGATTAATCTCAGCTGGGATCGTAAAGACTTGGTTCTCCACGTCTCCACTATCTGTCACTAAGATCCCCATCACCTGATGATTTCCCAAGGGAACCATCCGAAAGCCCCCTAAATGTTGCTCTCGCTGATCAGGTCGAATCGTGAAGGTTGTATATGAAGTTAACTTTGATAATATGTCAGCCGATTGCGAGATAATCTCATCAATTTTATGAAATTCAGCCCCCAATGATTGTTGAATGACACTCAAATCATTGGAAGTTACCGCATGTTGATCTAACAAATTATCAACATAGTACCGATAGCCGTGCTTGGATGGAATCCGGCCCGAAGAAGAATGCTGTTTCAATAAGTAACCATCTTTTTCGAGCGTCGCCATTTCATTACGTACGGTAGCGGAACTAACCTTCATTGGCAATTGATCGACTAATCCTTTTGATCCCACCGGTTGTCCCGTGGTAGTATATTGACGAACAACTGCACGAAGGATTTCTTCTTGACGTTTGGTTAGCAATCTCATCACTTCCTTTTAGCACTCGTCAAGTTCAAGTGCTAAAAACTATATATAATATACCAACCCAATTTAGAAATGTCAATAAAAGTCAACAAAAGTCAAACTAATTTTGAAGGGCTCCCCCTATGACAAGCAAACAACCAACCAATCGTTATATTCAACCTCAATCTGTCCATGAAGCTTTAGGGTTAATTCAATCCTTATTTAATTCTTATCGGAATGAACCTTTAACTAACGAGTTACTAGCTTACCATAATAATCTAATCTTTCGCCTGCAATCTGATTTGAAATCAACCGCACAGCGCGATGAACCAGACCAACTTGCCCACATTGATTCGATGACTGCCGTCATGCGGTCGTGGACGAATGCCAAATTAACTGGCAAGCCATTCCAAGGAAGAATGAAAAACTTTAAATTATCGACCGCCCAACCAAAATTTAAAACTAAGGTCCATAAAATTAAGGGCGGGAGTAGTCATCGGGGAACTTGTCACTAGCATCAACAATAAGGCAGGCGCTGAAACTTATTCGTTTCGGCCCCTGCCTCATTTTTTAATCTTCAACTGTTTCTTTAGTAATGTCGACTACTTGATTTTTACGATTATATTGTTTGGTCAAGAAGATAATTAAAATGACACTCCCTACAATATAAAGGCCACTGGCAATATAGTAAGCCGTTGCATAACCACTCATCGTCCTGAATAAGTAGAATTCAGTAAACAAGCCATCAATGAACGACACGATTGCCATCACAATCTGGGTTAAAGCGGTGATAGCTGGCCGTAAATCTTTATCCACAATCGACATTTGCAAAGTATTTTGAATTGGCATTGCCGCATTAGCGATCCCTGACCGTAAGAAGTAAACAATCATGACCGTCACAACTAAGGTTGATCCAGTCCCCAAGGCGCTTCCAAAACCTAAAGTAATCATTAAGGGAGCACAAACAATGGTCGTTAAACCAATACTGACCACGGTCCCGAATTTCTTCTCTAACCACGGGGCACCAAAATATCCAATGAACATTGCAGCTGTCTGGATCGTATTAATGTTGGCAGTCATCCCCCGCGGAATATGTAAGTAATTATTTAAGTAAATCGGGATAAAAGGCGTTACCAGCATTGCCCCTAAATGCACGATGGCAATAAAGGTTAAAAAGACTAGGACTGGTTTAGTCATTAAGCCCTTCAAAGTCCGTAGCGTTAAACCTTGCTTGGATTCCTGACTAATGGTGGACTGATAGTCACTCTTTTGATCGCGCATCAAAAACTGATGAAAAAAGCAATCGCCATCATCGCCGCCGCTAACCAAAGGACAACCCGATACGCTTGGGTATAATGACTTAACATATTGGCACTCATCTGACTTTGATACCCCGACCAATATGAAGCAAGTGAATATTTAAGATGGGCTAGTTTACCAAATAGCCAAACCACAAAGTTCCCCGCAAATAAGGTCACAACCGATTGGCAAGCCAAATTATCAATTAATACGGCCGTAAATAGTTTAGTCTGTTTATCTTTAGGAACATAAGACGCAAACATAATGGGATACAAAATATCATATAGGCCAATGAAGAGCTGACTAACGATATACGCACCAACTACGACCACCACTGATTTACTAGCGGTCATAATAATGATTGATAAGATAGTCACCGGTGGTGCGATTAACATTAATTTCCGGTAACCCAACCAATGAACCGTCATGATCGAAGCCGCTGTTAAAAAGGCGACAATCGATGAACACATGGTAATTCCAGCCACAATGCGTGGGGAAATAATTTGGAGATAGGACAAGAGTTCATTATTGGTGATCCCGGTCACCCCACCTAAAATCCCATAAACAACTAAATAAACAATCACATTTCGCTTATAGCGCGGGTTCCAGCTACTATCTTCTGCACTCTCCATACTCTGATGCCTCCTATGATAGTGAGTACTCACATAACATTGTAGCCATTCTAGTCCCAGTACCTGATTTTATCAATCCTAGATATTTGAAATAATTTAAAACAGAAAAACGAAGCTAGTAAATGAGCATTTCACTTTGTCCATTTACCAGTTTCGTTTTTAAAATTAGTTTAATAAATTCCGGACTTCATCAATTGGCATCTCATGACCAGTCCAGAGTTTAAATGATTCGGCGCCCTGTTGGATCAATAATTCTAAGCCATTAAAGACGTGTTCAACTCCTGCTGTTTTGGCAATCCGCATTAACTTCGTCTCACGGGGTTCATAGACCGCATCAACTACTACCATGTCGGAATGAAACCACGATGGATCATTAACTAACGATAAGTCTGCTAACTTCCCCATCCCCACACTGGTGGCATTACAGAGGATTTGACTATTTGCAATTGATTTTTTTAAGTAGACTTGATCAGCTAAATCAACTAACTCAATTTGACATTTCATTTTTTGATTTAGTAAGCAATCTGCAGCTTGGCCGGCTCCCACTGTGGATCAGTCACCCGGTTAAAAATCACAATCTTTTCCATTCCATCCAATGCCGCTTGGACAGCAATTGGCATGCCAGCTCCCCCGCAACCAAGCATGGTCATCGTCTTGCCTTGATAATCGACCTGACGATCACGTAGGGCGTTCATAAATCCTCTTCCGTCCGTGGTATAACCGGTTAAAAAGCCATTATCATTGACGATCGTATTAACAGAATTGGCTAATTCAGCTACTGGATCGATCCGATCTAAATACTTAGCGACGACCTGCTTATTAGGCATTGATAGATTGACTCCACGAAAATCTAAAGTCCGGATCGCATTAACGGCTTGTTCAATCGTTGTCTGGTTAATCTGAAAGGCTAAATAAACATAATTAATCCCATACTTCTCGAAACTATAGTTGTGCATTCGTGGTGATAAAGTATGTTCGGCTGGATCTGCAATAAAGGCTAATAAGCGCGTGTGACCATTAATATCTTCTAACATACATTTATCCTTTATGATCATAGCGATGATCGATCGCATATTGCCGCCGACCACCAGGTTTAGGGATCATATCTTGCATCATCACGTTAATTCCTCCATCAACGTTAATCAGCTCACCATTTAAATAATCAGAGCGATCGCTAGCCATAAATAAGACAGTATTAGAAATATCATCCAAGTTACCAATTCGTCGACTAGCCACCAACCGACTCCGCCCTTGTTCAACCTTTGGATCAGCATAGAAGCCAGCTGACATTGGCGTCTTAACTAAGCGAGGACGGACACAGTTACTCCGCACCCCAAATTGTCCCCATTCAGCTGCCATTTGCTTTGACAACATGTCTACACCAGCTTTAGTGGTACTGTATGCTGCACTATAGGTTTCCGGGAATTGTGCGGCCACGGTTGAAATATGAACAAAAGTACCATGATGTTGCTTAATCATTTGACGACCAAACCGTTGTGAAACGAGAAAATAACCAGTTAAATTAACATTCAATTCCTTATTCCACTCTTCTAAGGATAAATCTTCAAGGGGCGAAAAATGTAGAATGGCTGCCGTATTAACAACAACATCAACCCGTTCAAAAGTAGCGACCGTTTTCGCAACCGCTTCATCCACTTGATGTTCATCGGTCACGTTAACGACCAAGGGTAACACTTGCACGCCGTATTGATTAGTTAACTCATTTGCTAAATCAGTGATTCGCTCAGCTGATAAATCAATCAAAACTAAACGTGCCCCTTGTTGCGCTAAATCATGGCAGAATTTTGTTCCCATTCCACCACCAGCACCAGTTACGACAATCACCTTATCCTGTAATCCTAACCATGAATCATCCATGACACCCTCCTAAAATTTCATAACGCCAAAGACCAACGCGACCAACATGACTAATAGGTTTGTAACAGTCATAATCGGCATCGCGCGTTTGGTATAGGCTTCTGGTTCGATTTCCAATAATCCAGTCCCCACATAAGTCGACGAGTTCGTCGGCGTAACTGAAGTAGCCAAGGATAAATTACATACAAATGGGGCAATGACCGCCACTGCTGGTACCCCAAAGGAAGCACCTAAGGTAATAAAAATTGGATATAAGGCGTTAAAGATTTGGAAAGGAACAAAGTAAATAATAATAGTACATAAAGCCAATAAGATCATACTAAGATACTTCAATAAGAAGCTAGGCGCATATTGCATCAAACTCTTGGAAAGGGCATCGACCATTCCGGTATTATTAAAGACTGCTTGATACATGTTAATAGCCAGTAACATTACCAAAATATTTAGGTACATCGGACCGACTTTTGCAAAAATCTTCCCATAATCTTTAGGGTAATTAATCATGGCAGTCACAACCGTCGAAACAATGAAGACCAAGTATGGAGGAATCCCATAGATTAAAGCCCCCATGGTAATGATAAAGAACAAAACATTGATCCAAAATAACTTAGGTCGTTCCAAGCCAGTAGCTTCTTTTTGCTGAACCGCTTCAGTCGTTTGTTCAACCTCGCCAAAAGTCCCATTGATTTTCTTGTGACGCCAAGCAAAAAAGAACCATTGCGCAATAATCACTGGAATAAAACACAATGCCCATGGAATTGCAGCTTTAGACAAGGCAGTTGCGCTTAAGCCCGCTGAAGAGGCCGTATAAGCCATCCCAATTCCCCAAGGAATAAAGCACATGGCTGACATTGCCGTTTGCGCAATGATAAAGGCATCCCCTTTATCAAAATTAAATCGCTCATACAAGGGCATTAACATTGGGAAAGTTACCAAATAGGCTGGAGTAAAATTACCAGTTAAAATGGCAAAGGCCCCAATAACCGTAGTTAAAACAATCAAAACGATCGCATTGATTTTTAACTTACTAGTTATCCAAGTCACAATCGTATCAAACATGCCACTATCGGTGAGCATTTGAAAATACAAAAAGGCAAACAACAGCATAAAACCAGCACTTTGCATTAACGAACTAAATTGCGCCAACACAAAAGTACTAATCTTTGTTAAACTGTGGCCTAAAATTAAGGCAATTGCCATCCATGTGATATACATAAAACAACCTCCACATGACTTTTATTCTTTGTTCACTATTATACAATATATTTGTGAAAAAAATCCCCAACATTTAGATTACCATTGTTAATCCAAATGCCGGAGATCTTTATTTATACCTAATCTTAACTATTTTAGGAATGACAAGAATGAACTGAAACAGAAGTCAAGGAATGACATTGTACCATAATTATTGATACTTTCATTTTCATCAAATTGAGTTGGTGCCTTCGCCATCATGAATTCATGTCCTGGCATGACAAAAGCATCCACACCTGGAGAATCCAGAACCTGACGAAGATTCGTTTGAGCCCGAACAGTCCCCTGAATTCCTAGGGAAGCCCCTACAATCATCACTTTCTTATCTTTCAAGGAATGACGTTCACATGATAACCATTCAAGCACACTCTTCAAAGCAGCTGGAACTGCATGGTCATATTCAGGAGTTGCAATAATAACCCCATCTGCGGCTTCGATTTTATCAGCGATTTCAGTTACTGCTGCCGGTTCATCCTTGACTAAGTCTTCATTGAACATTGGGACATCCTTAATTTCTAGGACATCAATCTTAGCCTTCAAGTAGAACATATCCTTCATGTAACGTGCTAACATCCGGTTATATGACTTGCTTGCGTTCGTACCAACGACTAAAGCCAAAGTAGGTAACTCACTAGCTGGAGTTTGATCCCGTTGATCCGCATTTTGACTAGCTTGTAAGCCAGCAAAGTAACCTGATGAAATGCCCCATGTGTTCATCATACTTGGCATGGAGTCATGACCATTGGCCCCACCGGCTACTTCACCAGCAGCAAAGTAGTTAGGCACATCTTCATCGTCCTTATTTACCAATTGTAAGGTCCGTGTATCAACCGAGTATCCACCAAGAGTTGTCGCAAACCGTCCCCGTTGTTCAACTAAGTAGAAGACGTCACCTTCAAATGGGTGAAGGAATTTGGCATCCCGATGGAATTCAGGATCAACCCCTTCAGCGGCATTCTTTTGATATTCATCCACAGTCTTTTGTAATTCGCCATAGTTAACTCCAGCTTCAGCAGCTACTTCAGCTAATGAACCCTTCACAAAGACTGGGCTTTGTCCTTTTTCATCAAAGAACTTTTGCAGTTCTTTTTCTTGGAAATCATGCAATACTAATAATTCATGAACTTCCTTCCGGGTCCGTTCGTCCATTAACATGTAAGCAATGCGATCTGGTTGGGCTAAAATGGCATCCCGGAAGTCAGTGTATGGAGCTGATTCATTAACGATCCGGTGACCTTCAGAATTAACGTAAATGCCACCTAAGTCCGTGGACTTCTTGGATGCATAAGTAGTCAATTTAGCAATTCCCGGTTCAGTTTCTACCCCATGAGGATAAATCTTGTACCAACCCATGTCATGAGTCTTCAGATCAAGTCCTTCATTGAAAGCATAAGCATCACCAGTTGCGGTCATTGGTCCGTAGTAATCGATACCTTTACTTTCTTCACCACGCATGGCTTGATTAGCACCGTAACCACCAGAGGCTAAGACCACTGATTTAGCAGCCACAACCACCCGATCGCCATTGTGTTCTGCAATAACCCCACTAACTTGATTATTAGCATCCTTAAGCATCCGGATTACCTTTGTATCAAGGAGAATTTGACCACCATTGGCTTCAAAGGCTTTGGATACCTTGTCAATAAATTCATAACTGCTTGCAGATGGCAATTCAATCTGACGTTCAACACTATGTTCAACTGTTTGCGTTTGTGCTTTTTGATAATGTAAATCAGCAAAGTCACTAATAAAATCAATGGCAGGGCCAATATTTTGTACCATTAAATTGGTCATATCAGGACAGTTAGTGTTTTTACTTTCCCGAGCCGTATCTTCTGCTAAACGAGCAGGTGAATCACCATTGTCGCCAAAAATTGCAGCAGAGACTTTCGAACCAGTTCCTGTAACATTGGACCCATTTAAAATAGTAGCTCCACCAAGGTAACCATTCTTTTCGACTAAGATAACCTTCTTACCGAGCTTCAGAGCACGTGCACCAGCAACTAGTCCGGCTTCCCCACCACCAATCACGACAACATCGGTATTGTAGTATTGGGTTTCTTTGCCTTTCTTTGGCTTCAAATGTGGCGTTAATTGGACCCCTTCTTTGTTAACAGCTTCTTTAGCGGAATCAAGGATTGATTGGGTCATATCAGTGGCCCCACTAACAGCGTCCACATCAAAGGATTGTTGTTCAACCACACTATCCTTTAATTTTTCGATTACTTGTCCAAAAATCCCACCCGTTTCAGAGTGCTTCAGGATCTTTAAATCATTAATCTTGTTATCATTTACGTCAATTTCGTATTGGATTAAGCCATTGTGACCTTGAGCTTCTCCGAGAATTTTCTTTTCGTTACTCAAAATTGTTTCTCCTTTAATCTGTTGAATGTCTGTTAAACAAATGAAAAATTAAGGCGAACCTTAATTTTTCACGTTATATCTTAACTTAATTTTAAATCTGCTAAATCTTGCTTTAAATGGTCATATGATACTTGACCAGGAGCTGAGGCTGCACCAATCGTCCCAAAGGTTAAGGTAGATCCGAAGACCTCACCCGCAATGCGTGAAACTTTACCAAGATCACCCATTGACATCGTAATAACCGGACTTTGTAAACTCAATGAAGCCCGCCGCGTCGCATTTAATGATACTAAAACGTCTTCAACTGAATTTGGCATCACGGCAATTTTAGCAACATCAGCACCGAGAGCTTTCATACTTTCTAAACGACTAACGATCTCATCTTCTTCTGGTGTCTTATCAAAATCATGATTACTCATCACAATCTTAACGTCATTTTGATGAGCTTTTTCGATAAGACCCTTTACAGAACTTTCATCATGGAAACGTTCAAGATCTAATGCATCTGTATATCCACCAGTTAAAACATTTTCACAAATTGCAAAGTATTTTTCATCATCAAGGGCTAATTCACCACCCTCACCCTTAGTCCGGAAAGTGGTTAAGAGCGCAACATCGCCAATCGTTTCGCGCAATTGCTTCCCAGCAGCCGTTAATTGATCGGCATCTTCAACTCCTTCAAAGAAGTCAATCTGCCATTCGACAACTAAATCTGTGGCAGTTTGGACAATTTCCTGAGCTTGGCTAACAATATCATCCACTGTTTTACCAGTAATTGGTACTGCAATTGCAGGACGACCTTCACCTAAAACTACATTCCGTAGTTTTACAGTTTTAAATTCTGTCATTTTGTATCTCCTTAAGCCTTAGCTTTCTTACCGAATAACTTGTAGTAGCGAATCGTGATTAAAGTTGTCACTACAAATCCTAATAAGGCAACAATCACATCAAATAAAATAACGTTTGAAAGGTTTGAAGCCATCATCCCAGTGAAAATCGGCACTGTAAATGATGCGATAGATCCCGCTGTATAGAAGATCCCGGTAACCGTTCCCTTTCCTTTCGGGAAGAAATCAGCCATAACCGTTAAACCAAGTTGCATTACCCCACCAGCGGCAGAGAAACCAACAACAAATGACATAATCGAACAAATTACCCCGGTTGGGAATAAGTACATTAATAGCAAGGCCACAAATGAAATTAATGTGTAAACACTTAAGAATTGTACTTCCTTAACCGCCTTAGCTGAAAGAACCGCAGTAACCAATACACAGATAATTGATCCAAGGCTGTAGTAACTAACTAAGGAGTGCGCTGCCGTACTTCCCATATGTGCAACTTGTGACCCATATTCAGAAACCCATTGACTAACTAAATAGAATGTCGTTTGGGAAATATATCCATATAGAATGAAGAGCGTTCCATCAAACCAAAGGCTACCCTTTTGTTCAGTAACTTCCTCTTCTTCTCCATTTTCTTCAACTTCTACATCCGTCCCAATTGGTGGAAATTTCCCAGCTGGAATCATGAAACAAAGGTTTAAAGCTAGGAAGACAGCACAAAAAACGAATGACCAACCAAACCAGAGATGATTTGCAACAAGGAAACTAACCATCAAAGGTAGCAAGAATTGACCTGCTGAAATAAAGGCCTTTAAAGTAACGTTAGAAGTCCCTTTCTTAGTTGGGAACATTTCCATTAATCCGGCATAAGTCCCTGAATCTAAGAAGGAATTTGCCATCCCGGCAATAATCCCACAAATGTAGGCGATTACTACTGAAGAACTAGCAACAATGCCGACAAAGAATAAAATATAAGTTACGGCACCTAAAATAACGAAAGGTTTCCGGCCAAGCTTATCAGAAAGATAACCCGAAATTAAGAGCACAATTAAACGACCAATCCCTAGTGAGGAAATAACCATTGAAACTCCCCCGACATTAGTGCCCCACTTTTGGGCTAAGGAAGTCATATTTTGTGCTAAGATAATTACCCCCATCCCATGGATGAAGTAGTTAAGATACAAGCTAATCGCTGTTGGCATGTATTTATTTTTCATGATTTACCTCTAATATGAATGATTTTAATTATTCGCCGAAGATTACTTCGCTGATGTAATCAACTGGCATGTCCTCACCAGTCCATAGCTTGAAGGCTGCTGCACCTTGGTAGATCATCATTCCTAAACCATTGTAGACATGTTCTACCCCGGCTTCTTCAGCCACTTCCATCAACTTAGTTGTCCGTGGAGCGTAAACCGTGTCATAAACCACTAGATCTTTGCGGAACCAACTTGGATCAGTTACCAAAGTTTGATCTTGTAATGGATTCATCCCAACACTAGTTGCATCACAGTAGATGAAGGCACTGTCAATTTCACTCTTGAAATCTTCTTGGTCCTCTAAACGGTGTAAGGTCGCATGACAATCAGTCTTTTCGTTGATAATTTCAACGTTGTGCTTAGCACTTTCCCAGAATTCATCATCCCGGTTAAAGATTGACATTTCCTTAACCCCATCCAAAGCGGCTTGAACAGCAATCGCAGTAGCGGCACCACCAGCACCAGCCAAGACCATCTTTTGACCACGAATGTTAATTCCATCAACATCTAGGGACTTCATGAAACCAATCCCATCCGTCGTATAACCAGTCAAGACACCGTTGTCGTTAACCACGGTGTTAACGGCTCCAATCATTTCGGTAGCAGGATCTAGCTTATCCAAGTAAGGAATCACCTTTTGCTTGTTTGGCATGGAAATATTTGATCCCCGCATGTCTAACGTCCGAAAGGCATCAATGGCCCCTGGTAACTTTTCATTATCAATTTCAAAAGCCAAATATGCATAATTCAAACCAAGCTTGTGAAAAGCGTGGTTATGCATTGTTGGTGACATCGAATGACGGATTGGGTACGCCATTAAACCAATTAAAATTGTGTGTCCATCTAATTCATTTAACATGATTTATACCTCTTTCGGATAATTGTTACTTACTTCACATATAATGCTACCGTTTACATCAATCAAAATAAATAATATAATATCTAAAAATAGATAGAATTCTTTTATCGATTATGGATATGGGGAAATATGCCAATGAACTTACGTCATTTAACTTTTTTATTGAATTAGCCCGGACCCAACATATGGGAAAAGCAGCCGCTAATTTGAACATCTCACAACCTAGTTTAAGTTATGCCATTCGTAAATTAGAAAATGAATTAGGCAGTCCGCTCTTTGAACCGAACGGACGCAACATTAAGTTAACTAAAATTGGTGAACTAATCCTTCCTTATATCAAATCTTCCGTCACCAATCTTGAATATACCAAAAGCCTAGTTAATCAATTGATGGATCCTAGTAGTGGACAGGTTTCATTTGAATTTACCTATACCCTTGGAGAAGAATTAGTTCCTTCACTTTTAAAGGCCTTTTTTAGCATTGAACAAAATCAAAATATCCATGTGGATATGATCCAAGACAATACCTATCAGGTATTACGTGACTTGGAAGATGAAAAAACGGACCTGGTAATCTGTTCATTTGCGGATCAATTAGATGGCCGACCGACTAATAATATTTTTCAATTTACGCCCTTATTGAATCAAGAGATCGTTCTGGCTGTTCCGGCAAAGCATCCCTTAGCCAAAAAAAGCACGTCCACGTCAGTGATCTGAACGATCAACCTTTTATCGCATATTCATATCTTAGTGGACTTCGAGTATCAATGAACGAGATCTTAGAACAGCATCACACCACGCCTGATTTTCAATATGAATTAGAAGAAGATCAAAGTGTGATTGGCTTTGTCAAACACGGTTTAGGTATTGCCCTAACGCCTAATACCACTTTAGTAGATCAAGATGTGGTGTTAAAACACCTTGAAGATAATCAAGTAATTCATAAATTATATCTAGTAACTAAACGCGAGCATTTATTAACTCCTTCTGCCGTTAGATTAAGAAACTACATTACTAATTATTGTCACCAACGGTATGTTGATAAAGGCTTGCTATTATAAACGAAAATGAGGATGAGAAGAACAATTTACGTATCTTCTCATCCTCATTCCGATTATTGAATAAAATTAGTAACCAGTTGATAAACCTCATCTCGGTTCTGATGAAGTCCATGATCACTTTCTGGAATCAAATGTAGTTCACTATGCTTATAAATGGCATGAAAACGCGTTGAAGCATAGTTATTAACAATTTGATCATCTTGACCATGAATAATTAACACTGGTCCCTGATAATTGGCCGCCACTTCATAAGTATTAATGAATTTGGCAGTTCTGAAATACCAACCATTAACTTTAAAATCACCAAAATCAAGTTCGGCCGGAACCTTGTCAGGGTCATAATCTACCCCCATACAAGTTCCTAGTTTCGCATCATCAACTAAGGTAGCAGCTGATGACATTAAGACTAATTTATCTACCTTATCAGGATAAAACCCGGCCATCATCGCTGACAAAACGCCGCCTTGGGAATGCCCAATTAGGTACAAATGACGTAATTGGGGTAATTCTAAAACATATTCCATGATGGCTTCGTAGTCTTCAAGTTCGTTATAAATAGACATTCTAGCTAAGGGGCCATCACTTAAGCCATGGCCATTAAAGTCAAACCGCACGGTTCCAATCCCTAATGCTTGCAGCTTTTGCGCTAAAACTGGTAAAAGATCATTAACTTTAGGATCCATCATCCCCACAAATCCATAGGCTAATATTGCCACGTCATATTGATCTTGATCGGGAAAAGAAACTTTAGCAGCAAGGTTTAAGCCGTCACGTTTAATAATAATATCTTTCTCCATAATGTTGCCTTCTCTATCTATTCGTGCACCGAAGCACTCGCGTTTGTATCCACCGCAACCTTATCCGAGACCGCCGTTTCAGCCGCAATCCGTCCAAATGTGAAAATGTCAGCAAGAGAATTTCCACCTAACCGATTACCAGCATGCAGGCCTCCGGCATTTTCACCAGCTGAATATAGGCCACTGATAACTTGGCCTTGCCCATTTAATACATGCGCTAGATCGTCAATCACTAAGCCCCCCATGGTATGGTGAATGGCTGGTTTACGAGGCGTAGCGTAGAATGGTGCTTGAACACATTTTAACCCAAAGACATTTTTATGGAATTCGGGATCATTTTCTTGCTCGACATAAGTATTATATTTGTCAATTGTTTCCACTAAGGTTGCCGGATCCATCCCGACTTGTTTAGCCAAACCTGCTAAAGTATCGTCACGATACAAAGTTCCCGCTGCCACTTGAGCATCAATGGATTCCTGACTAGTGTTATAAGCCGTTTCCTTAATCTTGTCATCCGCAATTAGGTAGAAGAGTCCTCCATTATCAATTGCGGCTTTTGCAAGAGTGTCCCGTTCAGCGAATTCATTCACAAACCGCTTTCCGGCTTGGTTAACCATAATGAAGTTCGCCGGTGGGGTTTGTAAGCCCGTAAATAATTCTCCCGTAACGGGATCGGAGACTGGCATTAATTGAATGAAGCCCATCCCCACTAGATCAGCCCCGGCTTCGGTCCCTAACTGAATTCCATCACCAGTAATGGCTGGAGAGTTGGTTGTCGCAATATCATCATCAATCGCTGACCAATAAGTGTTATATTGTTGGACCATTTTAGTGTTGGCTCCAAAACCACCGGCCGTTAGTATAACCGCTTTAGCGTGCACCGTCACTTGACTACCGTCCACCTTTTGAGCCTGAACCCCAACCACTTGGCCATGATCCATCAGGAGATGTTGGGCTTTAGTCTCTGTCAAAACTGGCACTTGGCGTTGTGCCAGCCAGTCTCCTAAAACGTGAATGAAGGCACAGCCCATTGGCTCCACTGGCTTATGACCACGCCGCCAAAGACCCCCGACTGGTTCCGTGACTTCTGTTTGGTCAAATTCCACACCGAGTTTTTGCAGCCAATGCACTGAATCTAAGACATTAGCTACCAACTTATGAACTAATGGATACTTCCCATAAATAGTATTGCCTTTAAGGTCCGTTCGTTTTCCACCAAGGTAGGTTTGTATTTCATGCAAGAGTACAGAATCAAAGAGATAATCTGCTCCCGAAGCTAAGTACTCCTTAATTTGTGCTTGCAATTGCCGAAAATCAGCTTGGTATTCCGGATCGATCTCATCCACCGACAAATTCATCAATTCTGTCAAAGTTTCCTTTTCCCCTGGCAGATCATGAAATTCCTTTTGCCATGCTGGATCAGCCGCATTTAAGGGACCACCTGTCCGAGTCGTATTCCCCCCAATTTGTGGAAACTTTTCTAAAACCACAACTTGATGGCCGAGTTCAACTGTTTTAACCGCCGCCGCTAAACCAGCTCCCCCAGCCCCAACGACAACGACATCGGTCGTTAACTCTTGGTCCTGAGCTTGGGAATTGTTAACTGCCTTCGTTTGCCACTGAGCAGGATCACCACCCGCTAGCTCAATAGCTTGGGCCACTCCATCAATCACCCCATGACTAGAAATCGTGGCTCCGGCCACCGTATCAACATTCAGGGTTTGTCCATCCACAATCGCTTGCGGAACTCGCTTAAAGACTTTGTCGGCTACTCCTTTAGTTTCGCCTTTAGCATCGACTTGTACAGACACAATTCGATCTTGGTCAATAGTAACTTCCATAGGCATGAATGACGATCCATGTCCCTTTGCTTTTACGTGATATGTTCCCGCTTTCATATTGCCACCATCCTTATTTGTGAATTTATTACTAACTTAATTATGCTCCTTTTTACACAAAGGTGACAAGTGATTATTCTGGTCAACACTGATTGAAAAGCAAAATAGAATACAAAACAAACCGATTAGACTCGTGAGCATGCATTATACTAGTGCAATCAAAAAAAGAGACCTGAAAAACCGTCAATTAGGTTCTTTCTGGTCTCATTGATCTTAATTAGCTAATATTTGCCGTGAGTCTACTTCATCTTGTTGAAGTTGGGCTACGAGTTCCTCAACTCCTGCAAATTTAATTTCTCCGCGGAGCCGTTGAATCCATTCAACGGTGACCTGTTCTCCATAAATTTGGTCATTAAAATCAAACAAGAATACCTCAATCGTTTTTTCGTGGTTATCGCCAAAGGTAACATTATAGCCGACACTGGCCATCCCCTGATACCAAACTTGGTTCACCCTAAAACGAACGGCATAAACGCCCACTGCAGGTAGGCGTTCATCAATCTTCCATTGAACATTCGCTGTCGGAAAGCCAATCGTTCGCCCACGGGCAAAGCCATGGACGACGATCCCATGGCTTTGGTAATGATAACCCAGCAGTTCATTGGCCTGTTCGACTAATCCTTCATCAATAGCTTGACGAATTCGCGTTGACGAGATCTTTTCACTTGATTGATCGTCAATGAACTTATCAACCGTTACCACCTCAAAGCGACCTTGAGCAAAATTTGCTAAGCGTTCCATGGTCGCAACTTGATGATCACCATAAGTATGGTCAAAACCAGCTACCACGACCTTAACGTGCATTTTTAATAGGATTTCATCCACGAATTCTTGTGGTCGCAAGGCTCCTAAATGGGAAGTGAAATCCATGACGTAAACCAGGTCCACGCCAAGCTGTTCAAGTAATTCTACCTTCCGTTCCAGGGTAGTCAAATAACGAAATCGCCCGGGGATTGATTGATAGACGATGCCTGGAAACTTGTCATAGGTTAAAACGGCTAAGGGGAGTTTTCGGTATTCTGCCTCCTGCTTAGCACGTTGAATGACTGCCTGGTGACCGCGATGAACTCCATCAAAAAATCCCATTGCTAAAACAAGTGGATTTTTAGCCACTCGTTGCAAGTTAATTGGATAATGTAAATGAACTACTTGCATTCTATGCTCCTTACTTCGTTGAAATCATTTTCTCTGGTTTATAAACCTGATCCCGATATTGGTAAATCGCTTTGGCATCATCATGGTAAGTTAAAACCACTTGTTTCGCATCTGTAGACAACTCGCTAGGCTTCAGCCAAGCACCATTTTGCACGCCAGACCATTGATCCGTCGATAATTCATGGTGTGGTAGATCCTTCAAAGCATAGTCCACTGGGTAAATATAACGCCCCATCATTTCTTCAGACACCATATCTTGAATATCAGCCAAACTAAGCGTCTGATCAATTTCAAAACCACCGCTCTTTTTCCTGGTTAATTGACTCATGACCCCAGGATAGCCTAGTTGTTTGGCTAAATCAACCGCTAATGTTCGGACATAAGTCCCCTTACTACAAGCTACCACAAACCGAGCCCGTTGGGTTTGGCTACTTTCATCATAATCCGTTGAAATCAAGCGAAAGGACGATATCGTCACTTGCCGTTGAGGCCTTTCAACGGTTTCACCTGCCCGGGCGTATTCATAAAGTCGCTTACCTTTGACCTTAACCGCCGAGTACATGGGTGGAATCTGAGTGATTTGACCAGTCATTTGCTCCATCACGGCTTGGATCTGCGCCGCCGGAATTGCTTGAGGGACAGCCTTAGTTTCCACTAATTCACCATCCAAGTCCTCCGTCGTTGTTGACTGACCAATCAGCACTTCCCCCACGTATTCTTTTCCGGAATTCATTAGGTATTCGACAACCTTAGTGCCATTACCAACACAAATTGGTAAAACCCCATCCACATTGGGATCCAAAGTCCCCGAATGACCAATCTTTTTAGTATGCAAAATCCGTCGCAAGCGACTAACACAATCAAAGCTGGTCATCCCACGCTCTTTATATAAGGGAATAATTCCATCCATTTGGACTCCTCCATTCACAACTAAACTCCCAAGTCCATGATTGAGCTTGGGAGTTTGCTTTCTTATAATTGATTTTCACGATGTAATTTATTTAATAATTCATCAATTCGATTTCCATATTCAATTGATGGATCCCGCTTAAAAATCAATTGAGGGGCTTTAAAAATGTTGAGGCGAGAGCTTAACTCTGAACGAATTAAGCTCTTAGCCTTATCCAAACCAGCTTGGGCTTTTTGACCGTCAGAAGCATATTCGGATAACAAACTGTAGTAAATGGTCGCTTGTTGTAAGTCACCAGTCACATCTACGCCGGTGATCGTTACCCCCTGGACCCGCGGATCCCGGACCCGTTTTAATAAAATATCATCAACTTCACGTTGAATTTGTTGGGCGAGACGTTCGACCCGAAATTGTTTACTCGGCATTATCGAACCTCCTTATTTAACTGGCACTTCTTTCATTTCGTAAGCTTCAATAACATCCATTTCTTTGATGTCATTGTAGTTTTCAATTGTTAATCCACATTCGTAACCAGCTTTAACTTCCTTAGCGTCATCTTTGAATCGCTTCAGACTACCTAGTTCACCTTCATAAACGACTACCCCATCACGAATCAAACGAACTTTTGAGTTTCGCGTAATTCGACCAGAAGTTACCATCCCACCAGCGATTGTACCGATCTTAGAAGCCTTGTAGATTTGCCGAACTTCAACTTGACCAATAACTTCTTCTTCAAAGACTGGTTCAAGCATCCCCTTCATGGCATCTTCAATTTCCTCAATGGCGTTGTAGATCACCCGGTGAAGTCGAATGTCAATGTTGTTTGCTTCAGATTCATTCTTTGCAATTGGCGTTGGTCGAACGTTAAAGCCGACGATAATGGCATTTGAGGCTTCCGCCAGCTTAACATCTGATTCACTAATAGCCCCAACGGCTTTATGGATAATATCAACTTGAACTCCATCAACGTCAATCTTTTGTAGAGATTGAGCTAGAGCTTCGACGGAACCTTGGACGTCAGCCTTAATGATTACTGGCAAACTCTTGATTTCACCTTGCTTCATTGTTGCAAACAGATTATCAAGGGTCACATGAGATGTCTGTTGCCGTTGCCGATCAGCAGCCCGCTTAGCTCGTTCTTCACCAGCGGCCCGGGCTGTCTTTTCGTCATCAAAGACCACGAACTTATCCCCGGCTTGAGGAACATCGTTTAACCCCGTAATTTCGACTGGAGTCGATGGCGTGGCCTTCTTCATTTCACGTCCGTTTTCGTTGGTCATCGTCCGAACTCGGCCATAAGTATCCCCAACCACAATTGGATCTCCAACATGCAGCGTCCCTTGTTGAACCAACAAAGTAGCCACGGATCCACGACCGTGATCTAGCCGTGCTTCAATCACGGTTCCGGCCGCATTTTGATCAGGGTTAGCCTTTAATTCCATCACTTCTGATTGCAGAAGAATCATGTCTAACAATTCATCAATATTCTTGTTAAACTTGGCAGAAACTGGAACGTAGATGGTGTCACCACCCCAATCTTCAGGGATTAAACCATATTCCGTCAATTGTTCCGTCACGTGATCAGGGTTAGCCCCAGGCTTATCAATCTTGTTAACCGCCACGATAATTGGCGTTTCAGCTGCCTTGGCGTGGTTAATGGCTTCGATCGTTTGTGGCATCACCCCATCATCAGCGGCAACCACTAAGACCGTCAAGTCCGTGATGTTCGCACCTCGAGCCCGCATTTCCGTAAAGGCCGCGTGTCCTGGGGTATCCAAGAAGGTAATCATCTTGTCATTGTAGCGAACTTGGTAGGCCCCGATTGCTTGAGTAATCCCACCGGCTTCACCAGCAGTAATGTGAGAGTGTCGAATTTGGTCCAACAAGGTTGTCTTCCCATGGTCAACGTGTCCCATAACTGTCACAACCGGCGGACGTGGCACTTGGTTTTCTTGGTTATCAACCTTTTCATCGAAGAAGTGATCAATATCGGCCACATCGATTTGGACTTTTTCTTTAGCTTCGATTCCATAATCAGCCGCTAAAATTTCGATAGTATCCGCATCAAGCGATTGGTTTTGGTTAACCATGACCCCGAGCATGAACAACTTCTTAATAATTTCAGCTGACGACCGGTGTAAGATCTTGGCCAAATCTTGGGTGTTCATACCTTCCGTGTATTCCAACACTTCTGGTAATGGCCATTCTTTCCGCTGGGTTGGTTGCTTTGGTGCCGTATTCTTCATCCGTTGATTACGGTTCTTCTTGCCCTTTTTACCCTTCTTATTCTTCTTACCGTTACCATTGTCAAACCAGTGAGCCCCATTCCCGCCGTTGTTGGAATTGTTATTATTGTTGTTCCGATTCCGGTTACGGTTATTGTTGTTATTGTTTTGGTTGCCTTGGTTAGACTTGTTTTGATTATTTTGGTTATTTTGACCGTTTGGCTTCTGACGCCGTTGGTGATGGTCATTGTTGCTAGATTGAGCATCGGACTTATTGTCTGCTGATGCTCGATGTGTTGACTTGTGCTGCTCGTTAGTCTTTTTCGCTGGTTTAGCTTTTGCTTGAGAAGCAGGTTTAGTCTTTGGAACAGATTTCTTTTCAGTGGCAGGCTTTGTAAAACTCTGTCGTAATTGTTGTGCTTCTTCAGTGCTGACTGAGGACATATGGCTCTTGACATCCATCCCCGCTGCTTTGGCCTTGGCCACGATTTCTTTACTAGGTACGTTGAGCTCTTTTGCTAATTCATAAATACGTTCTTTAGCCATACACTCACCCTCCTTGTGTTAATTTTGATTCAATAATTGGTTCATTTTTTTGGTAAAGCCCATTTGGGTTATTGCTAAAACACTCCGCGATTGACCAATGGCTTGGCTTAATTCGGTTCGTGTATACCGTTGGCATAAGGTGACTTGATAAGATTGGCATTTATCGCGAAACTTTTTTTGAGTCGTTGTTCCTGCATCTTGCGCGAGAAAAACTAATTTGGTTTGACCGTGTTGGATGCTCTTTAAGACCATTTCTTCACCGGTTACTAATTCGCCGGCCCGCCGCGCTATCCCTAAGAGATTTAATATTTTTTGATCGATATTAATCATTTTGACCAAAAAGTTCTTGCCGGGCTTGTTGATGATCAGTATACGCGATTAATTCATCATAGAATTCGTCGGATAATTGAACATCAAAGACCTTATCAAAGGTTCGTTTCTGTTTGGCCTTTTGGGCAACCTTCACGTCAATCGAGACATAAGCTCCCCGTCCTGGTTTCTTGCCGGTTGGATCCAGCGAAACTTCATTTTCTTTATTCCGGACCACCCGAATTAATTGTCGCTTCGGAACCATTTCACCGGTCACCACATCTTTACGCATCGGTATTTTTCGCTGTTTCATTTTTTCACCCCGTTGCTTTATTCAGCCGTTTCTTCTTCTTGGTAATCTTCCGCTACTTCCGAGTATGGCTTGATATCAATCTTGTAACCCGTCAATTGAGCAGCTAAACGAACATTTTGTCCCCGCTTTCCAATCGCTAAGGATAATTGATCATCCGGTACAATCACGGCACAACCACGATGGATCCGTGGATCGCGTTCGTTACCTTCTTCATCAACACCCATTTCTTCAACTTCACCATTATTTTCATCAAAAATAACAGCTTGAACCTCAGCTGGGTTCAGGGCATTACGAATAAACTGTTCTGGTTCTTCTTCGAACTTAACAATATCGATATTTTCGCCGCCAAGTTGGTTCACAATCGTTTGCACTCGCGTCCCCCGTGGTCCCACACAAGTCCCAACTGGGTCAATATCTTCATCCCGCGAGAAAACGGCGATTTTAGCCCGATCGCCGGCTTCCCGAACAATTCCTTTAACTTCGACTAACCCTTCACTAATTTCAGGCACTTCTTTTTCAAAGAGCCGCTTTAAGAGATCTGGTGCTGTCCGACTAACAAAGACTTGTGGCCCTCGCGTGTTTTCACTAACCCGGGTTACGTATACTTCAATCCGGTCACCAATCCGATAATTTTCATTGGGCATCCGGTCCCGAATATTCATCGCTGCTTCAACCCCATCACCTAGGTCAACGTAAATATAACGGCTATCTTCTCGCGAAACCGTCCCATTAATCAAGTCATCTTGCAGGCGGTTGTACTTTTCATATACCACTCGACGTTCTTCTTCGCGTAGCTTTTGCAAAACCACGTTCTTAGCTGTTTGGGCGGCGATTCGACCAAAGTCACGTGGCGTTACTTCAACCCGGAATTGGTCACCGACTTCATAACCACGATTAACCAAAGTTGCTTCAGCCAAGCTGATTTCTTCAACTGGGTTGGTGACTTCATCAACCACGGTCTTTAAGGCCATTAATTTGTATGCACCCGTGTTTTCATCAATTACCACTTCAACGTTAGCGTTACTATCGTCATAATTCTTTTGGTAAGCATTTACCAAGGCCGTTTTAAGAGCATCAATGATGATTTCTTTTTTGATCCCCTTCTCACGTTCCAAAACGTCCATTGCTTCCAGTAATTCTAGTCGGTCTTTTTTCTTTACTGCCATTATAATCCTCCGTAATTAAAATTTTATCGCTAAGCGTGCCTTGGCAATCTTTTGACGATCAATGGTAATTTGCTTATGGCGGGTTTTGTCAAGATAATCAAGGGTTAGTTTATCTGGTGTTAAGTCGATTAACGTCCCTTCATACACTTTTTTGCCTTCAACTGCTTGATACAGGGACACATTAATGTATTCATTGAGGGCATTTTCATAATCTCGTTCGCGTTTTAAGGGCCGTTCTGCTCCCGGCGACGATACTTCTAAGAAATAGGCCTGCGGAATTGGATCAGGTTCGACATTATCAAGCGCTTCGCTCAATTGATCACTCACCGTTGCGCAATCCTCCAAGGTAATGCCCCCCGGCTTATCAATGTACACTCGCAAATACCAACTTTGCCCCTCTTTGGTAAATTCTAGATCAAACAATTCAAAATCATATTGATCCAAAATCGGGGTCACTAAAGCTGTGACGGCAGCGATTACGTCATTGTTACTCAAATTGTCACCTCACGTTCATTTGCAATAAAAAGAGCGAGCATTGCTGCTCACCCCCATGACGAGTTATTTCATGCAATTATATTAGCATAAGAAACTGAATTTAGCAATTTTAACTATCCAGAAATACCTAATCTGACAAGGATCTTTATATGTGACTTACCTAATAAAATTAAAAAAAATTAATTTATGAGTTGACATTCAAAAATAAGCGCTCTATACTACCTTCAACAATTAAATTTCGATTAGAAAACGTTGACGGAAATTGATGAGTAATCATGCTGTTTCAGAGAGCTAATGGTTGGTGTGAATTAGCAATAGCGATTAACATCATATCCTTCCCGAGTTACCGGCTGAATCAAGTAAGCTCAGGTTGGTCACCACCCATTACAGTGGTCACAGATGATGGTCTGTGATTGAGTGACCCCATTTTGGAGTAATGTAAGATGGTACCACGCGCAAGCGCTCTTACTGTAGGTAAATCCTACAATAAGGGCGCTTTTTCTTTTCTTAATTTAATTAATTCTAGTAACTTTTTTACGATACCTGGAGGAATTGATTATGACAGAATTAAACGCACGTCAAGAAGAATTTGCTCAAGCTTTAGTTAATGCATACAAGCACAACACGGCTTTAAATGAAGAAGATTGGAAAGATGCCGTTAGTGATTTTGATACGGCCTACGCAGTTCAAGAACGGGTCATGACTTTAAAGGGTCAACCAACGGCTGGCTACAAGGTTTCCTTAACCAGTGAAGAAACCCAAAAGATGTTCGATACTGATGCTCCTTTGTACGGTCAACAAGTTGCCGAACGGTTTTTAAAGGGACCGGCTGATGTCAACGTTGATCACATGAACGAACCGCTTTTAGAAGTCGAACTGGGCTTCCGGGCCAAGGAAACTTTGTCACCAGATGATTCTTTAGAAGACCTATTACATAAGACGACTGTTTGTGGAACGGTTGAATTACCAGATGCTCGCTTCGTTAACTGGTTCCCAGCACTAGGTAAATACAATGCTTTATCCGATTGTGCGGTTGGTGGTGCGGTTGTTTACGGAGAAGAACGCGATGCTGATCAAGTCTTCTCATCAGTCGACGACGCAGCCACTGTTCACGTGGATCTCTACCACGACGGCGAAAAAGTGAGCGAAGGTGATTCTTCTGAAGTCTTAGACAACCCCTTAAACTCCCTACAATGGTTGGTTAAGAAGTTAGCCGAACAAGGTAAGGTCTTTGCTCGTGGTCAATTAGTATCTTCAGGAACCTTCTTATTGCCTCCACACTTAACGGCCGGAAAGTGGGAAGCCAAGTTCAACCATGACTTTGGAACGGTTACTGTGGATGCTCATCCAACGGTTTCTAAGCTCTAATTGGAGGAAAGCCAATGAAAGTCCTGGTTGCAGGTGTTGGCGGAATGGGAACCCGTTTTGCGCTTTGCCTAGCACATGCTGGCAATGACGTTGTGGTTGCTGATGGTTGGCAAGATCGTCTTTCCTATTTAAAAAAAGACGGTTTAAAGGCCAAATTCAACGGCCAGGAAGTTCAGGTTAGGGTCCCCGCTTATGCGCAAACGGAAGTCCCTACTGATCAACACTTTGATGTTGTCTTATTTCTTTGTAAATCAATGCAATTGGATCAAATGGTCCAAGATGTTCTACCTGCTTTTGATGACAATACTTTTGCCCTTTGTTTAATGAACGGTGTTGGGCACGAAAAGACCTTGGCTAAATATGTTGATCCTGATCGAGTTCTCCTTGGTAATACCATGTGGACTGCACAAATGACACGACCTGATCATGTCTTTTTGGGTGATGACGGATCATGTGAATTGGGTAGCCCAAACGGTAATCCAGCTTCCCAAAAAATGGCTAAACAAGTGGTTGAAGTCTTTAGTCAAGCCGGGTTAAAAGCCCACTACCTTGACAATCCTCGCTACTCAGTCTTTCGTAAGGGGTGTGTCAACGGAACCTTAAATACTCTTTGTACGCTTTTAGAATGTAATTTAACCGAATATAGTCAAACTCCAGGAGCTCATGATATGGTCGTTAAGATTGTGGATGAGTTTGCGGCCGTTGATGAAAAAGAAGGGGTCAATCTTGATCGACAAGAAGTCGTCGACCACGTCGAAGCCTCTTATGATGTCATTGGTGATCATTACCCTTCTATGTATCAAGATTTGATTAAAAATAATCGTGTCACCGAAATTGACTACATGAACGGTTATGTTTCCACTCACGGTCACAAATATGGATTAGCAACTCCCTATTGTGATCTCTTAACCGACCTCGTACATGCTAAAGAATCGGTACGGCATGCAAATAAGTCATAATAATAGACGCTTAGTTTATGAGCTAAGCGTCTTTTTTTGTAGGGATTTTTAGGTTATGTCATTTTAATTTACAGCAATAAAGAGTAGGGGCTTTGCAGGTAGTCAACCACTGTCCCTAAAAATTCAGCTGCTGGCGCCCCGTCAAGAACTTGATGATCAAAGGTTAAACTAAGTGGTAATTCCGTCCGTTCAATAACTTCGCCATCATCACCGAGGGCTAAATTCTTTTGAAGGGATCCAACGCCAAGAATTCCTATTTCTGGTGGATTTAAAATTGGCGTGAAGTACTCAACTCCTTGGGCTCCCAAGGTTGTTATTGAGAAAGTTGACCCAGCATAAAGACTCGGATCTAAAGTTCCTTTACGGGCCTCACTAGCCAGTTTTTTAATCTTTCGCCCCAGTTGACCCAAGCTTAACTGATCAGCATCTTGCACAACAGGCACCACTAGACCATCACTTAAAGCGGTCGCAATCCCGATATTAATCTGACTTTGTACTTGGTAGTCGCCTTCAAAGAACCAAGCATTAACAGCCGGGTGTTCTTGCAAAGCCTTAATGACTGCTCGTGTAATTAAAGCCGTTAAGGAAATTTCACCATTATCAAGTGGCTGTTCAACCTCGGCTTTCAATTCTTAGCGCATTGCCATTAAGCTAGTTACATCAGCTTTTCGATGCAAGGTCAGTTGCGCACTATTATGAAGGCTGTTCATCATCCGCTGAGCGATAGTTTTACGCATTCCCGTTAGGTTAGACCTAGCTGACTCGCTCACAACTGATGGCGCTGGTTCCTTAACTGGGACGAAACCTTCTACGTCGCGCCGAGTTATGCGACCGTTACCACCCGTTCCCGGAATATCTTCTATTCGATAACCTTTTTCTGTCGCTAACCGCCGCGCTACCGGTGTAATTAAGATGCGACCGGTTGATCTTGGTTTTGTAGGCTCATCGGTCGATACATCATTTACTGCAACTGGTTGCGATTCAGCAACAGGAGCTTGCGCTGGAGAAGCAGTAGTAGATTCGTCAACGGTTTCTGATGCATCACCAATAATCGCCACCGCTTGTTTACAAGGTACCGTGTCTCCATCAGCATATAGTAATTTGAGGACGGTACCCGCTTCAGGAGATTCAACTTCACTGGTTAATTTTTCTGAACTAATTTCTAAGATTGGTTGACCGGCCGTGACTTGATCACCAACCGCAACCAGCCAATGATCGATGGTGCCTTCCGTCATCGTCAGGCCCAATTTTGGCATTACAATTTCAGTAGCCATGGTTGTCCCTCCTTCCTAGCTTTTGAGATCATCAATTAATTCACTAGCCGTCTCAATTACCCGCTGCGCATTTGGAATGTATAGTTGTTCCAAATTGGTTGCGAACGGAACGGGCGTGTTCGGTGCCGTAACTCTTTTGACTGGGCCATCGAGATAATCAAAGGCTTGATCCGTCACAACGGCCGCAATATCAGTTGCCGTGTTGTTATGTGGATTGGATTCATCAATAATAATTAAACGTCCCGTCTTTTTAACCGAATTAAGGACAGTTTCTTGGTCCCATGGAGCAACTGTCCGTAAATCAATCACTTCCGTCGAGATGCCGTCTTTAGCTAATTGATCGGCAACCTCGTAGGCAACATACAGCATTTTACCGATAGTAACAATCGTTAAATCTGATCCTTCTCGACGCACAGCCGCTTTCCCAATCGGAATTGTGTAATATTCTTCGGGAACTTCGCCCTTCATCCCATAAAGGGTTTTGTCTTCTGAAAAGATGACGATATTGTCCTCTTCAATGGATGATAAAAGTAATCCTTTCGCATCATATGGAGTAGCTGGTACAACTACTTTTAACCCTGGGATCGATCCAAATAAACCATAATAAGTCCCCGAGTGCTGCGCTGCAGCGGAAGCCCCCGCCCCGTGCATAGTCCGAACAGTCATTGGAACTTTGGCTTTACCACCAAACATATAGCGCTTTTTTGAACCTTGCCCCAGCAAAGCATCAAAACAAAAGCCAATAAAATCATTGAACATTAATTCTGGAACCGGACGTAATCCAGTTACGGCCATCCCCACTGACGATGACATGTAACCATGTTCTGAAATTGGGGTATCAATCACCCGTTCCCGACCATATTTTTGCATTAGGCCTTTGGTGACCCCCATTACGCCACCCCAGGCATCTTCATTTTGTTCTTCTAAGTGCTTTACTTCTGCCCCACCGGCAATATCTTCACCCAGGAGGACTACTGTTTCGTCTTTTGCCATTGCTTGGTCTAAAGCTTCATTGATCGCTTTCATAAATAAAATTTCGCGAGCCATTTTTTGATCCTCCCATCTTTAATCGGCAAAAACATCGTCCAATAGTGATTCCGGTTCTGGAATTGGACTGTTTTGGGCAAATTCAATCGCTTCTTTAACAGCTTGTTCTGATTCTTGCGCTAACTGATCTAATTCTTCAGCGGTTAGCAATTCATGCTCAATAGCATAGTCATAAAAGACTTGCATTGGATCAACATCAGCCCAGGCTTTTTCTTCCCCATCAGGGGCCTTATACTTTTGTTCATCCCCCTCAAAGTGGCCATAATTCTGATAAGTAACGGCTTCAATTAAGGTTGGCCCTTCTCCATTACGAGCTCGTTCAACTGCATCTTTAGTAACCTCGTAAACGGCAATGATATCTTTCCCATTTACCCGAACTCCCGGCATGTTGTATGCCGCAGCCCGTTCAGCAATCGTTCCCGATCCGGAAGAGTACCATTGGGGCGTTGATTCGGCAAAGAGGTTGTTTTCATTAACAAAGATTACTGGTAATTTCCAAATGGAAGCCATATTAAGACATTCATGAAAATTCCCTTCATTCGCTGCCCCATCACCAAAGAAGCAGACAGCAACATCATTAGTATGTAAATATTTATTCCGCATAGCTGCTCCGGTAGCTAGTCCGAAACCACCACCAACCATCCCGTTAGCTCCAAGGATTCCTTTATCCAAGTCGGCGATGTGCATAGACCCACCTTTACCTTTACCTAGTCCGGTCGAGCGGCCAAAAATTTCGGCCATCATCCCTTTCAGATCGCCACCTTTAGCAACACAGTGACCGTGCCCCCGGTGAGTACTCGTAATATAGTCACGATCAGTTAAGTTGGCACAAACTCCGGTAGCGATCGCTTCTTCCCCTGCATACAAGTGGACAAAGCCAGGAATTTGTCCAGCAGCAAAGAAGCGGCGGGCGTTTTCTTCAAAATTCCGGATATTCCACATCGTTTTGTACATTACTTGAGCTTGTTCCGAAGTGATTCCTTCAACTTCCACATCCGTCGACGCATGAACTTGCAAATCGACTAATGGAGATACCGCTCCTTCATTGCGGGTTTTCGTTAATTCTTGTGGTAATTCACGGTAATCTGTCATGATCGTGCTCCTTTCGCAATTACTTGTTTCGCCACATCTTGAATTAATTCCGAAATTGTTGGGTGAGCATAGACACTATCGACAATTTGATCTAAGGTTCCTTCAGCATTTTTGAGTAAGATTAGCTCTTGTAATAGATCAGTAGCGTGATCCCCAACAATTAAAGCGCCTAAAATCAAATGATACTGTTTTTCTGAAATTAACCGAATGAAACCGTCCGTTTTCGCCGTCGCAATCGCGCGTCCGTTGTATGCAAAGGGCAGTTGTCCTGTTACAACATCAAAGCCGGCCGCACGTGCCGCTTCTTCATTCATCCCAAAAGAGGCTACTTCAGGACTCGTATATAGGGAACGGGGTATTGCATCTGCATCAACTGGGTCCTCAGCTTGCCGACAAATTGCCCGTACAGCTTTAATTCCCTCTGCACTGGCCACATGCGCTAACATGTAGGTTGGCAAGAGATCCCCAATCGCATAAAAATGGGCTTTCGAACTTTCATAATATTGATCAACTGCTACAAAACCACGATCCGTTAGTTCTAGTCCAATTGCTTTAGCAAGATCAGTATTTGGTTTGCGTCCAGTTGCCACTAATAATTGATCAAACCTTTGTGGACTTTCGCCTACAAGTTCAACCTGCTCTGGTTTAACATTTGCGATTTGAGCCCCTTCAAATATTTGTACCCCTAGGTCTTTTAATTTTTGTCTGATAATCTCGCGCGCTACTGGATCTTCCGTTAATAAGATCTCGGGAGCAACTTCAATCACGGTCACTTCCACGCCTAAGGGTCGCATTGCAAAGGCTAATTCAATTGCAATGACACCTCCCCCTATGACTACGAACCGTTTTGGTAAAGTTGCTAAATCAAAAAATTCGTCAGTCGTCAGATAGTTCACCTGGTCAATTCCGTTAATTTGGGGAACGAATGGGTGACTACCGGTTGCTAAAATCACGTCTTTACCAGTTATTCTTTCACCATCAACTAAGAAGGTCGTCCCTTTAAAATATTGAGCTTCGCCGGCAAAATAGTCGATCTTTGCCTGTTTAAAGGTGGTCCGGATCCCATTTTGCAAACTGGCAACCACTTGATCTTTATGTGCGTGTAGTTTCGCAAAATCAAGCTGTTGAACCTGGATTTCAATACCATACTGACGAGCCTGATCAAAGGTCAGTAGCCATTGACTATGTTGTAAATAAGTTTTGGAAGGGATACACCCTACATTTAAACAAGCCCCACCGATCGCCTTTTTTTCGATCACTGCGACCGTTTTTCCCAACCGGGCAGCTTCTTCGGCTGCTACATAGCCTCCAGGGCCTGCGCCGATCACTAATACATCATAATTCGCCAAAAGTATCACTCCCTTCATAATCGGGAGAAGCAATAGCTTTTAGTTCCTGAAGATTAGGTTATTTTTACTTAATTTTCTTTTGCCCCATTTAACTATTCCATCCAAACCGATCAATTCTTCTTCTCACCCCATCAGGGTTAATTAAGTCATTATTCCTAATGAACTTAGACTATTTGCTTGTGCACCGATCTGTTAATTTCTTGAAATAAGGGTTAAATCATCAAAGAAAACGCTTTCTACACTTTGAATTATATCAACTAGTTTGTGAAAAATAAATAGTTTTTGTGATGTTATATAAATAAAATCCGTTGATATATCATGTATATCAACGGATTTTAAATTTACTTTACTTGTGAAATATAACAATTACTTTTGGTTAATTGTGAAACCACTCTGATCTTGGGTAATGTAATAGGTTGAAGAACTATCACGCGTTTGCCTGATAATTTTCTTTGCTAACGGCGTTTCAATCATTTGAACAATTGTTCTTTGTAAAGGCCGGGCCCCAAAGACCGGATCGAAACCGACATGGGCCAGATAGGTAACGACAGCTGGATCAAATTCAAGATTAACATGCTGATTTTGCAGTCGTTCGGTTAATTCGGCTAACATTAATTTAACAATCTGCTCGGCATCAGTACTAGTAAGTGGATTAAAGAGAATGATATCATCAATTCGATTTAAAAATTCCGGTCGGAATTGGTGTTTCAAGTCTTCTAGGACCGAATTTCTGGTAGAAGATACGAGTTCCCCATTTTCTTCTAAGCTTTCCAAAATTTTCGTCGATCCCAAGTTAGAAGTCATGATTAAAATCGTGTTTTTAAAATCAATCGTGCGACCTTTAGCATCAGTGAGCCGCCCTTCATCAAGCAATTGCAAAAGAAGATTAAAGACATCTGGATGTGCTTTTTCAATTTCATCCAACAAAATGACTGCTGACATCCGTTGACGGACTGCTTCGGTCAACTGGCCGCCTTCTTCATAGCCAACATAGCCCGGTGGCGGCCCGACTAGTCGAGCTACCGCATGTTTTTCCATGTATTCCGACATATCAATCCGGATCATTTCATTTTGGTCGCCATACAAAACTTCTGCTAAGCGTTTCGCCAAGGCCGTTTTGCCAACCCCGGTTGGACCTAAGAAGAGAAAAGAACCGATTGGCCGCTGAGGATTTTGAATCCCCGCCCGCGACCGAATAATCGCATTGGCAACTTTTTCAACCGCCTCATCTTGTCCAATAATTTTAGCGTGCAGCATGGGAACTAAGTTTAATAGATGGTCCCGTTCTGTTGCCATTACTCCCCGCACTTTCACCCCGGTATGACGCTCAACGATATAAGCTAAATCGTCAGGGGTTACTTTTTGGGACCCATCATTACCTTGCATGGCGCCCGCTTCATCTAATAAGTCCAAGGCTTTATCGGGTAAAGCCCGTTCACTCAGGTATCGGTTTGACAAATTAATTGCTACCCTTATACAATCCCATTGATAACTGACCCCATGATAAGCAGCAAAACGGTCCTCCCAGACTGCTAAAATCTCAGTTACTTCGCGTTCATTGGGCTCTTCAATAGTAATTCTTTGAAAGTGACGGGCTAACGCGGGATCGGGATCAAGACTTTCGCGAAACTCGGCATGAGTCATTGAGGTAATCAACTGAATTGCCCCGGCCTCAAGAATTGGTTTAAGCATTTCTGCCGCACTTATGGCGCCATCTGCCTGACCAATGGTCGTTAATCCCGGTAAGTCATCAACGTAAAGAATAATTTTTTCATCCAATTCTTGCAAATTATTCAGTAGCTTCGTAAAGCGCTCTTCAAACTCACCGCGATATTTAGTCCCCGCTACTAACTGACCTAAATCTAATCGATAAATTTTGGTGGCCTTGGTCTGATCCAAATGTTTAATTAGATCTCTGATAATCGTCCGTTTACCAACACCCGGAGGACCCACCAAGAGCGCGTTGTTTTTAGTTTGTCGATTCAAGACCCGAATTAAATCGGTTAGTTCACTCTGCCGACCGATTACTGGTAGATCAGAATCAGCTTGTAATTCTTGCAGATATTTGGGACCGTTGTCGGTTTGATTATTGCTTGATGGTTTGGACTTATTTAAAGCCACCATTAACCGGTCTTCATTAACTAATTGTGCCCGCAAAAAAATGGTGATGGGATTACTAGCTTGTTGATTTAAAGCTAAAATCAAATGCTCAACCGTTAATCTTTCATCCGCAAATTCTCTTTGATACTGTTCAGCCCGATCCAACAAACGTTTTAAACGTTGACTGTAAGTTTTACCATAAAGGCTTGAATCACTTTGTTCAAACCGCGGTAGTTTGTCTAATTCTTGATCAACGATGGCGCGAAGGCGATCAGGATTAACGCCTAAGCCTTGATAAAAATCGGCTGCCAAATGATCCGGTTGGATAAGTGAAGCCCAGAGATGTGGAATGTCTAATTGATAATTTTGTCTTGCTACCGCTAATTGATGAGCCTCATTTAAGGCTTGATCAACTAGGCGGTCATTTTGTCTTGCCATAAGTTAGTCCTCCTAAAACTGTCCTACTTTCTTATGACAATTAACCCTTATTTATGGTTAGTATAGCATATTGAAAGGGTTTAAAAAAACATCGACCCACGTCAAGGTAGATCGATGTTAATGTTAAAAATCAAATAAACTTAACTGGTTTTCGTCAGGCAAAGCATCAAGCACATGATTTTCCGTCATAAACTCAATTAAGGTATTGGAAACCTTCCCCCGCTCCTTTAAATCTTGTTTCGAGAGAAATTCTTTTTCCTCACGCGCCGCCACGATCTGTTTAGCAACGTTAATCCCTAAACCAGGAATTGCCCTGAACGGCGCAATTAAGGTATCATCACCATCCATTAACCAATCAGTGGCATCCGATCGTTCTAGATCAACCATCTTAAACTTGAATCCCCGTTCCAACATTTCGTTAGCTAATTCTAGGATGGTTAAGAGCCCCTTTTCCTTAGCAGAGGCGTCATTCCCCTTATCATTAATTTCCTTCATGGCAGCTTTAACCGCTTCTTTACCCCGCGACATAGCAACTACATCAAAGTCATCTGCCCGAACCGAGAAGAATGCAGCATAGTAAACCAGTGGGAAATAGGTTTTAAAGTAAGCAATTCGCAGAGCCATCAACACATAAGCTGCCGCATGGGCCCGGGGGAACATATACTTAATCTTTAAACATGAATCTAAATACCATTGGGGAACGCCAACTTCCAGCATTTTTTCTTGCCATTCATCTGGGATCCCCTTCCCTTTACGGACATGTTCCATCACCTGGAAAGAAGTTTCCGAATCAAGACCATAGTGAATTAAGTCGGTCATAATGTTATCCCGACATCCAATCACATTAGCAATCGTGGCTGTTCCCTTTTGAATTAATTCTTGGGCGTTTTCCAACCACACGCCAGTCCCGTGGGATAAACCGGAAATTTGTAATAATTCCGAATAGTTCGAAGGATGAGTATCTTCCAACATTCCACGGACGAACCGGGTCCCAAATTCGGGAATTCCCAGGGTCCCGGTTTTACTATTAATTTGTTCTTCGGTCACGCCCAGTTGCTCAGGGCTGGAGAAGAGACTCATCACCCCAGGATCATCCATCGGAATCGTTTGGGGATCAATTCCTGACAAATCTTGTAAGGCCCGGATCATCGTGGGATCATCATGACCTAAAATATCCATTTTCAAAATATTATCGTGGATCGAATGGAAATCAAAGTGCGTGGTTTCCCAAGCAGCACTTTGGTCATCCGCTGGATATTGGACAGGCGTAAAATCATAAATTTCCTTATCATCCGGCACAATCAAAATTCCGGCTGGGTGTTGCCCGGTCGTTCGTTTAACCCCCGTTGCCCCTTTCGCTAACCGATCTTCTTCGGCTTTACGGAATTGAATTTCATGATCGCGCTCATATCCCTTGACGTAACCGTAGGCCGTCTTATCCGCCACCGTCCCAATCGTTCCGGCTCGGTAGACATTGTTTTCACCAAAGAGCACTTTCATATAATTATGAGCAATTGGTTGATAGTCCCCCGAGAAGTTCAAATCGATATCGGGAACCTTATTACCACTAAATCCTAAGAAGGTTTGGAAAGGAATATCGTGCCCGTCACCGATCATCAGGGTCCCACATTCTGGACAATTCTTATCGGGTAAATCAAAGCCCGAACTATACTCCCCTTTAGTGAAGAACTCGCTGTGCTGACACTCCGGACAACGATAATGTGGGGGCAGTGGATTGACTTCAGTAATCCCAGTAAAGGTCGCCACCACACTAGAACCAACTGAGCCCCGCGAACCAACTAAATAACCATCTTTATTGGATTTGGCCACTAACCGTTGAGCAATTAAGTAAATCACCGCAAATCCATTGCCAATGATACTATCAAGTTCAATCTTAATACGCTCTTTGACGAAGTCTGGCATGTTTTCGCCATACCATTTTTTGGCCGTTTCCCAGGTCCGGTTATAAAGCTCATCATTAGCCCCGGGAATGTTCGGCGGATACAGTTTATCCTGCACTGGATGGATCCCATCATCCACCATTTTAGCAACTGCTTGGGTATTAGTAACCACAATCTGATGAGCCGTATCTTCACCTAAGAAATCAAAGAGCGCTAACATTTCATCAGTCGTTCGGAAGGGTACTTCAGGACGTTGGGTCCGGTTCAGTTGGTTAGCTCCCCCTTGCGAACTAATTAAAATCTTCCGGTAGATGGCATCTTCTGGATTCAGGTAATGGGCATCCCCCGTCGCCACTACTGGTTTGTCCAATTCTTGACCCAACTTCACCATATTCTTGATGATGTCTTCAAGGTGACCCTCATCCGCCACCATCTGTTGTTCAATTAAAGGCATATAATTGGGTTTGGGTTGAACTTCCAAATAGTCGTAGTAGCGCGCCTTTTGTTTCGCCTCGGCATAACCCTTTTGCATCATGGCCGTAAAGACTTCCCCATTGGCACATGCGCTTCCTAACAATAAGCCCTCACGATATTGATTTAAAACACTCCGCGGAATTCGCGGCACCCGATAGAAGTAATCAACATTGGACATCGAAATCAACTTATAGAGATTCTTTAAGCCGGCTTGGGTTTGCGCAATAATCGATACGTGGAAGGGACGAGCATGCCGATAAGCATTATTATCCGCCATGTGTTTGTTTAGGTCGTCCACAAATTGAATCTGATAGCGTTCTTCTGCTTCTTTTAAGAAAATATGTAACAGATGACCCGTCGCTTCCGAATCAAAGCTGGCCAAGTGGTGATGTTCCAAAGGGATTTTGAACTTCTTACTTAGGGTATTCAAACGATATCCCCGCAAGTCTGGATACAAGAAACGAGCCAACGGTAAGGTATCAATTACTGGCGCGGAAATTATAGACATGTGGGCCCGGTCATAAGCCGTATTCATAAAGCCCAAATCAAAGGAAACGTTATGACCAGTAATAATTGCATCTCCACAAAAGTCCCGGAATAATTGCAGCACTTCTGCTTCCGTCTTGGATCCTCGCACCATTTCATTGGTAATGCTGGTTAATTCAGTAGTTTGGGCGGACAAAGGAAAACCAGGATCGATAAATTCATCAAAACGATCAAGGACTTCGCCGTCTTGCATCTTCACCGCCGAAACCTGAATCAAGCGATCATAAATTGCTGAAAGTCCCGTGGTTTCCACGTCAAAAATTACGTAAACGTGACCAGCTAAGGCGGTATGATCTTCGTTATAAACTAAAGGCACGCCATCATCAACCACATTGGCTTCGACCCCATAGAGCATCTTAATCTTATCCTGTTTCTTCTTACCATCATAAGCGGTATTAAAAGCTTCCGGATAAGCTTGAACGCCAGCATGATCAGTGATAGCAATCGCCGGGTGTCCCCACTTAATCGCCTGTTTAACGTAATCTCCGACCGAATTAGTCGCATCCATAGTACTCATGGTCGAATGCAGATGCAATTCAACTCGTTTTTCACCTTCAGGAGCAGTATCTTGACGTTCTTGGTGGGTCACTTGATTAATGTCATAAGCATTAATGGTAAGGTCATTCATGTAGGTGTCTTCTTGTACCGATCCACGAACTTTAACCCACATTCCTTCTTTCAGGGTATTAAATTGAGCTTCGTCATTTTTATCACGAGAAAATTTCTTCACGGCAAAAGAGGAAGTATAGTCCGTAATCTCAATTACCATCAACTGACGACCCGAACGTAATTCGCGAATTTCTTTAGCGAAGACATAGCCTTCAACAACTACGCTCCGTTCTTCTTCCACAATGGTCCGCATCCGTTGCAAGTCAAATTTAGGATTGATTTCCTTGCCAATTACTACGGGACCATCAACCGGCTCAAGGGCTTGGCTTTGTTCCTTATGTTGTTGGATTTGTTGCATGGCTTGAGCCATTAACTTTTGTTCTGCTGCCTCTTGTTTAGCCTGAATAGCCTCCCGTTTAGCAACAGACGCATCTTCATCGACAAAGGTTTTAATTCGAAAGGCCGGGAAACCTACCTCTTGGTAGCCGGTCTCAATTAAGCCTAGTAACCGCCGTTGAACAAATTCTGCGACTTTCGCATTTTCTAAGGTTAATTGAACTTGATTATCAACGACCTGGGGTTCCTTGGTTTGACTTAATTCACGGGCCATTCCAGTATCACCAGCAACCATTTTAATAACCCCTGACCAATAAGCGCCCACGAGTTGATTATCTAAACTGGTAGTCTCAGTCGCAATGTGAATTTTAACATTGGCTTGCGCTAAATGTTGAAAGCTCATCACCATGGCCTGATAAAACTGTTGGAAAACTGGATATGGCAACACTTGATCCAAATGAATATATAATTCCCATACCCGAGATTTTTGGTGAACCGTTACTTGAGTCAATTCCCCATTTGATAAGGATGGATCGGTAAAATTAATTTGTTGAAGTAATTTATTAAATTGTTCTTTTGAACTTAAAGCCATTACATTTCTCCATCTTGAAAGGTAAAAAGGTCGATGCCAAAGACATCGAACCTATTACTAATCTTCACTTGTATCGGCAGCTTGCTTTAATAAAATCCCAATATTGGTGACCAATTCTTCCGCGTTAACTTCCAAGGTTTCGCCAGTTCGCCGTAGTTTAATTTCGACAATACCTTCCGCAGCCTTTTTACCAACGGTCACCCGAATTGGTAAGCCAATCAGATCCGCATCCGCAAATTTAACGCCGGCACGTTCCTGACGATCATCAACTAGGACTTCGTAGCCTGCGGATTCCAATTCTTGAGTTAACTTTTCAGCAAGCTCCATTTGATCCGTCTTCTTAGGGTTAACTGGAATTACATGGACATCAAATGGGGCGACACTATCGGGCCAAACCAAGCCCTGATCATCCGCATTCTGTTCCGCAATAGCAGACAGTAATCGAGAAATTCCAATCCCATATGATCCCATGATCACGTCAGTTTCACGACCGTTTTGATCAAGCACTTTCGCACCAAGGGTTTCTGAATAGCGGGTTCCTAATTTGAAAATATGACCAATTTCAATTCCCCGCGTAAACTTCAAAGGCATACCATCGGGAGCTAATTCCCCTTCTTGAACATTCCGGAAATCCCCAAATGCATCGACCCTAAAATCACGATCTAGGTTAGCATTCCGATAGTGATAACCATCATCATTCGCTCCTAAGGCCATATTGACCAAGACCTTGACATAATTATCTGCCAAGATCGTGACATTTTCACCAACCCCAACAGGGCCTAAGGAGCCGGGATGTGCGCCTAACAATTGTTCAGCTTCCTCTTCCGTAGCTAAGTGAAGTTCATCAGCTTTTAGATGACTAGCAACCTTAACTTCGTTGACTTCGTCATTTCCCCGCATTAACACCATGACCGGTGATTCTTCACCGTCAATCGTTGCCATGTAGAACATCGATTTCAGCACTTGACTAGCCGGTAAGCCTAAACTTTCAGCAGCTTCGTCAACCGTATGAGCTCCAGGAGTAGCTACTTTTTCCATGGTTTCCGTAGCGGCCGTTTGTTGAACTCCGGTGAACTGGCTCTTGGCAATTTCAATATTGGCCGCGTAATCACCATCCGTATATGCAATGGTATCTTCACCCACCGCAGCCGGAGCCGAAAATTCTTGTGACCCATTTCCACCCATGGCACCAGAGTCGGCATAAATAACTTTATAGTCCAAGCCAACACGGTCAAAAATATTCCGATATGCAACGGCCATTTGATCATAGACCTTATCCAAACCCGCTTGATCAGCAGTAAAGGAATAGGCATCCTTCATAATGAATTCTTTACCCCGTAAAATTCCGTACCGCGGACGATCTTCATCCCGTAACTTATCCTGAATTTGGTATAAGACCAACGGCAACTTCTTGTAGGAATGAATGGAATCACGAATGATTTCAGTAAAGGTTTCTTCGTGTGTCGGTCCTAAAATCATATCCCGCGCTTTGCGGTCTTTAAGCTTGAATAAATTGGGACCATACGATTCATATCGTTGAGACTGTTGCCATAACTCGGCCGGTAATAAGACTGGCGTCATCATTTCAACGGCCTCAATTTTATCCATTTCCTCGCGAATAATCTGGTTAATCTTTTTGATTACGCGGTCCGCTAAGGGCAGATAAGCCCAAACCCCGGCCGAAACCTGATAAATATAGCCGGCGCGCACCATCATTTGGTGACTAATCGCCTCCGCATCACTTGGCGCTTCTTTCAGCGTCGGCATTAAAATTCGTGATTGTTTCATTCTGATCTCCTTCTACATAAAGTAACGTTGGATGTCATTCCAAGTCACTAGAATCATTAATAACATTAAAAAGGCAAAACCGATTAAATTAATGGCTAATTCAAATTTCTCTGGTATCGGCCGCCGAATAATTGCTTCGCAGATATTCAATAATAATTTACCACCATCTAAAGCGGGAATTGGTAATAGGTTGACAATTCCTAAATTAATAGAAAGCATCGCTAAAAAGCTTAGGACTCCCGTAACCCCCAGCGAAGTTGCTTGAGATGTCCCCGCATAAATCGCGACTGGTCCACCTAAATCGTTTAAGGAGAAGCCGCGGGTGAACATGTGGCCTAAGGTCGTAAAGATTAACGTAGCTGAGTAGGTAAACATGTGCCATCCATAGCCCAAACGAGCCTTAAAATTGGTAGTAGTCTTTTCGGTAATTCCTAGTTGACCATAACTTTGCCCATTTTGAACAATCTTTTTCGTGGTGGCACTCGTATGGTGGGTAACGCCATTCCTTACGAAAGTAATTTGCAACTTCTTACCCGGTTGATCGGAAATGTATGACGACATCGTGTCCCAGTTCTTAACCGTAGTAGAATTAATCTTGGTAATTTGATCATTAGCCTTTAAGCCAGCTTTAGCGGCCGGTGAATTATTAACGACCGATCCCAAGCGATTACTATTAGTCGGAATCGCCGCTACCATAAAGCCTACAATCACAAAAACCACCAGTGATAAGATGAAATTGTTCATGGCCCCAGCAAAGTTGGTCATCATCCGTGCTGGTAGACTGGCCGAATTAAATTGGACGTCTAAAGGAGCAATCCGAACTTCCGTACCATCCTTTTCGATGATGGTAGCATCATGGTCCACATCATAGCGTTTGACCTCAGTTTCATCATCACTCAAGTAACCACTAATCCAGAGGTCCTTTTCTAAATCAAAATCAACCACTCGCAAGGGGACTCCTTGAAAGAGGGTTGTTTGATTGCTAGCATTAATCGTCGTAACTTTCCCTTGATCGTTTAACAGTAATGAAACCGCTAAACCAGGTCGCAACGAGTCACTATCATCATCCATCCCGGCCATGCGAACATAGCCACCTAACGGTAAAATCCGGATCGTATAAGTGGTCCCATGGCGTCGTTTCCACCAGATTTTTGGCCCCATACCAATCGAAAATTCACGAACCAAAATTCCGGCACGCTTAGCAAAGAAATAATGACCGTATTCATGAACTAGGACTAAAATTCCGAAAATTATAATAAATGCAATAATCGTAATTATCAAATAACTTACCTCGTATTAAAGCATTCCTAAAATATACATTGCTGGTAAGACCACTAACATACTGTCAAAGCGATCTAAGATTCCACCATGCCCTGGCAAAATCTTCCCAGAATCTTTTACTCCGTAATAACGTTTCAGGGCTGATTCAATTAAGTCCCCAATTTGACCAATGATTGATAAAACCAGGGTCATTAAAATCATCATGAACACATTATGATAGCCAACTGGGAAAATCAACAGATAAATCGCTAATACTACGGTAGCAATCACCGTACCGGCAATCGATCCTTCCCAGGTCTTATTAGGACTAACCTTGGGTGCCAACTTATGTTTACCAATTTTGCGACCACAAATATAAGCAAAACTATCCGTTAACCAGACGATCAACATGCCATATAATAAAGTTTGAAAATTGACGGAACGAGCGATGACAAAGGCATTGAAACCAAACCCAATGTAAATCATCCCCAACACTAATACCCCTGTATCTTCAAAAGTGAAGCGTTGACGATGAAAAACGGTGTGGGCAAGTAACAAAATAACAATAATGTACAAAAGTGACATCCGCCCCAACTGATCAGGCATCCAGGCGACCCAAGAAGAAGGCATGGCTACCACCAAAACACCTAAAAAGCTTAAGATAGCCGCAAACGATGTCAGAAACATTTTTTTCATCACTAATAATTCACTCATAGCGATTAATGATAAGGCCATCGCGAAGATCGTTAAAGGCAAACCACCATATAAAATAAAGGGAATAAAGACAATTAAGGCAATTACCGCCGTTATAACACGTGTTTTCAAAAGACACCCTCCTACTTATTAACTAATCCGCCAAACCGCCGATGCCGATTTTGGTACACGGCAATTGAGCGTCGCAGTGATTCACCATCAAAATCCGGCCAATGTTCATCAACAAACACCAATTCACTATAGGCTAATTGCCATAGCATAAAATTGCTAATACGTTCTTCTCCACTAGTCCGAATCAATAATTCAGGATCAGCATATTCGCCTAAAGATCCAGTCATCATTGCCTGGCTAAGTATGTCTTCATCTAGATCATCAATGGTTAACTCATCACTGGCGACTTGTCCGGCTAGATATTTAGTCGCACGCAGGATTTCATCTCGTCCGCCGTAATTCAAGGCAAAGTTCAAGATCATCCCATCGCAAGCGGCCGTATCGGCAATGGCATCATTAACCGCTTTTTGGGTAGCCTTTGGTAATTGGCTGATATCCCCCATGACCCGAACCTGAACGTTATTTTTTACCAAATCAGGCACAAAAGTATTAAAGAATTTGATTGGTAATTGCATTAAGAATTTAACTTCTGCGCCGGGACGCTTCCAATTTTCGGTCGAAAAAGCATATAAACTTAATACCTTCACCCCCAAATCGCTTGCGGCTTTAGTGATGGTTTTTACGGTTTGCATTCCTTGCTGATGGCCAGCTACTCGTGGTAGATGCCGTGCTTGGGCCCAGCGCCCATTACCATCCATGATAATTGCAATATGGTTTGGGATTCGTTCCAAATCCAAGCTTTGGTTTGAATTATCCATTATTTTTCTCCGTTAATTATAAAATTCACACACCATTAATAATACCAGAAAAAGACAATGACTACTATTACAATCGTTTTTCAAGCTTCAAAAAGGCTGGTGAGAAAAATTTTCTCACCAGCCTTTCAACTGACCGATTTTCAAAGCATTAGTCTATCACAACTTGCTTATACTTCTAAGAGTTCTTTTTCTTTAGCTTCGGCAATGGCTTCAAGATTCTTAATTCCTTCATCGGTTTCAGTTTGAACTTGTTTTTCCAAATCATGGAATTCATCTTCATTAAAGTCGCCTGCCTTGTTGCCCTTTTTTAATTCGTCCATTGCTTCACGACGAACGTTTCGAACGGCAACTTTCGCATTTTCAAGTTCGGCTTTGACGTCCTTAACCAGTTCTTTCCGCCGTTCTTCCGTCAATTGCGGAATCACCAATCGAATTGCTGTCCCATCACTTTGGGGAGTTAAGCCCAAGTTAGCAGCATAAATCGCATGCTCAATATCTTCCAAAGTAGACTTATCAAATGGGGTTACTAATAATTGGCGAGCTTCCGGAACACTAATGGAAGCTAATTGATTCAATGGCGTCATCGCTCCATAGTATTCAACTTGAACTGGGTTCAGAACACTCGCATTGGCCCGACCAGCCCGAATATCAGCCAAAGTCCGCTTTAAAGCGTCACCTGACTTGGCCATCTTGTTCTTAGCTTCTGCTAAGATTTCTTTTCCAGTCATATTTATTCTCCTTCGATGGTAGTTCCGATATTTTCACCTTTAACAACTTTTAAAATGTTACCTGGAGTATTTAAGTTGAAGACCACTAACGGAATGTCATTATCCATTGATAAGGTACTTGCCGTGGAATCCATAACGTGGAGCTTCTTCTGGATAATGTCCATATGCGTCAACCGTTCATACTTAACCGCATCATCGTTAGTCTTGGGATCTGCTGAGTAGACTCCATCCACACCATTCTTGGCCATCAAAATAGCATCAGCATTAACTTCAGCTGCTCGTAAAGCAGCCGTTGTATCTGTTGAGAAATATGGGCTTCCGGTTCCACCGGCAAAAATTACCACCCGACCCTTTTGGAGGTGTCGAATTGCCTTGCGCCGAATATATGGTTCAGCAATTTGACGCATTTCAATAGACGTTTGGACCCGGGTTGGCACATCAAGAGATTCTAAGGCATCCTGTAAGGATAGGGCATTCATAATAGTTCCCAGCATCCCAATATAGTCAGCTTGGGCCCGTTCCATCCCTAGCTTTTCACCAGTGATGCCGCGCCACATGTTACCGCCACCAACGACAATGGCGATTTCAACCCCGAGTTCATAAACCTCTTTTAATTCCTTAGCAACCGTTTGGATCTCAGGTGGGTTGATCCCAAAACCTTGTTCGCCAGCCAGGGCTTCCCCACTTAGCTTCATTACAACTCGGTTGTATTTAATGTTTTCCGTCATATTTTCCTCCTCCAAGTGATTACTCGAAGAAAGGGGCGTCCATCGTCTCTTCCGGTACGCCCCTCCCACATAGATTACTTGTTAAGTTGTTCGCTGATTTCTTGAGCGAGGTTAGTTTCTTTCTTTTCGATCCCTTCCCCAACTTCATAACGAATAAATGACTTCAACTTACCGCCTTTTGAAGCAACAAATTGAGCAACGGTTTGATCAGAATCCTTAACGAAGTCTTGGTCTGCTAAACAAATTTGTGATAAGAACTTGTTTAAACGTCCTTCCACAATCTTGTCAACAATATTAGCTGGCTTACCTTCGTTTAAAGTTTCTTCAGTAAAGACTTCCTTTTCATGAGCTAAACGTTCTGCTGAAACGTCTTCACGAGTCATAAATTCAGGATTAATTGCAGCAACGTGCATTGCAACATCTTTAGCAGTTTCTTCGTCTGCCCCTTCAAGAACTACTAAAGCAGCAATCCGACCACCTTGGTGTAAGTATGCACCAAAGTTGTCACCATCATTCTTTTCGACAATTTCAAAGCGGCGTAAGCTAACCTTTTCACCAGTCTTTTGGGTAGTGGCAATTAAGTCATCATTTACCGTTCCGTTAGCAGTCTTAATTTGAAGTGCCGCTTCAACGTCAGCAGGCTTATTTTCAGCAATCAAAGATGAAACTTCAGCCAATTCTTCTTTAAATGGATCCGAAGCAGCCACAAAGTCAGTTTCTGAGTTTAATTCAACAACTGCAGCCGTGTTGCCATTAACCACAATGTTAGTTAAACCTTCAGCAGCAATGCGATCGCTCTTTTTAGCGGCCTTAGCAATTCCCTTTTCACGCAAGTAGTCCATTGCCTTGTCCATATCACCATCACTAGCAACAAGGGCCTTTTTAGCATCCATGATACCGGCACCAGACTTCTTACGTAATTCCATTACTAATTTAGCACTAATTTCAGCCATTTTATTTCTCCTTAATTTTCAAAAAAACTGTTTTGCACTCAGGCCAGATGGTCCTTCCTGCAAAACAGCCTAAGTATTAACTATTTTGTTTAGTTGTTACCTTCAACGCTGTCCTTAAGATCCTTCAATGAATCTTCAGAAACTTCTCCAGCTTCTTCAACTGGAGCGTCTTGGTCATCTTCACCTTGCTTACCTTCGATCACAGCATCAGCCATGGTAGCGGTAATTAAGCGAACGGCCCGAATTGCGTCATCGTTTGATGGAATAATCACATCAATATCGTCAGGGTCACTGTTAGTATCAACCATTGCAACGATTGGAATATGAAGCTTTTGGGCTTCACGAACAGCAATTTGTTCCTTGTGTGGATCAACAACGTAAAGTACGTCTGGGATCCGTGGCATATCTTCAATCCCACCAAGGAAACGTTCAAGCTTTTCACGTTGCTTAGTTAACACAGCAACTTCCTTCTTAGGAAGACGATCAAAAGTGCCGTCTTCAGCCATTTCCTTTAATTCCTTAAGACGCTTAATCCGTGATTGGATCGTCTTCCAGTTGGTCAAAGTACCACCTAACCAACGGTGGTTAATGTAGTATTGACCAGCCCGCTTAGCTTCTTCTTCGATAGAATCTTGGGCTTGCTTCTTCGTACCAACGAATAAGACTATTCCGCCGTTTGCTGCAACATCTTTTACATAGTTGTAGGCTGAGTCCACCATCTTAACCGTCTTTTGTAGGTCAATGATGTAGATCCCATTCCGTTCCGTAAAGATGTATTCAGCCATCTTAGGGTTCCAACGACGTGTTTGGTGACCAAAGTGGACACCAGCTTCAAGTAATTGCTTCATACTTACAACAGGCATGAGTAATTTCCTCCAAAATAATTAGTTTTTCCTCCCCGTTGTTCTGCTGGCAATAACACCGCAAGGCACAATCATCACCATCACAATCGGGTGCGAATTTGGTTTTAACACCGACAAATAGTATACATAAAAAGGCTTGCATGTGCAAGCCTTTCAACTATAAAGTTTTTGCCATGTAAATGACATCATCCATTGGATTATCATAGTATGGTGCACATTCCGCAAAACCGATTTTATGATACAAATAGATGGCTGCTTTTAAAGGCTCGATCGTATCCAAAACCGCTTCTTGATATCCTGCTTTTTTAGCATGGTCTAAGATTTCTTCTAATAATATTTCACCAGCATGATGTCCGCGATAGGTTGGCCGAACATATAAACGCTTAATCTCGCAGCGTGTATCTGAGAGACGATGATAGGCTACCATTCCTTGCACGATGCCTTCGTCCACAATTACCAAGATTTCACCTTCTGGCGCCAAATATTTAGCCGCAATATCAGCTAATTCTTGATCCAGGTTTTGAAATGATAAATCACGTCCTAACCACTTTGTATACTCCTCAATTAATTCTCGGACATCACTTAAATAATTTTTTCCATCAACAATTTTCATTATCTTTCTCCTTTTTATATCTAATTTGAGATTGATTGCACTTTAAAGTTATAAGCGTCAAATACCCATTTCATAATTGGCCCACTCCCAATCACAAAAATCAAGCTTCCTAGTCCAGCCGGTCCACCAATCAACCAACCAATGAGAAATGCTATTCCTTCCGAACCAATTCGAGCAAAACTAATTGAAATTTTGAGTTTAGTCACAAGTAAACACATTAAACCGTCCCGAGGTCCAAAACCTAATTGGCAAGATAAGTAATAATAACTCCCAAAAGCCGTAAAAATCATACTTATAAGGCTCATGATAATTCCCTGCTGAAAATTTTGCGCATATGGAATAATGTTAAGCCTAGCAATCAGATCAATTAGGATACTGGTGACGGTGATATTCAAAATGGTACCCCAGCCAACCTTGACTCCCCCAATTAACATAACGGCAACAATTAACATACTTATCAGGATAGACGCCAAACCATAAGAAAGGTGTAAACGGCTTGCAAGACCCTGATTTAAAATATCCCATGGTCCTAAACCTATTTGAGCTTTAATGGCATATTCAATTCCAATGGCGCTAAAACCGAAGCCGAACATTAACCGCCCCAACTTCATAAAATTATGATCTTTCATAGTTATCGCTCATTTTCTTTACAAGCTCTTCTAAGCCTTTGATCTCTTCTTGACTGAAATTTTTGAGGCCATCCGCTAACTGACGATTTTCATTTCGAATTAGTTCAGGAAATACTGCTTCCCCCCGTTCGGTTGGATACAAACGGACTGCACGTCGATTAGCCTGATCGATTTCTTTAATTAAATAGCCCATTTGCACAAGTTTTTGTACTGCCTTACTTGTTGTTGACTTATCAACATTCATCATGGCAGTTAATTCATTCGCATGGATTCCTGGATGTTCACAAACTCGGACTAAAAAGCTATTCTGACCATTTTTTAAACCAAACTGCTTAAAATCATGATTCGACTCAGTATTAATTATTCGCGATATTTTCCCGATCATTCGTAAGATTTGACTATTAACTTCCAATTAAACTCACCTCGAATAGTTGAACTTTCAACCATAATACACAAAAATAGTTAAAAGTTCAACTAAAATCTCAAAAAAAACTGAAAATTAAGGATAATTCCCTAATTTCCAGCTTTTATAACTAATTTGTTAAATTTGTTAGTCAAACTTAACTAACTTGTCAGATTCACCAGTTTCAATCAAGTCTTTGTTAGCTGAAAGACTATATTGAACCATGTTCTTAACAGCGACATCCGTATAGAAAGCCGTGTGTGGTGAAATCAAGACGTTATCACGAGTATTCAGGTTCCAGAATTCTGGATAGTCCATATTCTTGCCAGCCATATCATGGTTGAAGACCTTAGTTTCATCTTCAAGCACATCTAAAGCAGCACCAGCAACCTTTCCTGAGTCTAAGGCATCGATTAAGGCTTTTTCATCAATCAATGGTCCCCGAGATGCGTTAACCACAAAGACGCCATCTTTCATTTGATCAAAGGCTTCTTTATTTAACATGTGTTCAGTGGTTGGGAACAAAGGAATGTGTAAGGTCACTACTGTTGCTTGCTTGTATAATTCTTCCAGCGTATCAACGTAGAGCCCTTCCTTTTCTAATTCTGGGTTGTGGTAAACATCATAAGCAATTACCTTTGCCCCGAATCCTTTGTAAATGTTGATGGCAACTTGACCAATATGACCAGTCCCAATAACCCCAACAACTTGGTCATTTAATTCGTGAGAAATTTGTGGTGCCCAACGGTAATCGTTGCGTTCGAACTTATGGAAGTATTCCTTCGTCCGCCGCAACAAGTTTAGCAATTGGGTAACTGAAAATTCAGCAATTGCAGCTGGTGAGTATACCGGCACATTCGTAACCCTCATATCATACTTCTTAACTGCTTCAGGGTTCATGTTATCAACCCCAACGTTTCGCAACGAGACATTGTGGATGCCATATGAAGCCAACTTTTCAAAAACGGTGTCAGTATATGGAAGTTGTTGGTAGACATCAACGCCATCAAAGCCTTTAGCCCATTCTACGGTTTCATCAGTAATTAATTCTGGTACTGCTTTAACCTCAACATCTGGGTTTTGCTTTTCCCATTCTTCTAAGAATGGCTTTTCGTCATCACGAACACCATAAGCTAAAATCTTCATAATCGATTTCTCCTTTTCTATCAATTAAGATTACGTTTTCATCATACACCTTTTAGGTCAGATTGTGAAACCATTCACGCCATGTTCACGTAAAAATTCTTCTTTTTGATCCCGACGTAAATGTTTAAATTGATACTCCGCTTGAAGAGCAGCTTGTTTCGTGGCAAATTCGGCTTGATAAAGTAATTTTAAAGGATGGCGTTTCGCTGGCCGAGTATATTTAGCTCCCTTGCCAGCCTCATGAGTAGCTAAGCGTCGTTGGACGTCATCAGTAAAACCACAATAAAAGGTTTTATCTGCACACAACAAGACATACATAAAATAAGGCTTACTTTCCGTCACCGTACAATAACTCCTTCATTGCTGGTTGATACTCACCGTTTTCATCAGCCACCATAAATTCCGGCAAAACTTTTAATCCGCCTGGGCGACCATCCTTAATGGCATCGATCAGGACCATGTTAGCTTCCCATTGTGGTTTAGGGCAAATGAACTGCAGACGTTTCGGCACTAGCCTTGACGCTTCCATAGTGGATAAAATTTCAGTTAACCGATCCGGTCGGTGCACCATATAAGCATGACCATTCATTTTTAAAAGTCCACTCATTCGATCCACAACGGTCGCTAAATTAGTTTTTATTTCATGCCGCGCGATAGCTAAATACTGATTAGGATTCTTTTGACTGTGTTGATCATCCTTAAAGTACGGCGGATTACAGGTAACGATATCAACACTGTCTTTTGGTAGATAATCATAAACATTAGCTAAATCATCATTAATGACGTGGTAGCGGTCACCTAAGCCATTAAGATTGATACTCCGTAGGGCCATATCAGCTAGGCGGGCTTGCAATTCAACTTCCCAGATCTGACCACCAAGATGTTGATTTAAAAATAAGCCAACTGCCCCATTTCCCGCACAAAGGTCAACCGTTTTTAAATGTTGACGATGATTTTCAGGCACAAAATGGGCTAATAATACCGCATCGAGGGAAAAGGCAAAGACTTGGCTACTCTGAATAATCTGAACCCCTTGACTACTTAATTGATCAATTCGTTCGTCAGCTTGTAATGGGACCTGCATTGATCTTCTCCTTTTGACTTGCAACTTTTTAGGTAATTGTTCATACTGATCATGATAACATTTTAAGTGAGGAAACAATATGCTCTATCGGCTGGTCTATTATATTTTTGCCCCTTTGCTTGCCTTAATCAACTTACGTCAAAAGGTTTATAACAAGGAAAACTTACCCCAAGGAAATTATGTTTTAGTAGCCCCTCATCGAACTTGGATGGATCCACCTTTACTGGCTTTAGCGGCTTACCCTAAACAATTTGGTTTCATGGCAAAACAAGAACTCTTTAAAAATCCCGTTGGATCTTGGATTATTCGCTCTTTGCATGCCTATCCGGTCGATCGGAAAAACCCTGGAATGTCAGCCATCAAAGGCCCGGTTAAAATGTTAAAGGATACCGAATTATCGACAATTATTTTCCCAACCGGCTCCCGTTATTCCAAAAAGATGAAGGGGGGTGCCCTTCTAATCGCTAAGATGGCTAATGTCCCCGTTGTTCCGGCTGTGTATCAGGGACCGACGAATCTAAAAGAATTATTTTCATGGCGGAATCGTCGCCAGGTCGCTTTTGGCAAACCAATTTATATTGATCGTAAAACCAAGCTAACAGACGAGGTCCAAGCCGATCTTGAAACCCAAATTCAAACTCAATTTGATCAATTGGATCACCAGATCAACCCGAATTATCATTACCAAATTCCAAAAAAATAGAGTGACGTCGATCGCGTCACTCTATTTTTGGCTATTTACCGGATTTTTTAGCTTGTGCCTTCATCGTTTGCATCATTTGATGTAATTTCCGATCAGATGGCTTTTGACCCATTTGCATCATCATTGTTCGTAACATATCTTCTGAGATTGGCGGGTTGTTACGTAAGTAGTTTTCCATGTACTTACGTGCACCGTAAAAACCAGCGATGGCTCCAACCAACAATGCAATGATTGCTACTGTAATTGTAATTCCCACGGTTATTTCCTCCCTTCTCAATATACGTTGATCTATTATACACGATTTAGCCTAATTTTTGAATAAATTCTTAATCATCACGTAAGCCACGTTTCCGTTGGATTTCTTTTATCTTTTCCGGAGTGACTTCTTTACCATTGTCATCATAAATTTGCATTAATTCGATATTACTCCGAAAGGCCTCCCGGAAATTTTTCAAGTATTGATCACGTAACTTTTTGCGTTCGGCTTTTTCAGCCGGCGTTAAACCTTCTGCCTTATTTTTATGGGCAAGCTCATTAATCCGTTTTAAAAGTTCTGTTTGTTCTTTTGATTCTGGCATTTTTAATGTCCCCTATCACTTTTATTCTGCCATAAGTTTACTCAACCTATTCCATGATTTCAAGTTATGTCACGTTTTTACGAACGTACGTTTACAAACGTTTGTTCCTATGATAAACTAAATTTATTCTAACTAGAGGAGACAATGATCATGCCACGACAATCCATCGATAAACAAATGGCCGTCTTAAGTTATATCAACAAACAAGTTGACGCTCACGGATATCCGCCAACAGTTCGTGAAATTTGTGCGGCGGTTGGTTTATCTTCGACTTCAACTGTTCACGGTCACATTAATCGCCTCATTGAAAAAGGATATTTACATAAAGATCCTGCTAAGCCACGAGCCTTAGAAATTACTCAACAAGGTTTAAATGCTCTAGGAATTACTCCTGAACAAACTGAAATTCCTCTTTTGGGTGAAGTTGCTGCTGGGGAACCAATTTTAGCGGAACAAGATGCGACAGATTTCTTCCCAATTCCCCCTTCAATTCAAGACCATAATGATCTCTTTATGCTAACTATCAAAGGAACCAGTATGATCAAGATGGGGATTTTGAACGGTGATAAGGTCATCGTTCGTCGGCAATCAACTGCTAACAATGGTGATGTCGTGATTGCCATGACTGCTGAAAATGAGGCCACTTGTAAACGATTCTATAAGGAAGACGGCTACTATCGACTACAACCAGAAAATGATGATTTGGAACCAATTATTCTTGATCAAGTAGTAATTCTTGGTAAAGTTGTTGGTCTTTTCCGCGATAATATTTTCTAAAGAACAACTAAAACTCTTGCGCCATTTTGGCGTCAAGGGTCTTTTTTTTTGCATCTAATTAATTGTCTTTCTTCTCCAATTCAGCGTAAAGATCGCTGAGATAATTAACCAAAGTAAACCAATTAGGCTCACATGCATCCCTGCTTTAAGCCCTGGTACATGATACCGTAAAACAATATGATGGTGCCCTGTCTTTAACCGTAGACCGATAAAGGCATTATTAGTGCGAACCAAACGCACGGTTTTACCATTATCCGTAGCAGTCCACCCACTAGAATATGGAATTGATGAAGTTAAGATTCCCACCTGACTAGTAGTAAGATTCCCACTAATCTGATTCTGGGAGATCTTTAAATTCTTCAACCCGTGGGCTTGGATTTGCCGAACTTCTTGACGATACTTGGTCCCCAGTTGTTCCGCCACTAACTGATAGGAAATCCGATATTTTCCTAATTTATTCGTAGTTAAGGTCACTTGAGATGATAAATGTTTGCCGTAGGCACCTAGATTTAAAACGCCACTGGTGACCACCTTAAAGAAGGAAGTTTTACTTTGCGCTGGTTGCTCTAAAGTTTCATCACCGTATTTATTGCTTGCTGTTAAAAGATAGCTCATATCAGGATAACCCTTTAAAAACAGGGAACGCCAATTTTGATAATTAGTAAAGACTTGATTAATCATTGCCCCTGGTTCAAGGGTCGTTTCCCGTAGATGATCCGCCATTAACTGCAAGGTTTTCTTCATCGAAAATGGTTGGTAGTGAATTGATTTAATATCCAAATGTAATTCGTTCTGATGTGCACTTGTTTGTTTTTGGAGTCGTAGGTAATACTTGGCATCGGGATCGGTAACCGTCACCGACTGACCATTCATTTTTTGTAACCGATTATTCCATAATTGAGTGGCAATTACTTGAACATTCCCCGACAGGTTGGCTTTTTTCATGCCAGTGGTCCATTTTTTCGCTGCTGAACTATTAACGACCACCCCACTTGCTAAGGCCCGCTCTTTAGCAGTCGCTGACAAATGACGATACGTAGCTGGACTAATATAAGTATTTTGCCAGTACAAAAGCGGAAAGGCATTCTTGGTCGTATACCGAACTGTTTGCGTCGTTTTTAAATCCGATGTTTTGGTAGCGTCAGACGATTGACCTTGATCATAATTAACCGTTGGCTCCGTAGTTTGATCTACAAAGTAACCACTTGGTACCTTCGTATCATCATCCGTGGTGGTCTGCGCAAAAATATACTTAACCCCTAAGAAATTATTCAACACCGTCCGATCATCAACTTGTTGTAATGGAATATTCGTTTCATATTGCGAATTTCCTAAGCGCTGACTAAAAAGTCCTAGATATTGATTCTGTAATGAAAAATAAGAACTAATCGAGGCTAAACCGGAAGTTAGATCATTATAGGTTTTTTCTTGCCCCGTCGTTTGATTGTTGCTAATCGTATTAATTCGGTAAGTTAAGGACCGACTAAGGGATTTATCGAGCCCCCCATACCGCTGCTTAGCGATTTGCTGATATTCACCCTTAGTCAGCATTTGGTTTGCAAAACTCCCATTAAATGGTAAGGCCGCATAAACCGCATTAAAACCTACGTTTAATAAGATTAAACCAATCATCCAATTAAGTGGGTGCGTTACCGCTCGATAATAGGCCGCCCCCACAATTAACAAAGACAATAATAAGAAGATCACTGGGACAAAAAGATCATCATCATTTTTAAACATATAAGTGGCTACGACGGTCATTAAATACACTAAACTGATCCCAACCATCCATTTAAGTGTTGTGCGATCAATTTTCGTAAGATGCTCTAACAAGATCATAATACTGGTCGCTAATGGCAAATAGATCAAAAGCGTCCATCGATTGGATGGCGACATTCCACCATTAAACAGGGCTCCAACCGCCGGGATTAACATCATCACTAAACTGGCACCCAGACTAATAGTAATCAAAGGATATTGCTTTGCATGACGATAAACATACACTAGAGCAACCACAATCACGCTGGTCATCCCAAGCGCTGACCAATACATAAAGTCCCAATCATCGCCATTTATTAATTGTTTGGCTAACAGGACATAATAGTATTGGGGATAAGTGGTCAAGCCATTCGCAAAGACAGAACCAATTCGTGTTGAGGACCGCACGGCAATAATTTCTGGAATCAGCATGACCGCTGATACAAGCAAGCTAGTAACGGTCGCGAAGACTAATTTCCAAAATGTCCGCCCATAATCAAGCTGATGCCGATAAAAGGTAACCACCCGTAAACCAAGATAAATAATCGCCCCCACCCCTAAGATAAAGGCCAGGTAATAGTTATTAATTAGCATCCAAATAAAAACCAAGGTCAGCGGCCAAGCTGAACGCCCCTGTAAAACCCGTTCAATTTGAATGATAATTAGGGGAAAAATAATGAAAGTCGTTGTAAAAAAAGGCTGGGCAACGTTGGCATAAAGCAAGTAGGAATTTACTAAATAAGTCGCGGCGCCGCCCCAGATAACAAGTTTACAAAAGGGTAAGTGTTGGGCAAAATAAACAAAGGCTAAACCGACACAATACATCCGTATAACAATCGTAAGTTGATAAGCTAGAGTAATTTTAGCTGCCGGAAAAAGTAGGGCAATATATGCAAAGACATCACCAATCGTGTAGTAAGAAAAAACCTGAAAAGTATCGGTTCCCAAGCCCCAATTAAAGGACCAAAAGTTGAGTGAACTAAAAGGATGCAAAAGCCAGTGCCAAACCAATTGTCGATATTGGGCCAATAAGGGTAAATGCTGATTAAAGGCATCCGTATCCCAGATTAAAGTCTTTCCTGCAATTAGATATGGACAATATAAACAGGCCGCAATAAATACAAATAAAATCGTATAACCTAAATATAATTGTCGTTTATCAGTCCGTGGTGCAAACGAAAATTTCATTCTACTATTCTCCACCCATATTCTGCGTCCAAACCTTCAGCATTGTTTGCCAAAAAGCGTTGATGTATTGAAGCTCTTCTTGTGACTGACCGCTTAACCGAAAATCTGCTAAACGCTGCAGCATCAACTGCACCACTTTCCCCGAGCTAATAAAAGCATTATCTTCATTCCTTTGAACCCAGGTTTCTACCGATCGCATCGCTTGATTAATTAACCGCTGCGTATCATCAATCGCCTTGTGCATTTGAACCTGATCTTCAAAAGGAGTTAATTGACTAACCTTATCCGGTGCTTTCTTAACTGACTGCCACCATTGTCCAGTCGCCTGCCAATACAAATTAGCAGCCTCAGAGCCGACAACCAATTGGCTATTAGTCATTTCTGTCCACTGATCAGCAAGATTTAATAAAAAATTTTCATCCAAAGTAAGATAAGCAAGGCCCGACTGTTGAATAAGTTGCTCTAATTGAGCTTGCATTTTATTTGGTTGAATTATCATCTAATCCCCCATGACTATAAAAGCGAACGGCTTTGATGGCTCGCTGCCACCCTTGATAGCGTTGGTTAGCATCGGTTGCCGACATTTTCGGTTGGTATTGTTGCCCAGCATGACTCAAACTCACTAACTCTGCTTGATCTTCCCAAAAGTCAACCGCTAATCCAGCTAAAAAGGCTGCCCCGAGGGCCGTCGTTTCTTCAATTTGGGCGCGAACAATGGTCGTTTGTAAAAGATTGGCTTGGAATTGTAATAAGAAGTTGTTTCGGGATGCTCCACCATCCACCGCTAGACGTGATAAAGGTAATTGGGTTTCCTTAACCATCGTATCAACCACATCCCGAGTTTGAAAGGCAATGGCCTCCAAGGTTGCCCGAATGATCTGAGCGCGACTCGTTCCCCGAGTTAAGCCAAACATGGCACCGCGCACTTCTTGATCCCAATATGGAGCCCCTAGTCCCGTAAATGACGGAACTACATATACTCCACCGGTGGATTCCGCCTCGGTGGCTAATTTCTCTGAATCACTGGCATGTTCAAAAAACGCTAGACCATCTCGTAGCCATTGAATAGCCGATCCAGCCACAAAGATACTACCTTCTAAGGCATAGTTAATCTGTCCATTTAAACCGTAAGCGATTGTCGTTAAGAGACCACTTTGGGAAAGCGTTGGCTTTATCCCCGTATTCATAACGGTAAAAGCTCCTGTTCCATAGGTATTTTTGACATCACCTTGTTGAAAAGCGGTCTGACCAAATAATGCAGCTTGTTGATCCCCCGCAATTCCTGCAATCGGAATTTGAACGCCGTAAAAATGATAGTCACCAGTATAGCCAAAGATCGCCGATGATTCTTTCACGGTCGGCAACATGGCTCGCGGAATATCTAAGAGATCCAAAATATCCTGATCCCAGTCTAAATCATGGATATTAAAGAGCATGGTACGACTAGCATTGGTGACATCCGTAGAATGAACTTGCCCCCCTGTAAAGTTCCATAATAGCCAAGAGTCAATCGTGCCAAATAACAATTCACCCCGTTGGGCTCGCTCCCGAGCGCCTTCAACGTGATCAAGTAACCATTTAATTTTGGTAGCGGAAAAGTAGGAATCAATAACTAAGCCAGTTTTTTGATGAATTAATTCAGTATAGCCATCCGCGATCAATTTTTCGGCCAAGTCACTGGTTTGCTTCGATTGCCAAACAATGGCATGGGCAATTGGCTGCCCAGTTGCTTTATCCCAGATAACGGTAGTTTCCCGTTGGTTCGTGATCCCAATGGCTGCAATTCTATATGGTTTAATCTGGCTCTTGATCATCACTTCCGAAACTACAGATTGAACACTGTCCCATATTTCGAGGGCATCATGTTCGACCCACCCTGGTTTGGGAAAGTATTGCGGAAATTCTTGTTGGGCGATGGCCACTTCTTGCCCCTGATGATCAAAAATAATAGCCCGCGAGCTAGTGGTCCCCTGGTCAATCGCTAGAATATATTGTTCGTTGTTCACTGGTCTGCTCCAAGTCATAAAAGAAAGGCTAGGAATAACTTCCCAGCCCCTACAACACTAAAATATTAATCATTACTTGCCGTCGGCCATTTTGCCAGCAACACTGTAACGATCTTTCCGCATTTCATTTAAAACAATATGAACCCGATCAGCAGGAACATTAGCGTTCTTTGAAATAGCTTCTGTAACATCCTTAACAAGGTTGCGTAATTGTTCGTCAGTCCGACCTTCAATCAAATCAATGTGTACTAATGGCATAGTTTGCGCCTCCTGAAATTTACTATCAATATACCATAAATCAGTTATCTATCGCAATTTGATTTCTTAATTTGGTTGGCTTAAGGCCTGGCGAATCGCTACCACATCGCGATGATGTTTAGCTGTAAAGATCAGACGGTCACCATATTCAATCACCGTCGTCCCATGAGGAGTAATCCATTCTTTGCCACGGCGAATTCGACTAATCGTCATCTTATCAATGAATGGCAAGGCCATTAACTGTTGGCCAGAATACCGATGATCCCGAATTTCGACTTCAAAGATTCCGGCTTCATTGTCCTGCAACATTTGAATTAGAGATGGTGACTCAATCCATTCCCGCAAGAAAGTTGATTGAACCTGATAGAGATTAAAGACTTCAATTCCCGCTGCAGCCAATTTATCAAACACCTGATCAAGATATTCACGATTTTGGAAGCTAGTAATGACACGGGCATTACTGTGCTCCTTTGTAGCTAATGATAACTTGGCATTCAGCTTATCATCACGAAAACCGTATACGATTACATCAGCATCTAAAAATCCTTGATCCAATAGTTTATCAGCCGAAATCTCTTCAATTAAAGTTAGATTATCAAATTCACTATCATAAACCTGATAGTTCTCTAACTTATTGGTGACCATCCGAACATCATACCAATTACTGGATAACTGCTGAGCGATTGGAACGGTCAAAATATTGGTCCCAATAAAAACGACCCGCTGTTTGATCTTGTCAGCTTTTTCTAACTTAAAAGTGCTATTAAAAATGATTGGCGAAATGATACATACCACAATCGCAGCTAAAGTCACCGCATCAGATTGGGTGGCGCTAATCATCTTGAGATTTCGTGCAACCTGAAGTGATGGTAAAACCAAGGTAATCGTTGTGACAGTTAAAAAGGCTGCCGCAAAAGAATTACGGTTGGAAAATTGACGACGGAAAACCAAGAAACTAAATATTTTGGCCAGAATGAAACTTGCCACCATTACCGGAATTAAGGCAAGCGCATTGGGATTCGCAAATAAAGAACGTAAATCCAACTTCACCCCGGTCATGATAAAGAAAATAGGAATAAAGAAACCATAGCCAATTGATGTTAACTTATCCATCGTGGCTTCCGATGGTTCCAATAATTTCATGACCATCCCCGCTAGGAAGGCCCCGAGAATATTCTCTGCCCCGACCCGTTCAGCGACAATCACCAAAGTAAAAATCAAGAAGAAAGCGAGCCGAATATCCAATTGGGTGGTGGCTTTGGTCATTTTAGCAAACCATAGATAAGGTTGCTTAAACCGATTTAACAGAATAATTGCCACAATTAGTGGTAAGACAATCAACCAGATGCCACGGGCATTGCCGCCATTAATCGATCCATAAACCGTCAGCATGAACATGGGGAAAATTTCACCAAACACAGCTGTTAAAAGAATCGTTTGCCCCACCGGGCGACTTAAAATCTCTTTTTCCTTTAGGGTCGCAATGACCACGCCTAATGCCACTGTGGTAAAGATAATCAGTGACAAGAATAAGTCCGTAAAGAGACCCGTAAACTTTAAAATGGTGGCAATGATTAAAGCCATGACCACATTCATCAAGAAAGCGCCAGTCGCCATTTTGACAGGGTTAGCCCCTGACTTGGGTTTTTCCGCTCGTTTAAATAAAGAAAAATCAATTTCCATCCCCGAGAGAAACATTAAAATAATCACACCGAGCGACGATAAAAGGGTTAAGCTACTGTTGGTCTGGACCCAACCAAACCCACTCTGACCAATTAACATCCCAATCACAATTTCTGCAATGGCAGTGGGCACGGCGGTAACATTAAACCGAGCCATTAAGATTGGGACGGCTAAAGCTACTGCCATAACTATGAAAATAGATAATTGCATCTTTTTGCTACCTTCTCTAAAATTAATATCAAATCTTATTATAACGTATATATCTGAGGAAACCTAAATGAATGAATTATCTGCTTGTACTAGTATTTTAATTGGGAAAAATGCCACGATTGACCATTCCATCATTATCGGGCGAAACGAAGATTCAAAATCCTCCTGGCCAAAACACTTTATTGTTCACCCTCATGGTGGTTTACCAGCCGAATTTATCTCAAAGGATACCGGGGTAAGGATTCCACTGCCCCAGCCATCATATCGTTATTCCGCCACTCCAGAATGGACAGATCAAGCAGGACTATTTGAAGAGGATGGCATTAACGAGTTTGACGTTGCCATGAGTGCCACTGAATCAGCCTATTCTAATGACTTAGTTTTAAGTGCCGATCCCTATGTTGAAAACGGCATTAACGAAGAAGCTATGGTTACCCTAGTGCTCCCATTTGTTAAATCAGCACGGGCTGGAGTACAACGATTGGGCGATTTAATCGCTCAATATGGAACGGGTGAAACGAATGGTATTTTGTTTGCGGATAACGAGGAAGCCTGGTATATGGAAATCGGGTCTGGTCATTACTGGGTCGCTCAACGAATCCCCGACAATGCCTATGCCGTCGCGGGCAATCAATTAGCCATTCAAGAAATTGATTTTAATGACTCGACTAATTTCATGTACCATCCAGAGATCGTTAATTTCGTTAACCAACATCAACTCAATCCCCATCCCGGCACTTTCAACTTTCGCCAAATTTTTGGAACGGCTACTCCTGCTGATGCTATTTATAGCACACCGCGAGTATGGTATGGTCACCACTTATTTAGCCCTCAAGCAGCCAAAGATGAGCATCCAGAAGATCAAAACCTGCCCTTTATCATGCGACCAGAAAAACGCTTATCTATCTTGGATGCACAAAAATATCTTAATTCTCATTTCCAAGGGACCATTTATGATCCACTCAATGGCCCAGATCAAGTCGCCAGTCGTCGCTATCGACCAATTAGTTTAGCCAAAACGCAAGAATCTCATCTCTTACAAATGAATCGGCCGAGCGCAAATCTGCATTGGCTATCGATGGGCGTGGGGGCGCAAAGTAACTTTATTCCCTTTTATAATGGATTAACGCAAACCCTCCCTGCATATCAAAAAGGAAGCCTACCAGCTTCCTTGGATTCTGCTTATTGGGTCTATAAACACGTCGGGGTCCTTATTGACCACAACCTCAAAATAGGCTGGCCCTTACTGAATGAAGTACAACAAACCGTAACAACACAAGCATTGACTTTTATTCATGAAATGGATCAATTGCTAAATACCACCCCGATTGAAGAACATTCATCATTGATCAACGAACGGAATAATCAATTTGCTGCTTGGACCTTAGAACAATATCAAAAGTTAGCGATGCGCTTATTAACCGACTTAACAGACGATAGTCCCTTAAATTTCAATACTGATGATAATCTTTAATTATCATCGTAACCAACTAATTTTTTGTAAATTGGTAAGTCGATGACATGATTAATCGTGCCACCACTAGTTAGGGTCCCATTATTTGATTGAACAATCACTGCATTTTGCCCGTCAGCCGAAATCTCAACAGCGGTATCGACCCCAGATTGGCGCCCATGCATATGGTAGGTGGCCTGATTTTTGATTAATTGTTGACCAACATGATAAAAGCCGGCCGTATAAGTAGTTCCTGACAAATATTTACTGGAGTACAAGTCTTGAGCATTGCCAGTACCAATTAATTTTCCGGATAACATGGCAGCTAAAACTTTGTATAAATCTTGACCGGACATTGCGATCGTCCCAGCACCAAAGGACATATACTGATTGGTTTTCCCTAACTTGCCGGCAGCCTGATAATGACTTAAACCACGATTGTAATATCCCTGAGCGACGTTAGAACTGAACTTAGTGACAAAACTATAATTCTTAATTCCTAACGGCTTAGCAATCACTTGTTTAAAATACTGCTGATAGCTTTTTCCAGAAACCTGTTCGACAATGCCCGCCAGTAAATTATAATTAAAGGACGAATACTGCCACTGACCAATCTTGTTTGTCTGAATAGTTGCATGGGAGCCCAGATAATTTAAATAGGCCTGTTGGCTCTTAAAGGAATGCAATGAAATAGTTGATGAGACTTTCAGCCCAGAAACCATATTCAGTAACTGGCGCAGGGTTACTTGATCAGCATTCTTTATTTTGGGATAGTATTTACTTAACTTGTCATTTAAGGTTAACTTCTTTTGACTGGCGAGCTTGGCAATCATTTCGGCGGTCATCGACTTTTGAATTGAAGCAATTTGATACTGATTTTGGCTACGGTTAGGTTGTTTTTTTGCATAATTGGCATAACCACGACTGGTTTGAATGATTACCCGACCGTTTTTGACCACCGTAATCGTCCCCGAAAAGCCTTTTTGCTTAACCAATTGGTTAATAGTCTGTTTGATTGTCTTGGTTGAGGCAGCTTGCGCCTGTTCCCAGCATCCGAACCCGACCACCAAGAGTGTTAAAATAAATAAACCAATTTTCTTTTTCATATTTTAAATTCCTCTGCCCCCATCATAATGAAATCTGCATCGCAATTCATGAAGTCGATAAGTTTTTTTATTGAAGTTCATGAATCTTAATTTACAGCTTTAAAAGCAGCCGGAAGGTCATAACCATCTGGCTGCTTTTTTCGATCATTTAACGGCTATTATTCGTGCCCCGATTAGTATCCATCAGATATTGTTCAATCATCTGGATGATCTGACGATTTTGTGGCAGACTTGAATGTTGCGCATTATCGCCGGAAACCGTCAAGGTCGTATATGACTTAGCCTGATTCTGGTAAACATACTTTCCGGCTTGAGCACTCGCTTCCGGAACTAAACCATCCGAGGTAAAGCTCTGCGTCCCGATAATGGCAAAGACATTTAAATCAGTGGGAATTTTACGCCGATTTTTGATGAAATCACTTAACATTTGCGTTGGCCGTGATGTGGATGTTTCATCAAAGTTATAAGGGGTCCCGACAGTCATCAAGGTCTTTAGCTCAATCTGATCGCTATAATCTGCATAATAGGTTTCGATCCACCGGGTCCATATTAATCCCCCATTGGAGTGGCCAAAGGCCTTGAAGTTATTAAAATGATATCGCGTCGACAGGCTCTTAAAAGCCTGGTTCAACATGGTGGCCTGCTTTTTAATATTAGAATAGCCATCATGATTATTTTCGAAACCCACCACAATGATGGGCTCCCGATCGTTTTTATTAATTTTCCCCGAATACTCCAGTTTCCCGTTATTTTCAACCTCAATCTTTAAGAGACTATGTTTCCGATTAGTGTCCTGGTTTAGTAAGGAAACTAAGGAATTAAAACGGTTAATTGAGGCCGAACTCCCCGGAACCATGATAATTGGGGACATCCGAGAATTATAACGGTCATACATCACCTTATGATTCGTTTTCGTCCAAAAATAAGTCGGAATAAAGAGCATGATTAAAACTAAACTAACCATGGTGATTATTAACCGATTCTTTTTTCGACTATTATTTTGATCTGAAAAGAGTCGTCGCCATTTCATTGCTGGTCCTCCTTTAGATCAAGTTTGATAATCTCATTTTGCATTTCAATATAGATTCGGACAACTGGTAAATACATAATGATATCTAAGCAGAATAATAAAATTGCAAAAATCACCGAAGCCCAGTTCCCGTTAGTTCCAATAAAAGACACCAAAAAAGTCGGCGTTCCATTAGGATAATCAAACACTGGGGTTGGAATTAAATGAATCATAACAGCCCCCGCCGCAATCAGCATGTTGATGGCTGGAATGATAATCATCGCCAGCAAGAAAATGGGGTTTAAAATTACGGGCAAGCCAATGAAAAAGGCCCCGCTATTATTAAACAAGACGGGAATCATATTCCAACGGGCGACCCGTAAATTCTCTAATCGCCGACTCACCAATACAAAAGCAATCAATAAAGCTAAGGTACAACCGACCCCGCCAAAAACTGCGTATGAAGAATATAATTCAACACCAGATAAAGGATAAGGAACATGATACATGGAATGATGGGATAAGACATAACTTAAATTAGCGTTCCATTCTGCTGAATCTCCGGTTGTGAACCACGTACTAGTTGGGTCATAAAGTCCCAACCATTGTAAAAGACTGATCAGCATCATAACCAATAATTTTATAATGAAGTGCGAATCACCAGCTCCCCAATCACTCAAGGCCGTAATAACACTATCGCTAATGGCAAAATAATTAGCAAGATTCATCCCAACTCCTAATACGATCCCAATAATTAACGAAACTATAATCGGTTTTAGATTCCACTGGGCCCGACTTTGAATCTCAAGGGTATGCGGATTATGCGTTGCTGAAGTTGCTGGGCTCAACCAGCGAAAGACTTGGCCAATCAAATAACCAATGGCTAGGGACAACAAGAGATTCTGTAAAGACAACATTCGCCAATTTAAGGAACTATAAAAATTCCCGGTCCGATTACTAGCTTGATAACTGGCCATCAGCATCACGACAATACCCGTGACTCCAGCAAGCTGTTTGGCACGCTGATATAGTTGAGCGGTATAATAAGCCGCCAAATAAACGACATAAATGCCAATAAAGCCTAAGAGAATATTTTGAATAAAAGTTGCCACGAGCCGAAGTGGTCGTAACCAAGTCGTACTCGTCCAGTTTGCCAGGTAAAGAACATTATATAAAAACCCATCTGGTTGTAATAAGTTCGTATTAATGATTTGAATCCAAATGCCAATCAAAACAAAAGGAAACAAGGTTGCAAAGGTCCGATAAGCAACGCGAATAAACGATTTCCGTCGATAGGCAATTGCTAGATCTAAAATTCGTTTTTTCATTTATCCAAGTCCATATTATTAATGAAGCGATTTTTGAAATGCTTGATATTGTTCTCGATACCGATATTTCTGATTCATTTGATCAAGTAGTGGTTGATTATGGGTATCCACTCGACCGGTATCAATCATACGTCGGTATAACTCTAAATATGGAAGTTTAGCCACAACCGCCCGCTGATATTCAACTTCCCGATCATAATAAACGTGGCGATAATTTAGACTAGCTAACCCGTAATCATCGATTTCCATAATTAAGTAGTATGCTCGCAGATCCCTTTGTAATTTCTCATGATGATTAAATGGTTCCCCGACTGAGCCCGGATTTAAAATGATTCGTTCATCACTTCCATAACGCAAGAGTTGATGGTGAACATGGGCATAAATTGCAATATCAACCTGCAAATCAGTTAATAATTGATCAAAATTAGTCACGTCGTTCGTTGGAAATAAGGCCTGACCTAAATTTTTATCTGGCAAATTATGACTTAGGGCAAAATTAAGTGGGCCAACCGTAACTGTTTGATGGAGCGGCCATTTTTCCATGATCTTAACCGCACTCGCGCCCCCTTGTTCGGCCACATATTGGCCTAGTCGGGCAAAGAAAATTCGCGACGGTTTAGTTAAGTACCCCTCACCGCGACTTGTATGAATAGCTAAATCATCCCAGTTTCCACGCACACAAAGACTTGGTTGCATTTCTTGCAGTAAGTGCCAAACTTCCATCACGCCGGGGCCTGGCATTAATAAATCACCTAAAAACCAATATTGATCCACGCCCTGTTTTTGGCTATCTTCGTACATCGCTTGGAGCGCAGTTAAATTTCCGTGAACATCCGCCAAAACGGCAATTTTTTGCTTCATCTGATCACCTCATTCTATCCTAATTTTATCAGTTTTCATCTAGTTTTCAATTTAAGAAAATTGCTCTTTTCTTCTAAATATATTCGGTGTAAAATTTGTGGTGATTGTGACTAAGGAGATTAGCATCATGGAAACTACACTAAACGAACAAACCCCTGAAGGTTGGCATCAAACTTTCATTACCCTTTGGATCGGCTGTTTCATCACCGGAATGGGCTATTCGATGACCATGCCCTTTCTTTCCTTATTTATTGCTGAATTAGGTAATTTTTCCCGTTTTCAACTCAATATCTATTCAGGGCTAGCCTTTGCGATCACTTTTCTTTCCCAGGCGGTCATTTCACCCTATTGGGGATCATTAGCCGATCAAAAAGGACGGAAATTAATGTGTTTACGGGCCTCTTTTGTCATGTCGATTACCATCTTTCTAGTTGGTTTTGCGACTAACGTCTGGGTCATAATCTTACTCCGCTTTTTACAAGGTCTTTTTTCTGGGTATATTTCAAATGCCACAGCCCTGATGGCTAGCGAAACCCCCCACAGCCGCTCTGGTTGGGTCATGACCTCCATGATGACTTCTGGGGTGACGGGAAATCTAGTGGGCCCCCTGCTCGGTGGGACCCTTTCGGGCTGGTTTGGTTACCGAATTCCTTTCTTTATTACTGGGATCTTAATGTTTTTAACCTTTTTAATCACTTTCTTCTTAGTTCACGAACATTTTTCACCAATTAAAAAAGAAGAATTAAAACCGCTGAAGGGCATCATTGCTGAACTACCGAACGTCAAAATTATCGTTATCATGTTTTTTACCACCATGTTTGTTCAAGCTTCCGTCATGTCCATTGATCCGATCGTCAGCTTATATGTAAAAGAATTGATGCATGGGCAAGGTAATATTTCCTTTGTCGCGGGAGTCGTGGCAGCTACGCCAGGACTCGGAACGCTCATTGCTTCTTCTAAAATTGGCCATACCATGGATCATATTGGACCGCAAAAAATCTTAATTATCGGTTTGGCAGTGGCTGCTGCCCTATTTGTCCCGATGACTTTTGTTTCTTCACCTTGGGCGTTAGCCTTCTGGCGTTTTATCCTCGGCCTTGCTAATGCCGCCCTGTTACCGGCGGTGCAGACTATTTTAACCCTAGATACTCCCGCGGATGCCTTTGGTCGAATTTTTTCTTACAACCAATCATTTCAAGCCGCTGGATCCGTTATGGGATCGCTGGCTGGTTCAACTATATCGGGAGCCTTTTCATACCAAGCAGTTTTCATCGTGACGGGGATCATGCTGTTGTTCAATTTTATTCTCGTAATTTTCAATCGCACCAAATCATTATCATGATCTAATTAGGAAGCCTGGTCGTCAGGCTTTTTTTGCGCATTAGTCTGCTATAATATAAATATCTTTAATTTTAAATATGAAAGGATGAACTTCATTTAAATGAACGTTGATATCACTAGTCCGATTGTCCTTGTGATAATTATTTTTATTTTAGCCATCGCTGCCTTATTCACCTTAACGGAGTATTCTCTAGTTAAGGTTCGTCCAACCGAATTAAAAGAACTACCCCAAACGCGGAAGGTCAAAAGTGCCCTTAAAATGATGGATCATTTGACGGAGTATCTTTCAACTGCCCAAGTTGGGATTACGATAACCTCCTTGGTTTTAGGGTGGATCGGTGAAGGTTACATCACCGCATGGTTAGAGAAATTAAACATTTTCCCTAAAAATGTCAGTGAGGGAGTTTCTTCGGTGATTGGGATCCTGATCTTTACCTTCTTACACGCTGTCTTCACTGATTTGGTACCAAAGAATATTGCCATTGACCAACCGGTTAAAGTGCTTTTATTCATTGTTAACATGACGCGCTTCTTCCACGTGATCTTCTACCCATTAATTTGGATTTTTGATCGGGTTGCCATCATGGTGACTAAATTACTCGGCTTTAATGCCCACCCTGATGAAGATATTTATTCTGAAAACGAAATTATTTCGCTTTCCAAAGAATCTGAAAAAGCGGGAGAATTAGATCGTGAAGATGTTGTCTTTATGCAACGTGCCTTTAAGATGAATGATAAAGTCGCCAGTGATATTATGGTCGACCGTACCCAGTTAACGGTCATTGATATTACCGATACGATTGCCGATGCAGCACAAATCTATTTTGAAAAGAAATTTACGCGGATGCCCGTAGTGGCAAATCATGATAAAGACCATATCTTAGGTTATATTTTCTCTTATGACATCATGCGGCAAAATCAAATCAATCCGCAACAAACTATCCGAGTGATTCTTCGACGGATGCCAATCGCTTATGAAAGTCAACCAATCACCGATGTTTTACAATTAATGATGCAACGCCAAGTACCAATTGTCATAGTCCAAGATGAATATGGTGGGACTTCAGGGATCATCACTGATAAAGATATTTATGAAGAACTTTTCGGGACAGTTGGTGAAGAAATTGATCATATTTCAGACAGTATGATTGAACAATCGGAAACCGACTCACAAGGAAATCCAACCTATTTGGTTTCGGGTAAGATGCCGTTAGATGATTTTATGCGGTATTTTGAAGTTCAAATCCCTCAATTTGAAACTGTTCAAGTAACCACGCTAACTGGTTTCTTTCTGGAGCAACAGTATGACATGAAGGTTGGTCAACCAGTGCGAGTTGAAGACTTCTCCTTTACCCCTACGGACATTGAGAACCAATATGTCAACGAGTTTAAGGTTACCCATATCAAACCAAAGAAACAAGAATCCGAAAATGATGGTAATGAGCATTCATCAGATAATGATGATGAAGTTAATGAATAGTCAAACCGGGAGTAGTGAAATTTCACTACTCCCGGTTTTTTCTTTTCTATTTACTGTAGAGCTAATTTTAATTGCAACCAAATTGCTTGCCCCATTAATTGGCCTCCATATGGCGATAAATGTAAGTTATCCCCAAAGTCAACTGCTGGTTTACGATTACCTTTTTCATCAGTTATGGAGCCACAAGCATCAATGACCCAAGAATTAGATCGTAACCACACATTTAACGACTTTCTCACTCGATCAATTTGTATTTCATCCGTAGTCCACGGTCCCGTCTTCCTAGGAAGTCGAACCGGTGGCAATGTTAAGATCTTAACTTCACTCTGCCGACTTTCAATAATTGACTCCAAGTCACGGTAGCCAATTTTTAAACGATCTAGTGACGGTATTTGCTCCATCCCTAGCGGATTATCGAATGGTACCAGCAAATCATTAGCTCCGATCGAAACTAAAGTTAAGGAAGGTTCATATGGCCGATGACCGAGTTGTCCATAGCGGTGTAGCAAACTTAACCCATAGGTTCTTTCTGGATTTTTATTCTGGGGAGCATCTGTTAATAAACGATTGCCTGAGATGCCAGTCACCAACCAAGTTATTTGTTCTGGCTTTTCAACAATTGTTTTTTTGAATAATTCAGCCGCAACCATTCCGGTTTCAACAAGCGAATCACCGGTAAACTCAATTACTTGCGGTTGCGCTTGAGTCCAAACTTCCATCATGGAAAGTGAGACCCAGCCATGACCATGTTGCCATCGATCATTCAATGGTGGTTGATGATTAGCATGACGACCCATACTAGCATTCACCCAAGTAGGATCATAGGTAACCGCAAAGTCACAATAAGTTTGCGCTTGGTTTGCAATGACCATAATATAAACTGCTCGACCGGCTTGTACTGTAAAATCAACCGGATCAGACACCTTCGCTTGGCCCACAGGAATCATCAATTCAGACTGATGATTTATAGTTACCTGGACCGCATGATCAAAATTGTCATTATCGGCAATTAGAATCTGATCAAACTTGAGGGTTTGCGAGCCATAAAAATTCGTAAAAGTTAAACGGAGCTTACTTCCTGATAAGAATGAGGTAAATTTTATAACCTGATTTAATTCGGGATATTGAAAAGCCATGGCCCTTAAATCATGTGTTAATTGATAATATCCGCTTTGCCACTGCATTAAAGTTCCCTCCTAACCTACCCTAAAAACAAAACGGCTCCTGAACATCTTCCGATCTTCGAGGAGCCATTTTTTAGATAGTAGATCCACTATTACACTATTCTTGAATTGTTAGTAACTGAATAACTTCATCAGTATCACTACCAGCAAAGTACTTTTGTAAGTCAAGCTGGTTGAGTACTTTAGTCATTGCTTCTGGACTATATTCAACTCCAGTCAAAGCTTCTTCGACTTCGTGAACATCTCCAGTTCCAAAGAAATCACCATAAATTTTCAGATTGGCAATTTTTCCATGCTCAATCAAGAACCGTGCATCAATGGTTCCACTAGTGAAGTGACGACGCTTCTTAACCGTAAACTCTGGTGACCGACCGTAAACCCAGTCCCAATTTTTGTACCACTTATTTTCAATTTCATCAATTGCAGATTCATCTGCAGCCGTTAATTGATATTCATTGACTTGGGCATCTTCAATTGAGTCAACTTTCCAAATTCGCTTGATTAATTCGTCACGGAATTCTTCTGTCGTTAGATTTTGGAATTCTGGTCGTAAGTATGGTCGAATATTCGTAACCCGAGACCGAACGGATTTGATTCCTTTTGATTCAATCTTATCCTTCGGTACTTGCAGTGCATCCGCTACGGTATCGGTATTAACATTGTACATCAGGGTTCCGTGAGAGAAGGTTTTCCCGTGACGGCTGTACATTGCATTTCCCGAAAACTTTTTACCGTCGATCGTGATATCGTTACGACCATTAACTTCAGCTCCAGTTGCTCCCATATCATGAAGAGCATCAACTACTGGTTTAACCAGTTCGCCAAAATCACCAAATTTAACTTGATCAGCTGGTACTACGAAACTAAAGCACATGTTCCCCATGTCTTGATACATGGCACCACCACCAGACAAACGTCGGGTAATCGTAACATGATGTTCTTCGCAATACTTTTGATTAATTTCTTCCAAAGTATTTTGATTACGTCCCACAATAATACATGAGTCTTCAATGTAGAACAACATGAACGGTGGCTTAATCTGATCACTATTCATCAAATATTGTTCAGTTGCCAAATTCCGTCGAATATCATGAGACTTCATTGCTACGTATTGCATAAAATCACTTCACTTTTTTTATTAAATATTAGTTGGGTAACCTAACGCTACGTCAGCGGCATCCATAACTGCTTCAGAGAGAGTTGGGTGCGGATGAATTGTCAAAGCAATATCTTCAACAGTGTTACCAGATTCAATTGCTAAGGTTAATTCAGAAATCATATCTGAAGCGTTGCTTCCAATAATTTGAGCACCAACAACTTGTTCGTTATCCTTAGTGAATACTAAGCGAACAAACCCTTCATCAGAATGCATTGAGACTGCCCGACCGTTGGCACTGAATGGGAACTTAGCAGTTTTAACATCCAATCCTTCAGCCTTGGCTTGGTCAGCAGACAATCCCGTCGTTGCGATCTCAGGATCAACATAACATACAGCTGGCATTGCCCGGTAATCAACTACTGAGCTTTGTCCGGCAATCGCTTCGGCAGCAACCTTACCTTCATAAGAAGCCTTGTGAGCTAAAGCGGCACCCGCAACAATATCTCCAATGGCATAAATGTGTTCAACATTCGTCCGCCCTTGTGCGTCAACCTTAACAAGACCACGATCAGTAGTTTCTACCCCAGCAATATTTAATCCAAGATCATCAGTGTTTGGTTTCCGACCAACAGCTACAGCAACATAGTCAGCTGTAACGGTCTTAACTTCACCATTTAATTCGTATGATACTTCAACACTATCACCATTATCCTTGGCTTCCTTAGCCATTGCACCAGTAATAATGTCAATACCCTTCGCCTTAAAGCGCTTCTCAATGATCTTAACCATATCTTTTTCATAAGCGCCTAAGATGGTATCAGTTCCTTCAAGAATTGTTACATGGCTACCGAAGTTAGCATAAGCAGCTGCCAATTCAGAACCGATGTAACCACCACCGATAACAACTAATTCTTTTGGTAAAGCTGGGAGAGCCAATAACCCGGTTGAATCAATGACCCGACCACCAAACTTAAATCCTGGAATTTCAATTGGATGACTACCAGTAGCTAAAATTAAGTTTTTGAAGGTGTAAGTTTGGGCACTGTCATCATTAATTACCCGTAAACTATGGTCTGACTTCATGAAAGCAGTCCCATGAATCACATCAATCTTGTTCTTCTTGAACAAGTAGGCAACCCCGTTACTCATCCGATTAACAACTTGCTTCCGGTATTCTTGAACTTTGTCAAAATCTAACTTAACATCACCAGTTTCAATTCCCCGGTCAGCACCATCTTTTGCTGTTAAGTATTCATGTGAAACTTGGATCATCGCCTTAGATGGAATACAACCAACGTTAAGACATACCCCGCCAAGAGCATCATAACGTTCAACCACGGCAACCTTTTGACCGAGTTCAGCAGCGTGAACAGCTGCAACGTATCCACCAGGACCTGAACCAACTACGATTGTATCTAAATCAATTGCGTAATCACCAACAACCATTTAAATCACCCTTCCATTAACAACAATTCTGGATCTGCCAACAATTCTTTCATCCGGTTCATGGCCCGTTGTGCCGTAGCACCATCAATAATCCGGTGGTCAACAGTTAGTGACAGCTTCAAGACCCGTGCCACTTCAACATGATCTTCAACCACAACTGGTTCAGATGAAATTTTACCCATTCCGATAATCGCTACTTCTGGCCAGTTAACAATTGGGGTAAAGTGACCACCACCGATTGAACCGATGTTAGTAATCGTCATCCCAGTGTTACTCATGTCAGCTGAGCCTAATTTACCATCCTTAGCCTTTTCAGTATTAGCTGATATAGCCTTGGCAATGTCAAAGAGGCTTAAGCGATCAGCATGCTTAACGTTTGGAACATATAAACCATTATCAGTGTCGGTAGCAATTCCAACATTGACGTAGTCACGATAGTGGATTTGCTTGTTTTCCATATCAACTTTAGCGTTAAATTCAGGGAATTCACGCATAATAACCGCTAAGGCCTTCGTCATGTAAGCCATGAAAGTCAAGTGAACACCACGTTCAGCAGCCAATTCCTTGTACTTCTTCCGGTGATCCCAAAGTTTGTCAACAACCACTTCGTCAAAGACCGTGATCATAGGAATTTCATGACTAGCAGTGGTCATTGCCTTAGCAGTTGCCTTCCGAACTGGTGACATCTTTTCAGCGTGTTCTGGCCAACCTTCTGGTGCGGTAGGAACCGCCATTGGAGCTGGTTCAGCGGCTGGAGTTGGAGCGCTCACTTCAGCTGCTGGAGCTGCAACCGGAGCACCGCCAGCTAAGAAGGCTTCGACATCGCTCTTTAAAACCTGGCCATGACGACCAGTTCCAGCAACTTGGTTAACATCAACTCCGTTGTCACGAGCGAATTTCCGAACTGCAGGCATTGCTAAGACTGGTAAGCTATGATCAGCAGCCACTGGTGCAGGAGCAGCAGGACTTGCTGCTGGAGCTGGTGCAGGAGCACTTGGTTCGGCAGCAGCTGGAGCAGCTTCTTCAGCCGGAGCAGCTTCTTCAGCTGATTCATCAACGTTCCCTTCGCCATCAGCAACTTCTAGTTCGATTAATGGGTCACCAACATTAGCTAATTCACCTTCAGGAACAATAATCTTGGTAACAGTACCAGCAACTGGTGATGGTAATTCTTCAACCGACTTATCGTTTTCAATTTGGACAAAGTCTTGATCTTTTTCAACTTGGTCACCAACGGCCACATGCCATTCGCCGACCGTTCCTTCGGCCATCCCTTCACCAACGTCTGGCAACTTAAATTGATATTTACTACTCATTACTCGTTCACCTCACTAGAAATTAACTGTCTTTTTAACTTCATCAATGATGTCTTGCTTGTTAGGTAACCAAACACCTTCGGCATCACTAACTGGGTATGGAGTATCTGGTGCAGCCACCCGACCAATTGGTGCGTCTAATGAGAGAACTCCTTGTTGGGCAATTAAGGCCGCCACTTGACCACTAACCCCACCTTGGAGTGGTGCTTCTTGAACTAATACTACGTGCCCCGTCTTCTTAACGGTTTCTAAGATGGCATCTTCATCTAATGGTGAAATTGTCCGTAAGTCCAGCACTTCCACATCAATGCCTTCTTTAGCAAGATCTTCAGCCGCTGCTAAACTTTCCCGAACCATGTATCCGTATGTAATGATTGAAACATCTTTACCTTCACGTTTAACCGCTGCCTTGTCCAATGGAACTGTGTAAGCTTCATCAGGCACTTCTTGACGGAAGGAACGGTAAAGCTTTAGGTGTTCAAGGAAGAAGACTGGATCATCAGAACGAATTGATGAAATCAGCAATCCCTTTGCATCATATGGATCAGATGGAACAACTACCCGTAAACCAGGAATTTGAGCTAACAAACCAGAGAAGTCATCCGAGTGCAATTCAATCGCGTTAACCCCACCACCATAAGGTGAACGAATGGTAACTGGGTATGTCCGTGACCCAGAGTGACGGAAGCGTTGACGTGCCATTTGACCAGCAATTTCATCAAAGGCTTCGAAGATAAATCCACTAAATTGAATTTCAGGAACAGGACGAAGACCTTGTGTTGCCAAACCATTAGCTAAAGCAATGATTCCTGATTCAGCTAAAGGCGTGTCGTATACCCGATCTTCACCAAATTTTGCTTGGAGACCATCAGTGGCCCGGAAGACACCACCGTTTTTACCAACGTCTTCACCAAAGACTTCGACATTTTCATCGCGGGCTAATTCTTCATCTAGAGCATCAGTAACCGCTTTAACCATTGTAATTTTAGCCATGATTACTTGGCCTCCTTTTCTTCATACTTCTTGATTTGCTTTTGGATGGTAGCAGGAGTATCAACAAATTCAAACTTCAACATTTCTGATACAGTTTGAGCTGGTTGTGATTCAAGTTCCTTAACAGCTGCATCTACTTCAGCATTCACTTCATCAACGTATGCATTTTCTTGTTCTTCAGTCCAAAGGCCTTTCTTGGTTAAGAAGTTACGCATCCGTTCAATTGGATCTTTTGCATGCCATTCAGCTTCTTCATCACTTGAACGGTAACGTGAAGGATCATCACCAGAAAGGGTGTGAGCACCATAACGGTAAGTTAAGGTTTCAATTAGGACTGGGCCATTGCCTTCAGCAGCGTAATCACGAGCTTGCTTTACAGTTGCATAAACAGCTAAGGCATCCATCCCATCTACTTGGAAGCAAGGTAATCCAGCGGCAACCCCTTTTTGAGCCAAGGTAGGAGCAGCGGTTTGCTTTGCCCGTGGAACTGAAATACCATATCCGTTATTTTGAACAATGAAGACTGCTGGAGCATGGAAGGCACCTGCAAAGTTAATACCTTCATAGAAGTCACCTTGAGAAGTACCACCATCACCAGTGTATGAATAAGCCACGTTCTTAGTACCCTTCTTCTTTAACCCTAGGGCAATCCCAGCGGTTTGAGCATATTGAGCACCAATAATAATTTGTGGTGGAAGAGCCTTTAATTCTTCAGGGAACTTAGTCCCGTTGTAGTGACCCTTTGACCACATAAAGGCTTGGGCTAATGGAAGCCCATGTTTAACTAATTGTGGAATATCACGATAAGCACCAGCTAAGAAGTCATCCTTTTCCATGGCATAATTTGATGCCATTTCACTAGCTTCTTGACCTTGTGTAGGGGCAATAAAACCTAACCGACCTTGACGATTCAACTTGGTTGACCGGTCACCAACAACCCGTGACCAAATCATTTCTTTAAACAAATCAACCAATTGTTCATCAGTCAAATCTGGCATTAAGTCCTTATCTACTACTTCACCATCTTGACTTAAAACTTGAAATGGTTTTTCGTCGCCAGTGTAGTACTTAAGACTTTCAAAGTCTAACTTTTTCATTATCATAACCTCCTATAAATCCCTGTATTACAATAATGTTATCGCTTACAAGGATATTGTAGCACATCAAATCTATTTGTAAATTTTGAGAATAATTTCACATAAAATTGGACGGTATCTAGTGGCCGTAAGTGTTACTCACATTTTTTCGTAAGCCCTTACAAAAAATTTACTAAAATTTTTGAAAAATCTGCAAAATAAAACGAGAGTAAGCCCCCTAAACATACTCTCGTTACTAATTTAAATTTTTACTTAAAGACAAAATTAATCAGCACAATATAAGCTACAGTCCCTAAAATCAATGAGGTGAATAAACTGCGCCATATTAAATGAACAATCACCGTTACGATCCCAGCAATTAGATCCGGTAAACCATGACTAGCCCCTAGCCAATTAACACTGCGATAACAATAGACTACCAACATTGCCATAATGGCGGGCGGTAAAAACTTTCCTAAGCCATCAATATATGGTGACACATGCCCATTTTGATCCCGAAAAAGTTTAAAGGGAACAATTCGAGTCGTCATATTGGCGACGGCCGCAATTAAAATTGTTGCAAGTTGCTGAATTAAAGTCATTTGTTACCCCCTGCTCGTCTTTGTAATCGTCGATAAATCCAAGTATATTCGATCACCATTAACAACAAGGCCAACAAGAGAAAATAGGTTTGCCCAATTGCTAAAAGACAAATCGCTGTAATAATAAACCCACTGATAGAACTAATGTGATTGCTTTCTTTTAAGATCTGTTCGAGGGCCAAAACAATGAATAAAGCAGTCATAATGAAATCCAACCCATTAATTTGAATAGCCAATTGTTGACCTAACACACCACCGAGTCCGGCCCCAAATACCCAGGCCAAATAATCATAAATACTAATGTATGAATAGACTAATTGCTGGTCTAAATGTTCGGGCACTTCCACTTCAAGGTTAACGGCAAAGGTCTCATCCGATAAGCCTAAAATCTGAACCCACTTTTGCCAACCATGACCATGATAGCGATCTAACATGGCGATGCCATAAAAAAATTGCCGAAAACCTACTACCAATGTAATTAGCAAGACGGTAACCGGAGCAAACTTTAACAAAAGCATGTTAGCAATCAAAAATTCGACCGAGCCCCCATATATCGTCGCGGCCATTAATAACGGAAACCACCAATCAAAATGTAAGTTATGCATATATAATCCATAACTAACCGCCAAAATGACATAACCAATCATGACTGGAAATGATTTCTTAAAAGCATATTTCCATTCCAATTCAATTCCCTCTCTCATTAAATCTTTATCTAATGTTAATGTTGAAAATTGTACCATATTCCAATAATCGGCGATATAGCTAAATTGTAGTTTTCTAGTAAATAAAAAGGTTTAGCAAAAGCGATCAAAATTTGCTAAACCAGATTGATTAGTTATTTTCACGAATATTCTCGTAGACAAAGGAAATTTCATTGGGCCGGTAAACCCCGTGGAGGGTTCCCACCCGATGGAAGCCATACTTTTCAATTAAATGTTGCATTGGTGCATTATCTTCATGCGTATCAATGCGGATTGATAAAATTTCGGGACGTTGCTCTTTAATATAATCAATTAAAGCTACAAACAAACCAGAAGCATAACCATGACCTGCATGCTCTGAATGGATAGCTACTCGATGAATGACCACATATTGATCCGTTTCAATTTCCCATTGACCATCTAAGGCATCATAGGTTTGGTCCGGGGCTGGAACCATCGCAAAGGCTCCAACTGTTTCATGATCATCTGAATGGACTAAATAAGCATAGCCATTTTCGATATCTTCCTTGATATGATCCCGATTAGGATAATCGCCTTGCCATTGGTCGATGCCCCGTTCGGCCAGTTGGTTCCGTCCATCTTTTAGTATTTCAATTACTCGCTCTAGATCATTCAAGTGTGCTTGTTCTAAATGCATCATTTTTCTCCTCTCTCATTAGACAGTTTTTCCAATTTATCACACTGAATTACAAATGAGCAAGTTTTAATGATGATTAGTGATTGCTTACAAATTAGACTAAGGAACTAGAAATGATTTAGCATGATGAAAAATCACTTTTCACCATTACGAATAAACTTAAAGACAGTTGAAGATGAAAGTTCCGTCTCAAATTGATATCCCGCTACTGAAAAATCCTTCACCGCCTCAATCGTAGTCACATTGCGCTCTACTAGATCACGTACAAAAAAACCTCGCGCCTGTTTAACGGCGGTTGATGGTTGGGTTAACTTGCCATGTTTATCCGTTAACAACTCAATCGTAATTAAATGATCGTCGGTTTGTAAGTATGGACTTATCGCCCGACTATATTCTTTGGAAGCTAGATTAAGCACGACGTCATGGTCTTCAAATAGTTTCTCATATAGTCGTTGTCCCCAAAAATGATACAGATCTGGTCGCGCTTGAACTGATAAACTGGCCTTCATTTCTAAACGATAAGGTTGAATTTGGACGAAAGGGGCGACTAGTCCATATAATCCCGAAACGATCCTTAATCGGTCTGCTAATCGTTCTAATTGTTCCTCAGTCATTAAATCAGGTGCCATCGCTTGATATTGAATCCCTTGGTAAGTTAAAATCGCGGGACTCCCTGGTGCATCTATGGATAATTGGTGCGTCCACTCATTTGCTTCCTGAGCAACCCGATCGCTACAAGCCCATAAATTCTGACGTTGCTGATCGTTCAATGCTTGTAAACTATTGATAACTTCACTAGTAGCTTTTGGAAATAATAATTCTTGTTGTAAACTCGTGAAATTTTCCCCTGGTTTCATTTTCATGGAAGGCGAAATAAAATATTTCATCATAGATTCCTCTAATTATAAAAAGGTAGGACTACTTCCTACCCTTCTGATCTTTCTTAGGTTTTGATAAATTAATCTCGACTGATCCTGATGGTGGTACAGGCGGTCTTAAATCTTCAGTATAGGTTCTCAGCCATCCCGTCAATAACGGCAAGCCAATCACGACCAAAATGGCAATGATCAAAGCTGGACCCGTCATCCGTGTTAAATAGATCATCCAAAGACTAGTCCGATAACCAGCTAGATACCAACTCATCCCACCGGCCAGTAGGATCGACCAAATAAATTGTAAACTACCACTAAAGAGACCTAGTGAAATCAATTGGTTACGGTTTAAATGAACATTTAGTGGAATGTGACGTCCCATGATTAACCACATCACTAAGGCTACTAGAATCATCACTAATCCCATTAACCAGCCCCCAGGATTGATGATCAAGCTAATAACCAGGCCGATCAAGGCCACTATACTCCCAGCCAGCTCACCAAGTGCAAAAAAAGCTGATAAACCAATTAAACCAATTAGCTGAAAATTGATGACTAGACCGTTAGCAAAAGCAAAGTGCCATTGAAATTGGCTTAAAATTATCATTAACAGTACTAAGGTAATCGCAATTAAAGTGTGTTTTTGAAGTATTTTTAACATTATTGTAGTGCTTGTTTATCGGTATCTTGCATCCAAACAATGGCTAAGGCTCCTGATCCTAAGTGGGTACCAATTACTGGGCCAAAATAAGTTAAATCCCAGCGAATATCAGGATACTTACCCTTTAAGTCAGCTAACCATTCCTCGCCAGCAGTTTGCGCATTGGCATGAACCACCATTGCACGAACTGGATAATCTAATTGCTTTAAATCATCCGCGAAAATCTCTTCACACCGTAACTTGGCCTTTTTCATAGAACGGACTTTTTCAAAGGCTTCAATGGCATAATTTTCTGTATGCATCGTCAATAGCGGTTTTATTTTTAAAAGGGAACCCACAAAGGCACTTGCATTTGATAAACGGCCTCCCCGGACCAAATTTTGTAAATCATCAACAACAAAGACATTATTAAAGGTATCGCGATATTCGGATAATTTTTTGATAATGTCATCTAAATCATCATGTTGCTCAGCTAATCGCGCTCCCTCAATCGCTAATTCTCCCATCATCCGAATCGTCAAGTGTGAATCAAAGGGAATGATTTTGATGGTATCAGCAAGTTGCTCAGCTAACTGAGTAACGGTTGCCATTAAACCAGAAATCGCACTGGTTAGGTGAATACTGATAACGGCATCATAACCAGCTTGCGCCAAATGCTCATAAGTTTCCATGAGGACCCCAATTGATGGCTGGGAAGTACTAGGAAAAACATTCCCTGTTTTTAATTTGGCATAGAATTCATCATTGGTGAGGTTAACGCCTTCTTCATACACTTGATCACCAAAAATAACCGGAATCGGAACGACCGTAATCTGATATTTTTCAATTTCGTCGGGTTCCAAATAAGCCGTACTATCGGTTACGATAGCAATTTTCATATATCTGCTCCTCCGTCGGCATGTCAAAGTTGTTTCTATCATACCTTAATTAAATTCATAACTCAAACTAGTTAATTTTGATGCACTATTACAGTATAATTGTATTGACGTACATTTGTTTGGAGGATGATTAAATGGCTTTTGATGGATTATTTACACATGCCATGGTGCATGAATTAAACGCAACTCTTGCTGGAGGGCGTATTGCGAAAATTAACCAGCCTTACCCACTGGAACTATTAATGGTAATTCGTGCTAACCGTCACAACTATCCATTATTACTCTCCGCCAATCCTGCTTATCCACGGGTGCAAATTACCCAAATCCCCTACCAAAATCCCGCTAACCCATCTAATTTCACAATGACCATGCGCAAATATCTGGATGGCGCGATTATTGATGAGATCAAACAGGTCGATAACGATCGAATTATCCAAATATTCTTTCAACATCGCGATGAATTAGGTGACTTACAAACTTTAATCTTACAAATTGAGATTATGGCGCGGCATAGCAATATCATTTTATTCCAGGCTGCCGATCACAAAATCATCGACACCATTAAACACGTTGGGAGTGATCAGAACCGGGTGCGGACCTTGTTACCTGGCACAACTTTCATCATGCCTCCCAAACAAGCTCGGACAAATCCTTTTTTACCAAATCAACACTACAGTGATCTGGTTCGCCAATTCAAAGATGATCCTAGGGAATTAGCCAAGGCACTCCAAAATCAATATCAAGGCTTTGGTTCTGATAGTGCCCTGGAATTAGCTCACCGACTCTTAACAAGTGACCATTTACCTAGTACTTATGAAAACTTTTTGGCGACCTTTAACCAAACTCATGCCACTTTATATGAAAATGAGCGGGGAAAACTAAATTTTGCTGCATTCACGCCAACGATAAATTATAAACATCCGCGATCATTCGATTCCTTATCGGACCTTTTAGATGCATTTTATGCTGACAAAGCTGAGCGTGATCGATCCAAGGAACTGGCCGGTCAAGTCATTAAAGTAATTAATAATGTCTTGAAAAAAGATCGCCGCAAAGTAAAGAAACTAAATCAAGAATTAGACGATGCTAAAACTGCCGATCAATATCGGATTAACGGTGAAATTTTAACCACCTATTTACACCAACTCCAACCTGGGATGACCGAAATTGAATTACCTAATTTCTATGCCAATAACGAACCGATCACAATTAGCTTAGCACCGGAATTGTCTCCTTCACGAAATGCTCAACGTTATTTTACGAAGTATAACAAACTTAAAACCTCGGTCGATTACGTCAATGAACAATTAGCGCTTACTAATCAAGAGATTGATTACTTGTCCGCCATTCTTAGTCAGATCGACCTAGCTGCACCAGCCGATATCCAAGATATTCGGCTGGAGTTGCAAGAACAAGGTTATATCAAACAAAAAGGTTCCAGCAAGAAGCAACGCAAGACCAAACCGAGTCAACCAAGCGAATACCAGACTTCGAGTGGGATTCCGGTTTTAGTTGGCAAGAATAATCGCCAAAACGACCAATTGACCTTTAAAATTGCTAATAAAAATGAATTATGGTTCCATGTCAAGGATCTCCCTGGCTCCCACGTGGTCTTAAGATCGACTTCACCGTCAGATGAAGAAATTCAAGAGGCTGCGGAGATCGCCGCCTACTTCTCCAAGGGACGCGATTCTAGTCATGTCCAGGTCGACTACTTGCCTATTAAAGCGATCCATAAACCAAGTGGCGCTCGTCCGGGCTTTGTTACTTTCCGCGGTCAAACTACCTTAACAGTAACCCCCAAACTACCATGAAAATACGTAAAAAAGAACAAAAACGACTCATCATTACATACCAAATTACCATGGCCCTCCTGGCGATTGTTTCCATCTTATTGATCGTAATGGATCTTTCCCGGGCCATAACGATTACCGCTTATCCGTATTCTCTGGTTGATAACCTAATCTGGGGAATTTTCACCCTAGATTACTTGATTCGACTTGGGCGGGCGAAAAATAAGAAAGATTTTTTTGTCCATAACATTTTTGATCTTTTATCAATTATCCCTGTCAACCTCGCCTTCTCAATCTTCCGAATTAACCGTTTGGGACGGTTATTTGTTGTTATTCGTCTCCTAAGGCTGACACGTTTAGTTGGTCTGATTGGACGGTTGCGCTATTTTTTAAAATTTAACGGATTAATCTACTATCTATATATTTCCATTTCCGTCTTAGCAATCACCTCAATCATGTTCTCAATTGCAGAAAATCGTTCTATTTGGGCATCACTATGGCTTGCAATTACCACTAGTACGACTGTCGGTTATGGCGATATTGCTCCCCACACTGTTCTGGGGAAGATTTCCGCAGTTTTTGACATGCTGGTTGGGATTGGTTTAGTCGGGGTAATCACTGGAAATATTACCGCCCTGTTCTCCCGGCGATCCCCACGAAATGAACATTCCCTTAAAAAATTACACCATGAAAATCAGGCCATCTTGAAACAAAATGCTGATTTGATTAAACAAAATCAAGCCATCCTAAACGAATTGAAAACGTTAAAAGATCAGCTCCAAAACAAACAAGATGACAACTAAAAAGAGATCCGTTTGTAGGGAATTTCCTGCAAACGGGTCTTTTTGATTAACTAATTGTCAACTTCAACACCTGCTTCGGCAATTGGTAGCACCATCACGGGATCATCTAAGCCATTAGCTTTTAAAGCTTGTACGAATTCATCCACAGATGCATCTTTAGGTAATAAGGTCATTACCGTTGGCCCCGCCCCACTTAAATAGGTAGCTAGCGCCTGATGTTGGTGCGCGATTGCTCTCACTTGAGCTAGTTCTGGTACCAATTTGCTTCGGTAGGGTTCATGAAACATATCAGCTTCCATCAATTCCCCTACGGCTTGATAATCTTGCGCAAATAAGGCGGCCACTAGGGTATTAGCAATAGCACTGGCTTGGGTTGCCTCATGAAAACCAATCATGTTTGGCAGAGCATTGCGACTATCACTGGTCTTTAAATTATAAGCCGGCACGTAAGCCACAAACTGATATGGCATGGCGGGAGCTTTTACGGCTATAAAGTGATCATGTAAACTGGTTCCAATCACCGTCCCCCCTAAAATGGTTGGTGCCACATTATCGGGATGACCCTCAATTTGACTGGCGATTTCGACCTTTTCTTCCGCCGATAAATGTAGCTTCGCAATCTGGTTAGCTAATTCGATCCCACCAACGTTACAACTTGAGGAACTACCTAAACCATGTGCTAAAGGGATCGGGGAATTAACTACAATATGGTGAGGCGCCAAATCTGACTTTATTTTTAAGGCGGCCCGAACAACCATATTTCGTTCATCATGTGGTATCTGCTCTAAATCGTGATCGACCACCCAATGATCCGTCGGTTCTAAGACATCAATCGTTAAATATAGCCCCAGCGCCATCCCCATTGAATCAAAGCCAGGTCCTAAATTGGCACTTGATGCTGGTACCTTAATTCGCATTATATCTCCTCGCTTACGATGGTAATACTTTATAAGCAGCGTCAAGTTTTAAGGTTTCGCTTTCGGCTACTAGTTGTTTTAATTCTGCTAATTGTTGGTTCGTCATCGCATGGGTAATAACCGCCACATCCGCTAACTTATCTTCCCGGTTAGTTTGCTCAATCCGCTCAAAACTTGCCCCAACCTTCGTCATTAAAGTGGTGAAGGCTAACATTTGCCCCGAAACATCTGGCATCGTCATCGCTAAATAATAACTGTACTTAACATCCGCCGGATCCGCTAATTGCCGCTCATGTTGATAGGAATTAAAAGACTTCCCCGTTGTCTTTAAAGTAATGTTTTTAGCTTCCGATGTAATATCACTCAAAACACTATTGGCAGTCGGTAAACCACCAGCGCCAGGCCCATAGAATAGGGTATCACCAACCGCCGCTCCAGTAACCATGACGGCATTGTTTTCGTTATCAACCACCGCCATCGGGTGACTCTTTGGTACTAAGGTTGGCGCAACTTCAACAAAAAGCTTTTCGTTTACTAACTTGGCAACCCCCATTAATTTGATAACATATCCCCATTGGCCAGCTTGTTTGACATCTTGATCCGTAATATTTTCGATCCCGGAAACATTAAACTCGGATAACTTAATCTGGGTTCCAAAGGCAAATAAACTTAAAATAATCATCTTGTAGGCGGCATCAATCCCCGCTACGTCATTGGTCGGGTCAGCTTCCGCAAAACCTAATTCTTGAGCCCGCTTTAAAGCATGGTCATAGGACCATTGTTTTTCCCGCATTTGCGTCAAGATATAATTGGTGGTTCCGTTAACAATCCCCTTAACTTCCAGGATTTGGTCCGCCGTAAATGAATTGGTAATCGTCCGTAAGATCGGAATCCCACCAGCAACACTAGCTTCATACATTAGATCGCAACCATTCGCGTTGGCGAGAGCTGACAATTTTGGTCCATTAGAAGCAATTAAATCCTTATTAGCCGTGACCACATTTTTTCCAGCTTGCAATAACTCTTCAATGATTTCATTGGCGGGATGAATGCCTCCCATCACTTCAACGACGATGGAAATCTCAGGGTCTTTAACGATCTCATCCACATCCGTCGTCACATTGATGCCGGTTGTATCAACGGGACGCGGTTTATTTGGATTATGAACGACAATGGTCTTAACTGCCAATTTACGTCCAATCGTATTTTCAATTTTAGCTTGATTCTCGGGGTCCGAAATAATTTCTAAAACCCCAGCACCTACTGTTCCCAGACCAATAAGGCCAATTTTGATTGTTTCCATGCTGATCTCCTCAAGTTAATTTTTTATTAGTTTATCATAAACTACTTTTGATATCAGTACAATTAGGATATAATACTTAAAAATAGTTCGTATTAATTCGCATTTTTGGAGGAATATTATGCAATACCGAAGTACCCGTGGCACAACTGACCAATCCTTATCATCTTCCCAAGCGGTGATTCAAGGTCTTGCTAATGATGGTGGTTTGTTTGTCCCGGTCGACTTTCCAAAACCGAACATTAATTTAACAGAATTTGTTAAGTTAACCTACCAGGAACAAGCTCGTCAAGTACTTGGTTGGTTTTTTGATGATTATTCAGCCGAACAATTAGATCAAATTGTCGCTGCAGCTTACAATGATCAATGGGATGACCAAACGATTACCCCAGTGAGCGACGACCATGCTGGTCAATACTATTTGGAACTATTCCATGGCCCTACGCTCGCCTTTAAGGACGTCGCTTTACAAACATTGCCTCACTTAATGACGAATGCTATTAAACTAGAAAAGGTTGATCGCAAAATCGTCATTCTAACTGCTACTTCTGGGGATACTGGAACAGCTTCCATGTGTGGTTTTCAAGATGTTGACGGAACGCAAGTTATTGTCTTTTATCCACACAACGGGGTGGCCCCAATTCAATTGAAGCAAATGTTTACTCAACCTGGCGATAATCTTAATATTGTCGCCGTTGAGGGTAACTTTGACGATGCCCAAACCTACGTTAAACAGATCTTTAACGATCCGGATTTCCGGGAACAATTATTGATTCATCATGATCAGTTCTCATCTGCTAACTCGATGAACATTGGTCGCTTAATCCCGCAAATTACCTACTATTTCAACGCTTATACTCAACTAGTGCAGCGTGAAGTAATTCAAGTAGGCGATAAGGTCAATTTCAGTGTCCCAACTGGGAACTTTGGGGATATTTTAGCTGGTTACTATGCGAAAAAACTTGGCCTGCCAATCAATAAGCTAATCTGTGCTTCCGATTCCAACAATGTATTAACTGACTTCTTTAAAACTGGTGAGTATGATAAACGGCGTGATTTTAACGTTACAATCTCACCTTCTATGGATATTTTGGTCTCAAGTAATTTGGAGCGTTTACTATTCGACGCCGCTGATCAAGATTACGAATTAATCAGTCAATTAATGGATCAATTAACGACGGAAGGTCATTATCAATTACCTGCAAAAGTTTATGATCGACTTAGTGACTTTGCGGCAGGCTTTGCCAGTGAAGATGAGATCCGTGCAGAAATTAAACGGGTCTTTACAGCCGATCACTATGCGCTTGACCCCCACACCGCTGTTGGTTCATATGTGGCTCACCAATATCAAAAAGAATCCGGTGATTCGACCCCAATGATCGTAGTGGCAACAGCTAGTCCTTACAAATTCCCAGAAACTGTTTACCAAGCCTTAACTGATCATCCAGTTGAAGAGGCTGGCTTGCCAGCCATTAAGCAACTCGAGAAATACTTACAAACAACTCCTCCGGCCGGGATTCAAACCGTCTTTGGCCCTGACCACCGGACGGAAACGGTTGTTAAACCGGCTGAAATGAAAGCCAAAATTAGCGATATTTTAGATCTAAACTAATAAAAGCGCCCGTTGGGCGCTTTTATTATGCCTTTAAAAATTCTCTAGTAATCGCCATCATCTGATCATTATCAGCCGGCAGGCCAATGGTATTTCTTAACCAATGCGGCTGGAAGCCACGCCGAATTTGATATCCTTGGGATAATAAGGCCTCGGCTAAGCCTTGCTCATCATCCACCTGATAATAAATAAAATTGGTTTGACTTGGGAAATACTTTACACCCATTTGATCAAAAAAGTCCATCCAACGTTGCCGTTCAACCCGGTTTTTAGCAACCACTTGGTCGACAAAGGCTTGGTCAGCAAAGGCTGCTTGCGCTGCAATTTGCGAGACTGTCGGAATATTATATGGCAACCGAATCATTTGCATATATTGTGCTAACTGCGGAGCCATGGCGATAAAGCCAACCCGAAAACCAGCTAGACCATATGCTTTTGAAAAAGTTCGTAAGACGGCTAGATTTGGATATTGACTCAATAATGGGAAGCAGGTCACACCCTGAGCCTCATCAGCGAAATCCATATAAGCTTCATCAACCAAGACTAAGGTGTCTGTCGAAACTTGATCAAGGAAGGCTTGGATATCTGCCCGACTTTCGATAACTCCGGTCGGGTTATTGGGATTACAAAGCCAGACTAATTTAGTTTGTTGAGTAACGGCCTTGGTCATGGCAGCCCAATCATAATGGCCCGTCTCTGCATCAATTGGAACTTTAACCACTTTGGCCCCTTCAATTTCCGCATGTAAAGCATATTCAGAAAAAGTTGGATCAGGAACCACTACTTCATCGCCTGGCGTTAAAAAGGTCCGCGAAATCAATTCTAAAATTTCATCTAAACCAACGCCAAAAATAAGTTGGTCCGGTGACAAGGACCAATAATTAGCAATTTGATTCCGTAAAATCTTTGATTCCGAATCAGGATAATAATTGCCATCAAAGTCCCAGTTAAGAATGGCTTCCTTAACCTTCGGTGAGGTCCCATATGGATTTTCATTTGCTGATAAGCGCACGATCCGATCTAAATGATATTCTGCTTTAACCTCTTCCACCGACGTTTCCGGTTCATAACTTTTGAGGTGTTTAATACTTTCTTTCATCAATCACGCCTCCCATTTCCTAGTATTCTTTAATTTCTCGCCGTTCTTGGGTTTTGGACATTAAGCCTTCTCGTGATGCTAATTCACGCTTAATATCGTCATATGAAACGCCTTGTTCCACTAACAGGACCATCAAATGATAAAGTAGATCAGCAGTTTCATATTGTAATTCACTCTTGTCAGGATTTTTGGCGGCCACAATAACTTCGGTCGCCTCTTCCCCAATCTTTTTAAGGATCTTATCTAAGCCTTTCGTAAATAGATAGTCAGTATAGGAACCGGCTTGGGGATTATTTTTCCGGTTTAAAACTAATTCATATAATTGTGCTAAATCTTGCATCTCTTAAGCCTCCACTTGATTAAAAAAACAGGAACGCGCGCCCGTATGGCAGGCTGGGCCTGCCGGATTCACCCGAACTAATAAGGTATCAGCATCGCAATCGAGCGTCATCGAAACAACGGTCTGAGTATTGCCGCTAGTCGCACCCTTATGCCATAGTTCCTGGCGAGATCGCGACCAAAACCAGGTTTCATGGCTCGACAGAGTCAACTGATAACTTTCTTCATTCATCCAAGCCACCATTAAGACATCACCAGTGGTATCATCAACAACCACTGTAGTTAATAAGCCATCCGTAAATTTAGGTTTCATCTCATCACCACCCCTTGGGAGCGAACATAATCTTTGACATCTTTAATTTTTAATTCGCCAAAATGAAAGACCGATGCTGCTAACGCCCCGGTAACCTTCGACTGTAGGAAAACTTGGGCAAAATCTTCCACTTTGCCAGCCCCCCCAGAAGCAATCACGGGAACTTCAACGGCCGCCGTCAGTTGCCGATAGAAATCAACATCAAAGCCCTGTTTAGTACCATCATGAGCCATACTGGTCACTAATAATTCACCAGCACCACGTTTCACCACCTCTTGCGCCCAAGCAATGGCTTCCAAATTGGTTGCTTGTTGACCACCGTGTGTATAAACCAGTTTTTGACCACTTTGGGGATCGGTCTTTACATCAATGGCGACCACAATACACTGATTTCCAAAGCGTTGAGCCGCTTGAGAGATTAAGTCTGGATTCTTGACTGCAGCAGAATTAATTGAAACTTTATCTGCCCCGGCTCGTAACAAGGCTTGGATATCATCCAAAGTATTTATACCCCCACCAACAGTAAGGGGCATGAAAACCTGACGAGATACTGCTTCAACGGTTTCGGTAATTGGATGACGATGTTGATTGGTCGCGGTAATATCCAAAAAGACTAGTTCATCAGCTCCCTGTTGTTCATAGGCGCGCGCAATTTCGACTGGATCCCCAACATCGGTCAAATTAACAAAATTAACGCCCTTTTTGACCCGACCATTATCTACATCAAGACAAGGAATAATTCGTTTAGCTAACATGACGGTTCACCTCTGCAATCTCCGCGAGACTAATCGTCCCTTCATATATAGATCGACCAACCACACTATCATGAATCCCTTGCTTTTGTAATTCCTTAATATCATTTAAATCCCGAATTCCTCCAGAAGCAATAATGTTCGCCCCCGGAAAACGGGCTTGCAAGTCAGCTAATAAATTCACATTGGGGCCTTGCATTGCCCCATCGCGACTAACGTCAGTCACAATAAAGTGCTTGGCACCCGCTGCTACCATTTGACCAATTAAATCCCCCATGGCAACTTGTGACTGATCTAACCAGCCTTCCGTCGCCACTTGCCCGTTTTGACCATCAACACCGATCACAATTTTTTCTCCACCGTATTGAGCTAAGAGCTTTTTGGTTAAATCCGGATCTTTTAAAGCAATCGATCCTAAAATAACTCGGTCAATCCCTAGCTCGAAGTAGCTTTGAACATCCTTTGCCGTCCGAATTCCCCCTCCAATTTCAACTTGACCGGAAAATTGATGAGTAATCGTTTCAACAATTGCTTGATTAACCGGGTGACCGACTTTGGCCCCATCAAGATCAACCAGATGAATGACGCGGATGCCGGCGGCTTGATATTGATGAGCTTGTTGTAAAGGTGACTCATTAATTAAGGTTTCCGCCGCAAAATCACCTTGGTAGAGACGAACGCTTTTCCCATTTTGCATATCAATAGCTGGAATAATCATTTTGTCACCACCTTTTCCACAAAATCTTTCAGTAACCGTAAGCCAACTTGACCACTTTTTTCAGGGTGAAATTGCATCCCAATTATTTGATCGCGTTCTACAATAGCTGGAACTTGAACGCCATAGTCAACCGTTGAGGTAATATATTGGGGATCAGTTTGGGCATAATAAGAATGAACAAAATAAGTATACTGATTCGCCACTTCATTGAAAACGCTTGTTGGCTTATGCAGGATTTGTTGATTCCAGCCCATTTGCGGAACTAACAGGTCGCCATCGGGGATCGCAACTACCTTACCAGGAATTAAGCCTAGCCCAGTAGTCTGACCATACTCTTCTGAATACTCAAACAACATCTGCATGCCCAAACAGATTCCTAACAAAGGCTTACCATTAGCCACCGTAGTTTTAATAATATCGACAAGTCCAGCCGCTTGTAAGTTATCCATCGCTGCTTTGAAAGCCCCCACTCCAGGCAAAACTAAAGCCGAAGATTGATCAATTACCTTGGGATCACTAGTTAGCACGGTTTCAACCCCTAAAAAATCAAAAGCTTTTTGAACATTAAAAGTATTCCCTGCACCGTAATCAATAATGGCAATCATCAAATCACTCCTTTCGTGGAATTAACACCCACGATTTCGGGGTTAATAGTTACGGCCTTGCGCATCGCTCGCGCAAACGCCTTAAAGAGTGCTTCAATTTTGTGGTGCGTATTTCGACCATATAACGCCCGCGCATGTAAATTCATTTCGGCCGCAAAGGCGACGGCTTGGAAAAAGTCTTCCGTTACTTCGGTTTCATAGTCACCTAACCGCGGATTTTCAAACTCGCTATCAAAAACTAGGTAGGATCGTCCACTTAAGTCCACCACTACTTGAGCCAATACTTCATCCATCGGAACCCACGCATCACCATAACGTTCTATCTGGGCTTTATCGCCTAAAGCTTGCTTAAAACATTCTCCGAGTACAATTCCCGTATCTTCGACCGTATGATGAGCATCAACTTCCAAATCTCCCTGAGCCGTGACCTTCAGACCAAAACGGCCATGCTTAGCAAATAAATTTAACATGTGATCGAAATAACCGATTCCGGTTTGAATTTCAACTCCGGTTTGCTGATCTAAATTTAGTTCAACCGTAATTTTGGTTTCGCCAGTTTGACGAGTAATCGTGGCTGTCCGCATTGCCGAGTCCTCCTAATCCTTATACCTTGCTTCAATTGCCCGCGCGTGCGCTTCAAGACCTTCCGTTCGCGCAAATTTAGTAACTTTATTTGCAACATTCGCCAATTGCTCGGCAGAATATTGTAAAAACTGCGTCCGCTTCACAAAATCGTAGACGCCCAAGGGCGAAGAAAAACGAGCGGTCCCGCCGGTTGGTAATACATGGTTGGGGCCTGCTAAGTAATCCCCAAGTGGTTCTGTTGAATATCGACCTAAGAAAACCGAACCGGCATTTTCAACCAAACCCAAATATTGGCTTGGATTATCAAAGGCAATTTCTAAATGCTCTGGTGCAATGGCATTCATCAATTCAAACATTTCCGTCACTTTTGGCATAACGGCGATAAAACTGCGATCATTGATGGCAGCTTGAGCAATTTCCTGACGAGGTAAAGTCGTCAACTGCTGATCGACTTCTTTTGAAACTGCTTGGGCTAAATCAAGACTATCCGTTACCAACATGGCCCGTGCCCGGCGGTCATGTTCTGCTTGGGATAATAAATCCGCTGCCAGTTCACTTGGTTTAGCATTAGCGTCAGCCAAAATACCGATTTCTGAAGGACCAGCTACCATGTCAATTGCGACTTGGCCAAAGACCTGTTTTTTCGCGGTTGCAACAAAAATATTTCCCGGTCCCACAATTTTATCGACCGCTGGAATCGTTTCGGTTCCATATGCTAAGGCCGCAATTCCTTGCGCTCCCCCAACCTGATAAACGGCATCGACTCCCCCAATCTTTGCTGCCGCTAAAACAGCCGGATTAATACCATCCTTTTGTGGAGGCGTAATCATCACTAATTCTTGAACTCCCGCAATTTTAGCTGGGATTGCATTCATCAAAATCGTGGAAGGGTAAGCAGCTGTCCCGCCTGGAACATATAAGCCCACTCGTTTAAGAGCGGTTAGTTTTTGACCACGTACAATTCCGGGAGTTGAGACATCCAAAAAGCCCGTTTCTTTTTCTAATTCATGAAAGGCCGTGATATTATCCTTAGCCGTTAAGAGCGCTGCCTTTAGATCGTCATCAATGGTGGCGTAAGCTGCTTCTAAATCGCTGGGCTCAACCAATAACTTATCTAAATCAACTTGATCAAATTTTTTACTGTAATCTTTCAGCGCTTGATCACCATTTTTAATTACATTTTGGATGATAGTTTGGACAGATTGTTCAATTTCAAAGTCGACCGTCTCTTGTGTGTAGTCATCAACGATGCGTTTCATGGTGGCTAAATCTTCTTGATAAATTTTCATTCGGTTATCCTCAACTTTCTGGAATGACGCTAGATAATTCGTGCATAAAATTTAAAATAGCAGTTTTCTTATGTCGCAGGGCCATCGTATTAGCCACTAATCTGGTTGACACCTTAGTTAAGCGGTCATAGACCACTAAATTATTTTCCCGGAGGGTCGTCCCGGTTTCCGTAATATCAATAATGGCATCCGTTAATTGAATTAACGGCGCTAATTCAACTGAACCTTCAATCTTGATTATTTCGACATCTTGGCCTAATCGGTCAAAATAGCGGGCCGCCACTCGGGGATACCTAGTGCCGATGGTCTTTCGACCTGGCGCATTAACATCAAAACCAGCGACTGAGGCTAAAATGAACTGGCATTGACCTATTTTTAGATCCATCAGTTCGTTTCTTTCATTCCCCTGCTCCATTAATAGATCCGACCCCACAATGCCTAAATCAACCACTCCTCGATTAACGAAGGTCATCACGTCCGGTCCCTTGGCCAGGATAAATTGATAACCAGGAAGATCGATAATTAATTTCCGTTGTTTATTTCGAAAGGGGGTGATATCAATCTGCAATTTATCGAGCAATTCCATAAATTGTTCTTCGACCCGTCCTTTAGTTAGTGCGATTTTCAAGATCATTTATTAATTCTCCCTTTTCATTTAAAATCATCAGTTGACGCTGGTGTTGATGGGCTAATGATCGGGCCTCCCTTAAGCTATCAGCTAACGACAATTCATAATTGACATGTTGATTAACTAGTTGTTGAGCCGCAAATAATTGATCTTGTTGACAATAGATCTCTACCCGCGATGCTGGAGTGGCCGGGCTGATTAGCTCCGCCATCATTTGAATATTAATCCCCATCCCTACGGCAGGAATATTTTTGGAGTTAACATTGGCTAATAACTGATCATATCGACCTCCACTGATCACATATTGATTACTTTGGGCGGTATAAGCTTTAAAAATCAATCCGGTATAGTATTTTTGAGGCGCCTTACTAGCTAAATCAATCATAACTGATTGCCCAGGGAGGTTAGTTATAAATTGGGCAAAAGCAATAATCTGTTGAATGATTTTCTTGATTGGAGCTGGTAATCCTGAATCTTTGAGTAGTTCTTCAATTTCGGCACTTGAGCCAAATAACCACGGCCATTCTTTCAAAAAAGTACCAATTGGACCAGCAGAATAGGGCTCAATCAATTTTTCGTAAACTGGTAAGTTCTTTTGAAAAAGGGCTTGTTTAATGGCACGGCGCTGATCGTGGTCCTTCGTCACCTGATCTAACACTGCCTCAGCTAGGTCAACACTCCCTAACTCAATTACCAACGAATTATCAAACCAATCCTGATTAATCTGATTAATAATTGTTAGACATTCGAACTCCGCTTTCGTGGAAGGATAGCCAACTAATTCAATTCCGGCTTGGGTCTGTTCACGTTCGAAACCTTGGTATTCACGATGACGCTGCATAAATTCGCCCACATAAGAGAATTTATTAGGCAATGCCACATTAGTCGTTGATAAGAAACGAGCAATTGGCAAGGTCAAATCAGGCCGAATAGTCAAGACATTGCCATCCGCTTCCAACACCCGATAAAGATCTCGTGACTCGGTTTCGTATTCAGCAAAAACCGGTTCGTATTCCAGTAAGGGTGTCTGAATCTTATGATAACCAAGCTGGTCAAAACGTTGGAAAAGATAATGTCGTAATTGCTCCTTGGTGTCGAGACGACTGCCATAATAGTCTTTCAGGCCAACTGGTAAACGATATTGATTCATAAGGCCCTCCTTTCTTGATAAAAAAATACGCCCCCTGCCATATGGCAAGAGGACGTATGATCGTGGTTCCACCTCAGTTCGTCCATTCCTCACAGAATGGACCTCAGTTTGAACAAATAGTTCAAGGGGATAACGAGCCGTTCGAATTAGTCTTAATCAACTAATCAGTCTTCATAGGTGTGGTTCAGTTGAAATGTTCACCCCGTTTTCAGCTACTCGGGAACTCTCTAGACAACTTAGATCAACTTACTCGTCTACTCATCACTTTTTTCTAATCGATATTTAATTTATGTCAATATCATATTAGTTAACTATTCAAATGTCAACAAATATTTCGGACTATTTAAAAGCCTCATAAAGATGATAACCATGTCCAACTTCTTTAATACTGTGTGCATCGGATCCATAGACCATCGACACGCCTAGTTCCTTCGCTAATTTTGTAATTCGAGTACCGGGGTAAAAATCATTACAATATTCTTTATACATACCAGCTAAATTAAAATCTAGTTGCCGCCCCTGATCTTTTAGCAAAATTAAAATATTCTTAATTAACCGCCATTCTTGTTCATTATAGTCTTGCGGCAATGCAAAGTAATCTTGATATTTCCGCATCAAAGTCAGATGACCCAAACGTTGCGGCTGATAGACCCCTAAATCAGTTGAGATGGCCTGTTTAATCACTCTTAGATAACGTTGATAAAAAGCGTGCGGCTGATCTTCTAAATCCGTAAAACCCATTTGTAACTCTTCGGGAGAATAATCAACTCCATAAATCAAACCATCCGCCCCACGTAGATAATGTACTGACAGGATATTTTGATCCGTTCGTGGACCATAGGTATCTAGGAATTGTCGAATTTCAGCTTCAAAACCGTCCACATAATCAACTTCAAAACCAACATGCAGCTTAATTTGATCTTGATACTTAGCCCGAACTTGATCGACTAAGTTAAAATAACTTTCGACTTGTTCATACGTTAATGAAGCCGTCTGCCAATCATCTTCAACTCCCCCAAATTCCGCTACAAAACCATTTGGTAAGGGGGCATGCTCAGTCACGCAATAATCTGTAAAGCCCATTTGAATGGCTTTTTTCACCATGTCTTCAAGTCTATCACCTGAACCATGCGGACAAAGTTCCGTATGTGAATGTCCTTCTATTTTCAACTTCGTCACCACCATTTTTATTTTTATCCTACAAAAAAATCAGCCATCTCACAATGACTGATTTACCATATCAATTCAAATATTCAACTTTAGCTCCCATACTAGTCAGCTTTGACGGCTGTTGTCCATGTAAATGGAGTGATTTAAATGGGAAAACATCTTGATAATGTAATGAACGAGTATCATTACTTGGTTGCCATTGATCAAATTCAGCTTCTTCAAATTTCCCTAGACTTAACTTGGTAGCTAGGCCAACAATGTCTAATTTTAAGGCCTTCGCGAGCATCGCAATATCGGCCGCGGGAATTGGTTGAACCTTAATCATTTGGAACTGATCATGATCCTTCGTAAAGATTAATTGATAAACTCCTGGACGATGATTGCGACCCATTTCTTGATCACAAAGCTGGTTCAGCTTCAAATGCTGATCGGCTGTTAAATCGCTTGGATAAATTTTATCGATACCAAAATACTCACTCCCATCAGCCGTTGGTAATTCTTGATTGACGCCTAAATGGTAGGTAACCTGACCATCAAATAAAACTTGGGCTTCATAAGTTGGTTGGCTTAATAAAATACGGACCGGGCGATCAATCATTCGAATTGGTAACAGAGTGAAATTCAAATCTAATTGTTTCAGATGGTCAATAATTTCGTGAGCCAACTGAGGAACAAATACCACTTCCGGTTGTTCTAAGTAGGCCACTTCATTCACCAACTCACTGGTCCGCGGTTCCAAATAAACCTTATCAGCAATTTTAGATGAAAGGGTGACCGAACTAGGATTGTCGTTAATAACAATGACTTCATAACCTGCTTCTTTAAGCGTTTTTAACATCTTCGCAGTTACGTAATCATCAGCCGTCCCATTTCCAAGACCGCGGGGTCCAGGACCAATAACTAAAGCCCGCGGGGCGGCACCCGCCACACTCTCATTTTCCATCTCAAAAGTAGCATAAAAAGTCCGAGAATGTTGTTCAAACTCACCTGCTGCCGGCTCAATCTCTTTAAAGGTTCGATTAATCTGAGCTTGCGAACGAAATTGACTAATTTCATCAAACTTTTTTGGCTTAAACGCGCAATCGTCACATCTGGCAAGCCCCAATACTTGGCCTGACGGAATAAATCAGCTGTCAATTCTTGGGTCTTCAATTGATGTTCTAATCTAACAATTAATTGAAATTGATTAAAGTAATAGGAATCAATTTGGGTTAATTCGGCCAATTCGTCACTCGTATACCCTCGTCGTAAGGCTTCAACTAGAGTATAAAAACGATTATTTTGGGGATGAATCAGCAACTGATCTAACTGATCATCGGTTAATTGTTGCACCATGGCTAGCCGTTGATTACCCATATCCGTTTCTTGATAGGTCAAGGCCTTTAATACTGCTTCGACCAAACTCCGTCCAATCCCAATCGCCGAACCAATCGATCGTTTTTGCGTTCCTAAACGCCAATCAGCGGTCGGTAATTGAGAGTTGGGAAAGACGGGAATTCGTACTGCCGTTGCATCCATTAATGGCTCGGTTAAAGCCGTCAAAGGGACATAGTGTTCGCCAAGATTAATCTCACGTAAGCGTTCGCCAGTGTATAACAACCCCACTACTTCACATAAAGGATAACCCGTTGCCAATTCCACAAAGGATGAAATTCGGTCAAAATAAGGACTAACTTTCGTTACATAAATGCGGTTATGAGCCCGATCAACCGCAAATTGGAGATGGTTAACTCCAACAATTCGTAACCGCCGCGTAATCTTAAAGGCCAGCTTTCGAATGGTTTGAATTTCCCGATCAAGCAAGGTTTGGGCCGGCGTCACTGCAAAGGAATCCCCGGCATGAATGCCAATCGGATCCATATTTTCGACTGTCGCGATCTGCATTAATGTCCCTGATTGGTCGCGCACCACGACGGTTTCAATTTCCTTGAGGCCTTGCAAACTTTGTTGAATGGATACACGGCGGATTCGGGATGCTTTTAAAGCTTCAGCAAAGGTTTCTTGGAATGATTGATCATCATGGACAATATGACGAAAACTATGCTCCCGCGGTGATAAAGACCGGACAATTAATGGAAAGCCATACTGTTCTGCCATCAGATAAGCATCTTGATAATTATCGACCACCTGGACGTTTTTCATCGGTACGTCAATTTGTTTGAGCGTCCGCTCTAATTTTGAAGGATTATTGGTCTGCTGAACGGCTGACCAGTTAACTCCCGCCAATTTCGTATTAACCTCTTCAAAAATCCCCGTTTCTGACAGAGATTCCATTAAGTCAAAAATCCAGCGTCCCCCAATGGTAGGCACAATCAGATCTGGTTGATACTGATGAATTAACGCCACCAAATTATCTACTGTTAAGGGACGGATCTCTGGATAATCAATGTATTCTTGTGCATCCAGACTATAGGAAAATGGATTGTTATTAACGAAGATGGTTTCCCATTGCCGAGCTTTGAAAGCCGACGCAATATTAAGCACGGTTAGATCCAGCTCATCTCCGCTGTACATATTATCTGGTCCTGAACCAACTAATAGCGCACTTGGCATTCTAAAGCTCCTTTCGTTTCGTTAACAATTCAACAAATTCATCAAATAAAGGGTTAGCGTCATCTGGCCCGGGAGCCCCATCAGGAAAGAATTGGACCGAAAAGGCCGGATAATACTTATGGCGTAGGCCGATGACACTATCCGTTAATAGATCAACATAGGTAATAAATAGGCGTTGCCGGTTAACTGCTGAACGTTTAATTCGGTAACCCATGGTTTGTTGCGCATAAATAATATGATCCGTCACAATTTCTTGAATTGGGTGATTATTACCGTGGTATTCAATTGGCAAGCGTTCACTATCCGTTTCGTTGGCTAAAGCAAACAACTCATGCCCTAAACCAATTGCAAATAGCGGCACTGTTGCTTGAATTTTTTGAATCATCTCAATCACACTGGATTTAATTGCATGCGGATCTCCAGGACCCGAGCTTAAAACCACTCCAGCGGGATCTAATTGCATGATTTGCTCAGCAGTTACATCATAGGGCAAAACGGTCACATTGCACTTTCGCCGACTTAATTCACGCAAAATCCCATTCTTTAGGCCGAAATCAATCACAACCACACTGGGTCCCACATCTGGATTGGGATATGGCTTAGGTGTTGAAACCTGTGCCACTTGTTGGTTGGTTAACACTGTGGCATTTAATTGATCAAAAGCGTGCTCATCAGCGACCGGGACTAAACTCCCGCGAACTGGACGCCCTAAAGACCGCAAATGATGTACCAAAGCGCGCGTATCAATATCAGTTATCCCAGGGATATTATGTCGTTTTAAATAGTAATCTAAACTGCGTCGGTCATCAGGATCAATCATCCCCGCATTCCGGACCACAACTCCTTTAATGGTTGGTTCAATTGATTCATAAATATTCGACTGAATTGGTAAATTACCAACATTTGGCTGGGTGAAAACAACAATTTGATTATGATAAACCTGATTGGTAATCAATTCTTGATAGCCAGTCATACTCGTATTAAAAACCACTTCTCCAAAAGAAACGGCCGGTGAACCAAATTCGCGACCATTAAAAATAGTACCATCTTCTAAAATCAGTGCTTTCTCTGGCATGTTTTCGCCCCCTTTCGTTTATTGAACGGCGTCCGTCCGGTCTAAAAACTGTATCATTTTTTCAAACCAATCTGGTAATGGCGCGGAAAAGCGCATTAATTTACCCGTAGTTGGATGAACAAAGCCCAACGTCCTGGCATGCAAGTATTGCCCATTTCCCGGTAAGGTTTTACGGGGTCCATAGAGTGGGTCACCAGCTAAAGGATGGTTAATATATTTCATATGAACCCGGATTTGATGTGTTCGCCCGGTCTCAAGGTGACATGAAATCAAAGTATAGTGTTGATAACGTTTCAAAACTTTGAAATGCGTCACTGCTGATTTCCCATTAGCAACAACCGCTTGTTGCTTCCGATCTTTTAAGGACCGACCAATTGGTGCATCAATTTTTCCTTCGTCTTCTTTAATTACCCCGTGCACTAAGGCTAGATACTCTCGCTCATTCGTTTTGGCTTTTAATTGCGCTGCTAACGACTGATGAGCATGATCATTTTTTGCTACCATCAAGAGACCTGAGGTATCCTTATCAATTCGATGGACAATTCCAGGACGAAACTCGCCATTAATCGTCGATAAAGGAGAATGGTATAAAAGTCCATTTACCAAGGTATGGTTAGGATGTCCTGCCGACGGATGGACCACCATTCCTTGAGGTTTATTAACAACAATGACATCATCGTCTTCATAAACAATATCTAAAGCCATTGCTTCTGGCGTTAAATCAATTGTTTTGGGTTGCGGTGGCGTGATCTCAATTTGATCGCCTACAAGTAAATTATATTTAGCTTTAACCTGCTGATGATTGACTGTTACCCGGCCTTGATCAATCCAGTTTTTGATTTGTGATCGGGATATATCCGTTAAATGTTGAGCCAAAACTTTATCCAGTCGTCCCTGCATCGTCGAATCGGCAACGATATGTTGTGGTGCCATCTTAATCCTCCCGTAAGATAATCACAATATAAATCAATACCCCAAGGGTTAAACAACTGTCTGCAAGATTGAAAATCGGAAAATTAATGAAGGTTAGCTCGAACATATCAACAACGTAACCTTGTGCAAAACGATCAATGAAATTGCCAAGAGTGCCCGCCAATAATAAAGACAGGGCCACCATCTTGGCTCTTTGATGCCAGTTACGTTTCATTAACCATAAAATCACCCCAATCGCCACTAAGGCGATCACAATAAAAAAGGTGTGCTGGCCTTCTAACATGCTCCAAGCCGCCCCATTATTATGAACATTGGTCAAGGCTAACCATCCTGGGATAAGGGTAATCGTATCACCTAATTGTAAGTTGCTAGCTGCCCACCATTTAATCGTTTGGTCGGCTAATACCAGCAAAATTACTAATCCCCCATAATACATCGTCTAAGCCTCCTTCGACTTAGCCATCAGATTATTCAATAATGTTTCTAACGAACGGATTGAGCGCCGCGACATACTAAAAGTCATAACCTCACCATGGGCCGTAAAAACAACCGTATTTTTTCGAAAGTATAAGTGCTTAATTGCTGACAATGGAATTTCAGCATAATCTTGTTGTAAGACCCGATTTAGAATTAACCGATCTTCGGTCACGATCATAGTTCGCCGAAAAATCGCTAAGGCACTAATTACTAAAAAGACGAGCAGAAAAACGGCAGTAATCCAGTTAAATGTAGTTATTTCTAGCCAAATCACGACACCAACAATCAAAATTAGGAAAGTCCAACACCAAGCGATAATTGCCGTCGTAATATCTGGTTGATAGAAGTATTTCTTTTTTTCAGTCATTTTGAAACCCTCGCTTTGAAAGGATGCTTATGATAAAAATCTATTCAGATGCTGCTGTTAGTGGTAATCCCGGTCCTGCTGGCGCCGGTTGTCTCATCATCATCAATGGTCAACAACATCAATTTAGCCACTCACTTCCAGCTACTGATAATCATCATGCGGAATTTATGGCTGCTAGCTGGGCCTTTGAACAACTAGCTCAATTCAAGTCCGCTGATCAGATCATTTTCTTTTATACCGATAGTCGATTAGTCAGCGATGCTATTGGTAAAGGTTATGCTAAAAAATATGCTGCCGAATTAAGTCGGTTATTAACCCTCATCGACCAATACCCAACCGTGGTCACCGAATGGCTCCCCGAAAAACTGAATCACGGTGCTCACCAATTAGCTTTGCAGGCCTTGCATCAATCACACACGTGAATATTATAACAAAAATACGGACTCGCGATTTAAAATCTTGTCGAGTCCGTTTAATTTTAGCAAAATTTTAAGGTCAGCTTATCGTTGCTTTTTCCCCCAATATTGAAATAAGTCCGTGCGCAAAGCCCCGTTATATAGTTTACGTTTTTTCGTAGCGGGAGCCCCATAAAATTTCTCAAACTCAAGATCAGCCGTCAAAATATATTTACTCCAAGTAGTCATTGGTCGATATAACTGCCCCATTTGCCGATATAATTCTCGAACGTTAGCTTGATCACTTAACCGTTCCCCGTATGGTGGATTCGCCACAATCACTCCGTTAAGCTTCTCAGTCCGCCAATCCTTTAAGGCCAATTGTTTAAAGGTGATATCTTGGCTTAAACCGGCCGCGCGCGCATTTTGTTGCGCAATTGCCACCATTGATTGGTCAATATCATAACCCGTGATGTCTAGTTCAACATCATAATGAGCTTGGGCATCGGCTTCATCGCGGACCTCATCTAATAATTCAGCCGGAGTTAAGTTTAACCATTGCTCCATCATAAAATGCCGGTTAATTCCTGGGGCAATATTATGACCAATTAACGCCGCTTCAATCGGAATCGTCCCAGAACCACAGACCGGATCTACAAATGGGTTATCAGGAAACCAATGTGCTAACATCACTAAAGCGGCCGCTAAGTTCTCCTTCATAGGTGCAGCCCCTTTAGCCTGACGATAGCCACGTTTAAAAAGACTATCTCCCGTCGTATCTAAAGTTAATATAACATGATCTTTGTCGATAGCCACTTCGATCGGATATTTGCTTCCAGACTCGGTTAATCGAGTCCGCCGATGATAGACCATACTTAACCGTTCTACAATTGCTTTTTTGGTGATTGCTTGGATACTAGGTACATTATGTAACTGGGAATGATGGCTACTCCGCCCTGAAACTGGAAAGTTGGCATCAATCGGTAGTAATTCTTCCCATGCTAAAGCTTTAGTCTGTTCAAATAAGTCATCAAATGTTTTGGCATCAAATTCGCCCACAATAATTTTGACCCGATCAGCCGTCCGCAACCACAAATTAGTTCGGGCGATCGCTTTGATATCACCTTGAAACCGAACGCGACCGTTTTCAGTTTGCGTTTGATAACCAAGGTCCTTTAATTCACGATTAACTAAGGCTTCAATCCCCGCAGCAGCCGTAGCGAGTAGTTTAAATTCTGTCACTTATTCATCCTCTTTTTCCCACCAAGTCGGCAGTTGTACTTGGCATTTTTCGATTTGTCCAGTTAGCCCATGAATGATTGCTTGCCCCGTTAGTAATGTTTGATAAGGAGTGTTTGCCAATAAACTGTGCCACTCTTCAACACTTCCTAAATGGTGAATCAGCTGATGGGCAAATTGCGATCGTAATTCAGCGGGTAAATCTAATGGTGATTGGGTCGTTAAAATCAATCCAACTTGTACCTTCCGCCCCTCACGGGCTAATTGAAAAATTCCATTATTAGGCAAGTCCTTAACGTCTGTTGGTAAGTAGCGATGAGCTTCATCTAACACCACTTGCACAGGGAAACTAGCTCCTTGACTCAATCGATATTGCAAGATTTGCTTAAATAGCACTGATAAAACCACCTGTTGGCTCACTGGTAAATGCTTTAATAACGATAAATCAATCACTAGAGTCCGATGATGACTGGGGTGTTTTAGAAACATCTGCAAAAACAAAATTTAACTCATATTGAAGCTGTTTTCCAGTTTGCGTGGCGAACAATTCTTGAAAGGTGGTTTCGCCTAATTGAGTCCGTAAAGTTGTAATCAAGGGCCACAGTTTTTGCAACTTTTCTCGGTCATAATCTTGCCCCATCAACTGATAGTTCGGTTTTCCATTTAAAGCCGGTATAACTAGGCATTCAATGATTTGATCAGCTAACAGGTTAATTTCGTAGTGCCCACTCCAATGACCTAATTGCTGCATCGCCTTTTGCCATTCTTTTACCGGTCGATTCATAAATCGATAAGGTTGAGCCTGATTAGCAATATTCGCTTGATATCGCAAGGCGGTAATTGCTTCTTGCAACAAGTGTTTCGTGGATGCAGGCAGGTCTGTTAATTGTAACAAGGCCGCTAGTTCCTCAATTGACAATTGACCGGCATCGAGATAGGCATTGTCACCAAAACTATAAGTAATCGTATTGGGAAGTTTGCTATATTCTCCCGTCGGGTCAAAAACAATCGTTGTTTGGCTCCCTTGCTGTAAATCACTCAACAAAGACAAGGTGGAGGTCGTTTTTCCGCTGCCAGTCTGCCCCACAATTAACAGGTGACGTTGAACCAACTGTTCTGCAGTGATTGATCGTTCATTAGATGATCCTTGAAACATCTGCATCCCTCCTCTTACTGATTCATCCCGATTTTATCATATGACCAATCACGAATGAACTAAAAAAGACCGGTGAAGAAAATAATTTCTTCCCAGTCTCACCTGAATGTAAGCTTCTGTAGGCCATGTTTTGTCAAAGTATCATTGCAGGTCCAATCATACCGTGGTAATCATCTATCTCAGTATCAAAGATACTCCCCTGGAATCACTTCAATTTGTTATCCAAAGCTCCCCTACCAATGTTTGGGTTTACCGCTTGAGGGGTTTACCGCGTTCCACTAGTAAGGTTTCCCCTACTACATCGTCACTGTGGCACTTTTCAGGAATACTAGGGCATAGCCAAAGCCTTAGCCGGTTTTTCCGCCGTCACCCAAATGGGTGCCCCGCCTTATTTTTTCAGCGGGCACAAACACTACAGGCATCGCAGCCTGTGCGAGCATGGACCTTCCTAACGTAACATTTGCTACGCTCGATTACCCAAAGCTTACAAAGAAAGATTATAATACGAAATTAAAGCAAATGCGAGTCTTCATCGCCATTGTTTAATTGGGAGCCAAAGACACGCCGTTCCAAATTCGACAAACGTTTCAAAATATCAACGTTCGTGGCCCCAGAAAGTGGTTGGGCATCACCCGTTGCCACCCCACTTCCACCAGCTTCAACCTGACGAGTTAATTCGTCGACCTTGGTTTTTAAGCGAGCATTCTCATCTTGAAGACGATTGATTTCCTTTTCAAAGGTATTGTAATCCTTAATAATGTCATCAAGGTAAGAGTCAACATCTTCCCGATCGTAACCTTTTCCAATACTCTTTTCTTGGAATTGTTTTTGTAAAATATCTTGTGGAGTAAAGTTAATGTTATCCAAAATTAACACCTCGCTTAAATTTTAACTCTTTGTTAGTTTACCAAAGTTTTTATTAAATACCAATGATATTAACATAAATCTCTAAAACTTACCTTTTAAAATTCATCGTGTTCCTCAACTTGACGTTGCGCCCATTCTTCCGCGGCGTCTTGTAATTGATCCATGGTCACCAAAGTAATTTGATAAGTAGGTTGTGTCTCTTGATATTTCTGGGCCGCCCGATAATCCCAAAACGGTTTACTATGTTGATCTGGATTTAATTCTTGTTCTGGATCAAAGACCAAAATTAATTCATCAGAGTGTTCAAACATAAATCGTTGGTAATTACGAAGCTGCTGTGGACCCTGATATGGTTGATTAGAAACTGTTCCTTGATAATCCATTTGCTCGCGAATCGCACTTAAACGTAGTTGATTATCTTCATTCCAATTCTGCCCAAAGTCAGCAAACGGTAATAGCATACTAACACGAAGTTGTTCGTAATCATCCTTTAAAGCAATAGCAGATTTTAAGCCCCATCGTTCGGTTCCCATTTGCGGACCGCTAATAACCCAAGTCTCTTCATTGGACTGATTTAATCGATCCTGGATTAATTGGCTCAAAACCGTTTGAATTACCAATTGCTTCGGATCGTCTTCTTGAAAGACCCCCAATTCATACGCGCGATATCCCGAAATCCACACTCTTTTCACATGCTAACCCCCTTTAAATCGGCGTTTTTCGCAAATTAAATGATTCTTTGGTATAATATATCACATAGTTAATGGAGGAACTAGAATGGCGATTAAATATCCACAGGGTCAACAACCACCGCGACCTGCCCCAGAACAACCTCAGTTAGGATCATCGGCAGCGAAGCGGGGGATGACCTTGGAGCATGAATTAAATCTGAGTAATCAATATTATTTAAGCGTCGATCGCGCTGTCATTCATAAGAAACCGACGCCCATCCAACTTGTTAAGGTTGATTATCCCCGGCGAAGTGCTGCGGTTGTTCGCGAGGCTTATTTCCGACGACCATCAACCACTGATTACAATGGCATTTATCAAGGTCATTATATTGACTTCGATGCTAAAGAGACTCGTAATAAGCGTTCTTTTCCCTTAAAGAATTTTCATGCTCATCAGATCGAACACTTACGCCATTGCCTAAAGCAAGGCGGTATCTGTTTTGCGATCATTCGCTTTACTAATCTAGGCCAGAACTATCTTTATCCGGCGTCCAAGTTAATTCAGGCTTGGGACCAGCAAGACGCTGGCGGACGCAAGTCCATTCTATTAACCACTATTCAAACTGATGGTTTCCCAATCACACTTGGTTTGCAGCCACGGTTGGATTATTTAGCAGCTGTTGATCAGCTCTTAGAAACTATCAAACATAAAGGAGTCGATTATGAATAATAATCCCAATACCTCTGGCCCATCGTTTTGGCGACGGTTGGGCTACTTCCTAGTCGATCATAAAGCATTGTGGAAACGCATCTTTTTATGGCTAGTTGGTATTTTTGTTTTGCTGGTAATTGCCGGTGCTGCCCTCTTCTTCTACTATGCTTCGAGTGCACCAACAATTACCAAGAGTGATTTACAAAGCCAAACTGGAACCACCATCTATGACGCTAATGGGAAAGTGGTTTCTCGTTTGGGAGCACAAAAGCGTCAGTATGCTTCTAGTAGTGAACTTCCTAAAACCCTTAAAAATGCGGTCGTCGCGGTTGAAGATAAGAACTTCTACCATGAAAAGCTTGGGATCTCACCTACTCGGATTGTGAAAGCCGCCTTCTCCAATGTTTTCCACGGCACTTCTGATGGAATTCAAGGGGGAAGTACGATTACCCAACAATTGATCAAACTATCGGTTTTCTCAACTGCTAAGTCTGATCAAACCTTTAAACGAAAGGCTCAAGAAGCTTGGCTAGCCTATAACATCACCAAAAAATTCTCTAAAGATCAAATCTTAACTTACTACTTAAATAAGGTTTATATGGGGAACGGTGTTTATGGGATGAAGACCGCTGCTCAATACTACTATGGTAAGGACTTGGACGAATTGTCCTTAGCCCAAACCGCCATGCTAGCTGGGATTCCCCAATCACCTTCTGTATACAATCCTTTAGCCAACACCACCTATGCTAAGGAACGTCGGGACGTGGTCCTAGACGCCATGCAAACCAATGGTTACATTACCGCTAGTCAAGCGGCCGCTGCCAAAAAAGAGAGTGTAACTAAGGGACTGGATTCATCTCACGGGAATGTTGAATCATCAAGTTCTCAAGTTGATGAACCAGTGGTCGACGCCTATGTCAAACAAGTTATTGAAGAGCTGGAAGATAAAGGTTATAACCCCACTACCGATAGTCTTAAGGTTCATACCAGTCTGGATACAGATGCGCAACAAGAACTTTACGATGATGCTAACGAAAATGTTTCCTTCCCGAGCGATAATGTTCAGGTGGGGGTTGCCGTCGTCGATCCTCATAATGGACAAGTTATTGCCATGTTAGGTGGTCGGAAGCTTGATAGTAATACGGTTTATGGTTATAACCGAGCTGTTCAACAAACCCGCTCTTCTGGTTCGACGGCTAAACCACTGATGGATTATGGTCCCGCCATTGAATATCTTCACTGGCCAACCTTCCATGTTTTGTCAGATACTGCCATGACTTGGCCTGATGCAACTGGTACTATTAAGGACTTTGATAACAAGTACCAAGGTAACATCACCATGCGACAGGCTCTAGTCCAATCACGAAATGTTCCTGCGATCCGAGCCCTACAAGCTGTTGGAATTAGCAAGGCCACTAAGTTCTTAAAGGGACTGGGTATTTCCCAAAAGAAGGCTTATACCTACTCAAGTGGGATTGCCCTTTATATCTCTCCGCTCCAAGAAGCCGCAGCCTATGCTGCATTTGCTAATGGCGGAACATACTACGAACCATACTATGTCACTTCGGTTACTACTCAAGAAGGAACCACTACTAACTTCAAGAAACAGGGTAGTCGGGCAATGACCAAGGGAACTGCCTTTATGATTACTAACATGCTTGAAGGGGTCTTTACGGGTAATGGTAGTGGGACTTCTGCTTACCTCAGTGGCGTTAACCAAGCTGGGAAGACTGGAACAACCAACGCTTCTGATAATAACAACAACAGTGGAATCCTGGATTCCTGGATGACCGGTTACACCAAGAACTACTCCATTTCGGTATGGACCGGATATGATGATAATAAGAACACCTTAACGGATTCTGGTGCCTACTCGGCTCAATACTTGTATAAAGCTCTGATGTCATATCTTGATGGTGAAAACCATGCAAGTAATTGGACCATGCCAAGTTCCCTTGAATCAGTTAGTGTCCAAGGGGTGACCCAATACATGTTCAAGGCCTATCCATTCAGCATCGAGTATGCATCTGGAAGTTCAACATCATCTACTAGCTCTTCATCATCTACTAGCTCTTCATCAAGCAGTAGTGATTCTTCAAGTGCTTCATCAGAATCAACGTCCAGCGCTTCAAGCTCGATGTTGTCAGAATCGGTTCAAACGATTACGCAAAATTCGCAATCAACCACCGATGCTAACACTAATAATGCTGCTTCTAGCGGTCAATAATTGATAAAAGGCTAC
>NZ_AICN01000071.1:0-27455 GCF_000247775.1 Limosilactobacillus gastricus PS3
TCTATAAATTTTCTCTTTCTTTCTATAATATTTATTTAGTAAAATCGACTTCCTTAGTTTCATGCATCGTTAATAATGAAACTACACATAAGACCGCCATTAATGATAGATATAGGCCCACGGAATGAATTCCCCAATTTGCCGCTAACCAAGCCGCAATGGTTGGTGCAAAGGCCGCCCCTACAATTGCCGCCAGATTATATGCAATACCAGAACCAGAATACCGGACTTTCGTCGGGAATAGTTCTGGCAAGACTGCGCCAAGTGGACCAAAGGCAATCCCCATTAATGCAAAGCCAACGCCTAAGAAAGTTAGCGCTCCCCATACATTATGATGACCAGTTAGTAAATATGGAAAAACTAGTCCGAAGATAACTAAGGCCACGGCACTAAATAAGAGCACTCGTTTACGACCAAAGGCATCTGAAATCCGAGAAGCGAATAGAATTAACAAGGCGAAGATGACGACCGTTCCCATGAGCATCATTAAATATGCTTGTTTACTAAATCCCAGGGTAGTCGTTGCATAGGATAATGACCAAGTTGCGAGCGTATAGAAAAGCGTGTAAGTAACGGCAACGATGAAGGTTCCTTGAACTATTTCTAACCAATTACTTTTAAAAACTTCTACTAATGGTGATTTCGTCGTCGCACTCCGTTGTTTAGCCATCCGGAACAATGGCGTTTCTTGCATCTTCTCACGAACCCAGAAACCAACCACAACTAGCACAGCTGATGCTAGAAATGGAATCCGCCAACCAAAACTTTCCATTTGACTAGGGCTTAGGGTAAACTCTAAAACAACGAAAAGACCATTACTTAAGAAGAAACCAAGTGGTGCCCCTAATTCTGGGAAGGCCCCGTATAAAGCCCGCTTATTAGCTGGCGCGTTTTCCGTCGCTACTAAAGCTGCTCCAGACCATTCACCACCCAAACCAATTCCTTGAACAAATCGGCATAGACATAAGAGAACGACAGCCGTTAAACCTAAGGTATTGTATCCCGGTAAAAGACCAATTAAAACTGTCGAACATCCCATTAATAATAATGAAATCACTAACGTTTTCTTCCGCCCCATCTTATCGCCATAGTGGCCAAAGACAAACGATCCCAAAGGCCGCGCAATGAAGGCAACCCCGAAAGTCAGTAAGCTTAGTAATAAGGCAATTGTTGGGGTAACTTCTGGAAAAAAGACCCTAGGAAAATATGCCGCCGACGCCGTTCCATAAGCGTAAAAATCGTAGAATTCAATCATGGTCCCGACCATAGAAGCCAAGATAACGGTTTTGACTGAATCCTTTTTTAATGTTTTCCTTGGTAAACTAAAATCTAATGATTGTGATAAATTGTTCTCCATAACCTATCTCCCGTAACCAATTCTCTTTTTCTCAATCTCTATTTTCTTAAATAAACTAAGACGTGGTCGTTTTCATTACGTAGCACTTTAACTGGCGCCCCATAGAATTCGGTCAATTCTTCTTCAGTAAACATTGCTTGCCTTGATCCTTGATCAAAAATTGACCCGTCTTTTAACAATAAAACCTTTTGGAAACATGGTAATAACTCTTCTGTATGGTGTGAAACAATTAGCATGGCTGGACTAGCAGGATCGGCAGCAATTTTTTCAATATTAGCCAACAAGCGGTCCCGTGCAAATAGATCTAAGCCATTACAAGGTTCATCCAAAATTAATAGTTCTGGCTGGGCCATTAGGGCTCGCGCAATCATTACTAATTGCTTTTCGCCTTGCGACAAAATACGGTATGGTTTGCCCAGCAAGGAACCACCGCCGACCCGTTTCAATAGGTCTACAGTTGTTGCTTGTTCAGCTGGGGTAGTCTCTTCATAAACTCCAATGCTGGCAAATTTCCCAGATAAAACAATTGATTCGGCACTATCCCCGGGATGTAGCCAATCTTGCAGAGCATTACTGACCCAACCAATTTTTTTCCGTAAGTCATTAATGTTGGAATGACCAAATACATGGCCCAAGACTTCCATTTGACCACTCGACGGCCAAATATCCCCATGTAGCAATTTCAATAAAGTGGTCTTGCCGGCCCCGTTAAGTCCTAAAACGGCCCAGTTTTCACCCGATTGAATTTCCCAATTGAGATCTTTTAAGATCGGTTTCCCCGCTCTTGTAAAATTCACATGTTCTAATTTTAAGACTGTTGACATCTGCCATCCTCCATCTTAATTCAGCTAATTTTTGCCATATAAAAGAGGATTGCCAAACAATCCTCCAAAAACTTAATTAATCACTGTATTTGTCTTCGGCCGCAACGAATGGCATCTTAGCCCGTAACTCGTCCCCAACCTTTTGCAATTGTGATTGTTCCATTTCAGAACGGTAAGCGTAAAGCTTCTTAAAGCCATTGTGGTAATCATCCATGAATTCCTTGGCAAAAGTACCATCTTGAATTTCTTGCAAGTTTTGCTTCATTGCCCGCTTAGATTCTTCATTAACTACTCGTGGTCCCCGGGTGTATGAACCATATTCGGAAGTATTTGAGCAATCCTTGTACATCTTGGCAAAACCACCTTCATAGATCAGGTCACAAATTAGCTTCATTTCATGTTCAACTTCAAAGTAAGCTAATTCAGGTGAGTAACCAGCCTCCGTCAAGACTTCAAAACCAGTTTCAATCAAGGCCGTAATGCCCCCCATCAAAACATTTTGTTCACCGAAGAGATCTTCGTCCGTTTCTTCTTTAAAGGTCGTTGCAAGCAAGCCGGCCCGAGCTGCTCCGTTTGCCTTCGCAAATTCTTTAGCTAAGTCCTCGGCATGTCCAGAATGGTCTTGATAAACTGCATATAAAGCTGGGACCCCAAATCCTTCTTTATAGGTCCGACGACAAAGGTTACCGGGACCCTTTGGTGCCATCATGACAACATCTACATCAGCAGGTGGCACGATTTCTTTATAATAAACATTAAACCCGTGCGAGAATCCTAACACATTTCCTGGTTCAAGGTTATCAGCTACTTCATTCTTGTAGACATCAGCCATTACTTCATCTGGCGTTAACATCTGGACCCAATCAGCTTGCTTAGCTGCTTCAGCAACACTGTATACTTCAAAACCATCATTTTTGGCCTTGTCAGCTGATTGACCCGGGCGAACCCCAACGACCACTTCAACACCAGAATCACGAAGGTTATTAGCTTGGGCATGCCCTTGTGCTCCATAACCGATAAAGGCAACATTCTTGCCTGCTAAATAATTTGTCGTAACATCCTTTTCGTATAACATTTCAACCATAATTTTTTATCTCCTTTTCTCTTATATAAATATAAAACTTGATTATCCTAATAACATATTTGTGTTAGCTTCCCCAGCAGGAATCATTGGAAAGACATTCTCATCTGCTGGGATTTCAACTTCAATAAACGCTGCCCGCGGACTAGCCAGGGCATTCTCCAACTCTGCTTGCCAATTGTCTGGTGACAAACGGTAGGTATCTAAACCATAACCTTGTACAATTTTTTGAAAATCAGGCTGATCTTCAAAAACCGTTCGACTCCGGTGTTGATCAAAGAACAGGTCTTGCCATTGCTTGACCATTCCTAAAGCGTGATTGTTAAACATCACTACCTTGACATTCAGCTGATTTTCACGAATTACATCCAATTCTTCACTTGTCATCTGAAAACCACCGTCGCCCAAGAATAAGACAACGTCCTGATCAGGATGAGCTAGTTTAGCCCCAATTGCGCCGGGGATCCCAAAGCCCATCGTCCCAAGACCACCACTGGTTACCAAATGACTTGGCTGTTGGAATTGATAGTATTGAGCAACCCACATTTGATGTTGACCAACATCGGTTGCCACATATGCTTGACCATGTGTGGCTTGGCTAACCGCTTCAATCACGGCCTGTGGTTTCATAACTCCTGCTTCCTTTTGATAAGTGAATGGATGCTCACTTTGCCAGCTTTGCACCTGAGCTAACCAAGCTGTATGGTCATTCGTTGGCTCACTTTGACTAGCATTGACAAACCATTCCATCGCGACCTTCGCATCCGTCACGACTGGATAATCCGTTGCAATAATCTTACCTAATTCATGTGGATCAAGGTCAAAATGGGCAATGGTAGCCTGACTAGCAAATTCACTCGGCTTCGTAGCCATTCGATCATCAAAACGTGAGCCGAGATTCAACAAGAAATCACAATTGCTTAAGGCTTGATTAGCTGCATAAGATCCATGCATTCCACCCATGCCAAGGAAGTTAGGATCATCACTTGGTAATACTCCCAAGCCTAAGAGGGTCGCAACAGTTGGGGTTTGGGTCTGGGTGACAAATTCCCGCACTAGGCGACTGGTTTCCTCCTTAGCCGCCCCATTACCAACCAGTAACAAGGGCTTTTTAGCCTTTTTGAAGGCCTCCCATACCTCTTGAAATTGCACTTGATTATCATCTGGCAATGTCTCGCTAACTGGTGCTGGCCGAGATGGTAAATAAACATCAGCCGTGGTGATATCCTTAGGCAAATCGACTAACACTGGCCCTGGTCGTCCATCCTGGGCGATCTGGAAGGCCTTACGAACCGTTGGTACTAATTCGCTAGGTGTTAAGACCTGAAAAGTCGCTTTTGTGACCGCTTTTGCCATGGAAACAATATCGACTTCTTGAAAGGCATCCGTCCCAATAAGGGCACGCCCAACCTGACCGGTAAAGACTACCATTGGGACCTAATCAAGTTTCGCATCGGCAATCCCCGTTAAAGCATTCGTCGCCCCCGGACCAGAAGTGGTGAAAACAACTCCCGTCTTTCCGGATGCCTTCGCATAACCTTCCGCTGCATGCGCAGCGCCTTGTTCATGACGAACTAAAATATTATGATATTTCTCTTGATAAACTTCATCGTAAAGTGGAATCACTGCCCCACCCGGATAACCGAAGACGACTTCAACCTGTTGTGCCGTCAGCTCATCGAGTAGCGCTTTTGATCCGCTTGTCTTATTCATCTTGTCACCTCCAAAGCTGATTTAACGAATTTACTAGTCCCGATCCATTAACGAAAAAACACCCATCATTTCTGATGGGTGTTTAGTCCACTCCACCAGAAGTTGTTTACTCTAGTGGACTGGTATTAGAAATTGGATTGACTAAAAAGCCTACCTACCTAATCCACTATAATCGCGAATAATGACAGCTAAGATAATAATGATCACAATAATGATAATTTGAACTTGGATGACATTAATAGCGTTCATAGTGAATTGGCTCCTTTCTGAAATACTTAATAAATTCGATGGCGTAACTATAGACTATTTATCCTAAAGCTGTCAACACATTTTCTAATTATTTTTTAATTACCATCGTCAAATATCTCGGTTATATAAAGGAATCAATTAATTTTTAAAAAGTTAAATTTTTTCTTGAAGTTAATACAACTGTGGGTTTGCGGCTAAATTAGATTTATTTTAAAAAAGGCTTGACAATGATCATCGTCAGATTTATATTAGAACCAATTTAATCAGGTTAGATTTATCTAATTTAGGTTAAGTAAAACAAACCAACCAAGAGGAATAATATGAATCAACAATTACCAGTCATTTTAATTACTGTCATTAGCATCATCGTCATTTAGCAAGACGGGTGCCTTTTAATGATGCCCGTTAGTAATTAAACAAAACGGGCAGTAATTGATATCATCGCCGATCAGGAACTGTCAGCTTCCTGATCGTTTTTTATTTCTTGCCGTGATGAAAAGGAGAAGTTGTATGGGCACATTAAGTTTTTCGATCGATGCTAGTAAACTACAAAAACGAAGTGATGAAATCACCAAAGGGGTCGATCGTGCCCCTGGCCGAAGCCTGCTATACGCTACTGGAATGGTCAAAAGTCCTGAAGATATGGACAAACCTTTTATTGGCATTTGTAATTCCTATATTGAAATCATTCCTGGTCACGTCCACTTACGTGCTTTAGCAGATATCGCCAAAGAAGAAATCCGCAAGGCTGGCGCCATTCCATTTGAATTTAACACTATTGGCGTTGATGATGGAATTGCGATGGGTCATATTGGGATGCGGTATTCACTACCCAGCCGTGAGATCATTGCTGATTCGGCCGAAACCGTGATTAACGCCCACTGGTTTGACGGTGTCTTGTTTATGCCTAACTGTGACAAGATCACACCTGGTATGTTAATGGCAGCGGCACGAACCAATGTCCCATCCGTTTTCGTTTCTGGAGGGCCGATGAAAGCCGGCTTGGATCCAAATGGTAAGGCAATGACCCTTTCAAACATGTTTGAAGCCGTTGGAGCCTTTAAAGATGGTGCCATCACCAAAGAAGAATTCTTGGAAATGGAAATGAACGCTTGTCCAACTTGTGGATCGTGTGCCGGGATGTTTACTGCTAACTCCATGAACTGTTTGATGGAAGTCTTGGGGATGGCCTTACCATATAATGGGACCGCCCTGGCCATTTCCGAACAACGAAAAGAATTAGTTCGCCAAGCTGCCCGTCGCGTTGTCGAAGTAGTCAAAGAGAACTTACGGCCGCGCGATATTATGACCAAAGAAGCTTTTGATGATCTTTACGCTGCTGATATGGCCATGGGTGGTTCAACTAACACTGTCCTTCACGGATTAGCAGTGGCTCATGAAGCTGGCATTGAGTATACGGAACAAGACATCAACACCATTGCTAAACGCACGCCACACATTGCCAAAATTGCTCCATCGTCAAGTTGGACCATGGAAGACGTGCATAATGCAGGTGGCATGCCAGCGATTATGAATGAATTAGTTGAACTCGGTGGTGATGTTTTCCATCCGGATCGTCCATCGGTAACTGGTAAGACGATTCGCGAAAACGTGGCTAATCACTATTCAACCAATAAAGAAGTCATTCGACCAGTTGAGAATGCTTACTCGACTGAAGGGGGGTTATCCGTCCTATACGGTAATATCGCCAAAAAGGGATCCGTTATTAAGTCGGCTGGAGTTGACCCAGACATTAAAGAGTTCACGGGTCGAGCCGTTTGTTTTGATTCCCATGATGAGGCGGTCGAAGGGATTGATAATGGAACCGTCAAAAAAGGCAATGTAGTTGTCATCCGCTATGAAGGTCCTAAAGGTGGTCCTGGGATGCCGGAAATGCTCAACCCAACTTCTGACATTATTGGTCGGGGCCTCGAACGCGATGTCGCCTTAATTACTGACGGGCGCTTTTCAGGAGCCACTCACGGGATTTGTATTGGGCATATTTCACCTGAAGCAGCTTCTGGTGGCGAAATTGCCTTAATTAAAGATGGTGATCAAATCCATATCGATTTGACCAAACGAACCCTTGATCTACTGGTTTCTGATGAAGAAATGGAAAAACGTCGACAAGAACTCCCGCCATTTGAACCAAAGGTTAAGAGTGGTTACTTGGCACGATATCAAGCCTTAGTAACTTCAGCCGATACTGGTGGGGTGATGGTTGGCTATGATGTCTTATCCAAAGTTTCAAATCTGAAGAATTAAATTAACGGAGGTAATTTATGGCTAACCCGACATCAGAATCGATTCAAGATCGAATGATTAAAGCTCTGCAAACGGTTATCGACCCAGAATTAGGGATTGACCTCGTTAATCTCGGTTTGATCTATAACGTGGAGTTAGACGATAATGGTAAGGCTACGATTCAAATGACCCTCACGACCATGGGGTGCCCCATTTCAGAAGTCCTACAACAAATGATTAAAAGCGCCTTGATGAAAGTTGAAGAAGTGACGGAAGTCGAGATCCAGCTAGTCTGGTATCCGGTCTGGTCACCCGATAAAATGAGTCGATTAGCCAAAATTACCCTTGGGTATCATTAACGGCATTTAGGAGGAAGAGTTTATGAATAAAGTAGTTGCATTCGGAAAATGGTTAAGCAAGTGGTTTACCCTCTTTGTGGTTGTTTGGGCCGTCTTCAATTATTTTTTGCCCAGTGTTTCGGCCCCTTTAGTTCCCAATACAAAGTATCTTCTGGGGATTATCCTCTTTGGAATGGGTTTAACCCTTACGGGAAAAGATTTTGAACGAATCGTAAAACGTCCAATCCCTGTTATCATGGGAACGATCGCCCATTACATTATTATGCCGGGCTTAGCTTGGCTATTATGTTTGGTCTTTCAATTAAAGGGAGCGACCGCCGCTGGAGTCATCTTAGTTGGCTCTTGTCCTAGTGGGACTTCTTCAAGTGTGATGGCCTACTTAGCTGGTGGTGATGTGGCTTTAGATGTTTCCATTGAAGCCCTGTCAACCCTACTAGCCCCCTTAGCTTTACCTTCAATTCTGTACTTCTTAGCTGGACGTTACGTTACCGTTCCGGCGCAAAGTTTATTTACTAGCACTTTAGAAATTGTGGTGATTCCAATTATCCTAGGGGTCCTGGTTCACACCTTCTTCGGTAAAAAGTTACGTCCTATCTTAGAATTTTTACCGATTGTTTCGCAACTGGCTATTCTATTAATCATCGGCGCAGTGGTTTCGGCTAATCACGCCAACATCTTCACTGCTGCTACGGCGATCGTTATTCCAGTCGTGATGCTTCATAACCTCCTTGGTTATAGCTTGGGGTACTTATTCTCCCTAGTCCTGCGGCTCCGTCAACCCCAACAAAAGGCCCTTACTTTTGAGGTTGGAATGCAAGATTCTAGCTTAGGGGCTACCCTGGCTTTGGCCTACTTCTCGCCAGCGGCCGCAATTCCATCTACGATTTTCAGTATTTGGCATAATATTTCAGGTTCCGTACTTTCCTCTTGGTGGAAAAACCATACCAAAGAATCGGTGGAAGAAATGTTGGAAACAGCTTAATAAGGATTCAAAAAAGTCGATGCGGGTGCATCGACTTTTCTATTACATGACTGTCACTGACTTAGCTAAATTCCGTGGTTTATCAACATCATAACCCTTTCCTAAACTAGTGTAATAAGCCAACAGTTGGGCCGGCACAACACTTAGGAGGGGCGTTAAGTTATCATCAACATCAGGAATGATAATCGTATCGGTTTCTTGCGCTAAATGCCGTGACGCAATCGTAATGGCATTGGCACCGCGAGCAACCGTTTCTTCTAAATTACTCCGGGTCAAACCAGCTGTCTTATCCTGGGTAATAATCCCAATCACTGGAGTGCCATTCTCAATCAAGGCAATGGTCCCATGCTTTAATTCCCCGGAAGCAAAACCTTCTGCTTGCACATAGGAAATTTCCTTAAGTTTCAAAGCTGCTTCAATGGAAACTGACCAGTCAATGGCCCGACCAATGTAAAAGGCATTCCGGGTCTTTGAAAGAAAACGCGAAGCAATTTCTTCAATATCATCCTTACTATCAGTGATCGCTTGCATGCCATAAGCGACCATCCCTAATTGACTCCGCAAATTAAATTCATCGGCTTCAGGATGCTTTAAAAACTGACCAAGCGCCTTAGCAAGCACTGCTTCGACGGCAATCTGAGCGGTATAAGCTTTGGTTGAGGCCACGGCGATTTCTGGACCGGCATGTAAGAGCATCGTGTAGGTTGCTTCGCGAGATAAGGTTGATTTATCAACATTGGTCATCGTTAAACTTGGCCAATGGTTCTCATTTACTTCTACCAACACTTGGCGACTATCTGCCGTTTCCCCACTTTGCGATAAGAACAAGAAGAACGGATGCTCACTTAACATCGGATGATCGTAGGCAAATTCGGATGAAATATGAACGGTCGTAGGGATGTGAGCATATTTTTCAATCATCCGTGCCCCAACTAAGCCGGCATGATAACTAGTCCCAGCACCAATGATATAGAGATGATCAGCTTTCGCAAGGGCGTCTAGAATGGCCACATCTACTAGCGGGTTACCAGCTTGATCAAAGTATTGGCCAACAATCCGCCGCATCACCGCCGGTTGTTCATCAATTTCTTTTAGCATGTAATATGGATAGGCCCCCTTATCTGCGGCATCCGCATCCATATCAACCACGAAACTATCCCGACTGCGCTCTTGACCTTCAAAATCTTCAATTTGAATGCGATCGGGTTTCACAATTACTAATTCGTGATCCTCAATTTCCATGAACCGATTTGTTTCTTTCAGCATTGAAATCGCATCAGAACCAACTAAATTATATCCATCTGCCAGCCCAACCAATAGGGGACTTTTATTTTTGGCAACGAAGAGCGTATCAGGTTCTTCCCGATCCATGAGGACAAAAGCATATGAAGATTCGTTACTGATTAACCGTAAAACCTTTAAGAAGGCTGACTTGGTCGTCATGTGGCTTTCATGAACAAAGTGAGCCACTAATTGAACAATCACTTCCGTATCTGTTTGACTATTCAGTTCCACTTCGCCAAGGTATTCACGTTTTAATTGCTCATAATTTTCAATCACGCCATTATGAACTAAATAGAAGCGTTTGTCATTCGAAAAATGTGGATGGGCATTCTTTTCACTAGGTTCCCCATGGGTTGCCCAACGAGTATGTCCAATCCCAGCTTTCCCATGAACATCATCAGTTAAGGCACTTTCCAAATTCTTAATCCGTCCTTGACGCTTCACTAGGTAATCGTGACCATTTTGATCATTCACATAAATCCCGGCCGAATCATAGCCCCGGTATTCTAAAGTTTTTAAACCATTAATTAAAATTTCAACACTACGGTCATTTCCCGTAACTCCGACAATCCCACACATTTGATTGCCCTCCCAAATTGGTATAGATGTTTAACAATTTACTTTATTTCACTAAACATTGTAATGATACCAGGTTCGAAAACTTATGTCAAATAATCATTCTAAATTGGTCTAGGTAGTTTCATGAAATTACAAAAAAAGATAACCACCCTCATAGGATGATTATCGTAATGGTTTTATAAGACCCGTCGTGCTACTTCTGCAATCTTTGTTACATATTGATGTACTAATTCTTCCGTCGGAGCTTCAGCCATGATCCGTAGTAAAGGCTCCGTCCCACTTGGCCGCACAAGTACCCGTCCGTCACCAGCCATTTCCTGTTCAACCTCTTCAATTACCGCTTTTAGTTCCGGATTTGATAGAGCAGCTTGTTTGTCTTGAACCGTAATATTAACTAATTCTTGCGGATAAGTCTTAACCTCGCTCGCAAGCTCGCTTAAAGTTTGACCCGTTGCCTTAACCACTTGCAATAATTGCAAAGCCGTTAGCATCCCATCACCAGTGGTATTGTGATCCAAGAAAATAATATGTCCTGACTGTTCCCCACCGAGATTATAACCATTGGCTAACATTTCCTCCACGACATAACGATCACCAACCTTAGTTTTGACGCTTTGCATATCGTGAGCTTCTAGGGCCTTATACATACCAAGATTACTCATTACGGTGGTAACTACCGTATTATGTTTTAAGCGGCCGTTTTGTTCTAAATATCGGCCACAAATATACATAATCTTGTCACCATCAACCAATTGACCGTGTTCGTCAACGGCAATGCAACGATCACCGTCACCATCAAAAGCCAAACCCAAGTCTGCTTCATGCTCCAGCACGGCTTTTTGTAACCCTTCTGGATGAGTTGACCCACAATCTAAATTAGTATTTAATCCGTCAGGTTGATCATTAATCGGAATTAAATCAACGTTTAAATCAGCAAATAATGGTGAAATGAAGGCACTGGTGGCACCATTAGCGGCATCAACCACTACTTTTAAGCCACTTAAGTCCGTAGAAATCGTTTGCTCCAAGAAAGAAGTATACTTGAGAGATCCTTCCAAGTAATCATCGACCATCCCCAAGCCATCAGCGGAAGGACGTGGTAATTCATCAACTGGAGCATCAAGTAATTGTTCAATTTCATATTCTAAGTCATCAGATAACTTAAACCCATCGGCACCAAAGTATTTGATCCCATTATATTCGATCGGATTATGCGAGGCGGTAATCATCACTCCCGCGTCCGCTTCTTGAGCCCGCACTAGATAAGCTACTCCCGGGGTCGTGACCACTCCTAGGCGTAAAACTTCAATTCCCACAGATAATAAACCTGCCACCAAAGCGTTTTCCAACATTTGTCCTGAAATCCGCGTATCCCGGGCTACCAGCACTTGGGGCTGTTTCCGTTCGGAATGGCGGGTTAAAACGTAACCACCAGCTCGACCAACTTGAAAAGCCAGTTCTGGGCTCAAATCTTGGTTAGCAACTCCTCGCACCCCATCAGTACCAAAATATTTTAAATCCATTTTTATTTAATCTCCATTTCTTTACTTATCACTACTAGATGAACTTGCGGAACTCGAACTAGCTGAGGAACTCGATTCGCTAGTGCTGACCGCCGAACTTGATGAGCTAGTGTTATCAGAATCACTAGATTGACTACTACTAGACTGATCATCCGCACTCACGGGAACAGTAACAGAAATTGTCCCTGGCGTAACCACAACATTTAGGGCTTTCCCATTTTTGTCAACTGCTTGTAAGGTGACCTGCTGATGTAAAGTCGCAGTCGTATTTTTAGGAACCTTCACATAGGCAATAACCTGCGAAACTTGTTGGACTTCGCTGCGTGCTCCAGTAACCTGAACGGTATCTAAAGCTGGTTTAGCATTACCCAGTTTGTAATCCCCAGTTAAAGATGTATTGCTAAGCTGTACTTTCACACTAGCAGTAATCGTACTCCGTGGTTCAATGTTAACGGTGATTTTAGCAGGGTTAACCGTCGCTTTTACATTGGAATTTAAACCACTTGTTTTTACTTTCACCGTATGTTCACCAGCTGTTAAATCACTCAAATTAATGTAGGCTTTAAAGTTTTGGGTATTAACGGATGTTGTTACGAGAGCTGACGGACCAGTTAGTTTCACCTTAACAAACTGTGGATACCCGGTAACCACATATTTGTCTGTATTGGCATTCACAGTTAAGGGAATTTTAACAGTCGTCGATTTCGATGAGTTCAAGATACTAGTACTACTATCGTTATTGCCCCGCGTCGTCTGCCGCAAGAAGCCATCACTACCACCATTAACATATAAGAAAAGCACGATCGCCAAAACCAAGGAAACAATCCGCAAAAATAGCGGTCGAGTCCACAGACTCTTTTGATTATTTTTCATGACGACCTCCTTTCCCCCGCAGGAGCATTAAGAAACGCGTCAGCAAATTACTAACTGGCTGGCTTTCCGATCGGTATAAGTTGGCCCGCATAAACTTAAGATAATTATCTCGAGTCATCCCTCGCAATAATTCATTATCTTTCGTAAAGGACACCTCACCTGTCTCTTCAGAAATAACAATGGTCAAAGCATCCGTTACTTCACTAATCCCAACAGCCGCCCGATGTCTAGTTCCCAATTCTTTTGGAATTAATTTACTGTCGGATAGCGGTAAATAAGCGGCCGCCACTGCAATCCGACCATCCTTAATGATTACCGCTCCATCATGAAGGGGCGTGTTTGGAATGAAGGTATTGATTAACAAGGCTGAAGTCACGTCAGCATCCATCGGAATCCCTGTTTCAATATACTCTTCCAGTCCCGTCCCCATTTCAATCGTGATTAAAGCCCCAATCCGGCGTTTTGACATATATTGGATCGCCTGGTCAATCTGCGTGATCATATGCTCTTCGGCTTCATTCTCCGTCCGGTTCCGGGTAAAGAAAGAGCCGCGTCCAATGTGTTCCAAGCCTCGGCGGATTTCTGGTTGGAAAATGACCACAATGGCAATGACTCCCCAGTTAATAACTTGATCCATTACCCATGAAACCGTACTAAGGCCACAGTACCAGCTAATGATCTTTAAAACGATGATCACTAAAATTCCTTTAAATAGTTGAACAGCCCGGGTTCCTTGAATCAGGACAATTAACTCATAGATAAAGAACCAAATTAAAAGTATATCAATTAAACTGGCCAAATTATGCCAGGTTAAGAGGCTGGCTAACCAATCCATATTCTTCTCCCTTCATCGAATCAGTCTCGTCCGATGATTCTAACTTCCGTTTCCAAGGATACACCAAACTTAGCTTGCACTGTTGCTTGCACATGATGAATCACTTCCAAATAATCAGTGGCCGTGGCCTGACCGATATTAACAATAAATCCGGCATGCTTTTTAGAAACTTGCGCACCACCAACTGTGTATCCTTGTAAGCCCGCATCATGAATTAACTTTCCCGCGTAGTAGCCTACTGGTCGTTTGAAGACACTCCCACAAGATGGCAAGTCCAGAGGTTGTTTGTCAGCCCGCCGTTGATTTAAATCATCCATCATTGCAGAAATCACTTCTTGATCGCCCGTTTTCAAACTAAAAGTAGCCGATAAGACAATCGAGCCCGTGTCTTGGACACTACTATGCCGATAACCAAAATCAAGTTCTTCATGCGTTAAAGTAGTTACTTCCCCAACCGGACTAATGACGGTCGCTGATTGGACCACATCTTTAGTTTCGCCTCCATAGGCCCCTGCATTCATGAAGACGGCACCGCCAATGCTACCTGGAATCCCGGCAGCAAATTCTAAACCAGATAAGGCGTGATCACGAGCCACCTTAGTCGTTTCGATATAAGATGCACCCGCTTGCGCAATGACTTGTTCGCCCGAAACCTGAATGTGATTCAACTTCGTTAAAATCAAGACTAAGCCAGCAATGCCACCTTCTTTAACGATTAAGTTACTAGCATTACCAAGTACTGTTAATGGTAAATGTTGCTGGTTAGCATAGCGTACTAAAACTTGGACTTCTTCAAAGGTTTGCGGAAATGCCACCCAATCGGCTGGGCCACCCGTTTTGGTATAAGTATATTGATCAAGGCGGTCATTCGCTTTGATCTCAATTGTCGGGAATAAACTAGTAAGATTTTCCATTATTTGTCCTCCCCCTCATTTTCAATTACACACGTAAAATTATATCATCAAACAAAGCAAAATTATCTATCAATTGCATTTCCCCCCGGAAGTCTATAAAATCGATACTAATAAAATACTAGGAAAGGAGTTTCTCAATGGACTTCGTTGCTTACGATTTTGAAACGGCTAATAACTATCGCTTTTCCGCTTGCTCTTTAGCTTTGATCGTCGTCAGAAACAATCAAATCACTGATGAATTGTATAGTTTAATTAATCCACAAACTGATTTTGCTTGGCGCAATGTGGCAATTCACGGAATTCATGAAGCTGATGTGGCTGATTCACCTACTTTTACCGAGCTATGGCCCCACTTAAAGACTTTTTTTACTCCCGATCAACTGGTAATTGCTCATAATGCCCAATTTGATAATAGTGTCCTAAAGCATGTTTTACAACACTATGACTTACCAGTGCCTAGCTTTAAGAGTCTTGATACCGTCCGGACCAGTCGAAAATTATCACCAGAACTAATTAACCATAAACTTGATACGGTCTCACAAGCCTATCAAATTGACCTGCATCATCATCATAATGCCTTAGATGATGCCCACGCCTGCGCTGAAATCTTGATCCATCAGGTTAACAATTTTGGTGTTGAAGCAATTCGACCATTTATTAAATCTGTATAAACAATGGAGGTTGAGAAGAAAGTTTTCTTCATCAACCTCCATTTTACTTTTTTCCGTTTTAATTAGTAAATTCCATTAAAATCGTCGGTTGCTGACTACCACGGGCATCCGTAATCTCCGTTTCACCAGTTATTACAAACCCATAATGTTGGTACAGCCTTATCGCTCTGGAATTACTCTTGAACACATCCAAAACTAGATGCTCCAAAGGGGCATAGTTTTGATACCAATACAGCGCTTCATCAATTAGCAATGACCCAATCCCTTGATGCCAGTAATCTTTTAAAACCACAATCCCCAGTTCGCCAGCCTGTTGATGATCAGGTAGTGGCATAATTGTCAGCATACCGATCACTTCAGTTTCAAGGCATGCTAGTAAAACCAAGGCATCATCTTGTTGGGCGATGGTCTTTAAATTGAGGGCTTCGACGGACTCATTAACGGATTCAAGGTGTGGAATTAAGATAACATTAGTTTCCTGGGCCGCTTGTCTTAAGAAACTTAAAACTCGTTTGGCATCCGTTTGGTCAGCTAATTTCAAAGAGACTTGTTCATCACTCATGCTCGACAAGCTCCTTTACTACTTGTTCAAAATGGCCTCCATGCGGTTCCAAAGTGACGGAGCGAACTTCTTCGCCAGCCTGATCACAACGGTTAAAGGTGATCGCTAAATACTCTGATGGCAGCTCATCAGCAACAAATTCAGCCCATTCCACCACACTGATCCCATCGCCTTCAAAATACTCTTCTAAGCCTAAATCTTCACCGCCACCAGCTTCTAACCGATAAACATCCATATGATATAACGGTAACCGTCCATCTAAGTATTCCCGAATAATGGTAAAAGTAGGACTTTTAATCACCCGTTGAATTCCTAAACCTTTGGCAATCCCTTTGGTAAAGGTGGTTTTTCCTGCCCCTAAATCACCATTTAAAACAATCACATCCCCAGCAACTAACAATGGCGCTAAGCGTTCACCTAGCGCCATTGTCTGAGCTGGATTATTTAATCCAATTGTTGCCATCTTAATCTTCCAAAGCTTGGGCTGCGGTAATCAAAGCAACTTTGTAAACTTCGTCTTCATTGGTACCCCGTGATAAGTCAGCTACTGGAGCGTTAAGACCTTGCAAAATTGGTCCCACCGCTTCAAAGCCCCCAAACCGCTGGGCGATCTTGTAACCAATGTTGCCTGCTTCCAGGCTTGGGAAGACAAAGACATTCGCATGCCCAGCCACCTTGGAATTCGGTGCTTTCCGTTCCCCAACCGATGGTACAAAGGCTGCATCAAATTGTAATTCGCCGTCCACTGGATAATCAATCTTAGCTTGAGCTAACTTAGTTGCTTCAGCTACTTTGGTGACCATTTCACCAGCAGCAGAACCCTTAGTCGAGAAACTCAACATAGCAACCCGCGGTTCCAAACCGAACATGTGCGCCGTTTCCGCACTTTGGGCGGCAACTTCAGCCATTGTTTCAGCATCTAGTTCGATATTAATGGCACAATCAGCAAAGATATACCGTTCATCACCCTTTTGCATGATAAAGGCTCCGCTGATCCGCTTGTTTCCAGGTTTCGTTTTAATGATTTGTAATGCCGGTCGGACCGTGTCTCCAGTTGGGTGAACCGCTCCTGATACCATCCCATCTACTTTCCCCATGTAAACTAACATAGTGGCAAAATAACTTACATCCGTTAACATTTGATCAACTTGTTCGGAAGTGTTTTTCCCATTCCGTCGTTCTAACAATGCATCATGCATAGCCTTTAAATCGTCAGCTGGATATTGGGTTGGATCCAAGGTCTCAAGCACTGATAAATCCCAACCATGATCTTGGGCTACTTGAGCCATTTTATCTTGATTACCCAATAATAATGGAGTCACTAAGCCATCTGCTTGTAGACGCACGGCAGCTCCCATTACCCGTTCATCTTCCCCTTCTGGAAAGACAATCGTTTTGTTTTTGCCTTTTAATTGATCAGCTAAATTTTGAAAAATATCCATTAATTTATCCTCCAAGCCTATTCAGTAACGTTCATTGGTAACTGCCAATCGATGGGCTCCACTCCCCACGACTGAAGAGCCAGATTAGCTCTCGAGAAAGGACGTGAGCCAAAGAAACCACGATAAGCAGACAATGGACTTGGGTGCGCAGATGTGATGACATAATTGCGGTTTAAATCTATCAGGCGTTCCTTTGCCTGAGCCGAGCGTCCCCACAAAATGAAAACCACTGGTTGCGGCCGTTGGGAAAGGGCTTGAATCGCTGCATCAGTGATCGTTTCCCAGCCCATTCCTCGATGTGAGTTGGCTTGACCTGATCGAACAGTAAGGACCGCATTTAAAAGTAAGACTCCCTGATCAGCCCATGACTTTAAATATCCATGATGAACCGGTTGAGCACCAACATCGGTAGTTAATTCCTGATAAATATTTTTCAGCGACGGTGGTAACGGCACCCCCGGTCGAACTGAAAAACTACACCCATGTGCTTGACCTGGTCCATGATAAGGATCTTGTCCTAATATCACGACTTTCACCTGACTGTATGGAGTCCAGCGAAAAGCATTGAAAATATCTTCTGCTGGTGGATACACTGTCTGAGTCTGGTATTCATTTATCAGAAAATCCCGTAATTGCTGGTAAGCAGGCGCCTCAAAAACATTTTTTAAAACCGGCCACCAGTCATTATGGATAAGCTCTTGCATCTTCGTCACCTCTGTTTTATTTTACCATAAGGTGCGGTGACTGTTTACCTGCATTTCATAACGAAGCCTGCTAAAATAGGTATGTAAGCAATTTCTGCGAGGAGGCTTTCAGGATGCAAAAACTATACTTACCTGACCACCAAGCTAACGAAGCCGCTACTTCGGTAATTTTAACGGACAACGGTCGCCAACGATATCTCCTAACGGGAAAAAATGGTCTTCGTAGTAATCATCTAGAAGTTCAAAATATCCAAGGAACCGTTTTAGCTGCTGCCCACCAACTGGGGTGGGGCTTGCGTTCCAAATATCAACTCATTAACAACCAGCAACCCGTTGGAACCATTACTAAGCCATTTGGGATCATGCCCGAAGTCCGCTATGTTAGTGGTCTTAACTGGGTTATCATTGGTAACGCTTTAAATAAACATTATCGCGTTTTTCGGACAGGTCGACTGGTCTTTATGATGCAACCAATGATTTTATCTAATGCTAGTTATTATGAATTGGCGATCACCAACGAAGCTGACGAACCCCTAGCCATTCTAATTGCGACCCTTATTAATCGTTGGCAACGAAAATATCGTCGACTTCCTAGCAAATTGTACAAACCGAGTTTAAATGGACCTGCGCTTGGCTACTCATACCAATTAAAAACAGGAGCAAACCGGACTCGCTGCTAATGCAGCTTGTACCGTCTGCTCCTTTTTAATAGTGTTTTAATACCCGTTCAATTTGGCGATCTTGTTCTCGCTTCTTAATATCGTTACGCTTATCATATTCATGCTTACCCTTGGCAACCCCCAGTAAAACCTTGGCATAACCATGTTTAAGATACATCTTCAACGGTACTAAGGTAATCCCTTTTACACTTATTTCACCCCGAATTTTTTTCAATTCTTTTTTATGTAAGAGTAACTTTCGATTACGTAAGGGATCATGATTAAAAATATTTCCGCCAGCATATTCGCTAATGTGAACGTTCATTAACCACAATTCATCATGATGAAACTGCGCATATCCATCTTTTAAATTGACCCGCCGATCGCGAATCGATTTAATTTCCGTTCCAGTTAATACCAACCCCGCCTCATAAGTATCTGTCACGGCATAATCGTGACGGGCTTTTTTATTTTGTGCCACGAGATTTTCATGATTTGACTGATGCTGTTTTGCCATGACGACTCCTTTCATTAATGGCGACGACGCCGGTCACGTTTTTGTGGTCCATCATCATGCGGTCGGTGTCTAGCTTGACCACGATTGATTTGGCGATTATTCCGATTCCCATTATCTCGATTCCGAGAACTATGAGAGTTCCGTTGTCCACGCCGACCACCACGGCGATCATCCGCCTTAGGTACTCGTAGTTTAGTAACGGGAGCTTCGCGAGGATTAACCAACTCAAAGTCCACTTCCCGCAAGTCTTTATCAACGCGGAGTAACTTCACTTTTACCGGTTGACCAATTTGGAAAATATGATGGTGACTCCGACCAACTAGGGCCATATGTTTTTCAACGTATTCGTAGAAATCATCCTTCATCACACTAATGTGAATTAGACCTTCCACTGTATTTGGTAAGGAAACAAATAAACCAAATTTCATCACCGATGAGACGACCGCATCAAAGGTTTCCCCAACGTGATCTTCCATATATTCTGCTTTTTTCAGGCTATCAACGTCGCGTTCCGTATCGATCCCACGCCGTTCTGTGACTGATGTGTGTTCAGCAATCTCACCTAATCGATCACGATACTTAGCTTTGGCTTCCTCACCCTTTCCATGATCGTAATACCATTTAATTAAACGGTGGACCGTAGTATCAGGGTATCGACGAATTGGCGAGGTAAAGTGGGTATAGTATTGCGCTCCTAAGCCAAAGTGACCGCGTTCTTCATCAGAATACTTGGCTTGTTGCATACTCCGAAGCATCATGACCTGCACCATCTGCTCTTCAGGGGTACCCGCAACATCTTTTAAAACGTTTTGGAGCATTTTAGGCTGAACGTTATTTAAGTCCCCCTTCATTTGGATCCCAAAGACACTCAAAAACTCCGCAAAATTCCGTATGCGCTCGCTATCGGGGTGTTCATGGATCCGATATAGGAATGGCACATGCATTTGATCATAATGCTTAGCTACCGTTTCATTGGCTGCTAGCATAAAGGATTCAATCATCCGCTCCGATAATCCTCGATCCCGGACCTCAATATCAATTGGGTGTCCAAAATCATCCACGATAATCTTAGCTTCTGGAGCTTCAAAATCAATCGCTCCCCGATGCTGCCGATGTTTTAAGAGAATCCGATGCAAATCCGCCATCGTTTCAAACATTGGGACTAAATCTTGATATTCAGCGCGTGTTTTTTCATCATGGGATTCTAAAATTAAGTTGACGGCTTTATATGTCATCCGAGCATGAGAACGAATCACACTAGGGAATATCTTATGATTAACCACATTTCCCTGTGGATCAATTTCCATTTCACAACTCATCGCCAAGCGCTCTTCATTCGGATTTAATGAACAAATCCCGTTGGAAAGTTTCTTGGGAAGCATTGGAATAACTCGATCGGTCAAATAGACTGACGTACCACGGCGATAAGCTTCTTCATCGAGTGGGGTCCCTGGTCGGACATAATGACTTACGTCCGCAATGTGGACTCCTAGATGATAATTCCCATTATCTAATCGCCAAGCTACCACTGCATCATCTAGATCTTTGGATTCAATGCTGTCAATCGTAACCAAGGGTTGATCCGTTAAATCTGGACGCCCTAATTTTTCTTCTGGTTGAACCGTTTCTGGAATCAAATCGGCCTGGGCTAAAGCTTCCTCGGGGAATTCATGAGGAACATCATGCGCATAAACCACGGATAAAATATCAACCCCCGGTTCATCTTTATTTCCCACAACTCCCATTGCCGGCCCTGTCATGACCTGAGGAGCATCATCGTTAGGATAAGTAGCAATCGTTCCGGTGACGACATCATTATCCTGGGGATTAATCCCTTGGTCAGTAACGTAAAATTTATAATTAGCTAGCTTTTTGTCTTTAAGGATAATTTCACCAATAAAATTCCCCATCGTGAGGTGTTTAAATTCCCCCACTACTCGCGTGTAGCTGTGCGTAATAATTTCCGTTACTTGTCCTTCTGGTCCCTGCTCCTTACCATTGCCAGGACGCAGAATTTTGACGACGACCTCATCCCCATTAAGCGCATGCATCGTATGATCAGCATTTACATATACATCGGCTTGATTTTCATCATAAGCAACAAATCCGAAACCTTTGGGATTACCATGAAAAATCCCCGTAACCTGCTGAGGTTGCACTACCGCTTTAAATTCACCTAGATCGGTGACTTCCACTTTACCTTCACGCTCTAATTGAGCCAGCATTTGAATCAAAGAGGTGAATTCATCGGCCGAATTCATCCCTAAATTACTGCCGAGAATCTCGGCCGCAAAGCCTTGGTTGGTATGAGCCTGTAAATATTGTAAAATTTGTTCTTTTATTTCCGCCATAATATTCCTTTCATGATGAAAAGACCTCCCAGATATGCTAGGAGGCCTTTAGTGATGAATTAGTGTGATGATACAAAAACGAGCGCAAGCGCTAAGGCAAAGAAAGCGAAGCCAAAAATGGTCGTCGCAATTTGCATCACCGCTTCAAAGCCTCGTACTTTACGACGGGCAAACAAATCACCGCCACTACCTGAAAAGGCAGACATGGCATCATTGTCGTTTTTAGCCGGTTGCATCATAACGCAAGCAATCAACACTACACAATCAATTAAGAAGAGGGTCATTAAAGTATTTTGCACAATGTTTCCTCCAATTTTATTCGACCTATAACCATCTCATCATAACACACTCTTAGCGTTTTGGCTATGATCCCATCTCATGCGCCCATTGATTAATGGTCTCTTTATGTACCTGTTGATCTTGGTCAGTTAATTCAACGATTAAGGTATCCCCAACCTTCAACTTTGTGTCACCACGCGGAATGATCTGTTCTTCACCCCGCCAAATGCTTAAAATCAGGCAACCAGCTGGCCATTCAACTTCTTTAATCATCTTGTCCACTAAGCGCGATCCTTCATAAATGGAAGTTGTCATCTGGGTCATTCCTTTAAACATAATCTTTTTATGTTGTAAAAAGTTTTGCAACATCTCATTATAAACCGGTTGACCATTCAATAAATCAACGACTAAATATGCCACCATTGAAACTACCGCCAATGGCATTAAATGAGCTAAAGAACCAACCATTTCAGTAATTAATAAAATGGCCGTGAAAGGCGCTTTACTAATGCAGGCAAAATATCCCGCCATAGCGTAAATAATAAAATTAGGCAATAGATTTTGGGGCAAGCCCATAAACCGAATCATGAAGGCTCCATACAATGCGCCGAGTACAGCTCCGAGAGTTAAAATAGGTAAAAAGATCCCTCCTGGAATTTCAGCCCCGTATGAAATCATTGAAAAGACGAAACGTAAAACGAACAAGCCTAAGAAGAACCAAACCGAAACCGGTAATTTCGTTAAATTGACGATTAACTCGTTGCCGCCCCCTAATGTGATGGGTAAATACCAGGCAATGGGAATCACTAACAGAAAAGGAACAACCGGATACCATTGGGGTTTAAACCATTTTACCAGTCGACTCCATTTCCCTAAGCGAACAACGACATACTGATACAAGCGCCCCATGACCCCCAAAACAATTCCTAACAGGAGTAATTGCCAATACTGACCGGCCGGTAACACAGCTTCATGAGCAACGTCTAGATCCGGACGTAAGCCAAAAAATTGCATAGAGACAAAATTGGAACACAAGGCACTAATAAACACTGACATCCAGACTAAGGGCGAAAAATTATGATAGACCTCTTCTAAAATAAACATCGCGCTCGCCATTGGTGCATTAAAAGCGGCTGACAAACCAGCGGCCGCCCCACTAGCAATGCCGATACGGCGTTCAACCGGGGTTAAGGTCCGACGTTCGACAATTCCTTGACCAACTGTAGCACCTAATTGAATGGACGGACCTTCACGTCCTAAAAACAAACCAGCGCCAATGCCAAAGACCCCGCCAAGAAACTTCCGCCATAAAACTGGCCACCAGGCTTCTTCGTATTCGCCCATGAGTTGGCCTTCCACTTGTGGGATCCCTGACCCCTTAATATCAGGATAATTTTGACTTAGCCATCCTAAAAAAAGGGCCATTAACACACTTAGTACCGCCCACGGGATCAACCAGATTGGCTGATGATGAAAGAACTCGAATAATAAAAGGACTAAATTTAAGGCCTTTTGGATCAAAAGGCGAAAACAGCTAACTATTAATCCAGCTAATATACCAATCACGATCGCTAAACCGATTTGACGAAAATTATTATATTTTAAGGTTACTAAACGTTGTTCTTTCATCATAGCCTCCGTTACGAGAATAGTTTAGCACTTCCAACTTCACCAAAAAAGGAGCGATTTTTCGCTCCTAAACACCGTCCATTTTAACCATCAGGATTTATCAAGATCCGGATGACCATCCTTACCATAACGAATTAAGTAAACTATCGTTGCCACAATCAGAACTAATGCACCCACAATAACTGAAATTCGCGTATCTGGATTGACAAACATAAAGATCACAATCAAGGCCAACATTACAAAGGCAAAATAATTGGACAATGGATATAAAGGTAATTTAAATGGATGCGTCGCCATAATTTCTGGGTTATTGCGCCGGAAGCGCATCTCAGCCAGTAAAATTACAAACCAAGGAATCATTCCTGGTAAGACCGATGAACTAAAGACCACCACAAACATATTGGAGGTCGACTTATTAAAGACCGTGGCCAAAATGTCCAAAATAAACCCAATTAGAATTCCACCAGAAATTCCTAGGATCGCGGCATCGGGAATAATCCGTTTGGATATACGGCCAAAGATCTTAGGGGCATCACCTTCATGCGCTAATTTAAACAACATCCGACTGGAAGAATAAATTCCGGAATTGGCACCTGATAAAGCCGCCGTTAAAACCACGAAATTAATAATCGAGGCCGCTGCGGTAATCCCTACTTTGGCGAAGGTAGAAACGAAGGGCGAGCCAACACTTCCCAGTTGATTCCATGGATAAATGGTCACAATCACAAAAATTGCCCCCACATAGAAAATCAAAATCCGAAATAAGACGGATTTAACGGATTTAACAATCGCTTCTTGCGGATTAGCTACTTCACCAGCTGAAATTCCCAGTAGTTCAATCCCTTCATATGAACCAACGACAATCGACATGGCGAAAAAGAAACCAGTCCAGCCACCCGTAAAGAAGCCACCGTGCGACCATAAATTACTAAAGCCAGTCGGATGTCCACCATTACCAAAGCCGAAGAAAATAACCATAAAGCCTAGCAAGATCATTAGGATGATCGTGACCACCTTAATCATGGCAAAATAAAATTCCATCGTTCCATAGGCTTTCACACTCACTAAATTGGCGAGAGCTAAGAAGAGAATAATCACAATTCCTGAAACCCAGGCAGGTAAATGCGGCCACCAATATTGCAAATATTCCGTGGCTGCCACGACTTCTGACATCCCAACAACTATGTACTCAAACACATTGGCCCATTTAGCGAGATAACCAAAAATCGGATGCACATATTCGGCAGCATAATCGGCGAACGATCCAGTTCCGGGATTAATATAAATCATTTCTCCCAATGCTCGCATCACAACATACAAGACTATCCCGACTAAGGCATAGGCCAAGATGACTGAAGGACCGGTCCATTTAATCGTTGATGTCGATCCCATGAACAACCCCACTCCAATGGCACCACCTAGAGAAATCATTTCCATTTGTCCCGCCGTCATCGAACGGGACAACTCTGGCGCACCTGATGATTTATTACTCATCACAAACCTCCGTATCTTTTTTCCTCACAATCATGAATTATATTGCAATCTGGAGTCATTCGCAAATTTAATCCAAACAAAAAAGAGGTTCCGAACTAAAATTGTTCGGAACCTCCTTTATGACAAGCGCAAATTACTTGTTTTCAATTTCTTCACGGGTTTGTTCACTCAAGTTGTAGAATGAGTTGATTCCCTTGTATTGAGCAACGTCACCAAGGTTGTCTTCAATCCGCATTAATTGGTTGTACTTAGCAAGACGATCAGTCCGGCTCATTGAACCAGTCTTGATTTGACCAGCGTTCAAGGCAACCACTAGATCAGCAATCGTTGTGTCTTCAGTTTCACCAGAACGGTGAGAAACGATTGCCGTGTAACCGGCTTCCTTAGCCATTTCAATAGCTTCAACTGTTTCAGTCAAAGTACCAATTTGGTTAAGCTTGATCAAGATTGAGTTAGCAGCCCCCATCTTGATCCCCTTAGCAAGGTATTCAGTGTTAGTAACAAAGAAGTCATCACCAACTAATTGAACCTTCTTACCAAGCTTATCAGTAATGGTTACCCAGTCATCCCAGTTGTTTTCGTCAATTGGATCTTCAACTGATACAATTGGGTACTTTTCGATCAAACCAGTTAAGTATTCGATCCATTCTTCAGTGGTGTATTCTTCACCAGTTGACCAACGAAGCTTGTACTTCTTGTCTTCGTCGTTCCAAAGTTCTGATGCAGCCACGTCAGCAGCAATGGCAACGTCCTTACCAGGCTTGTAACCAGCAGCTTCAATCGCCTTGATTAAGTATTCAAATGGTTCTTCGTTGTTAGCAAAGTCAGGGGCAAAACCACCTTCATCACCAACTGCAGTAGCCTTTCCATCGGCCTCTAAGGCCTTCTTCAAAGCGTGGAAGGTTTCGGAACCCATCCGGATTGCTTCCCGGACACTCTTAGCACCGACTGGCATGATCATAAATTCTTGGAAGTCAACCTTGTTATCAGAGTGAGCACCACCGTTGATAACATTCATCATTGGTGTTGGCATCAAATGAGCATTGAAGCCACCAAGGTAGTTGTAAAGAGGAACTTCTAATTCGTCAGCAGCGGCCCGAGCAGCAGCTAATGAAACAGCCAAGATTGCGTTAGCCCCCAACTTACCCTTGTTTGGAGTTCCATCAAGAGCAATCATAGCCTTATCAATGGCAACTTGGTCAGTAACTTCCATACCAACCAATTCCTTTGCGATAACGTTGTTAACGTTAGCAACGGCCTTTAAAACACCCTTTCCGCCAAAACGGTCTTTATCACCATCACGAAGTTCAACCGCTTCGTGTTCACCAGTTGAAGCACCAGAAGGAACAATCCCCCGTCCAGCACCACCAGCTTCAGTGTAAACTTCCGCTTCAACAGTTGGGTTACCACGTGAATCTAAGACTTCACGAGCATAAATATCTGTAATAAGTGACATTTATATAGATCTCCTCTATTTCTTTAATTCCAAGCAATTTGCTTACAGTTTCATTGTATTATTTTGTGCATCTTAAAACAAGGATTTTAGTCATTAAAATTAACGAGTTTCAAGAAGGTCCGCGGGTCTAAACTCGCTCCACCAACAAGGACGCCATCAATATCTGGTTTCGCCATCATTTGCTTAATATTATCAGGGGTAATGCTACCTCCATAGAGGATCCGTGTCTGTTGTGCCACCGTTTCATTAAACATATGACCCAAGGTCTGGCGAATTAGGTAGCATCCCTCTTCGGCCTGACTAGGATCGGCACTTTCCCCGGAGCCAATGGCCCAAGTTGGTTCATACGCAATCGTCACCTGCTCAGCTTGTTGAGCGGTAAGTCCTTTTAAATCATCCAAAATCCGTGCCACCACCCACTCGACGCGTTGACTGGTGATTAAACGCCCCATTGTCTCATCACAACAAACAATGGGGCAAATCCCTGCTGTGATCGCCGCCTTAATTTTCCGGTTAATGAGTTGGTCATCTTCATGAAAAAGTTGCCGCCGTTCAGAATGGCCCAAAATAACATGATGAATCCCCGCCGCATACAAAGCAGTGGGACTTGTCTCGCCGGTATAAGGGCCACTGCTTTGATAATAGCAATTTTCGGCAGCGATCTTTAACGGGCTGTCCTGTGCAGCTTCTAACATAGCCGTTAAAGCAATTGGTTGCCCCGCAAGCGCGGTTTCCAATTGCGTTGCTGGAGGCAAAGCCGTTTTAATCTGCCTAACAAACTCCACCGATTCGGCAACGGTTTTATTCATTTTCCAATTTCCTGCCACAATTGGAGTACGCATCTTAAACCTCCTCAAACACAAAAAGGCTAGGT
>NZ_AICN01000070.1:0-12256 GCF_000247775.1 Limosilactobacillus gastricus PS3
GGCGCTTGGACCGACCTTTGGAGGCGTGGTGGTCGATCAATTGGGTTGGCGATGGGTCTTTTATTTATTATTACCATTATTGCTAGTCTCCTTAGGCCTTGGCGTTTGGGGAATTCGCCAAGGATCAAGCCTGCAAGCTCATCGCTTCGATGGAGCGTCATTTGCTTTAATTATTGTTTTCTTCACGGCCTTAATGATTGGAATTAATCAGATGAGTGCAACGGCTTTTTGGTCGATACCTGTAGCCGGTAGTTTAACCATTGGTTTAATTGCTTTAGTCATCCTAATTATTCGGTCATTACGAATTGCAGATCCAATTTTACGGCTCGGTCTATTAAAAAACAAACGCTTTAGTGGGCACCTGTATGGCTTCTTTATGATGCAAATACTTTCGTTAGGTCTCGCCTTTTTACTTCCTAACTATATCCAGTTAGTTAACGGGAATTCCGCTATGTTGGCCGGCTTGATCGTATTACCAGCAGGTTTTGCGGGGGCAATCTGCGCTCCATTGGCTGGCTCTTGGTTAGATCATGTTGGACCACGAACCCCAATTTTAACGGGGATAAGCCTTAGTATCTTATCTTTGATCGCCTTTAGTTGGTTTGGCCAGTCCTTATCCAATGGATTAATCTTATTTATCTATATCGGCTACATGGCCGGGATGGGTGCTGGGATGGGCTGCGTGATGACTAGTGCTTTAAGTCAGCTAGGCTATGGCGAACAAACGCAAGGCAACGCCATTATGACCACCTTACAACAGTTTGCGGGTGCTTTAGGGACCAATTTGGTTTCGATGATTGTGGCTGCTAGTCAGATCGATACCGCTAGTCAAATGGCACGGACTACGGCGATCGGGACCCAACATGCTTTAATTGTGTTAATGATCTTATCCATTAGTATCGGGATAGTTTATTTCATCTCGATCCCCAAGGGAAAGTAGGCATCCGGATGAAATATTTCATCAGTGATTTAGATCACACCTTATTAAATGAGCAGGCCAAGTTAAGTCTAGAGACGATTAGAGTAATCAAGTCCAATCAATTACCATTAATGCTATGCTCGGCACGATTACCAAAACAAATGGATCCGTTTATTCAGCAATTGAATTTAACTGGTCCCCAAGCAGCCTTAAATGGGGCGCTAATTTTTGAAGGGATCGGAGAAGATCGCCGGATTCAAGCCAAACATGCTATTTCACTATCCATTTATCAGCAAATTAAGGAGCTGATGAGGAAAAAGTTTCCAGACTATCCGGTAACTTGGATGGATGAAGAGAAATGGTATCTCCCACGCTTAACAGCCGATTTAACTCCGGAATTACAATATTGCCAAGCAGATGACTATATAATCGGGATGAATCAGCCGCTAAATGACCCGTTATTACTATTGATAGTCATTCCAGATGCTAACCAATTTAAAGCGGTCTTTACTTGCCTACAACAAACAGCTATTCCTGAGATCCAAGTAGTTAATTCAGGAGATGGCTATCTAACAATTACTGGACAAGGTGTTAATAAAGGTCTCGCTCCCCAATACTTATTAGAGCATCATTTGGCTGTACCCAAAGAAATTGTAGCCGTTGGTGACGACGAAAATGACCTTCCAATGTTTAAACGGGCGGGGATATCTGTGGCCGTTGCTAATGCTGCCCCATCGGTTAGAATGCAGGCAGATATCGTAGGCGACACGAATGAGAACGATGGAGTAGCTAGGATAATGGAGCGCTTACTCTAATAAAGTGACTTTCGGTTAGAACAAGTATTCATTTGATTGAAAATAAGTTATAATATCCACAGATTATGCAAAGGAGACGATCAAGCATGACTTGGAGAGACACTTATCAAGAATGGTTAAATTATGCAGATTTAGATGAAAACTTAAAGAATCAATTAACTGCAGTAACCGATGATGAAGAACTTGAAGATGCTTTTTATCAACCAATGTCATTTGGAACAGCCGGGATGCGGGGGTTGATGGGCCCTGGGATTAACCGCATGAACATTTATACGGTCCGTCAAGCGACAGAAGGGTTAGCCACGTTGATGGACAGCTTAGGTGATGAAGTGAAGCAACGGGGGGTTGCAATTTCATATGATTCGCGTAATAACTCTCGGGAGTTTGCTCATGAGGCAGCTCGGGTGTTAGGAGCTCATCAGATTAAGTCATACATCTTTGATGATTTACGACCAACTCCAGAATTATCGTTTGCCGTTCGTCATTTACATACCTATGCCGGAATTATGATCACCGCCAGCCATAATCCCAAAGAATACAATGGTTACAAAATTTATGGTGAAGATGGGGGGCAAATGCCACCAAAAGAATCTGATCAGATGACGACTTACATTCGTCAAATTGAAGATCTTTTTACCGTGAAATTAGCTGACGAAAGTCAATTACTAGCTGATGGGATTGAAGAAGTTATTGGCGAAGCTGTTGACCAAGCTTACTTAGACAACGCGAAAACCGTGACCGTTAATCAAGATTTGGCTAAAGAATATGGTAAGGATCTGAAGTTTGTTTTCACTCCCCTCTGTGGGACAGGGCGAATGCTTGGTGAACGGGCTTTACAACAAGCTGGGTTTACGAATTATGAATTAGTGGCAGAAGAGGCCAGTCCTAACGGTGATTTTCCAGGTTTGGAACATCCTAATCCTGAATTCCCAGAGGCCTTTGTGAGAGCAACGGCTTTAAGGTAAAAAAATCGATGCCGATTTATTAATTGCAACCGATCCGGATGCTGACCGTTTAGGTTGTGCCGTTCGTCAACCAGATGGCGAATATCAACTTTTGACAGGTAATCAAATCGGAACAATTCTGTTGCACTACATCCTAGAAGCTCATAAGCAAGCCGGTGATTTACCAGCTAATGCAACGGCCGTCAAGTCAATTGTTTCCACCAATTTCGCAACGAAGGTGGCTGAATCATACGGGGTTGGCATGGTCAATGTCTTAACTGGTTTCAAGTGGATTGCTGATCAAATTCACCAATACGAAACGCAACATAACCATACCTTTATGTTTGGCTTTGAGGAAAGTTTTGGTTACCTAATTAAGCCTTTTGTCCGAGATAAGGATGCTATTCAAGTCTTAGTGCTCTTAGCCGAAATTGCCGCTTACTATCGGAGTCGTGAGATGAACCTGTATGATGGGTTACAGGAACTCTTTGAAGAATATGGTTACTTTGAAGAAAAGACAATCTCTAAGACCTATGCGGGAATCGAGGGACCTAAGAAGATTGCCGCGATCATGACCAAGTTCCGGGAAGGGGCTCCAACTTCATTAGCTGGCCACCAAATTGTGGAAGCCGATGATTTTTCTAATAACACAAGACGGTTAGCTAATGGAACGGTCGAAGAATTACAAATGCCAAATTCCAATGTCTTACGTTATGTCTTTGGTGATGAGACTTGGATTGCGATTCGACCATCTGGAACCGAACCGAAATTAAAATACTATGTTGGAACTAGTGATGAGTCACAAGCTGCTGCCGTGGCAAAGCTAGACCAATTTGTCCATGACTTAACTGAATTTGCGGAAGCCTAAATCAATGAAACGATCATTACCAACCTTAATTCCAATTTTGAGTAATTTAGCCATGTTTGTGGCGGGGATGTTCTTAGTGATGCACTTATTTATTCCGATGATTATTTGTTTGTTACTTTATGTAGTGGCGGCTAGCTATCAATTTGCATGGATAACACGGATGCAAATGCGCCAAGAGGAACAATCAGAAAATAAATAGGTTCACCTGATTAGGGGAATGCATGTTCGTGTGTTAAAATTAGAATAATTATGAATAAAAGGCTAGGGTGATCCTAGCCTTTTATAGTACGGAGGATGGACATGATTTATCGACAAGCCGACCGACCATTTGAACTAGTTTCGAAGTTTCAGCCAACCGGTGATCAACCGGAGGCCATTCAACAGCTAACAGATGGTATTCAAGCTGGGGAGAAGGCTCAGATCTTGTTGGGAGCAACGGGGACTGGAAAGACCTTCACCATCTCTAATGTGATCGCCAATGTGAATAAGCCGACTTTAATTTTGTCACACAACAAAACTTTGGCCGGCCAATTATATGGGGAAATGAAGGAATTTTTTCCGAATAATGCGGTGGAATATTTTGTTAGTTACTATGATTACTACCAACCAGAAGCCTATGTACCATCGAGTGATACTTACATTGAGAAAGATGCCTCAGTAAATGATGAAATTGATCAATTACGGCACTCAGCAACGAGTTCTCTGATTGAACGTAATGATGTCATTGTGGTGGCTTCGGTTTCTAGTATCTTTGGTTTAGGATCGCCAGCAGAGTACCAAAATCACGTGGTTTCCTTACGGGTTGGCCAAGAGATTTCCCGCAATCGCTTACTACGAGAATTAGTCCTAATCCAATATGATCGTAATGATATTGATTTTCAACGGGGACGGTTTCGGGTCCGGGGCGATGTGGTTGAAATCTTTCCTGCTTCGCGAGAAGAGCGGGCTCTACGGATTGAGTTTTTCGGTGATGAGATTGACCGAATTCGCGAGGTGGATGCTTTAACTGGTGAAGTTTTAGGAGACCGAGAACATGCTTCAATTTTCCCGGCTACCCACTTTATGACCAGTGAGGAAACGATGGAGGTTGCCCTGCCAGAAATCGAAGCCGATATGCATAAACAGGTTGCCAAATTCACCAAAGAAGGTAAATTGCTTGAAGCTCAGCGGATTCAGCAACGAACCACTTATGATATTGAGATGATGCGCGAAATGGGCTATACCAATGGGATCGAAAACTATTCGCGCTATATGGATCGGCGAAAGCCCGGCGAACCACCTTACACATTGTTAGACTTCTTCCCGAAGGATTTTCTGTTAATTGTCGATGAATCTCATCAAACAATGCCTCAAGTTCGCGGGATGTACAATGGTGATAAAGCGCGGAAGGAAATGTTAATTGATTATGGTTTCCGTTTACCAAGTGCTTTGGATAATCGGCCCTTAAAACTGGCCGAATTTGAACAACATGTTCACCAAGTAATATATATGTCTGCCACGCCCGGACCTTATGAAGAAGAACAAACCCAAGACGTGGTTCAACAAATCATTCGACCAACGGGATTACTGGATCCAACCATCGAAGTTCGACCAGTAATGGGGCAAATTGATGATTTAATTGGTGAGATTAATACTCGCGTGGAGAAAAATGAGCGAGTATTAGTAACGACCTTAACCAAGAAAATGTCAGAAGATTTAACTGATTATCTAAAAGATGCTGGATTAAAAGTAAAGTACTTACATAGTGATATTAAGACCTTGGAACGGACCGAAATCATTCGGGATTTACGACTAGGTAAATTTGATGTTTTAGTGGGGATTAACTTGTTGCGGGAAGGATTAGACATTCCGGAAGTCTCATTAGTGGCAATTTTAGATGCTGATAAGGAAGGCTTTTTACGGAATGAGCGATCATTAATTCAAACCATTGGCCGGGCAGCACGAAACGCTCACGGAGCAGTAATTATGTACGCTGATACAATTACTGATTCGATGCAAGCTGCCATTACTGAAACTAAACGGCGGCGAACGATTCAAGAGGCCTATAACCAAGCACATGGGATTACACCACAAACGATCATTAAACCAATCCGAGAAGCAATTAGTGCGGTTAAACCAGTTGAAGATCCAGAAGAAGATCAATCAGCTGAATTTACGGAAAAAGACTTTATGCAACTAAGTAAGGCTGATCAGCAAAAGATGCTGGATGATTTAAATGAACAAATGCGTTCAGCAGCTAAACGATTAGACTTTGAACAAGCGGCCATTTTACGGGATACTGTGATGGAATTAACCGCGAAGATGAAAAAATAGGAGACAAAATGGCGACAAACGATAAAATCAAGATTCGGGGAGCACGTTCTCATAATTTGAAGAATATTGATGTTGATATTCCTAAAAATAAATTAGTTGTGGTTACCGGATTATCAGGATCGGGGAAAAGTTCACTCGCTTTTGACACCATATATGCCGAAGGCCAACGACGCTATGTGGAAAGTTTATCAGCCTATACTCGTCAATTTTTAGGTCAAATGGATAAACCGGATGTAGATTCCATTGAAGGACTTTCACCAGCAATTTCCATTGACCAAAAGACGACCTCGCATAACCCGCGTTCAACTGTCGGAACGGTGACGGAAATTAATGATTTCCTGCGCTTATTATGGGCTCGGGTGGGGACCCCGATTTGTCCCAATGATCACATTCCAATTACTAGTCAATCCCCTGAACAAATGGTTGATCGGGTGCTTGCGTTGCCAGAACGAACTCGATTACAAATCTTGGCACCAGTGGTCCGTGGAAAGCGGGGAAGCCAACAAAAAATCCTAGAAAAATTAAAAAAGATGGTTTTGTGCGGGTACAGGTTGACGGGCAAACCTATGATTTGGAAGAAGTTCCCGAACTCGACAAAAATAAGCAACATGATATTAACGTGGTGGTTGATCGGATCGTGGTCAAAGAAGGAGTTCGATCACGACTTTTTGATTCTTTTGAAGCTGCGCTACGTTTGAGTGATGGCTTTGCAGTTGCTGATGTGATCGGTGGCGAAGCCATTCCATTCTCCGAACAATATGCTTGTCCAATTTGTGGTTTTACCGTGGGCGAGCTAGAACCACGTTTATTTTCTTTTAATGCGCCGGTAGGGGCCTGCCCAACATGTGAAGGCCTTGGATCTAAATTAGTAGTTGATATTGATTTAGTGATCCCGGATCGGACGAAGACCTTGCGTGAAGGGGCACTTGAACCATGGAACCCGATTTCGTCAAAATACTATCCTAGTTTGTTAGAACAATTTTGTGAGAGTGAAGGAATTGATTTAGATACGCCTTTTAAACAACTTTCTAAACATCAACAACAGCAATTATTATATGGTAACGGCGATAAGCAATTTCATTTCTATTTCGAAAATGATTTTGGTGGAGTACGGGATGTTGATGTCGAATTCGAAGGGGTGATGAACAATGTGGACCGACGTTATCGGGAAACAAATTCGGACTTTACCCGTGAAGTGATGCGTAAGTATATGGCCGAATTACCTTGTCCTGACTGCCATGGCTATCGTTTAAACGAGAAAGCTCTATGTGTTCAAGTGGCTGACCGCAATATTGGTGAGGTCTCAGAATTGCCAATTAGTGAAGAGTTACCATTTTTTGCTGAAATGGAATTAAGTGAACAGAAAATGGCAATCGCCAGACCAATTTTAAAAGAGATCATTGATCGACTTACTTTTATGCAAAATGTTGGTGTGGAATATCTGACCTTAAGTCGGGAGGCACGGACTCTTTCAGGTGGAGAAGCCCAACGGATTCGATTAGCAACTCAAATTGGATCCAACTTATCAGGAGTGATGTATGTACTTGATGAACCTTCCATTGGACTCCATCAACGTGATAATGATCGTTTAATTGCCTCCTTGAAGAAGATGCGCGATCTCGGCAATACCTTAATTGTGGTAGAACATGACGAAGATACCATGTTAGCAGCGGACTATATTGTTGATATTGGTCCGGGAGCCGGTGAAAAGGGTGGTCAAGTGATGGCGACGGGGACGCCAAAGCAATTAATGCGTTCCCGTAAATCGCTAACGGGGAAATATTTAGCTGGGAAGTTGACCATTCCGGTTCCAACGACTCGTCGGTCCGGTAACGGGAAAAAGATCACCATTAAGGGGGCTCATGAAAATAACCTCAAAGATATTACCGTTGATTTCCCATTAGGCAAATTTGTAGTAGTGACTGGTGTTTCAGGTTCGGGGAAATCTACCTTAGTCAACACGATTTTAAAGCGGATCTTATCACAACAATTAAACCGGTCATCTGATAAACCAGGGGCTTACCGATCCGTAGCCGGAGTAAAAAATGTCGAAAAGGTGATTGATATTGATCAATCACCAATTGGGCGCACACCCCGGAGTAACCCTGCCACTTACACCGGAGTCTTTGATGACATCCGGGGATTATTTGCGCAAACAAATGAAGCAAAATTACGGGGCTATAATAAAGGACGCTTTAGTTTTAACGTTAAAGGAGGCCGGTGCGAAGCCTGCAAGGGTGATGGGATCATTAAGATTGAAATGAATTTCTTGCCCGATGTCTATGTACCATGTGAAGTTTGTCATGGGACCCGTTATAATTCAGAAACCCTCGAGGTTCAATATAAGGATAAGAATATTGCCCAGATTCTCGATATGACGGTTTCGGAAGCTTTAGAATTCTTTAGTGCCATTCCAAAAATTAAACGGAAGTTACAAACGATTGAAGATGTTGGCTTAGGATATGTTTCGTTAGGTCAACCGGCAACGACTTTATCAGGAGGGGAAGCCCAACGGATGAAACTAGCCTCTGAATTACATCGTCAATCAAATGGTAAGAGTTTCTATATTTTAGATGAGCCAACCACTGGTTTACACATGGATGATGTTAAACGTTTGTTAGCGGTCTTACAACGGCTAGTTGATGCTGGTAATACCGTCCTCGTGATTGAACATGATTTGGATGTGATTAAATCCGCAGATTGGTTAATTGATCTTGGCCCAGAAGGTGGCGCTGGCGGTGGTCAAGTGGTGGCCACTGGGACGCCGGAAGCAGTTGCCCAAGTTACCAATAGTTACACTGGTCAATATCTCAAAGAAATGCTTGATCGCGATCAAGCACGCGCAGAGAAGGGGAAATAAATGCAATATAATTTTTGCCCGAAATGTGGTCATCCATTAGAACAAGTGACAATTGATAACGTTCAACGGGATGTGTGTCCACAAGGAGATTATACCCATTGGAATGACTGTACCATTAGCGCCGGAGGTGTTTTGCTTAAGGACGATCGAGCTTTGTTAGTCCGGCGGACCCAAATTCCTGGCAAAGGGAATTGGATTAATCCAGGCGGTTTTGTGGAACAAACTGATCACTTAGACGAAGCGGTGGCTCGCGAATTTGCTGAAGAATTGGGAATTCAGGTTAGAGCTAACCAGGTTGTGATGGTCGGTGATCAACCGCGCGAAAATGCTCATAATGTTTATGTAACTTTTCAAGTTGAATATCTAAGTGGGAAAATTAGACTGAATTCAGAAAATGATGCCTATGGTTTTTATTCTCTAGCTGAGATGGATACGATGCAGGTACCTGATTTTACGAAAGAAGTTGTGAAAGCGACCTTGTCGACTCAAGTTGAATTACAACGAAATCCCTTGGACGAACTGCATCTAAGTGGATATCGTTTCTTTAATCGATAAAAAATTAATGAGGTTGGTTCTTCCAACCTCATTTTTTAGAAAGCGAGGGTGCCTAACTATTAATGACACACCCGGTATGTTAAACTAATAAAAGAATTGTGAGGGGGAAGAAAGATGGACCAGCAATTAGAAGTGGTAGTTATCACTGGAATGAGTGGTGCCGGCAAAACCGTTGCGGTACAGAGTTTTGAAGATAGTGGTTATTTTGTGATTGATAATATGGTACCTAGTCTGGCACCCCGCTTTATTGATGTGATTGAAGAATCTCATCAATTTTCAAAGATCGCCATGGTAATGGACGCTCGGTCGCAATCTTTTTATGATAGTGTTTTGCCCTTGATTCATCAGCTCCGTGCTCGCGAAGACATTACCATGCGCTTACTCTTTTTGGATGCGGATGACGTTAAATTAGTAGCTCGCTATAAAGAAACCCGGCGTGAGCACCCGCTTAGCGAAAATGATGGGGTGATGTCAGGAATCCAACGAGAACGGCAATTATTGGCCACCATGAAAAGTGAAGCTGACCTAGTGGTTGATACGACCACCCTTACTCCGCGTCAACTAAGACTGCGTCTCCAAGATTATTTTGGCGATGGGGAAGCTGACCAATTTTATATCAATGTGATGTCCTTTGGCTTTAAATATGGGCTTCCCTTAGACGCTGATATCGTGATGGATGTTCGTTTTTTGCCGAACCCCTTTTATTTACCAGAATTAAAACACTTGACCGGTAACGATCAAGCGGTTCAAGATTACGTTATGCAAACTAGCGAAGCCCAAGCTTTTTATCGTCATTTTCTAGCGCTGCTGATGACTACTCTTCCAGGTTATATTAAAGAAGGCAAAAGTAGTTTGACCATCGCTATTGGCTGTACTGGCGGACAACACCGTTCAGTTACCATGGCGAATCGTTTATCAACGGCCTTAAGTGAAGCCGGCTATCAAGCTAGCGTTCATCATCGTGATGTAGAAAAAGCACAGTAGGAAGGATTTGTCATGTTTCATAAACCAAAAGTTGTGGTGATTGGCGGGGGGACTGGATTGCCAGTAGTTTTAAGTGGCCTGCGTGATCATAATGTAGATATTACGGCTGTGGTGACCGTCGCCGATGATGGGGGGTCATCAGGAATTATCCGAGATTATATCAACGTGGTCCCACCTGGTGATATCCGAAATGCAATGGCCGCTCTGTCTGAGTTATCAAATTTAGAATTAGATATTTTTCAATATCGCTTCAAGAGCTCGGACCGTTTTTTTGCCGGACATGCGATTGGAAATTTAATTATTTCGGCCCTTTCGGAAATGAAGGGCGGTATTTTTGAAGCGGTTCAAGAATTGACCGATCTGATGAAGGTTAATGGACGGATTTATCCAGTCGCTAATGAGCCTTTAGTATTAAATGCTGAATTTACTGATGGCACGCAAATGGCAGGAGAATCTGAAATTACTCGTGCCCATAAGAACATCAAGCGTGTTTGGGTAACGACGGATGGAGACGACCATGAACCGCAGGCCGTGCCAGCGGTAATTGATGCGATCTTAGAAGCCGATCAAGTGGTGATCGGACCGGGAAGTTTGTTCACCAGCATTTTACCCAACCTCATGATTAAAAACGTTCAAGCTGCTTTGAAAGCCACGAAGGCGGAAATTATCTACATCTGTAACATTATGACCCAAAAAGGGGAAACTGACGGCTTTACGGATGCCGATCATGTTCGAGTGTTAAATCATCATTTGGGGTATCATTTTATCGATACCATTTTAGTCAATAGTGAACGAGTTCCCGAGGATTACATTAATTTCCAAGAATGGAATGAGATTTCTTCCCCGGTTGGTCATGATTTCCAAGGATTACGGGATCAAGACTGTCGGGTGATTTCATCGAATTTCTTACGGTTACGTGACAATGGGGCTTTTCATAACCAGAATTTAATTGTCGACGAATTGATTAATCGACTTCATGATGTTCATTAATAACAAATAGGTAGTCAAAGGACGGTGGACAAATGTCATACGCCAGTGAAGTAAAAAAAGAATTAACCGGAATTGAAGTCCGGGATCAAAATGCGCGGGCCGAGTTAATGGCATTAATTCGGATGAATGGCGCCCTGGGCATTGCCAATCATGAAATGACGCTTAATATCCAAACGGAAAGTCCGGCGATTGCCCGCCGTATCTATTCTTTGATTCGCCAACTTTATCAAGTAGAGTGCGATATTTCAGTACGGCGCAAGATGAAGTTAAAAAAGAATAATACCTATGTGGTTCGCTTAAATTACCATGCCCAAGACATCTTAGGCGATCTAGGGATTTTAGAAGGTTTTCAGATTAAGGAACGGGTACCCGTTGAATTATTAGCGGATGATTTGATGATTCGCTCATATTTGCGGGGTGCTTTTCTAGCCGGAGGGTCGGTTAATAATCCCGAAACTTCGCGTTATCATCTGGAAATCTATTCATTATATGAAGAGCATAATGAAATGATTGCTGAAATGATTAATCAATATAGCTTAAATGCTCGGATGACGAATCGTCGGAGTGGTTACATTGTATATTTAAAAGAAGCTGAAAAGATTGCTGATTTTCTACAATTAATTGGGGCCACAACTAGCATGTTAAAATTTGAAAATATTCGGATTGTAAGAGATATGCGCAATTCGGTGAATCGCCTGGTTAATTGTGAAAATGCCAATCTGGATAAAATTGCCAATGCGTCCAATAAGCAAATTGAAAACATTAAATATATTGATGCTCGAGTGGGCCTGGGGAACCTACCTGAGAAGTTACGGGCAATTGCTGAAACACGATTACAGCATCAAGAAGTGAGCTTAAAAGAACTTGGTGAATTGGTACCAGGCGGGCCAATCTCGAAATCAGGCGTTAATCATCGTTTGCGAAAAATCAATGACTATGCTGATCAATTGCGGGCGGAAGCATAAAAAAACTGAGGCTAGTGAAGAATTTCTTCACTAGCCTCAGTTT
>NZ_AICN01000069.1:0-29949 GCF_000247775.1 Limosilactobacillus gastricus PS3
CCATCGGTCTCCTTCTTAGATTATAAATCTTGCACGGCAATGTTACCATCAACACCTAAACCTTTCCAGTTATCAGTGAATTGCCAGATGGCCACTCCATCCATGGATGGGAAGTAGGCCACATCTGCTGAATAAATCGCCCCACTTGTTGGGTATGAAGCTACCCAAAGAGAATTTGGATAAGCACTGATCACGGAACTCGTATTAACATTATTACGTAATACATAAGCACCAGAATATAGTAATGGCTTATATCCGGCAGCCGCAACAGCGTTCATAAAGGTTAAGATTGCATTCGTGTTAGCACTAGTTGAGCCTGAAACCACGTTTCCATCACCAGTTTCCCAATCAAGCGCAAGGTATGACCCAGATGGTAAACCGAGAGCCTGAGCTTCAGCAATGGCAAAGTTAGCTTCTGTTTGAGCCGCACTAGCATTGCTTGAGAAAGTAGCAAAATGGTAACCAAGTACGACTTGATTGTTTGCTTGAGCAGAATCAATTTGTGCTTCCGCTTTGGAGTTAACATAGGTGGTTCCTTCAGTTAACTTAACAATGGTGAAGGTTGCACCATTGCTAGCATAACCACTCATATTAGTACCTTGGTAACTTGAAACATCAACTCCATAGGCACCATCGGAAATTCCAACTTTACCCGTATTAACTTTAGTTAATACACCATTGGAATCCGCTTTATAAGTCACACCATCAATTTCAACGGTTTGATTCTTTAATAATGCTCCATAACTGTCGAAGTAATAGGTATTTCCCCAGTTACTATAGAGCTTGTTGGTGTAGCGGACGCCATCTTCATCGAAGTAATAGGTATTTCCCCAATTAGTATAGAACTGATTAGTATAGCGAACCCCATCTTCGCCGAAGTAATACATGTTACCCCAGTTAGAATAGAATTGATTCGTATAACGTACTCCATCTTCACCAAAGTAGTACATATTACCCCAGTTAGAATAGAATTGTTCAGTATAACGGGCACCATCTTCACCAAAGTAGTACATATTACCCCAGTTACTATAGAACTGATCTTGATACATCTTCCCGTCATCACCAAAGTAGTATACCTTACCGTCATTATCGGTATAGAAGTAATCACTTTGCTTTTCGTTATTTACATAATAGTAGGTTACGTCGTCTTCAGTTACCTCACCATTTTTTACCGATGCTGAGGATGTTGAAAATGTGCTGGAAGTAGCGACGGCTAAAGTTAAATGTTGATGAGTAGTTGTTGTTGTTGAACTACTAGCCGTTGTGGATTCGGTCGTGTTAGCAGTATTACTATTATCAGTACTCGTCGTTGAAGTCTGAGTCGTTGAAGTAGTATTAGTGTCTGTTGATGATGAAAGCGTAACAGAGTTGGTACTTGTAGTATTATTACTTACTATAGATTCTGTTTGTGTAGAATCATCAGTAGTGTCAGCATTAGCTTGCGTTTGATTCACAACTGACAGGGTCGTGAATGACAATAATGCCGTTCCAATCGCCATCGTTGCCCATTGCTTACCTTTTTTGAACATCTTAAAACGTTTACTAGATTCCATACTTTCCTCACTTAAAATTTAAGATTTTATTAATGATTTAAATCATATCATACCGGGCATGTATTTCAACGGGCTAATTAAAATGTTACAAATTGTAAAGAAAAAGAATGGCTTAAGCTCGCCATTCTTTTTCATTTTTGAATTAATTATTAAATTCTTGTTGCACCGTTTCTAAGGCCGCAGCAATTACTTGATCCATGTTGTAATACTTGTATTGACCAAGCCGTCCGCCAAAAATAACATTTTTGGCTTGTTCAGCTGCATAATTTTGATACTGTTGATACAACTGATTATTTTTATCGTTATTAACTGGATAATAAGGTTCATCCCCACGTTGCCAATCAGCCGGGTACTCACGAGTAATCACCGTTTTATTCTCATCACCTTTGCCAAATTCAAAGTGCTTATGCTCAATAATTCGGGTATATGGTGTTTCAGCATCCGTATAATTGACCACGGCGTTTCCTTGGTAATTGCCTTCATCCAAAGTTTCGGTTTCAAACTTCAAGCTCCGGTATTCTAATTCGCCTAGTTCATAGTTGAAGAATTGATCAATCATCCCCGTGAAAACGACTTTCGGAAATTTCTCAAGGTATTGATCTTTTTGATCGAAGAAGTCCACACCCGTTTCAACATCAATTAAATCACTTGCCAACATTTTTTCAACGATTTGAGTATAACCACCCTTAGGAATTCCTTGATGGTCATCATTGAAATAGTTATTGTCATAAGTTAATCGTACCGGTAACCGCCGAATAATGAAGGCTGGCAATTCAGTTGCTTTCCGCCCCCATTGTTTCTCAGTGTAGCCCTTGATTAACTTTTCATAAATATCGCGACCAATTAATGAAATTGCCTGTTCTTCCAAATTCTGGGGTTCTTTCCCCGCCATTTCTTGACGTTGTTCATTAATCTTATCGATCGCTTCTTGCGGCGTCCGCACCCCCCACATTTCGCTAAAGGTGTTCATATTAAATGGTAGGTTATACATTTTACCATTGTAATTAGCCACTGGACTATTCGTGTAACGATTAAATTCCGCAAACTTTTGGACATAGTTCCAAACTTCTTTATTAGAGGTATGGAAGATATGTGCGCCATATTGATGAACTTGAATACCAAATTCTTCTTTAGTATAGATGTTACCAGCTAAATGGTCACGTTTTTCAATCACCTTGACGCGCTTACCACGTTGAGCGGCTTCATATGCGAAAGTTGCCCCAAATAAGCCGGCACCAACTACTAAATAATCATATTGTGTCATAAGTTAATCCCCTTATTAAATTAAATTCTTCCAAGTAGTGATTGAAAAAGCTAAGACCATCCCGACTAATAAACCGACTGCAGCTCCCAAGAGTGCATACTTTTTAGCTGACGGTGATGTTTGACTGGTGGCATCACTTGTTTTAGCTTTAGCAAAAGTTGAAACCGTCCCCACAGATGGTGACATCTTTGGCAATTCGGTTTGCGCTGCATCAACGACAGCATTAACAATCTTCGTTGCATCCTTTGCTCGATCAGCCCGCACCGAAACGTCTAATACCAAGCTTTGATCAACTGTTTTTACTCGAATCATCGATTGGATTTCACTAGCACTGTACTTCTTTTGTAACTTCTTTGGTAAAGTCTTACGGGCAGCATTAGCCACATCGATGCTATCCAACATTCCTTTATAGGTTTTCGTTAAACTTAGATCCGCCTGAACCTGTTCATTAGCGGTTGAGTCATTGTAACCATGGGAAATCATCAAGGAACGATCTGCTACATAAGATGTATGTTTTTTGTGCTCAGCATAGAAGCCACCAGCTAAGCCACCAATAATCGTAATGACCAGGATCACGATTAAATTTTTCCAAACGACTTTGCTAATATTATTCAAGGTTATTTTATTTGACATAATTATCTCCACTTAATTTGTGTTTCACCCATTCGATTTGCGGAATTAGGGCTAGAATAAAAACATTATAGATTAATTGCAATGAGTGTGGTTCAACCATCGAATTGATCGCTACCAACATTACAATTGCCGATAAAATATATTTCCGCTGAATTGTATTAACTAAGGCGATAAATGTCATCGCAACAATAAACAGCAAAAATATGACAATTCCCCACAGGAGCAACATCCGGACAAAAGAGGAATCAATATAAAAATAATCAGCACTTAAACCAAATTGATTTTGATTAGCAAAAGCCTGTCCCTTAGCTCCACCAAAAGCTTTTTCTTGGATGTATCGGCCAAAAATATTGGGATCATACATGCTAAATGCCTTCTTACTCAAGCCTAAGCGCCCCGATAAAAGCTCATTAAATTTTCGATAAATTTGGTTATGATCATCGAAAAAGTAAGACCCCGTTAACGTGATTACAGCCAGCACCGGGGTCGCAATCCACCAAAATGACGAAATTATTTGCGCATACCGCTTACCATTAGCTGCTCGTTGCGTAATCCACATAACAGGGATCATTAACAACATTGCATAAAAGTCTAACCGGGTATTGGTGTACTTCATAGTTACAAAGGCTACAATTGCGATGCCTAGATAATCAAGCCAACCAAGCTTGCCAAAACGAACGTAACAATAAGCTAAGGCCGAAAATAAAGCATGCGAAGCGACGTAGGTTGTGTAAGCCATCCCAAGTCCATACCGGTTTGGCCGCAGTGCTGACGTATAGACGAGATTGGGCACGATGTGGACAAGTGAAGTCACAGCAATTATAACTAGAAAAGTAACCGACAAATATAGATACCACCGGGCTACTTGTTTAAAATCGATTCCACTAGCTGCTAAAACAAAAACCATGGTAACCATTAATTCTGGATAGCGGGAAGCTCGCCAAGCAATAACACTAAAGAGAATTAATCCAGTAATGAATAGCTTTGTAGGCCAGCGCCAGCGGTCCATAACATAAATTTTAAAGATTAAAATCGGAATCGCTAAATAAGTTAGCAAACGCAACTTGGACCAACTAATATAATTAGTATATAAAGAATCAATCAGGAAAGCGGGAATAAAATAGATCGCAAAGGCTAATAAATATAGTTGAGCACCGGTAATGGGGGTATTCCAAATTTTTTTCAGCTTGGTTTTCATTTTTAATCCCCTATCGGTGTCCAATTAATTTCCGCTTTAAGAAATTTCCGCCCTTTTTAAACCAGTTCGTGGATTCCATAAAAGCATACGGAATTTCTTTAACTCGATATTCAGCATGAACTTCCAACCAAATATCTAAAAGGTGCTCACTTAAAAAGCCATAAACCCGCTGTTCATATGGCGTGAAGGTCGAAACATCCGTCTGTGCTTCAACCTTCCCTAACACGTCAAACATCCACTGACTGAACTGATCAAGCGGTTCTTTTTTCATAATGAACATATTAAACATATGTCCCCAGGTTCGTTGCATTACCAAATCAAAGGCCGCCCCATATTCGGGATAATCCCTTTTGATTACCTTTTCCATAGTTTCAAAAGGCGCATGTTCATGGGCATGCAAATACTGGGACCGGTTCGTCTCAATCCAGTAGTGTCGGCGCTTAGGTAGTAAAACATCATATTGCTCTAATAAAGCCGCCACCTCGGCCCCAGAGATCACATCTTGCATCTTTCGACCTGGTCGACTCATGAAGTGCCGCCGATAATGGACTAAACCCATCGCATCAACATCCAGATTCTTCCATCCCCAGTAAATAGCCGTCAGCTCATTGTAATGAGGATTCTTTACCGAGATATTCTCCCCTTGATCATCACCTTGATAGGGTAACTGCCGGTCTGGATGTAAGGCTTGCCCCACCGCAACCGGTAAATAAACCGGATCGGTTGGCATTTGGTAATTCTTATGGGTTGCAACTAAAATTTTAATCTTCATATTACTCTCCCAGGACTAATAAGCCCCTTCGCTAGTAAAGATACTAATAATGTTTTTAAACATTATTTTGAGGTCAAACCAATACGAAGCTTGATCCACATAACTCAATTCTAGATCACAGCGTTCGGGATAACCGATATTACTCCGACCGCTAGCCTGCCAAAGGCCCATAGCCCCTGGTTTGACCGATAGAAACTTCTCAGCCCGATCACCATAGATCTTCACCTCTTCGGCGACGACCGGCCGTGGACCAATGATGCTCATTTCCCCACGAATGATATTGATAAATTGGGGGATTTCGTCTAGCGAGGTCTTGCGTAGAAAACGCCCCGTCCGAGTAATCCGCGGATCCTCTTCCGGCTCCAATTTATAGTTATTAGCCACATACTTAGCATACAATTCTTGGTTAGCATGCAGCACTTGATCGGCATCGACAATCATCGAGCGAAATTTATAAATTTTAAAAGGCCGTCCATATTGACCAATCCGCGTTTGTTTAAAAAAAACCGGTCCCTTATTATCACCGTATTGGCATTTAAACCAAACCGCTAAGAATACTGGACTAAAACAAACTAAGGCCACCACCGATAAAATAATATCGGTTAGCCGTTTAAAAAACAGATAGGACGGTTTTTGTTGAAACTTGTTTTCTGTTTTCATAAGTACTTTCTCAAATTTTAAAATGAACTCACTGTTACATAATACCAGTATTTCAACTTCAGCAAAAGTCATTTTTTAGAATCGCGTTCTGCTAGCCAACGATCAATCGCATCTAAGTCAAACCCCTTTCGATACAATGCTTGTTTAGTCTTCATTTTTCGCTCATAGAGATTTTCATAGCGCCGATTGCGTTGCCAGATTTTTTCACCACTGGTTGCTAACAATGATGCTTGTTGATCTTCATCGTTGACTAGAACTAGGTCTTCTTTAAGTTGATTATATAGATCACTGGAATAGCCATTAGTCATCAAACCCTGGCGCACTTTTTCTTCCTGGCGCCGAGTGGGTTCATGACGATAACGTTGCACTAACCGTTGGGCGAGCTTTTGAGCATTCTCGAGTTGGTTATTAAGATCGAATTGCTCTAAAGCCTGATCAATCACTAATTCTCCCACCCCTTTTTGACGCAATTTTTGACGAATGACTTGGGGACCTTTCAATTCGGTATGCATCACCGTCCGCACATAACTATCCGCGTAGACTTGATCGTCTAACAGTCGGTTAGATCGCAAGTGCTCCATCACGGGATCAATCATTTCGGGTGGTGTTTCAAGGTCGATTAATTTTTGCTTTACCTCGGCTTCCGTGCGTAATTGATGTGACAAATAATCCAACATCCGCCCATAAGCTTTGGCAATTTGATCGTCCTTAGTGATTTGTTCGAGCGTCGCTGTATCTAATTCCAGATCTTTTGCTAAGCGATATTTAATTAAGACACTTTCGGCGACGGGGAAAGCATACTGGCCATTTAAGTAAATGTTATAGCGCCCTGGTCGCTTTTGTGCTTCGATTTTGGTAATTTTTTTCATTTTCACCCTGACAGATTCTTTGCTTCAATCGATGTAAGGTATGTAAGCATTGGCCAATGCTTACACAGAAAGATTCAAGGAGATTATATCATGCAACATACCTTTTCAGCGAATAAGCTTCAATTAACGGCATCAACAGTCACCAAGAAAAGTCCATTCGGCGGACCTTTGCTAACTTGGTCGAAAATATTGACGATGCCAAATTGCAAAGCTTCTTAGCCGCCCTTAAGACATTGACGGGTGATAATGTCACCGATGTTCAACTGAGCACCGTTTCCAAGATTAGTGAATAAATTTAGGAGGTTTCTGATGAAAGTATTAGATTTAGTATTTAAGAGTAACTTAAATAAGGTCCACACCTTAAAATTAAACTACGTAAATGAATCCCTGGACGAAGCAACGGTCAAAGCCGCCATGCAAGCCATTGCTGACGCCAAGTTATTTGATAAGCAGGGCGAGGAATTATACGCCGTGCCAGTTTCAGCCAAATACGTTACCACGACAGACGATGTGATTGTTAAGTCCTTCTAGTCGAAAGCCCGTTTCCTACTCACCTAGGAAACGGGCTTTTTGTAACTTACACTATGGGTAATATACGGTATAAGTTCCCATTTGTTTATGATTAAATTTGTTTATTGATGAAGTATCAATTCCAACATTATTTTGAACAATATAAGTCCTATGATTATTTGCTTTTAAATAATGTGTTCTTTGAACAAATCTATATTTTCCATAATAACTAAAATACATAAATTCCGACGATGGTAATTTTTGCCTTGTTTCATAAAAATAGTGTGGGCTTGGATGTGTATAAAACAACACAAATGGATATGTTGTAACATATGAACTGGCAATTGTAGTATTACTATATCCTAGTTTATTATTAAATTTTAAAGCTCGTTCAAAGTCAGATGAAATTTCATTTCCACCATTTTTTAACGTTGGAGCATTAGTTACCAAGTACGATCGACAAAAAGCTATAAACATAACAACTAAAAAAGAAAACAAAGGCTATTCTAGCATTTTAGTATTGAAAATAGACATGATACCGATACATCCAAAGTAAAGAATTGGAATGAATATTGCATTGAGGTGAGTATAATTCGGATGAATGATTAAGAATGTTGGAATTGAACTTATTAAAAGTAACAACATATACCAATCAAAGCTAGAAAACTTCCTTTGAACTTTCCTCAAAATCCCTATAAATGCAAAAATTAAGAAAAATGGATAGAAAGGTCCAAACAACGGTAAATCAATTTTGGTCAATCCATCATAACCTGAAACCAAAATAGTGGTGGAGTTAATTATATTTTTACATATAGCACTTAATAATGGTCCATCTCCAAAAACGAACTGTGATGCTCCCCTTGAAACAGCTAGTTTTGTAATTGTTAATCCGAAAATAGATAATTGATGACGACTAACATAATTAACATACATGAATATAATTAGTGGCCAAACTATTAATACAATAATTAAAGCTCCAACTACTAGCAGCTTTAGTCTTACTTTTTTTGAAACGTACAGCCACCCATATATTAAAACTGTGGATGTCGCAAGAAAAATCCAATTACTGGAATAACAATAAGCACTAATTGCAGTAAGAAAATTAAACAGGATAAACATTAACGTCCTTTTTATTCCCGTTTGGATAAGAAATAACAAAAAGGACGCACTTGAAAGTACCATTAATTGTGGAAAAAGATTACTCTCCACTGCCCATCGACTAGATGTCATCAACGCTGGGCTTAAAAAAATTATTCCCATTAAAACTATAATGCGCCAATTAGAGAATTTACTTCTGATTAATGCGTACAAAAAATAAAAGGCTCCAGTTACACTTATTAAGACCATCGGTAATCGATATGAAAACACAGACAACCCCAAAAATTTTATAAATGGAATAGTTATATAAGGGTACAAGGCATTCATTCCTGATCCCCATGAGTACAGGTAAATTGGCAAATGATTAAGCTGTTGATCAACGCCATAATTCAGAATTGACCAAGCATTATACCCACCTAAAGCCTCATCAAGATCTAGTCCCATTGTCGTCCAAAATTGGTAAAAGCGCGTCATTACAATTAAAATAACTTCAGCTAACAATATGATCTGAAATATTTTTGAACGATTTTTCAGATCAGTAGCTAAAAAAGCTATAAGATATAACATTACAGCAACTATAACTGAGAATATAATGCTCATAATTTAATTCCCCAAAAAATAAAATTTAACCATTAAATTTTACCACCCTAATAAAGAAAATGGTTGATGAATTTAAAGCCCGTTTCCTACTCACCTGGGAAACGGGCTTTTTTGCGTATAAAAAAGCCAGACCATTTCTGATCTGACCTTAAAATATTAATTAACTTCAATCAACCCATAACAACCGTCATTGCGCCGATAGACAATGCTTGTACCATTTGTATCAGCATCTTCGAAGACGAAGAAGTCATGACCTAACATATCCATTTGTAATACGGCTTCTTCAGAATCCATTGGCTTCAAAGAGATTTGCTTGGTCCGTACGATCTTTAAGTCGCTAACTGGTTCTTCATCGTCCACCGTGTCCACAAATTCAAGGTCCTTCAAGCCCTTTTCCCGAGCTTTCCGGTTAACCTTGGTCTTGTACTTACGAACTTGACGTTCCAACTTGTCAGTGACTAAATCAATACTTCCATACATGTCGTTTGAAGTTTCTTCCGCCCGTAAAGTCAAGTATGGCAATGGAATGGTAACTTCCACCTTGTAAGTTTTGTTGGAGTATACCTTCAAGTTGACATGTGCTTCAGCCGGCACATTTTCTTCCAGGTATTTTTCTAACTTACTTAAGCGCTTTTCTACATATTCACGAATGGCGTCTGTAACTTCGATGTTTTCGCCACGAATGTTAAACTTTAACATGTTACTCTCTCCTTTCAGACCAAGTCCCTTTCTGAAGACTCGGCTGATATCAGAAGGACCACTCTTCTCATATCCTTATATTTATTATAATCGAATTAAACCGGTTTCACAATTCATTTTCATAAGTCGACATCCCGATTATTTAGCTGGCTAAGGTCACACTTTGGACATCTTGACACCCAGCTTGGCGCAATAATGCCGCCGCATGATAAAGGGTCCGCCCAGTCGTGTATATATCATCTAATAATACGATTCGATCACTTGCTAGCGAAGCTGAACACATTAAGACAAACGGCTGGGGTGTAGCTAACCGTGCTTGACGCCCTTTTGAAGATTGCGGTTGCTTATCTGCTTGCAGGTGGCCCAACAATTCACATAGCGGTCCATTATATAAGGCCGCCGCTTGATTAAAACCCCGCGTCATTAAAGTATGTGGCGTGGCCGGAATTGGGACGACTAGCGTTGGTTGCAGTGACTGGATCTTCTGGGTGATTCCCTCTTGAAAAACTTGGTGCAAGCGATAATCACCCATAAATTTATATTGACACATAAAATCCTTCATAGCCCGATCATAGTGATATAAGCTGTGATTTTTAAGCACCCAGCCATATTCATTTTGCCAGAGCTGACAATCATTACAAAGTCCCTGGTCACAGGGGCGCCCACAACCTTGACATCCATTTTGAGTCCGTGGACGAAAACGCTTTTGACAATCGGGACATAGCGATGGTTCTTTCGGTACCGGACCAAAGAGTAACTGACTTAAAGGAACTTGATACTGAATGTCTTGGTGACACAATAAACATTTTTTCATTGATAATGTCGCCCCCGTCGATTCATCTGCTTGATTTGGCGTTGGGCCTCTTTAACATTTACTGCCGGTTCTTGAACCCAAAAGGTCACATCCCCTCCCGGCCGCTCGCTGGAACGGCCCACTCGTCCCGCAATTTGAACAAGGGCCGAGGCGGAAAATACTTGATCATCTGCCCCAAGCACAGCCACATCAATTTTCGGAAAGGTCACTCCCCGTTCTAAAATCGTCGTAGTGATTAAAAAGTCATATTGATGATCACGCATCGCTTGAACCTTTTCTAAACGTTGGGGGTCGGCCGCATGGACTGTGGTAAACCTTGCTTGATGAATTTGTTCTTTAAAAATGGCTTCTACATATGCTAAATCAGCCACATGCGGGACAAAGATGAGCATTTCCAGCTTTCCCAAGCGTTGCTTAATCCATTGAATCAGTGATTTTGGTAAGCGATGTCGCCAACGCCCCGCTCGTTTAACCTTAATCTCTGGCAACAAATGGCCATGATAACGTAAAGGTAAGTATGACACCTCTAATTGATGTTTTTTAATCTGTTTAAAAAGCGCTGGCCCAGGTGTTGCCGTCAAATATAAAAGTCCACCCGTCGGTTTAATCGCTTGGTGAGTGGCATAGATCAATTGTTCATTCGAAGCGTACGGAAAGGCATCAACTTCATCAATGATCAAATTATCAAAGGCTTGATAGAACCTTAACAGCTGGTGCGTAGTACAGATCGTTAATTGCCGATAGTGATACTGTTCCGGTTGTCGACCGTGTAATAAGGCAATCTTTGTATTAGCAAACGCTTCTTGAAGACGTGGGTACAATTCTAAACAAACATCTACCCGCGGTGACGCAATGGCAAGCCGTTCGCCTCGTTTTATTGCTGCCGCAAGACCCGGAAATATCATCTCGGTTTTGCCCGCGCCGGTGACCGCCCACAAAAGGCGATGATCGTGATGAGCCATACTAGCTGCCACTTCTTGAGCAGCCATTTTTTGTAGAGGTGATAATTGACCTTGCCAAGTCAAAACGGTCGGGGGAATTTCAAATTGATTTGGTTCGGGAAGATGGTAAAATTTAGCTAATGTACTGACTCGGCCCAAATTGATACAAGCTGGGCAATAATACTGGTGATGAGGTAGAGCCGCATCGGGCTTTTTGATAATCTGATTACAACGGCGACAACGAATCGTTGTGGACCGAATCTCAATTGGGTCTATAATTTGAATTTCACTTGGTAAATTATCCATCTCACATGGGTAAGCCAACACTTGGCGCCCATAATAGTGACTTACTTCCATCCGGTTCACCTCCACCCAAATATACGTAGAAATGAGGATCCCATGGCAAACATTTTTTTAACGATTAAAACTGATACTAGTCACGAACTCGTGATCAAAAAATCGCGCTTTATCTGTCATTTAAAAAAGATTGCCTCTGAAGAAGAAGCACGTGAATTTATTAGCGCCATTGGTCAAGCGTATCGGAAAGCCAATCATAATTGTTTTGCCTATTTAATCGGTGATCATGATGAAATCCAACGTGAAAGTGATAATGGTGAACCTAGCGGTACTGCAGGAGTCCCGATTTTAGAAGCTTTGCAAAAGCGTGGTCTCCATAACGTTTGTGCCGTCGTGACTAGATATTTTGGCGGCATCAAGTTAGGCGCGGGGGGCTTAATTCGCGCCTATAGTAACGCTACTTCTACGGCAATCGAGGAGGCTGGCATCGTTCAACGGATCACGCAAACAATTTTATCTATTGAGGTCTCATATAAACTACATGATCAGTTACTTTATTATTTACAACAAATCCCCTTGGAAATTGCAGATGAATCCTACGCGGTAAATGTAACCACTCAAGTTTACGTTGATAATGATCAGATTCAAACGGTCATCGATGATTTAACAAGTCGTTTTAATGATCAACTAACCTTAACTCCTGGTGAAGAACGCCAACATGAGGTTCCTTATAATGAATAAAAGAAAACCCGGTACTCGTGTAAGGAGTATCGGGTTTTGTGTATTCTGACATAATATGCTCTGTCGCAAAACTATTTTAATATATTCAAATTTAATATTATTTATTCAAGTGATAATTATAAGACGAGACAATCACATTTTCACGAGAATTTAAAATTGTCCGCAAGCGCAAACTGGTTTGGTTATGCAAGATTCGCTGCCATGGCTTTCGTGGTATAAATTGCGGGACCAGCACCGTAACCGAATAGTTACGATCAGCCGCCCGTTTAGCAATAATATCCACAAACCGTACAGTTGGCTGGGCCACAGACCGATATGATGAATGAATATCGACAAAGCGGACATCCGGGAATTCGATCTTAAATTCATTGGCTGTTTTATGCTCTTTTCCGGGATTTTCATCAAATGATACGTGCATGGCAATGACATAATCACCAATCGAACGGGCATAGTTAATGGCCCCTTTGGTGACCCGAGTGACATTCCCGACCAAAACAATCACCGTAGCCCCATCATAATCATGGAGTTGGACCTTAGTTTTCTCGTAAACCCGTAACTGTTCACCGACACTAAGATAGTGTTGATGGATTTTGTAGAACATCCAAATCAACAGGGGCATGATGATTAGGTAAGGCCAGACATTCCAAAAGTGTTGCCAAAAAAGGAAGCAAACTAACGCTAAGGAAATGGCAGCTCCCACGAAATTAATACTTGATTTGGAGACCCAATGACCTTCCCGTTCACGGAACCAATGAATAATCATTCCCGATTGCGATAAGGTAAAGGGCACAAAGACCCCCACCGCGTACAAAGGAATCAACATATTAGTTTCCCCGTGGAAGATCAAGATCATGATGATGGCCCCGACTGCCAAGGCGATGATCCCATTGGAATACCCAAGCCGATCACCCCGATCCATAAAAGCATGGGGTAAAAATTTGTCTTTCGCCATATTAAAAGCCAACATTGGGAAAGCCGAGAACCCGGTATTGGCAGCAACAGCTAAAATCATGGCCGTGGATAATTGGAGTAAATAAAAGGCGACTCCATGACCACCAAAAACGGCCGATCCGATCTGGGAAAGGACGGTCACTCGCCCATTGGGAACAATCCCAAAGTAGAAACTTAAGAAGGTAATCCCGCCGAAGAAAGCAGCCAAGAGCAAACTCATAATTGCTAATGTGTTCGCCGCATTCTTGATTTTCGGTTCCTTAAAATTAGGCACCGCATTTGAGATAGCTTCCACCCCTGTTAAAGAAGAAGAACCAGCTGAAAAGGCCCGGATAAAGAGAACCGCCGACATCCCAGCTACCGGGGTTCCATAATCGGCCGTAGCATTATAAGCGACATGCCCGGTCACAATATTAATCAATCCCCAGACAATCATCACCACAATCATGATCACGAAAAAGTACACCGGAATCGTTAAGAAGTTGGCACTTTCGCTTAATCCCCGAAGGTTTAACATCATAATCGCAATCACAATAATGACAGAAATCGGTACCGAATAAGGTAGCAGACTAGGAATGGCCGAAGTGATGGCTTCCGTCCCGGAAGTTGTCGAAACCGCCACCGTCAACATATAGTCAACCAGCAAGGAGCCACCAGCGATCAGACCGCCGTTTTGCCCCCAATTTTTAGTCGCGACCACATAAGCGCCTCCACCATTTGGGTAAGCGCGAATAATTTGCCGATAAGATAAGGTAATCGCAAATAACAGGACTAAGACAATCCCAGCAATCGGTAGCGAATACCAAATCGCCGCCGTTGATAAAGCGACCAAGGTCGTTGTAATTTGCTCCGTACCATAGGCCACGGACGATAATGCATCTGAAGATAAAAGAGCTAACCCTTTAAATTTGGTTAGGTTAGCTTGACCTTCGTCTAACGTTTTTAATGGTTTCCCAATTAAAAGTCGTTTCAGGTATCTCCACATAATCTTGCCTCTCTTAAAGAAAATTTAAACAAAAGCTATTCTATCACCCCCGAACCATAAAATAAACCTCCAAAGCATCTTTGCCTTGGAGGTTTAATATCAAATAATGTTTATGTTTAATTCTTAAATTACATCATGCCTGGCATGCCGGCACCAGCTGGAGCGGCAGGAGCAGGATTATCTTCTGGCTTGTCAGCAACAACTGCTTCCGTCGTCAATAATAATGATGAAACTGAAGCCGCATTTTGCAGAGCAGAACGTGTTACCTTAGTTGGGTCAACAATTCCGGCTGCAACCATGTCTTCAAACTTGTCTTCAGCCGCATTGTAACCAACCCCTGGCTTTTCGTTCTTTAATTGGTTAACAATAACTGAACCTTCCAAACCAGCATTTTCAGCAATTTGACGAACTGGTGCTTCTAAGGCCGCCTTAACAATGTTAACCCCGGTAGCTTCGTCGCCCGTAGCTTCAATCTTTTCAAGGTCAGCAATGACATTCACAAGGGCAGTTCCACCACCAGGAACAAATCCTTCTTGCACAGCAGCTCGTGTAGCGTTCAAGGCATCTTCAATCCGGTACTTACGTTCCTTTAATTCGGTTTCCGTAGCGGCACCGACCTTAACAACGGCAACCCCACCAGCTAATTTAGCAAGCCGTTCTTGAAGCTTTTCCTTGTCAAAGTCAGAAGTTGATTCTGCGATTGCCTTCTTGATTTGTTCAACCCGTTCAGCAATTGCCGTCTTATCACCAGCGCCGTCAACAATAGTCGTGGCATCCTTAGTAACCGTGACCTTGTTAGCTTGACCTAATTGAGCAACCGTAACATCACTCAAGTTCATGCCAAGATCATCGGAGATCACTGTCCCACCAGTCAAAACAGCAATATCAGCTAATTGTTCCTTCCGCCGGTCACCAAAACCAGGAGCCTTAACTGATACCACATTGAAGGTTCCCCGCATCTTGTTCAAAACAAGGGTTGGTAAAGCTTCACCAGTGATGTCATCAGCGATAATCAAAAGGGAACGACCTTCTTGAACGACGGCTTGTAACAATTCCAAGATGTCTTGAATGTTAGAAATCTTCTTGTCAGTAATCAAGACATATGGATTGTCGAGATCGGCTTCCATCTTGTCGTTATCCGTGACCATGTATTGAGACATGTAACCACGGTCAAAGCTCATCCCTTCAACCACGTCAACACTGGTTTCAACTCCCCGCGAGTCCTCGATCGTGATAACCCCGTCGTTACCAACCTTTTCCATGGCATCGGCAATCAAAGTCCCAACTTCTGGGTTAGCAGCAGAAATAGAAGCGATTTGCGCAATGTCATCCTTGGTCTTAACCTCATGACTCATCTTCTTTAAAGCTTCCACTGCCGTTTTAGTAGCGAGATCAATCCCCCGGCGGATCCCAACTGGGTTAGCACCAGCAGTCACATTCTTCATTCCTTCGTTAACGATGGCTTGGGTTAAAACCGTAGCCGTGGTCGTCCCATCACCAGCAATGTCGTTAGTCTTGGAAGCAACTTCAGCGACGAGCTTAGCCCCCATGTTTTCGAAGTGATCTTCTAATTCGATTCCCTTGGCAATGGTAACCCCATCGTTAGTAATGGTAGGTGAACCATAGCTTTGTTCCAAGACCACGTTCCGTCCCTTTGGACCAATCGTGGTCTTAACAGTGTCCGCTAACTTGTCAACCCCGCGTAACATCGCAGCCCGGGCATCTTCAGCAAATTTAAGTTCTTTAGCCATTTCTTATCTACCTCGATCTCTATAATTAATCCACTACCGCAACTAGGTCGTTTTCATGAACAACTAGGTACTTATCACCGTTGTATTCAACTTCACTTCCGGCATATTTGTCAAAAAGGACCTTGTCGCCTTCTTTAACACTTAGTTCCCGGACTTGACCATTGTCTAAAGCCTTTCCTGGGCCAACAGCCACTACCGTTCCCGTCGTCGGCTTGTTTTTAGCGTTGGATGCTAAAACAATTCCTCCAACAGTTTGTTCTTCATCTTCAGCCTTTAAAACAACACGATCTCCTAATGGTTTTAACACGGTGAATCCCTCCAATAAATTAAAAATTGTCTATTTTGATTAGCCTAGGTGATCACTTTTAGCACTCTCATCACCTAAGTGCTAATTACAAGTATTACTATAACACCTTAAATTTGAAATGCAATGATTTTGTCTGACTAATTTTGACCAAATAAAAAACAACCCTACTAGGTTGTTTAAATCGTTGATTATTCAGGCTGATCTGGATTGGACTTGTCTTTTATGAAATCCCATAAATACCGTCGCTGTTGAACTTTCCCCTCCACCAGCACCTGGGTGGTAGCATTGATCGTGGCCCCAATCATCACAATGATTCCCGATAAATCGAGCCAAATCATCATGACAATAAAAGCCGAAATCGTTTTATAAGAGGCAATTTGGGTATTAAAAAGCACCCCATAATAGGTTAAGAGCCGAGCTAAGCCCATTAACAGGAAAGTCGCTACCAAAGATCCTAAAGCCACAAAACGTAAGCGAACCCGTGCATTCGGCACGAAATAATATAAACAAAGTAAGCCCACAAAAAGGCCTATAAAGGTCACGGGATACCGATAGGAAGCAAACTGATGAATGTAGCGCGTATTAAAATTTAAAATTGGCTGTAAATTCCGCAGAATTGGTTCCCCCAACCCATACAGGAAAACTAAGGTCGCAATGACGACTAGCACCACCAAAATCCACAAAAAGGAAACAATCCGATTCCAAATGGGATTTAAGTCTTCAGCCACCCCATAGGCCGCATTCACATCACGTTGAAAGGCGGCGATCGCCTGACTAGTCGACCAGATAGCAATTACCACCCCGGTCGTCAACAGTCCTCCACTGCCGCGATGTAACAGATCGTAAATCACTGGACTGATTAAATTATAAACGGACGTTGGAATCGCCGTTTCTAAATAACTCAAAACCGTCTTTGCATCTAGCCCGACCATCGGTAAAATGTTACCAACAATTAGAATTGCCGGAAAAATTGATAAAAGGGTGTAGTAAGCTAATTCCGCGGCTGAAGCCGACAAGCGAGCTTTTTGAAAATGATAAAGATAGGTCCGAATAATTCGTTTGACCGTATGGCGGGCGTTACGCATTACCGATCCTCCTTGTTTTAATAATCGTCTTGATAGTTTTCAAGCTTGCCAGTTTAGAGCACGACTAGCTTCCGATCCCAGTTCCAATCTACCTATTTATTTTGATAATGTTGAGCAATTCGTTTGGCCGCTTCAGCATGCGGAGTAAACAGTTCTTCATAATCAGCTAATAAATATTTTGCATCAGCTTGTGGATCTTGTGAAGTTAAAATTTTAGGACCATCATTCGTAATAGCAATGGTGTGCTCGTATTGGCAACTCCAACCGCCATCAGCCGTCCGGGCCACCCACCCACTTGGATCACTAGTATCTGCTTCCCAAGTACCGGTATTAATCATTGGTTCAATTGTAATCGTCATGCCGTTTTGCAGGCGTTTACCCTTCCCAGCAATGCCGTAATGAGCTACCATCGGATCTTCGTGCATCGTCGGTCCAATGCCATGACCAACAAAATCCCGAACGTCTCCATAACCATGTTCATCTTCGGTAAAATGCTGAATAACCGCCCCAATATCGCCGAGCCGCTTGCCAACTTGAGCCGCATCAATCCCTAAATACAAGGATTCTTTAGTGACCTTCATCAAGTCTTGAATCTGCGGACTCACTTGACCGACCGCATAACTCCAACAGGAGTCGCTAAAGGCCCCATCGTATTCAACTACCGTATCAACCTTAACCAAATCCCCTTCTTGAAGAACTAGTTCTTTACGCGGAAAGCCATGGCAAATTTCATCATTCACACTGACACAGGTGGCATATTCATACCCCTCAAAACCAATTTGAGCAGCAACTGCTCCCCGATCTTGAAAGTATTCCCGGGCGAATTCTTCAATTACCCAGCTTGAAATGCCTGGTTTAATAATTTCACGCATTCCAGTATGCATACCCGCTAAAACCGCACCAGAAGCTTCCATATCATGAATCTCACGCGGTGATTTCAAACTAATCATTTTCGACTCCTTCTTTCCATTAATGTAAATAGTATACCACTTACAAAACATGCTATACTATGACAATGAATTATTAGTCGAAAAGAGGAAATAAACATGACGAAGGCCTTAGTGGTTTTTGCAACCATCACTGGAAACAATGAAGATGTGGCTGATATCATTACCAGCACTTTTGAAGAACGGAATATCAACGTTGAGATGACAGAAATTACCTTAGCTGACGCCGCCGATTTTGCCGACGTTGATATTTGCGTCGTTTGCCCCTACACATACGATGAAGGCGCTTTGCCTGATGAAGGGCTCGACTTTTACGACGATTTGCAAGAAACCGATCTAAGTGGCAAGGTTTACGGAGTTGCTGGTTCTGGTGATACCGAATACGGTGATGACTTCTGCGTGGCGGTTGATAAATTTGCTGAAGCATTCGAAACTGCTGGAGCCACTAAAGGAGCCGACCTCGTTAAAATTAACCTTAGTCCGGAAGGCGACGACGTCATCCAACTCGAAAAAATGGTCGATCAGTTAATTGCTCAGGTGAAATAAGCCATGCTAATGGAATTATTTAATAAGTATAAATCGATTATCGCTTACCTCTTCTGGGGCGTCGTCACCACCATTATTAATATCGCTTCTTATCAGTTAATGATCATGTACACTCACCTGGGAGTAACAGCCGCCACCTCAATTGCCTGGTTCTTATCTGTTTTTGTAGCCTATCTAACCAATAAGGTTTGGGTTTTTGGTTCCCATTACACGACGGTTAGTGATTTCCTGGTCGAATGTCTGCGCTTCTTTTTCTATCGGGCTCTCACTTTGATCATTGACCTCGCATTTATGAATATTGGGGTTCACGTTTTTGGCTTTGATAGTGATTTGCAACAATTTATCCTTAAGGTCATTGATAATGTCATTGTCGTCATTGCCAACTATATCTTCTCCAAGTGGTTAATTTTTAAAGACAATCGTGATATTGCTGATAAATAATCGGGATTAGGTTCCCGGTTTTTTTATCGCCGAAAAAGTTATACATAGTTATACAAAAAGATGACAACGATATAAAAAGGATCCTCAGCAAATAATACTGACGATCCTATTTTTATATCATCGCTATCAATAACAAAATCACATCAACGATCACAAAGAGCCAGGTAAAGCTCGTCACTTGATCATCCCGCAAGCGATTTAACCAAACGTGAGCAAAACCGATCCAAATGATCATCAGGAGATAGCCCCACCAGGAAATGTGAAACAACAACCAACCAACTAATAATAAGGCTAACCAAATTAGCCCAGTTACCAGCCGAAAGTTTTTCTTTGACATCGTGTCACCCCACTTTCGGCTTAATTATAGCACTAATATATCTGTAATTTAATAGCCCCATCCGGAATCGAACCGGAATCGACCGCTTAGGAGGCGGGTGTACTATCCAGTTATACTATAGGGCCAAAAAAGGACTGTGACCATAATACCATATTTGGTCCAGTCAGTCCGATTTTAATTTTGCGCTTTGCGCCGGTGCTTAAGACGGATCCCCTTATTTTTTCGATTCTTCTTTTTACGGGCTTTCAACGGCGTCGATTGGGTTGTCGACCCCTTTGGGTCCTTTGTCACAGAAGTAGATTTGTCCTTTGAGCTTGATTGAACTAATTCCTTTACTTTTTCCTGGTCCATGACCCGCTGCTTAGCAATCGTCATTGGTTTTAGCACATAATCAGTTTCTGCCAAAAGCTTCTTTAAATCCCGAAAATCATGATCATTTCCTAAGTTAATAACCGTGCCAGGCTCGCCTTGACGACCGGTTCGACCGGTTCGGTGGACATAAGCATCGGCCGAATTCGGTAATTCAAAGTTTACCACCGCCGGTAGTTTGGGGATATCTAAGCCCCGGGCAGCCACATCTGTAGTTAATAACAATTTCACCTGTCGTTTGCGAAACTTTCGAAGCATTTCTTCACGTTCCGTTTGCCGTTGTTTACCACCTAAACTAGCTACCGGAACACCCGCATGCTGCAAACGACTTGCCGTGTAATGTAAGGTCTTAATACTAGTAAAGAACACAAAGGCCCGAAAATTTTTTGTGTGACTCAAGCGTTCCAACATGCCTGCCTTATCGCTCATCGTGGACGCTTTCACTAAACCGTGATTAACGGGCCCGCGACTGTGATCATCCGCTCGAACATCAACTACGCTAAAGTCACGATCAAATAGGTCCCTTAACTGCTCTATCAGTTCCCCACTCGTCGCTGAAAATAGGGCTAACTGAGTCTCTTGAGGAACCACTTGAATAACTCGTAAAACTTGATCGTGCGAATCATCCGTTAAGAGTTCGTCCGCTTCATCAACTACTACGGCGATCACACGATGTAACTTTAAAATGCGTTCATCTAATAAATGATTTACGCGCCCCGGCGTGCCAACCACCACTTCTGGATGACCTTTTTTCAACCGCTCTGCCTGCCGTTTTAAGTTGGCCCCACCGGTTAAAGATTGAATGCGTAGGCCAAGCAAACTCCCCCATTCTCGCAAGACCTGGCTTGTTTGAATCGCTAGTTCCTGCGAAGGTTCTAAAACCACTAATTGGACCCCTTGTTGCGGCATTAATTTGGGCAATAAGGGCCAAGCAAAAGCTAAGGTCTTACCCGAGCCGGTCGGAGCGATCCCAAGCAGATCTTGATCTTGAAGCAGGGGTTGAAAAACCTGCTCTTGAATTAAGGTCGGTTCTTCAAAACCACGCTCTTGAAAATGTTGCTGAAATCTGTCATTTAATTGCATGTGCTTAACGATTATTGTCGGCAGGGAAAGTCAAATCAGCTGATTCCCGCAAGTTGAACATTACCATGTTAACGGTCCGTGCAAGTTCAAACCACTTCTTGTAAAGGGCTGCTTGAACTTCATCATTTGGATTCTCAAAGAGATTAGCAAAGTCGTTTAATTCGTCCACCATGGAGTTTTCATAATACTTAGCTGATAGTTCATGTGCTTCCTTGTTGGCATCAAAGTAAGTTACCTTGGTAGTATCAAAGATACTGTCGTAAACCAAGGTGTCCTTCAATCCATAAATTTCGGAAACTAAGTGTGAGTTGGCCGTCTTACCGAAATTCAAAGTGACACTAAAATTATCATATGTTAATAAGGCCGTGCCTAAGCCATCGACACCACTCTTGACCATCGTTGGGAAGTAAACCACGCTATTAGGAGCCCCAAATAAGGTCACGGAAGCATAGACCGCGTATACCCCGAGATCCATTAAGGCGCCTCCAGCAAATTCGGGCGTGAAGATATTTGGATAAGGTTTCTCGCCAGCCAAAACCTTATCATACCGGGATGAATATTTCATCACCGTAAAGTTCGCCCCTTGCACAGTTTCCATCTTCGCTAATTGATTTTCCGATTCATGGAAGAGTCCTGTGTGGATATGACGAGCAGCTTCCACTAGACGCGCTTTCGGATGAGCTTGCAATAAGGATTCAATCCGACTAAATTCTTCGGGGTTAACAAAGGCCGGCTTTTCCAAAATGACAAATTTGTCGTTTTCAATGGCCAAGCGAACTTGTAGATAGTGCACACTATTAGGCGAAGCAATGTAAACGACGTCAAAATCCCCCTCGTCAAAGAAACTTTCTAAATCATCAAAAAATTGCGTAGCCCCATATGGCTTTCCAAATTCCTTCGCTCGTTTGGTAGTTCGGGAATAAACGGCTGTTAGTTGATAACGTCCCGATGTTTTAGCGGCATCTAACATTTGATCGGTAATAATATTGGTTCCAATAATTCCTAGTTTTAACATAAGATTGACCCCTTTTCGTAATTCTAAAATCCATTTTACCAATTATTGCAAAGTTTTAACAGAATTGAAATCTTTTAATAACATAAACTCATTAAAAAAAGGGTATATTAGTATATATCAAAATCCGACTTACCATGGGGTCACGAAATATGAGAAAAAACAGCCTATTAGTATCTAGCATTGGCTTAGTCGCCGGAATTTCTAGTTCGCTAGGTTTCACCCAATTGAAACGCAAAATCAAACCATTAACTTCTTTGCCCGTTTTATATGCTGGAAATTGGAAATATGTTGATGGCACTCGGAATCGTACGCACACAATTTCAATTTCACCAAAACTAAATCTTACAATTGATGATCAAGCGATTCCAGCTAATGTAGAACACATTAACAGCCAGGAATTAACCTTTGTGGATAAATTTGGTTACCGAATCACCATCCAAACCAATCAAGAACGGCCGGTTAAATTAATCGATGAAGCTGATGATCAAGCCTACAATATTGAACCCCTCTAAACGATAGTGATTTAACTATCGTTTTTTCTTTAATGTCGGTATAATTAACATGATTGTTATAGCTATTTATGCGAGGTAGAGAATCAATGATTAAGTCACTTGCCGTCTATTGCGGTGCCAACCCTGGTCATAATCCAGAATTCATCAAATTAGCCCAGCGCTTTGGTCAAGAACTAGCCGACCACCAAATTAGTCTCGTCTATGGAGGTGGTCAATATGGCATGATGGGGGCGGTCGCCAATTCGGTTTTAGACCATGGTGGTCAAGTCCATGGCGTAATTACCCGAGAACTATATGACCGCGGGACTAGTTTAGACCGATTAAGTGATCTCCAGATTGTCCCCAACATGGATATCAGAAAAGATAAGATGATGAATCTAGCCGATGGACTGATCGCCTTGCCGGGGGGCTTAGGAACTTTAGAAGAAGTTAGCGAAGCCTTTTCATGGACTGCCATTGGAGATAATGCTAAGCCAGTCGCCCTCTTTAACTTCAACGGTTACTATAATCCCCTCAAAAGTATGCTGGGTAAGATGCAAGTTGCTGGCTTTGCGGAACGCGATTTTGTGGAATCAATCGGCTTTATTGCAACTTTTAATGAGCTGCTTGATTTCATGGACAACTACCAAGCCCCCGCTGTTCGGACCTATCGGTAACGAGCCATGAGAATTCGTCAACTGTTCACGTGTTCATGGCCCTACCTAATCTTTTTGCTGGTGGCGCTGGTCTTTTTAAGCCCCCAACTAATTAGTCACGTCACCTTAGTTGGTTCCGATGGGCTCTTTCATATGAACCGGTTTTACGATACGGCTAAGCAAATCCAGACCGGTCACTTTAACTTATTCCAATCAAATTTTGGCTTTGAGCAGTCTGGGAGGGTCATTAATGCCGTTTACGGTCCCCTGTTCGCTTATTTAAATGGTCTTATCTTAGCAATTACCCAGTCATGGTTTGGCTATGAAATCATCAGTGATTTGATTTTATTCATGCTGGCGGTCTGTGGGATGTATCAGGTCACTAAACAGGTTAAAGCCCCCCAATGGGCCGGGATCATGATTACGATCGCTTTTATGGGGGCTGGTTGGATGACCCGGTGGATGCAGTATCAAAACATGACCGCTTGGGGAGCCGCTTTAGCGCCTTTTGCCGTTGTTCAAGCCATCCGTCTCCATGAAAACCCTGATGATGGAATCAAGATTTGGCCCTTAGCTTTGACCATGACGGTCATTATGCAAATTCATGTTTTAAGCACGATCTTCTTCACCGTCATGTTAGTACCTTTCTTTATTGATGCTTGGATCAGGAGCCATCGAAAACGGCATCTCTGGGGACAGTTATTAAAAAGCATTGGCCTCACCATTATTTTTACGACCAACGTTTGGTTAAATTTTCTAGTCCTCTACTCTAAAAACCAGATTGCTAATCCCGGCGCCTTTGTGCTCTCGAAAAATGTCCTTCATCTCGGGATCCATCTCGCTAGCCGTGGTACCTTGAGCTATTTGATGATAATAATGATTTTCATCACCATCATGCTGACTGCATGGCAATGGCGACGGTCACATGATCATTTAGGCTTATGGTTGGTTATTAATGGCTTAGTTTGGCTTTTCTTAGCCACGAATTTGTTCCCCTGGCGTTGGTTCGATCAAAACCTCCCCCAACTCCAATCTAGTTTACAATTCCCCTACCGGCTGACAATTATTGCCTATCCGCTTTTGTTTGCAGGATTGGCCCGAAGCTTGTCTTATCTCAATAATTCTCATCGAGCTTGGCGGGTAATCGCTCAAGTAGTGCTCATCGTTGCGACCTTTATGGCGGCTGGTGCTGTCGTTAACCACACTCGCCATCGTTGCATCATCGCGCAACACAAAGGACTCACCAGTTGGACCAATACTGTTTCCATCGTCGGTTATAATCAACACCTGATTAAAAACTACATCAACTCGGACCATCCGGGTTCCCTCTTCTTAATTATTGACAAACGGCACCCGGACTATTTACCCGTGAAATATAAATTAAAAGGGAAGCAACAATATCGGGCCGTTACTTATCAAGCGACGATCATTAATCATTTCCGGGACTTTAACCACCAAGTGACCAAAAATGGACAATTACAAATCAGCTGGCAGCAGAATCAGGCTGGTAAAATCCAACTTCCTCTGATCACCTATCAACAATCTCAATTAAAGCTGAACGGTAAAAAAATCGGCTATCAAGTTAATCAGATTGGCGTCCCGACGATCACAGCTCCGGCTGGTCATAATACGATCACCCTTTCCTTTAAATTACCATTTTATTACTATCCCCTTCTGATTGTCTGGGGATTGAGTATCTTGTTCACCTTGATTTGGCAAATTTATCGTAACGCAAAAAGGATCCGCTAAAATCGGATCCTTTTTAAATTGGTGCTTATTTATCTTCGACCCCAGTCCCATCGTACTCATTAATCATAATTTGCTTTAAATCACTGATCAATGGTTCTTGAGGGTTAGCAGTGGTACATTGGTCCTCGTAAGCTAAGACTGCCAAGTCATCAACTTTAGCATCAAAGTCTTTCTTTGAAACACCCCAGTCCTTTAGAGTTAACTTCACGCCAACTGAGTGAGCTAAATCACGAACGGCTAGGCATAACTTATCAATCAATTCTTCATTGTTCTTCCCGCTTAGGCCAATCGTCTTAGCAATCGTGGCGTAATCTTCATCAGCCCGGAAGTATTCGTATTTTGGCCAAGTCGTAAATTTCTTTGGTAGCGTAGAATTAAACTTGATAACATGCGGCATCGTAATCGCAATGGCAATCCCGTGAGTTAAGCCAAAGGCTCCCCCAAGTTTGTGGGCAATCGAGTGGTTAATTCCAAGGAAGGCGTTAGCAAAAGCCATCCCGGCTAAGGTCGAGGCATTATGCATTTCTTCGCGCGCCTTGGCATCTCCATTGTAGGACTTCGTTAAGTTTTCAAAGACTAACTTAATTGCTTGTAAGGATAATGGACGGGTGTAATCTGATGCCATGTTCGATACATATGATTCCATCGCGTGAGCTAAGACATCCAATCCTGAAGCGGCAATGTTGCCCTTTGGTACCGTATCGACAAATTGTGGGTCCACAATCGCCACATCTGGTGTCAGAGCATAATCAGTTAGAGGGTACTTAACATGCGTTTCTGAGTCCGTAATGACTGCAAATGGGGTGACTTCTGAACCAGTCCCCGAAGTAGTTGGGATGGCCACCATTTGGGCTTTGGTTGGTTTTTCAAACCGGTAGGCCCGCTTCCGAATATTAATGAACTTCTGCTTAGCACCAAAGAAACTAGCGTCTTGGTTCTCATAGAACATCCACATTCCTTTAGCCGCATCCAATGGTGAACCACCACCAAGGGCAATAATAGTGTCTGGCTTGAAGGAGTTCATCAAAGCAACCCCCTTCTTAACCGTTTCGGTACTTGGATCGTTTTCAACATCAGAGAAGACCATGTATGGCACTTCATTTTGCCGTAACTTCAATTGATCCGTTACCACATCAACATAGCCATGAGCTTGAATTGATGGTCCCGTAACGATGAAGACCCGATTGATGTCTGGCATATCCTTCAAGTAACGTACAGCATCCCGTTCAAAGTAAACACGTGGTAATTTAATCCATTGCATATTATTCCGCCTCTTGGCAATTGTCTTGACGTTGATCAAATCGTAGTCCGTCACGTTATGAGAAATTGAGTTAGCCCCCCAGGAACCGGTTCCCAAGGTCAAGGATGGTGTCATCCGGTTGTACAAGTTACCAATCCCACTTAAGCCAGAAGGTGAGTTAACGATCACCCGAGAAGCCTTCATTTGGATACCGTATTGCTTAGCTAATTCCATGTCAGAAGTTTGGATCGCCGCCGTATGACCAAGTCCACCATAGTCAAGCAAACGGGCACAAATATCAAAGGCCTCTTCTTGATCCTTAGCCTTGTAGATTGAAAGGACTGGACTTAATTTTTCACCAGATAATAAGTCTTCATCTTTACCAACACCAGTGATCTCAGCTGCTAACACTTGAGTATCAGCTGGGACTTCAATACCGGCCATTTCTGCAATTTGCATCGCTGATTTACCGGCAATTGGTCCAAGAACGGAACCAGTTTCTGGATTAAACATGGCTTTACGTAACTTGTCTAAGTCCTTCTTTGGTACGAAGTACATCCGATTAGCCTTAAACATGTCCGTGACTTCTTTATAGATATCAGCATCAATGACGGCACTGTTTTCCGTGGCACAGATCATCCCATTATCAAAAGTTTTGGATAGGATAATATCATTAACAGCCCGTTTTAAGTTCGCGGTTTTTTCAATGTATACCGGACCGTTACCAGGTCCAACCCCCAAGGCTGGTTTTCCAGTCGAGTAGGCGGCTGTAACCATCCCTGGACCACCTGTAGCTAAGGTTGAAGCAACACCAGGATGATTAATTAAAGCTGTCGAAGTCTCTCGACTTGGTTCATCGATCCATTGAATAGCCCCTTCTGGTGCTCCGGCAGCAATGGCTGCATCACGTAAAATCTTGGCAGCATGCCGTGAACTTTGTAAGGCTTGTGGGTGGAAACTGAAGATGATTGGGTTTCGGGTCTTCATGGCAATAATCGCTTTAAAGAGCGTCGTTGAAGTTGGGTTCGTCACTGGCGTAATCCCTGCAATTACCCCTAATGGTTCGGCCACTTTGATTAATTCGTTAGCCTTATCATCTTCGATAATACCAACGGTCTTGTGCTTGCGAATGTGATGCCAAATTTCTTCCGTCGCAAACATATTTTTAATGGCTTTATCTTCAATCACACCCCGACCGGTTTCATTATAAGCTTCCACGGCTAATTCCATATGCTTATCTTGACCAGCTTCCACCATTTGGTGAGTAATGTAATCAACTTTTTCTTGATCGAAGTCGCTCATGATGTCTAAGGCTTCGTGGGCCTTTTTAACTAAACCATCAACGATTTCTTCAGCTCGTTCTTTCGTCATCTTAGGCTTTGCTTTTTCTACCATGCTTCATGGCCTCCTAAAAGTTTGTTACTTATTTCACAACTTATATACTACACCTTTTTTCAAAGGTGTCAATTAATTTAAGTCCTTTTTTATCCTTTATTCCCAGGAGTTTGTGAATATCGAAACTAGGTAAGCGGTTTCATTTTTATGGTGTTTGAATTTCTGTAATTACCCGATATTGTGAAGCTACTAACAAATATTTTTAGTTTCTTCATAAAATATAACTAATTACGTTATTTACCTTTCACCTGGTTTGTCGTTATAATAGATATCAATCTGCGTCCATCGATTTGACGCAAAACAAGGAGCTTTTCATGGAAAAACGAAAAATGAGTGTCTTCCAGTTAACTATCATTACGATGGTTAACATGTTAGGATCAGGGATTATTATGCTACCAGCTAAACTAGCGGCGGTCGGCTCGATCTCAGTGCTCTCCTGGTTGGTTACTTTAACTGGGGCTATGAGTTTAGCCTACATTTATGCTCGGCTGGGCACCTATGGTCATAACCGTAAGAACGGAATGGGTGGATATTCCGAAAATACCTTTGGTAAATTTGGGAATTTCTTAATCAATTACTCTTATGGGATTTCTTTGATCTTCGCTAATGTTGCCATTGCAGTAGCTGCCGTGGGCTATGGTTCAACTTTCTTAGGTTTGAACCTCTCATCGACCGATATTGTAATTTGGACCATTGTAATCTTACTAATCGCAACCTTCGCCAATTATTGGGGACCACGAGTAACGGGCCGGATTGGTTCTGTCACCGTCTGGTTTGTCATTATTCCCGTTGGCTTTATTGCTATTTTTGGTTGGTTCTGGTTCAGTGGCCACACCTTTGCAACCAGTTGGAATCCTCATCACCTTAATTTGTGGTCTGGAATTACGGAATCCGTCCCGATCACTCTCTGGTCATTCTTAGGTCTGGAATCGGCGGCATCTAATTCGGATGCGGTGGAAAATCCCGAGCGAAATGTCCCAATTGCTGTCCTGGGTGGAACCTTAGCGGCTGGAATTATCTATATTCTTTCTACCAATGTTGCACAAGGGATTATCGGTCACGCTGCTCTAGCAAAATCCAACGCTCCTTTCGGGCTGGTTTACGCTTCAATTTTAAGTCCTTTCTTTGGGAAGCTCGTCATGGCGATGATGACGATTTCATGTATTGGTGCCCTCTTAGGTTGGCAATTCACCATTAGTGAAAACTTTCGAGTATCGGCCGTCGCTGGTTATTTCCCGAAGTTTTTCAAATTGGTTAACGCTCACGGGGCCCCGTTTGTCGGGATGCTCACCATCATGATCATTGAATTTATACTTTCATTTATGACCATTAACCCAACTCTAAATGAACAATTTAACCAATTAGTTAATTTAGCCGTTGTCTTAAATCTGGTTCCTTATCTGCTTTGTATGGCTTCTCTAAAGGTTACCGAGGTCAATCAAATGAAACTAGGCCGTGAAGTTCCTTTCCACCGGACCACTATGTTCATTGCCTTTGTCGCTGGGATCTACAGTATTTACTCAATGTATGCTTGCGGAATTGATATTTTAGCAGCCGGATCCCTAGTCGTCTTCTTTGGAATGCTAGTGTACGGCTTAATCGCCGATCGTTTTACTGGATTTACTTTATAAAAGACAAAAGAGTTATGACTATTTTACTAGTCATAACTCTTTTTCATTCTATTCAGCTGACTTATAGATACCATTACTAACACACATTTTAATTACCTATTCTTTTTGAGAGATGGCATTTCTCTGCTAATGAAAAAATCGTAAGCTATATAGCAACTATATACATAAGTTGCAAGTACTATTACTGAAGTAAAAACCAATGGATATTGAATTCCAAAATTTGTCTTTGAATATGCTATTAAACTAACCATTGCCATTACAAAGAAAGATAATATATAACGTTTATCAATTACAGCAGAAAAAAGCAACATCAAATCAAGT
>NZ_AICN01000068.1:0-3254 GCF_000247775.1 Limosilactobacillus gastricus PS3
GCATGGCAATGTCCTATCCTCGCAGGGAGCGATCCCCCAACTACTTTCGGCGTGCTGAAGCTTAACTTCTGTGTTCGGCATGGGAACAGGTGTGTCCTTCAGGCCATCATCACCACACTCATCTCTTTGAGATGGAAAGCTTGTGCTTTCAAAACTAAATAATATCATATCTCCTTATCAATTACCAGACACCTTTTTCTACTTGGTTAAGTCCTCGACCGATTAGTAATGGTCCGCTCCATACGTCACCGTACTTCCACTTCCATCCTATCTACCTCATCATCTCTGAGGGGTCTTACTTCCTTATTGGAATGGGAAATCTCATCTTGAGGCGAGTTTCACACTTAGATGCTTTCAGCGTTTATCTCATCCATACATAGCTACCCAGCGGTGCTCCTGGCGGAACAACTGGTACACCAGCGGTATGTCCATCCCGGTCCTCTCGTACTAAGGACAGGTCCTCTCAAATTTCCTACGCCCGCGACGGATAGGGACCGAACTGTCTCACGACGTTCTGAACCCAGCTCGCGTACCGCTTTAATGGGCGAACAGCCCAACCCTTGGGACCGACTACAGCCCCAGGATGCGATGAGCCGACATCGAGGTGCCAAACCTCCCCGTCGATGTGAACTCTTGGGGGAGATAAGCCTGTTATCCCCGGGGTAGCTTTTATCCGTTGAGCGATGGCCCTTCCATACGGAACCACCGGATCACTAAGCCCGACTTTCGTCCCTGCTCGACCTGTCTGTCTCGCAGTCAAGCTCGCTTGTGCCTTTACACTCTGCGAATGATTTCCAACCATTCTGAGCGAACCTTTGGGCGCCTCCGTTACCTTTTGGGAGGCGACCGCCCCAGTCAAACTGCCCACCTGACACTGTCTCCCACCACGATGAGTGGCGCGGGTTAGAGTGGTCATAATACAAGGGTAGTATCCCACCAATGCCTCCACCGAAACTAGCGTCCCGGTTTCTATGGCTCCTACCTATCCTGTACAAGTAGTACAAACACTCAATATCAAGCTACAGTAAAGCTCCACGGGGTCTTTCCGTCCTGTCGCGGGTAGCCTGCATCTTCACAGGCAATTCAATTTCACCGAGTCTCTCGTTGAGACAGTGCCCAGATCGTTACGCCTTTCGTGCGGGTCGGAACTTACCCGACAAGGAATTTCGCTACCTTAGGACCGTTATAGTTACGGCCGCCGTTTACTGGGGCTTCAATTCAGGGCTTCGCTTACGCTAACTCTTCCTTTTAACCTTCCAGCACCGGGCAGGCGTCAGCCCCTATACTTCATCTTACGATTTTGCAGAAACCTGTGTTTTTGATAAACAGTCGCCTGGGCCTTTTCACTGCGGCTGACCTGGCGGTCAGCACCCCTTCTCCCGAAGTTACGGGGTCATTTTGCCGAGTTCCTTAACGAGAGTTCTCTCGCTCACCTTAGGATTCTCTCCTCGACTACCTGTGTCGGTTTGCGGTACGGGCAGTTAGTTCCTCACTAGAAGCTTTTCTCGGCAGCGTGACATCGGCGACTTCGTTACTATAATTTCACTCCCCATCACAGCTTGTTAACCCGAATCAAAGCATTTCACTCTGACCCTAACTTACTGCTTGGCCGGACACTTCCAATCGTCCGGTTCGCTTAGCCTTCTGCGTCCCTCCATCGTTCAAACGCAACTAACTGGTACAGGAATCTCAACCTGTTATCCATCGACTACGCCTCTCGGCCTCGCCTTAGGTCCCGACTTACCCTGGGTGGACGAGCCTTCCCCAGGAAACCTTAGTCATTCGGTGGACAGGATTCTCACCTGTCTTTCGCTACTCATACCGGCATTCTCACTTCTAAGCGCTCCACCAGTCCTCACGGTCTGACTTCGTCGCCCTTAGAACGCTCTCCTATCACGCATCGTAGATGCATCCACAGTTTCGGTAATATGCTTAGCCCCGGTACATTTTCGGCGCAGAATCACTCGACTAGTGAGCTATTACGCACTCTTTAAATGATGGCTGCTTCTGAGCCAACATCCTAGTTGTCTGTGCAACTCCACATCCTTTTCCACTTAGCATATATTTAGGGACCTTAACTGGTGATCTGGGCTGTTCCCCTTTTGACGATGGATCTTATCACTCACCGTCTGACTCCCGGGTATAAATCAATGGCATTCGGAGTTTATCTGATATTGGTAACCCATGACGGGCCCCTCGACCAAACAGTGCTCTACCTCCATGATTCTTGACCCCGAGGCTCCCCCTAAAGAGATTTCGGAGAGAACCAGCTATCTCCAAGTTCGTTTGGAATTTCACCGCTACCCACACCTCATCCCAGCCTTTTTCAACAGACACGGGTTCGGACCTCCAGTGCGTTTTACCGCACCTTCATCCTGGACATGGGTAGGTCACCTGGTTTCGGGTACATAACTACGTACTTCGTACGCCCATTTCAGACTCGCTTTCGCTACGGCTCCGGTTTTTCCACCTTAACCTTGCACGTAATCATGACTCGCCGGTTCATTCTGCAAGAGGCACGCCGTCACCCATTAACGGGCTCCGACAGCTTGTAGGCATATGGTTTCAGGAACTATTTCACTCCCCTCCCGGGGTGCTTTTCACCTTTCCCTCACGGTACTGGTTCACTATCGGTCACTAGGTAGTATTTAGCCTTGCGAGATGGTCCTCGCGGATTCCGACGGGGTTTCACGTGTCCCGCCGTACTCAGGATCCTGAACGAAGAGAGTAACGTTTCGTCTACTGGACTATCACCATCTGTGGTATAGCTTCCCAACTATTTCGACTACGTTGCTCTTTGGTAACTTCAATGTTCAGTCCTACAACCCCAACAAGCAAGCTTGTTGGTTTGGGCTCTTCCCGTTTCGCTCGCCGCTACTCAGGGAATCGAATTTTCTTTCTCTTCCTGCAACTACTAAGATGTTTCAGTTCACTGCGTCTTCCCCTTACTAGCTATAGATTCACTAGCAAGTAATCATCGATTAAGATGATTGGGTTTCCCCATTCGGAAATCTCCGGATCAAAGCGTACTTACCGCTCCCCGAAGCATATCGGTGTTAGTCCCGTCCTTCATCGGCTCCTAGTACCAAGGCATTCACCATACGCCCTTCATAACTTAACCTAATGAGCTTCGCTCATGATCAAAGTTAAATGAGTATGATTGCGATTTTATTCGTTAATAAAACTCAAAATAACGCGGTGTTCTCGGTTTTCTTGATTTTTAGAAAATAGATATTATTTAGTTTTCAAAGTAC
>NZ_AICN01000067.1:0-34713 GCF_000247775.1 Limosilactobacillus gastricus PS3
TATTTGCTGACTTAGCTCAGTTGGCAGAGCACGTCACTAGTAATGATGAGGTCGAAGGTTCGAATCCTTTAGTCAGCACTAATATTTTTAGTTAACAGTGTCCATTGGATGCTGTTTTTTTATTTGTTGATCTGTTCAAATTCTGGTATGATTGTATACGAAAAGAAAGACAACGGGGTGTAGCCGTTGTCTTTCAATCGTGAGTGGAACACGTTACTTTTTTAGCTAATCATGATTGATAGTCATGGTTAGCTTTTCTTATAATTTGGTATGCTTTTGCAACGGCAAGAATGATCTTATCCAGTCGCAAGATAAGCACACCGATAATAGCAATCAAAGATGTGTTAACTTTCCTAATAGTTTCACACGGTCTCACCTCCGTGTAGTGGAATGGTGAAAGGTAAGCCGTTGTGTTCCATTGGTCTCACTAAGCCAATTCATAGGGTAGCTAACTCTAATCATTAGCCTAAAATGTACGAATTAAGTGGGTTGATTCATACATACATGATTAATCTTATCGATAGTGTAAAGCTAATTAACCTAGTAATTGCCGAATCATTTGCATGAAAACTTTTACTTTATTGTTTGGATGTTTTTCCGCTAGAATTCCATATTCTACCTCAATATTAGTTTCCAATGGAAGCGTAACTAGATTTGGGTGAATGTTTTTCCAAGGGGTTAAATTAATTAAGGCGACATTTTCATCGACGGCCTGGTTAAAGACATTGATATCATAACGACCAATGGTGTATTCAATTGAAATATTAGGATTAGTCGCTAATATTTGTTGACATAATTGGTCGTTTTTTTCACTGATGCCTGGTGGGACCATTAATAGCGTTTGATCTTGTAATTCTTCTATTGAGACTCTTTCCTGCATAGCCAGTGGATTATCACTGCGGACCGCAATGCCAAATTGATAAGTACCTAATGGGATCGCTTGAACAAGACTTCGGGTGGTAGCCTGGTCAAAGGTTCCAATCATGAGATCGCATTCCCGTCCTAACATGGAATATTCCCGATTACTAGCTGTTAGATCTCCAGGGAGCTGGACAACCTGCAATTGATAGTTAGGTAATTGGCCCTTAACCTGATTCCAAGTTTCCATAAAGGGGGTGCTGGGGTGAAGGAGGGAGGTACCTAGCCGAAGTGTTTGGATTGTTTCTCCAGTTTTGTGACATTCAACATATACTTCATCAGTTAAACTAATCACTTTTTTAGCATATTTTTGAAAAATTTCACCACCTGGAGTCAGTGTAACCCCAGTACTGGAGCGCTCAAACAATTTAAGGTCTAGTTCTTTTTCTAAGCGGTTGATTTGCTTCATCACTGCAGTACTTGACATAAAATTTTGTTCAGCTGTTTTGGTGAAACTACCGGATTTAACAACCGAAATAAAGGTTCGCAAATTATTGGTGTCCACTGTTATCACCTCCGCATTAACTATTGGTTAATACCATCTTAACTATGAGATTCTTCCATGTCAAGAAGCATCGTTTCATAATAAAGACATCAAATGAAGAGGAGGTCTCGTTATGAAACGAGTATTAATTTTAGGCGCCACAAGTAATATCTCACGTTATTTAATTCCTAAGTTAATGCTCCCAGATATCTTTTTGACTTTATTTGCCCGCCACGGACAAAGGCGACTTAATAAATTCTCAAATCAAGCTAATGTTCAGATTATGAGTGGCGATTGGAATAATTTGAACGATCTGCAAAGTGCCATTATGAATCAAGACATCGTTTTTATGGCAACTGGTCAATTTGTTCAGGCCAATAAAAATGTGGTAGCAATTATGCAAAAATGTCAGGTCAATCGATTAATTGTTGCCAGTGAATTAGGGATTGAAAATGAAGTTACTGGTCGGTTTGGTCAATGGAACGCCCGAATGATGGGTAACAATCAAAATTTAATTGATGCAGCTGAAATTATTAAGCAGAGTGGTTTAAATTATACTCTGATGCGAATGGCGTGGCTGTATGATAAGGAAAATGATGAACGCTATGAATTGATACCTTCTGGGCACCCATTTCTGGATACTCAGCTAACTCGACAAGGGGCTGCTAAATTTGTCGCTGATGTTATTCGGGATCCTAACTTGGCCGCTTATGAAAGCGTTGGAGTGGCTGAGCCTGATACCCAATGGGATAAACCAGCATTTTATTGAAAATTGATTTGAATTACTACGAGGGGAGAGAAATAAATGGCAAGTAATATTCTAATTGCATACTTCAGTCATTGGGGACATAGTGAAAATTTTGCCCAACAAATTCAAAAGTTGACGGGCGGGGATCTATTCGAAATTAAAACGGATACTTTTTATCCCGGACCCCATGATCCCTGCTCAATTCAGGCCCATAAAGAGCAGTTGGCTGACTTTCGTCCAGAATTGACTAGTCAGGTCAAAGATATGGATCATTATGATACAGTCTTCATTGGTCATCCGATCTGGTGGTATCGGGAACCAATGGTCATTCGGTCTTTCTGGGAGGCTTATGATTTTAAAGGGAAAAAAGTAATTCCATTTGCCACTTCTGGTGATGTGGGGATTGAAAATACTGAAAAAGATACGAAAAAATGGCTTCCTGATGCAGATGTAAGAGCTGGATTGCGGCTTGGTACCCATGCTGTAGAGACTAGTATTGTTGAAATTCAAGCTTGGTTAAAAAGAGATGAGGTGATTTATTGAAAAAACTGATTACCTTAATTTTAGTATTATTGTTTTGGACAGTGCCCACTAACGCACATGCTAGTACAAGGGTAACCACTACGGATGTAGTTGGAGTGTGGGTCAATCATCATGATAAGGATATTCACCAGCAGATTACTTTTACTAAGGATCATCATTGGCGAGAAAATCAACATCATCAAAAAGATATTTATAAGGGGACTTGGAAGATTACTGGAAAACATGAGATCACATTAGCTCCCTATGGTGAAGTGATTCGATTTAGTAAAAACAATCAGGTTATGACAGTAATCAATTACGATCACGTTTTAACCAGAAATAATCACTAAACGAGAAAGGATTGAAAAATGAATCAAAAAACATCAGTTGAAATTATTGTTAATAATGAAGTTAAATTATCAGCTCAGTTTGTTGATAATGCCACAACTCGGGAACTGATTTCCCGAATGCCATTTACCATTAAGATGGATAATTTATATTCACGGGAAATGTGTCATCGCTATGGACATGGCGGGATACCGGTGGATGATGCTAAAAACCGAGGCTATCAGATTGGAGATATTTCCTATTGGCCACCAATGGGGAGTCTAGTATTTTTATATGAACAAAATGAGGAGGTCTTTGAACAACAACCGATTGGTCATATTGATAGTGATGTCAGTTTCTTTAGTGGAGTTAAGTCAGCTGAAGTAACCTTTCAAGTTAAGGATTAGGCAAAAATTAAATTAGGAGGACATAAAGATGTCAGTAGAAGGAAAAGTTGTTGTAATTACAGGTGCTTCATCCGGAATCGGGGAAGCAACGGCTAAATTGTTGGCGGCTAATGGAGCCATGGTGATGCTAGGAGCCCGGCGCGAAGATCGCCTTTATAAAATTGCTGATGAGATTAATGTTAAGGGGGGACGGGCTGATTTTCGGACGGTTGATGTTACTAATCCTGCAGATGTTCAGGCCCTAGTTGATGCAGCTAAAGATAGTTTTGGTGGCTTAGATGTCATTTTTAACAATGCTGGGATCATGCCTAACTCACCAATGAGTGCGGTGCGGACGGATGAATGGAATCAAATGATTGATGTAAACATTAAAGGAGTTTTGAATGGGATTGCGGCAGTTATGCCAACCTTTACTGCACAAAAGCATGGTCACATCATTACCACATCTTCGGTCGCTGGATTGAAGAATTATGTCGGTTCGGGGGTTTATGGGGCAACTAAGTTTGCTGTTAAAAACGCCATGGAAGTGACGCGGATGGAAAGTGCCAATGAAGGGACCAACATTCGGACGACGACCCTGTATCCAGCCGCAATTAATACGGAATTGTTAGACCATATTGGGGATGAAAAGACGGCGACGAATATGAAGAACTTCTACAAACAACACGGAATTTCTCCTAATGCCATTGCACGAGTTGTTAATTTTGCGATTGATCAACCAGAAGATGTTGATATTGCAGAATTTACCATCTACCCAACTAACCAGGCTTAGTAATCAAGCTTTCTAATTGAAGATATTTAAAAACCAGGCAGCATTTTGCTACCTGGTTTTTGGATTAGATAAAATTAATTGCTTTAAGCCACTGATCAACGTCGTTAGTATTGTGTAAGATTTGACCAGTTTTGACGGTTGTTTGATAGTTGTTTTCCTGAATAGTCCGTTCAATGAACGATTGGGAACGCGAATAGGTAGATCCACCAGAAGTTGCAAAAGGTGCTAATACCTTCCCATTTAAATCTAAGTGATCAATGGTATCCGCAATTAGGCGTGGCGGAATTCCCCACCAGATTGGGTGCCCAATAATCACTTGATCATACCCTGTTAAATCAGGTAGGGTTTGGGGATCAACGGGGACTCGACTATGATGTTCATGTTGTTCAATCGTCGTACGGGCTTGTTCATCATGCCAGTTTAAATCAGCGGGAGAATAGGGCTCTAATGCTTTAAGTTCGACCATCTCTGTCGCCAATTTATTAGCGATAATTTCGGCTAGTTGTTTTGTAGTTCCGGTACTTGAAAAATACAATACAATGGTTTTTGTCATTTATGCTCACCTCTCTTGGATATATCCTACTACCTAAAGCTAACTTTAGGTCAAGCAAACCGGCTTTGCTTATTATGGTTGGAGCACAATCCGGCCAACTTGTCGATTACTTTGGAGATCCTGATAAGCTGTAACGACCTCTGATAGGGGATAGGTTTTTGCAACATGTGGGGAAAAGTGACCGTCCTCAACATTTTGTAAAATATAATCTACGGCTTGCTTGCGTGCCGTTGGGTTTTCTACTACTTCGCTGACGGCCCAACCTCGAATGGTCAGGCCTTTGCCGATTAATTGGCTAACTGGTAGCGGCGCCTCTAGACCATTAATAACCCCATATTCAATGATCATCGCCTGCGGAGCGGCAGCCTCGGCTAAATCAGTAATGGTATCACCGCCAAGAGGATCAAAAATAAGGCTAACCCCTTGACCAGCAGTCAATGAATTAATTCGCTCACGCAGGTCAGCTTCGCCCGTAATAATTATGTGCTCCTCGGGTAATCCAGAAATCGTTTTTAATTGCTGGGCTTTTTCGCGGGAACGGGTCGTTGCGAAGACCTGGGCACCAGCGGCTTGAGCGATTTGAATCGCAGCCAAGCCGACTGAGGAAGTACCAGCAACAATTAAGACCCGATCCGTTGCGGAAATGTGCCCGAGATATTTTAAGGCATAGGCAGTTAGATAGGGAACCCACAAAATCGTTGCTTGTTCAGGTGACAGATTGGATGGGGTTAATACTAAGCGATCAGCTGGGACGATAATTTCGTCTCCAAGGCTGGGGTAGCGATTAAAGTCATAGGGACCGATGGGGGTTACAGCCTGATTTAACCACTTGGGGTCGACATCAGGACCAACCTCAGTCACGATGCCAGTGGCTTCATAACCTAATGGATAGACATCATGGTGGTCTGCTTCACCGGGTAAGCGACGTCCGTTGATAAAATTAAGTTGATCACCAGTGATGGTGGTACTGAGGACTTTTAATTTAACTTCATTGTTCTTGGGATCGGGTAAGACTAGCTGGTCAAGTTTTAAGTTGGCCAAACCTGATTCATGAACCCGTGCAATTCTTGCCATTGATTTCACCTCCATATATCTATATTATAGCGAAAAAGACCGTAAAATCAGATTATTATTGCTTGTTTACAAATCTTGTTATAATGAAATCTGGACTGAATAGACTTGGAGGAAAATCATGAAACTAATCTCATGGAATATTGATTCTTTAAATGCCGCTTTAACTGGGACCTCAGACCGATCTGAACAGACTCGCGCGGTATTAAAAACGATTGCGGCCCAAGACCCAGATACGATTGCCATTCAAGAGACTAAACTGGGGGCTAGTGGTTTGACTAAGAAGCATCAAGCGGGACTAGCAGAATTTTTTCCTGGTTATCAATACGTGTGGCGGTCTTCAGAAGAACCGGCTCGCAAAGGCTATGCAGGGACTTTGTATTTATATAAAGATGAGTACACTCCAACTGTTACTTATCCGGTCATTGATGCGCCCAGTCCAATGGATCAGGAAGGACGAATTATCACCCTTGAATTCCCGGATTTCTTCTTAACAGAAGTTTATACGCCGAACGCAGGAAATGGCCTCAAGCGTCTCGCTGAGCGGGAAGTTTGGGATGATCGCTTCCGGGAGTATTTACAGTCTTTGGATCAAGAGAAACCCGTATTGGTTTCTGGTGATTTAAATGTGGCGCATGAAGAGATTGATTTAGCTCATCCCGGGAGTAACCATCATTCCGCTGGGTTCACGGATGAAGAACGGTCGCACTTTACTAAACTATTAGCAGCCGGCTTTACGGATACTTTCCGCCAATTAAATCCCGATGCGGTGGGCAAATATACCTGGTGGGCCCAACGTTCTTTAACCAGTAAAGTAAACAATTCAGGGTGGCGGATTGATTATTGGTTGGTTTCCAACCGGTTAGCTGATCGCGTTACTAATTCGACGATGTTAGATTCAGGGGAGCGGCGGGACCATACGCCGATCATGTTAGAAATTGACTTGCAAGCAGATTAATAGACATTCATCCAAGGCTTTGTTAGGATAATTCAATATTATTGATGAATGGAGAATTTAATCATGACTAAAGCTTTGATTGTTTTAACTAATGTTGCCAAGTACGACTCTCTTGACCGTCCGACTGGATTGTGGTTAAGCGAATTAACGCACTTCTATGATGTTATGCGCGACCATCAAGTGGAAGTTGATTTTGTTAGTCCTACAGGCGGTTATATTCCCCTAGATCCACATAGTATGATGTCAATGGATGCGACGGATTGGAAGTACTATCAAGACCCTGATTTTCGCAATCAGGTCTTAGGGGCCACCTTAAGTCCTGATCAGGTGGTTCCTCAGGATTACGACTTGATTTATTATGCTGGTGGTCACGGGGCCATGTGGGATTTCCCAGCTTCAACTGCGATTGCTGATATCGCTAGCCAGATTTATCAAAATAATGGGCTGGTGGCAGCCATTTGCCATGGGGTAGCCGGTTTGCTACCAATTAAGGATGAAAAAGGAGAGCCATTAGTTGCTGATAAACTATTAACGGGCTTTAGTAATGTCGAAGAAGCGGCTAATGAAACGACGGATGCAGTTCCGTTCTTAGCAGAAGATGCCTTAAAAGAATTAGGCGCCAACTATCAAGCAGGCCCATCTTTTACTAGCTGTGTGCAAGTTGATGGCCGTTTATTAACGGGTCAAAATCCCCAATCAGCTCGTGATTTAGCGGAAAAGGTAATTGAACATTTAGGATAATTTTTCAGGACAGGTGCGAAAACGATCGCATCTGTCCTTTTTTCGTTATAAAATAAAAGGGTAAGAAAGCGTTAACATCTGCTGGCTTACGGAAAGCGGTTTGACAGATTAGATCATTCTTACTATAGTCTAATTAAATCGTAATTTGATAGTTGATGTGTCAAGAACACTCGCTGAATCATCCACAAAGGGTGATTTGAGGAGGTGGAGAAGAGTGTTTAAAAAGGTTTTGGTAGCTAACCGTGGTGAAATTGCCACGCGCATTATCCGCGCTTGTCATGAACTCGGGATTAAGGCCGTGGCTGTTTATCCCAAAGAAGATGAATTTAGTGCTCATCGTCAGGCGGCGGATGAAGCTTATTTAATCGGTGCCGGACAAGCGCCAATTGATGCTTATTTAAATATTGACGAAATTATTCGCGTTGCCAAGTTAAGTGGCGCCGAAGCGATCCATCCCGGATATGGTTTTTTGGCCGAAAATGCTGATTTAGCACAAGCTTGTGTCGATAATGGCATTAAATTTATTGGTCCCAAACCGGAACACCTCCGGATGTTTGGGGATAAACTAACAGCGAAGCAAGTGTCTATTGATGCCGGCTTACAACCGATTCCCGGCTTAGTTGGCGATATTGATGATGTTGATCAAGTCCGAGAATTTGCTCATCAGCATGGTTATCCCATCATGATTAAAGCGGCTAACGGTGGTGGTGGTCGTGGGATGCGGATCATTAATGATGACCAAGAATTAGTCGCGGAGTATGACCAAGCACGTGATGAGGCGATGAAGGCTTTTGGATCCAGCAAGATGTATGTTGAAAAAGACATCCAAAATCCTAAGCATATTGAAGTGCAGATCATAGCTGATGAACATGGGCATGTTATGCACTTGTTTGAACGGGACTGTTCAGTGCAACGCCGGCACCAAAAAGTGATTGAATTTGCTCCCAGTGTAGTTTTGAGTCCCCAACGTCGTGCTCAAGTCTGTCAAATGGCAGTCAAGTTAATGGAGAGTGTCCATTACCAAAACGCGGCTACGGTTGAATTCTTGGAAACGCCGGAACAATTCTACTTCATCGAAGTTAATCCCCGGATTCAAGTGGAACATACGGTGACAGAATTAATTACCGGGATTGATTTGGTTAAGACCCAACTTCAAGTTGCCGCGGGTGAAGATTTACACGCCGACATTCATTTACCGCAACAAGCTGATTTGAAATACAATGGGGCCGCCATCCAATGCCGGGTGACGACCGAAGATCCGGCCAATAATTTTATGCCGGATACGGGTAAAATTACGACTTATCAAGCTCCAGGTGGACCGGGAGTTCGTCTAGATGGCAATGTCTATCCTGGTTATCAGGTGACGGAATTCTTTGACTCGCTGTTGGTAAAATGCTGTACCAAAGGGGAAGATTTTGATGATGCTCGAGTGAAAATGGTACGGGCACTACAGGAATTTACTGTGCGGGGCGTCAAGACGAATATTCCATTTATGGAAAATGTTTTGCAAGATCCAACCTTTAAGCAAGGGGATTGTTCCACTACTTTCATTGATGAGACACCAGGACTCTTTAATTTCGAGAATCAAACGGATGCTAAGGCTCAATTAGTTAATTATATTTCCAATGTGACCGTAAACGGCTTTGCGGGCGTGGAGCAGCGACCTGAATTAACGCTTCCCGAAATGAATGCTCCGCGTTTGGATCAAATTGAACCGACGACACCAACCCCAAGAACGGTGAAGGATATTTTAGATGCTGAAGGGGCGGAGGCGGCTTTAGCCTTCGTGAAAGAGCAACCGAAAGTCCTATTGACGGATACGACGATGCGGGATGCCCACCAGAGCCTCTTTGCAACGCGGATGCGGACCTATGATATGCTACCGGCAATGAAGGTGTATGATCAAGCCTTGCCACAGTTGTTCTCGGTAGAAAGCTGGGGTGGCGCCACTTTTGATGTTTGTTATCGGTTCCTTGGCGAAGATCCTTGGGTGCGGTTACGTTTATTAAAAGAGTATATGCCACATACCTTACAGCAAATGCTATTACGGGCTTCCAATTCAGTCGGCTATCAAAACTATCCGGATAATGTCTTAAAACGGTTTATCGATCACAGTGCCAAAAGTGGGGTCGATGTTTTCCGGATCTTTGATTCTTTGAATTGGATTGAACAGATGCAACGGAGCATTGATTATGTTCGGGAAACCGGTAAGATTGCCGAGGGGGCAATGTGCTTTACTGGTGATTTCTTAAATCCAAATGAACATAAGTATACTTTGAATTACTATCTTGATCTGGCCCAGTCCTTAATCGATGCTGGGGCCCAAATGATTGGGATTAAAGATATGGCTGGTTTGTTAAAGCCGCAAGCTGCTTATGAGCTGGTGGGTGAATTAAAGGCCAAGTTTGATGTGCCAATTCACCTACATACTCATGACACGACAGGGAATGGGGTGGCGACATATGTATCAGCTACCCAAGCAGGAGTGGATATTGTTGATGTTGCCATGGCTGCCATGGCTGGGACGACTAGTCAACCAAGTTTGGGAACCTTCTATTACGCTTTAGAAGGAGATGAACGGCAACCAGCACTTAACATGAATAATGTGGCGCGACTCAATAACTACTGGGCAAATGTCCGACCACTATATCAAGACTTCTCCAATGGGGTAAATGCTCCACAACCTGATTTGTATCAAACGGAGATGCCCGGTGGTCAATATTCGAACCTACAACAACAATCAAAATCCTTGGGAATTAATGATTTTAGCAAGGTGGAAGCCAAATATCGGGAAGTTAACCAATTACTGGGTAACATCATCAAAGTAACGCCAAGTTCGAAAGTGGTTGGCGATATGGCGATTTTTATGATTCAAAACCAATTGGATAAGGACAATATCTTAACCAAAGGGCAACAAGTGGACTTCCCTGATTCCGTGGTTAACTTCTTTGCGGGGGATCTAGGGCAGCCATATGGTGGTTTCCCAGCTGATCTGCAAAAGGTCGTGTTAAAGGATCATCCGGCAATTACCGTGCGACCAGGGAGTTTAGCTGACCCAGTTGATTTTGCGGCGGTCAAGGCAGAATTAGCTGAGAAGATTCATCGTGAACCGACGGAAGATGATTTGCTCGGTTACCTCATGTATCCAAAGGTCTTTGTTGATTACTTCCATAACAATGAACAGTATGGTCCATTGATGGATTTGGATACGACCACTTATTATCAAGGAATGCGTCCGGGAGAAGAAATTCAGATCCAATTGTCAGCCGGACAAACCATGCTTTTGAAGTTGCTCTTTGTAACACCAGCTGATGCAGATGGTTACCGGACCCTTTATTATGAATTAGATGGGCAAGCCTACCAGATGTCAGTGAAGGATCAAAGTCTTAAGGGCCAGGTTGTTAGTGTCCCGAAGGCAGATCCCGATGATCCTAGTCAAATCGGGATGCCGTTGAACGGGACCGTCGTTAAGGTCAATGTCAAGGCGGGTGATCAAGTTAAAGTCGGTGATGTGCTTGTTACTACTGAGGCGATGAAGATGGAATCGGCCGTTAAAGCACCCTTTACAGGAACGGTGCAAGAAGTATTGGTTAAAGTTGGCGATACTTTAAAGAGTCAAGATTTACTATTAACCTTAGCTAAATAATTTTTATCATAATTAAAGCGCTCAAGTTATAGGATATGGCTATTATCCTTCCATAACTTGAGCGCTTATTCATTTTTAAATTTTGTTGGTGATTGCTCCCAGAAAGGACTGGGCCAACCTAGTATGTCGATGATTCTTTTTCCAGATCATTTTGATCCAAACCGGTTTTAAGGATTGGAGTAGCATAAAAATGAGATCGTCCATATGAAAATATCGTCAAAGATTTAAATGGCTATTTATCTAATAATGAACTAATTAGTGGGTTGCCATTGCCTATAAATAAATTAGGTGAAAAGAACTAGCTTAAGAAATGGGTGCAAAATACTAGTATCCTAATGTAGATAAATATTGATGACTAGCTAATTGCTCCTGACAATCAAGTTGATTTTTGAGATTGATCTCATAAATTGTGGTGGCGGATGGATTTAGTAATGGGATCACACTCGGCCAATCAATTTTACCGGTCCCAATTGGCAAACTATCATGAGTTTGACCCAAGGAATCAACTAAGTGGTAGTGATAAATATTATTTTTAAGGTGGCGCAAGGAAGCTACTAAGCGTTCATTATCACCATGTAAACTGATAAAAATATGCGAAACATCCGCGACCAAGCGAAATTGGTGGCGGATGATTTCGTTTTCTACTTGAGGATCGCCATAAGCAAAGACCGGGGAGATAGAATTTTCAAACATGACGTGATCACTACCGAGTTTTTTTAATTGGTCTAAGCGGTGATAGCAGGCTGCTTGAGCGTTTTGTAAGCTACCATAGGCTGAAAGCATAGCCTTGAAACCATGCTCACCGTCATAGGATCCATGGATTAAGCATTGACTATCAGTAGCAATTGCTAAATCAATTAGTTGATGCGCGGTGGTCATTACGAATTCATGCAATTCTGGGAATTGCTGCTCTGGAACAATTAATTCACTATGATAACCTTTGAAGTTCATGGGTTGATGTAAGACGATGTTAGTTACTCCCTGATCTTGAACATATTCAATCGCTTGGCGGAGATGTTGGATGCCTTGGGAAGTAAAATCAGGCACGTCCGTAAAAAATTCGAAAACATCGGGATGGTATTGGAGCCGGTCTTTAATTTGGCCCCAATCACTACTAGCCTTGAGTCCTAGTAACATAAACAAAACTTCCTTTGCTAAATTTTATGGTGGTACTTAAATTCAATAAAGATAAAGAAAACAATACAGATAATAGCGGAAATCGCCACAATCCCAAAGGCCCCATTCCAATTGTTAGAGCCAACAATCGAGCCAATTCCATAGGAGGCAATTACTTCTCCAAAGGCATAACCAAAGAATCCAGAAAGGCCGATACCACCAGCAACTGATTCAATTGGGAGAACATCCATAATCACAATGCCCATTAAAACCTGTTGGGCATAGATACAAATCCCCATCAAGCCTAAGAGTAAGTAGGTGATTGTCACACTGTGGGTTCCAGCGTAGAGAGGGGTTGCAATTAAGACTAAGGTCGAACAAGCCAAGGTAATTGGGACCCGCCGTCCTTTAAGGACCTTATCGGAAAATAGCCCAATTAGAATGGTTCCGGGAATGGCCGCATATTCAAAGACCGTATAGCCAGTATTAGTAATCACTGATGAGAACCCTTTTCCCGTCGATAGGTAAGTCGGAATCCAATTTTCAATCCCGTAACGAAGGATATAGGAAAAAGCATTCATAATACAAAAGGCCCAGACAATGGGGTTTTTAAGAATGTTATCGCGAAAAGCGCCCCAGGTCGTTTTGTGCTTGATGTTCTTCTGTTCATCTTTATTTACTCGAGGCAGCCCGACCGATTCGGGAGTATCCACACCCATCGTCATGACGATAATCGCCATCACAATGGAAATAATCGAGGGGATCATAAAAATATTCTGAATATTAGCGGCCCCGTAGATCGATACTATCGTTGCCACGATAATCGAGGCTGTCCCGGAACCGATATTGTGGGAAATGTTCCAAGTACTGGTCGCCGTTCCTAAATTCTCGGCATCAAACCAGGTCGCCAGTGATTTCTGGCAACTCGGCGCCCCAAACCCTTGGGTAATCCCCACAAAAATCATCAAAATAATCATGACCCCAAGACTATGGGTATAGCCGAAACACCAGTTAAAAATTGCGGAGAGAATCAGGCCGATTCCCACGGAAAAGCGGGGATTCATACGGTCAACTAATAAGCCGACAAAAAACTTTCCAATCCCATAAGAAATTGCTAATGCCGATAGGACTAAACCAACCTGGGCAGTTGTAAATCCAGCATATTTAGTTAAGTGGGGCGAAGCTAAGGTGAAGTTGGATTTAACAACATAATAAGCAGCGTAGGCTAAGATAGTGCTGATAAGGATTCGACTACGATATTTAAGATATGCCCGAGGTTGCTGGTCATTGGGAATAAGTTGAGTAGCAGGTGCACTGGGTAATAACCAATTAAACATGTTTAAAGCCTCCTTTGCAAAGTAATCGCTTTCATGATTTTGGCTTTATTATATAACACTAGTAGCTAATAATGAATGGCTATTAAAGTTTTAAGGTTTATAAAAAACTTGCCTGTTGATAACGATGTTGGTAAAATAACCATATCACCAATGTTAATCCGATTAACATTGGTGATGAGAAGGTTTGGACCAAGGAGAAATAATAATGAGTGAGAAACAGAAGTTTCATCATGGGGATCTAAAAAATGCTGCTCTTAGGGAAGGCCTGAAAATTATTGAAACTAGTGGCTATCAGCAGGTTAAAATTAAAACGATTGCTCAAGCTTGTGGGGTTAGTTCGCCGTCAATTTATCGCCATTTCAAGAGTAAAAAGGACCTAATGAATGCTTTGTTAGTTAAAGTTTCAGAACTTTTCTATGATTATTTGGATTGCCAGGATGATCAAGCAAAATCTCCCAGAGAAGAATTAATTGCTATGGGAATCAGATTTATTCGATTTTCGCAGGACCAGCAGCATTATTTTGAATTTTTATTTAATAGTGAGTTCGCTTATAAAGTTAACTATGATCACGAACAACTTTCGGTGAAGATGGTTAATCACAATAGCTTTTCATTATTTGAGAAGACGGTGAAACGATATTTATTAGCCATGCAAGTTAAAGATAATATGGAAATGCATGTTATCAATTTGTGGTCATATATTAGTGGGCTCGCAAAGGTATCAGATCTTATCGAGAGTAGCAATAAAGAACAACAGTTAGAAGATTACGTTAGGGATATGATGGCTATTTATACTAGCGGGATCAGTAAGGCATAGATTTAAATACGGGGTGAAAAATGGATATAAAATACATAATGCAGGAACGGCATACTGTTAGAAAATATAAGGATGAACTAATTAGTGCGAATATCAAGGATAAAATCAACGCAAAAATAATAGAATTATGTCATGCTCACGATATTTCGGTGGATTTAGAAACCGATGGTAAGACGGCTTTACGGGGGATTATGACAAAGTTCATGTCCAGTAATGTTAAAAATGTGATTGCTTTTAAAGGCGACCGTTATCAGGTTGGGTACGTCGCTGCGGAGTTAATGTTATTTATCCAAGAGTTAGGCCTAAATTCTTGGTTTGTCGGTGGGAGCATTAATCGCAAAAAATTAGGCGAAGATGTGGTGGCGCTTCTTGCTTTTGGCTATGGTCAAACGAATGGTAAAGGCCATCAAACTAAAACCATAAGTCAAGTCAGTGATTACCAACCGAATAGATTTCCCGAGTGGTATTTAGTAGGTCTGAATGCAAGTCTTTTAGCGCCGACGGCTTTTAATAAACAACATTTTTATGTTGATTATAATAATGGCAATCCACAAATACATGTGAAAACAGGTCCTTACGCAGAGCTTGAGGCCGGCATCTTAAGTTGTTTTTTTGAAAAGTCTTCTGGTCATAAGCTAACTTATGGTGAAGCTTGATATATTATTTAGGATCAATCGGCCATTAATAGTGTAAAATAATCTAAAAAGGATAAGATCAATGTTAGAAATAAGGGTAGATCAATATCAGAGCAAAGCCTTATCAAACAGTTTTTTGTATCGTGAATACCGTGATTTAACATATGTCGAACGGCCGGTATCGGAAATTCAACAGCTTAATCTATTCATTCCACAAGCATATTATCAGCAAGAATCCATTAATGGTTATACGGCAGCTACTGCGCCGATTTTTGTTCCCAACACCGTGGGAGGTTATTTACCGGGGCCCGCTGATTTTCCAGGCAATGATCGATGGCCCAGTCGTTCAAAAACGATTGAAGCAGCTTTGCAACGAGGTTATGTGGTCGCTTCACCAGGGTTACGGGGCCGGACTCAGCAAAATGAATCAGGCGACTATATTGGTAAAGCACCCGCTTTTATAGTCGATTTGAAGGCGGCGATTCGCTTTTTACGGCATAATGCTGATCATTTACCAGGAAATTACGAAAGAATTATCACAAATGGGACCAGCGCTGGTGGAGCAACCTCGGCGCTGGCAGGAGTATCAGGCAATCATCCGTTTTTTCAGCCATTGCTAGATGAGCTTGGTGCGGCAAAGGAGTCCGATGCCATTTATGCTGCAAGTTGTTATTGCCCGATTCACAATTTGGAACATGCTGATCTGGCTTATGAATGGCAATTTAATGGTTTTAACACTTACCATAATCAGCAAATGGATTTTAAGACTGACCCACCTCGAGCAATTGCAGTTGATGGGGAATTAACCAATTACCAACAAAGGTTGTCAAAAGAATTAAAGCAGGGCTTTAGAGCATACTTCAATCATCTGAATTTACATGACCAGCAAGGAAAAGAGCTGACCATTGATCAGGATGGAAAGGGCTCCTTTTTGAAACTCATACAAGCTCTAATCATGCAATCAGCTCAACAGGCACTTAATGAAGGACAAATACTTTCAGCGGAGGCGGGATTAACTGTTATTGACCAACAAGTTGTGGCCATTGATTGGTCACAATATCTTGCCTATATTGGGCGAAAAAAGGCGGTACCGGCATTTGACGATTTGACCTTAACTAGCGCTGAAAATGACCTCTTTGGGACTCGCCAGATTCCGCAACAACATTTTACGGATTTTGGTCAATTGCATTCACAAGTTAAGGCGAGTCAGGCTGATCCAGCTTTGGTCGCAGCAGTTAATCCAATCCACTACCTGGCCGAATCGTCAGGTCAAGCATCCCACTATTGGCGGATTCGACATGGAGCGAGTGATCGGGACACCGCATTTGCCATTCCTCTCATCTTAGCCTTATCTCTTCAAGATCAAGGAAAGCAGGTTGACTTTGCTTATCCTTGGGGAATTGGGCATGATGGTGATTATGATTTAGCAACCTTATTTGATTGGATTGATCAGATTTGTCAGTAATAAAAGGAGTGATGAATTATGAAAAAAATCGTTGTTTTATCAGGAAGTCCGCATCATCCAGGGACATCCGAACAACTAGTAGATGCATTTGTGAAGGGAGCAACTGAAGCTGGCAATGAGCTTTATCGGTTTGATGCTGGTCGGCGAGTTAATGAATTCTCTTTAATTCAACTAGTTGATAATCATTCTGGAATGGAAGTAGAGCAGGAACCCGATGACGTCATAAAAGAAGAAGTGATGCCAAAATTATTAGCAGCTGATTTAGTGGCCTTTGGATCGTCGCTTTACTATTATGGAATTAACTCCGCTTTAAAAGCCGTGATTGATCGTTTTTATAGTTATAATCATGAACTGCACGGTGACAAAGAAGCGATAACTTTGATTTCTGGCTATGGCGATGAGGACGCCTTTAAGTCCTTAGAACTTTACTTTGATCAATTATTACAATATATGCGCTGGCCACTGGTAGGGAAGGCCTTAGCGGCTGATTCATGGAACGAAGCTAAACTTGCTCAGCATGTTGAAGCGGCCTATCAGCTAGGAAGAAAAATCCATTAAAAAGAGGGTAGGAAAAAACGGATGTTTTTCCTACCCTTGTTCATTTTGATAACACTAGTAATTACGGTCAATAAGGCGTCCACAAGCTTCACCAGCTTGTATCTTAATATTCACGCAAGGCTTTGATTTGGCGACCGTTAGCATCAAAATTAGCGGGATTAAGCCAATTTTCGAAGCGTCGTTTTAGAATCGGCCATTGTTCAGGAGTGATGGAGAACCAAGCGGTATCCCGGCTCCGTCCCTTATAGATGACGGCATTTTTAAAAGTCCCCTCATAGCAGAAACCTAGGCGAGAGGCCGCCTTGCGAGAGCGTTGATTTAATGAATCGCATTTCCACTCATAACGACGGTAGTGTAATTCTTCAAAGACGAATTTCATGACCAGATATTGAGCTTCCGTCGCTAACCGTGAGTGGCGGAGTTCCGGAAAGTAAATGACTCGGCCCATCTCAACCGTACGCCAATCAGGATTGATATTTAATAAAGCGAAGGTCCCAACCACTTGACCAGCGTCGTTAGTAATGGCGAGATGATAAGGATTGGTTGATTGTTCATAATTAGTGAGTAAGCTTTGGACCTCGGCCTTAGTTTGGTAGGGTTCCTCAAACAGGTAGGTCCAATCAGCTAAATGACTAAAATCGGTATAGTAGCGGCTGATGTCATCAAGATGACGAGTTACGTCAATGTGTTCAACTTGACCATATTGACCAGCTAAGGTGGTGAAATTAGGTAGTTGGCCAGGCTGATCATTTTCAACGGTGGGACCAACTAATTGATTAAAACGATTCAATGGCATAATAATAACCTCATAATTATTTAATTTTTATTAGTTTAGCACAGGAATTAAATAACGTTAATATGATAAGATGAAATTATTATGATTTCTTAAGGAGTGAGAAAATGGAATCAACCATAATCATTGAGGATTTCTCGGCCTTAGGGCAAATTTCAATGGTCGCTTCATTGAGCATTCTACAGACCTTTGGTTGTGCTACGGCAGCTTTACCAACGAGTTTGTTATCTACCCAAACGGAGGGTTTTGGTCAGCCGGTTCAGTTAGCAACATCAGCTTGGTTCAAAGCAACCATTAGCCATTGGCAGGACCAGAATGTTAAGATTTCGACGGCTTTAATCGGTTATCTTGGAAATCAGGCAATAATCAGTGATGTAATTGATGCCTTGACTAAATTCCGACCGAGTTTGGTCTTGGTGGATCCAGCCATGGCGGATCAAGGTGAACTGTACCCAGGCTTAGATTCTGACTATGTGGATGCCATTCGGCAATTGTGTCATAAGGCGGATCTGATTACGCCCAATGTGACCGAATTAGCCTTGTTGACGGATCGTGAAGTTCCTAAGTGGATAGATTTAGCTTGGGTACAGAATTGCTTAAATAAATTAGAATCAATGGGGATCTTAGCATCGGTTGTGGTATCGGGGGTACGGATGGCGGATCAAATTGGCAGTGTAATTGCGGCGAATAATCAATTAGAATTTATTGCTAGTCCATATTTTTTTGGGCACTTCTATGGAACGGGTGATACCTTCGCTCCTTTGCTGTTAGGCTTTTTGCGACGTGGAGTATCACTAAAAGAAGCGGTTCAAAAATCGACCAAGCTCATGGAGATCGCGGTAGAAGAAACTAGTCATTTAACCGCAGATGATCGCAAGTATGGCTTACGGTTAGCAAAATTGTTAGGAAAATTAAGTACGGAAGTAGCTAATGGCCGCCAGAAAGATTGGTAACAACTACACCAATAACAATTAAGGTGATTCCAAGTCCTTGCATCATGGAAATATTTTCTTTGAAAATAACAAATGAAACGATCGCGGCGAGGACAATTCCGGCACCACCCCATGTTGCATAGGCAATATTCAGTTTAATGCCTTGTAGACATAAAGACAGAAAATAGAAACAAAGGGCATAGGAAGCTAGGGTTCCCAAAGAAAACCATAATTTGGTAAAGCCAGCCGAAAATTTCATTAAATTAGTCCCGAGCAACTCAAATAAAATCGCGAAAAATAGTTCTAAATAATATACAAACATGTGTAGATATACCTCCATTAGATAGTATTTGGATTATATCAATGCGATTTTTTTAAAAGTAGACTTGAATTTAAAAAATGACATGCGAGGTAACCTATTGGGAGGAGAGTGTTTAATAATGAATCTGACCCAAACAAAAATTGTAGATTATATTGACCAACATTTGATGGAATATCAGGAATTAGCCCATTTTATTCATGAACATCCAGAAGTTAGTAACTATGAATTTAAATCATCAAAAGCCTTGGCAGACCAGTTACGAAAAACTGGTTTTACGGTCCGAATGGATGTAGCTAGTCATCGAACGGCTTTTGATGCTTGCTACCGATCCGTTAAAACTGGTCCAACCGTGGTCTTTTTAGCTGAATATGATGCTTTACCCAAACTAGGTCATGCCTGTGGTCATAATTTGAATGGGGTCTATTCACTTCTAGCGGCGATTGCATTAAAAGAAGTAGTTGATGCAATTGGTGGTGAAATTCGGGTTTATGGTACACCGGGGGAAGAAGGGGGCGAACTTGGTTCATCCAAAGGCTATTTTGTTGATGAAGGCTTCTTTGACGATGTCGATGCGGCCCTGTGCATGCATGCGGGGTGCCGTTGGACGAGGACGGTGCCGTATTTAGCTAATGCCCCGATGAATATTAAATTCACTGGAACGCCGTCTCACGCGGCCGCCTATCCAGAAAAAGGTCGTAGTGCCTTAGCTGGCGTCATTGAGACCTTTAATGGATTAAATGCAATGCGGGCCTACTTGCCAAAAGATGCTAATGTCCATGGCATCATCACTGATGGAGGTGAGTTCCCTAATATTATTCCCGAACATGCAGCCGCCCAGTTCTTTATCCGTGCCTTTCAACGAAAAACGGTTGAACAAGTTTATCAACAAATGGAGAAAATTGCCCAAGGGGCGGCCTTAGCTACGGGGACCACCGTGACTTGTGAACCGGCACAACATCGGGTGGATAATCAAGTGCTGGTACCAGCATTTGATGAATTAGCTTGGCAACATATTGGGGATGTTCAAATACCTGATCGGGATCTGCAAACTGGTACTTTTGATGTAGCGGCTTCATCTGATGTGGGAAACGTTAGTCAAGTAGTTCCCACTATTCAATTGATTTCATCAATTACTGATGATCTCATAAGTTTCCATACCGAGGAGTTCGCCCAAGCTGCCGATAGTAAAAAAGGGTTGGATTCAATTGCTCCGGGGGCAAAATTATTGGCATTAACGGCCTATGATTTACTTGTTCAACCAGCAACATTGCAAGTCATTAAGGATCAATGGCAGGTGACCTGTTCAGAAAATGATTAGAGAAACTAGTTTCAAATATTGATATGAAGTTTAAAAGAGTTTAAAATAAAAAAGAGAAGTTTAAAAGGGTTTAAAAGAATTTAAAAAGGAAGTGAGTAAGATGAAAAACCCCTTTAATCCCACTTTTGGGGATGTACCACGCTTGTTTTTAGAGAAAGATGGTCGAGAAAGCGCAGAGGGGTTAGCCTACATAATTGCGCAAAGTGATTTTTCTCGTTCCTTTTTTATCACTGGTGTTCGTGGATCTGGGAAAACGGTTTTTATGACTCGAGTCTCAGAAGTTCTTGCTCAGAATGAAGATTTTGTCTGTATTGACCTTTTAAATCGGGAAAATATTTTAGCGAATCTCGTTAATCAGTTGTACCATGAAGTCAAAAGCAAGATTGCTAAAGCTTTGGATAGTATTGAATCAATTAGTATTTCAAATTTTTCTATTACGAAACATCAGGATGAGATGGTAGTTGAAGTAGCCCTAGATCGGCTGATGACGGAAATACAGAAGGCCAATAAGAAGGTTTTGATCACAATTGATGAAGTTAATGATTCTCCAGAAATTCAAAATTTTGCGCAAATCTATTCGTCGTTAAAACGAAAGAAATATCCTATTTTCGTTTTGATGACAGGTTTGCCGGATTTAGTTTTAGATCTTCAAAATAATACTAAGTTGACTTATCTATTGCGGTCAGAAAAAATCGAAATGGAACCCCTAGATAATCTATCAGTTTTGAAGAACTACCAACAGGTGTTTCAAGCTGATCAAGTTGTCTTAAGTAAGATGGCACAAATGGTAAAAGGATATTCCTACGGTTTTCAGTTATTAGGTTATCTAGCATATCAATACTTAGAAAATAATGGTAATGGAACTTTATCATTTGCTGATCTTGAGGAGATTAATCGGGATTATCAACTTTATTTATTCGAAAATGCGTATCAAAAAATTTTTGAAGGACTGTCTAAAGTTGATATCCAGTATTTAATTGCCGTAAAGGATCACACGAAGTTAGAAGACGTTTGTCAAATTCTGGGAAAGGACAAAGTTTTCGTTTCTCAATATCGTCGACGGGCGATTTCGCGCAAATTGATTATCCCAGCTGGACGGGGTTACGTTGACTATGTTTTGCCATATTTTGGTGAGTTTATTAATCAAATTCAGAATCCTGATTCCATCTTTTATCTCGGTATTTAAACCAAAGGCAGCTACTCCCATGAATGGAGGCAGCTGCCTTTTACGTTTTATTTAATATAGTTCGAAAAGATGGTTCGACTAGAGCTAATTTACCAGCCTTATCCATGAGACGGTCAAGTTTTTCGTGATCAGACTGGCGAATTTGGTCTGAGTACTGAGTACGTTCTTGTGAAAGTTGCTCGTAAAAAGGTGTTAGTTTAGCGGCTTGCCAAAAATATTCTTCATACATGACCTGATCGAAATGCCAAGGCTTATAGAATAAATTGTAGTGGACTAAGCGAGGATGAGCGATCATCTCATCGACGTATTGCCAATCTTTGGGCATCGCATTATTAGTTTCAGCTAAATACTTAATCTTTCCTTGACCTAACCCGTTCAAATAATCTTGATCAGGAGCAATGCAGTCAAAGTGATATTGGTTGATGAGTGCTAACAGTTGTTCTTGGAACTTGATAGCGCGCATTTGAGCTAAATTTAAAACTAAAACCCCCGAATTAATATACTTGGCTGGTGGTATTCCGATTGCCCCTTTAATATAAGCTAACATGGGTTCAACGTGTTCAATGGAATGATCTGGTACTGCCGCCATGAGGTAATCATCAAGCGGAGTATCTAATAACTCATCGGGCCGATCAGCCCACACCGTATCCGCATCAATATAAAGTGCCCGATCAAACTGTGGAAAAAGGTTAGCGATGAAAAGCCGATAGAAGATGGCTGGGGTATAAAAATCGGCCCGCAAAAAATTTTCCGGTCGATTGTCGATTCCTTCTAGCATATCAGGGACGACCTGGTAAAAATCAACTTGGATTTGATCTGGTACGAGGCTAGCTAAAACTGCTTTTGATTGTGCAGTGAGATCTTCGTGGATGAAAATTACTTGGTAGTTGCGGTTAGGATTAGCATTTGAAATCAATGATTGCAGGGAAACGGCTGCATAGGGGACAAAGTCATTACTGATCGTGTAGAAAATGGGGGTGTTAGTGGACACTAGCTGCTCCTTTCAATTGATGAATTAAGTCTTGGTATTGGTCTAATAATTGATCATATTCGTGTAAATGAAGTTGATTATGCATCCGATTCACTTCCCAAGGCTTAACAGTTAAAGTATGTACCCAAGGGAAAAAGCGAAAGCTAGTTGGGAAATGTTGGAAAACCGTATTTTTATGGAGACGTCGTTGGTCATTGTAGCGCCGCGGAGCAATCCGCTTATGTTGCGCTAAAATATTCAAGGCGGATTGATCCGGCATAAATAAAGTCTTTGTCGCAAGGTATTGCCGGCATTTTTCAAATAAGCCAGTCTGTTTGATTTCGGCGAGGTTTAGTAAAAGAACGCCTGAATTTAAATAATCTAAGGCCCGGTGTTCGTGGTGAAAGAGCCACTTTCCATAATGATCCAGGACGCCGACCATTTCAATGTCAGTCAGATCTTGATAATAAAATTGGTCAAATGATTTCCGACAGATGATGTCATTATCTAAATATAAAATTCGATCAGGAATTGTGGGAATTTGATCAGCGTAAAGTCGTAACATCGAAAAGGGCGTGAAACGTGATGCCAGGTTTGCGACCGGCGGTTGGGCTTGAAAGTAGTCGCCAGCATCAATTAAAATCACACGACTATCTGGATTGACTAGCTTGATTTGTTGCTCAATTAACTGAGCTGTGGCTGCATTGACCGGTTGAAAAGATTTCTCTGACGTCGTAATCGCCATAGTCATCACATAGATATGGAGGGGTTCACTAACATGTTTGGCTAGTGACAAACTCGTAATTAAGAATCCATCCGCAGCTTGCTGATCGCCACAAAATAGAATGTTCATTGGTTAGCGTCCTCCTTTTGATAGTTAAATTGTTGATAGGTATTTAGTTGGGCGCGTTGTTGCATTTGACGACTAACTTGATCATGGAGCCATTTTTGCTGGGCTTTTGTTTTGAGATTAGTTGGCGCTTGATAAGGACCATCCAGATAAACCACGATCTTGGGTTGACCCGTCCACCGTTTTCCTTGATAGGTGGTGGTCATGACAAAAGTGGGAACCTGGTGACTAACCGCAAAGCGAAAAGAACTGGTCGCAAAGGGGCGAATTTTGGTATAGCTGGGCCAGACATGCGCTTCGGGGTAAATGACGAGGTGACCACCCTGGTGCAGAAGTTGGTCAATGGCGTCAAGCATGGATCGGAGTTGGCTTTGAGTCTGACCGGTTGGAATGGCACCACCATATTTTAATAGCTTTCCAATTATAGGGATACCCCAATTAGCTGGTGCAGCTAAGGCATAAAAATGATAGGGATTAGTAATTAATAAGGGCATAAAGACATCGTTAACGGGCTGTGTGTGATTACCATAAATGATGTAAGCTTGCTGACGAAAGGGTTTGAGCTTAGCCCGATTGACGATCTTAACCCCGCAAAATAATCTGGTATAGATAAAGGCAAAGCCAGTTGCTCCGGTGCGGACTAACCAACGGATTAAGGATTGCCAAAGGCCACGAGGTAGCCATTGATAAACAGATGGTAACTGATAATCTTGATGCCGACTCTCAACAATATCATCGGTAAGGGAATCATAATAATATGTCTTTTGGTTCATGCAATGCTCCCCATATGCTTCGGATCATTAGGTTAATAAGTATATATTATAAACCTTTTTAATGAGTTACAAAACCGCCTAAATTCATTGCTGCCGTCTGGCAATGATTACTCAGAGTACTATTTACTTAACTTTTGATATGTCTTCTCTGACTTTCTCAAATTTCCTATAATAAAAATAAGCTCGTATCCTGGGAGTAGCTACCCTAGATGCCAGCCTAGTGATTTTATTATCTGGCACTTGGAGTAGCTCTCACTAAATCAAATCATGGAGGTACTACCAAAGTGAAATTTAATAAGGAAGGCGCAGTTTTGACGGTAATTGTCTGTATGATGATTGCCAGGCTAGATAAGATTATTCTAGCGATGGTCCATGCATTATGTGGTAATTAAAAGAGCTAACCACGACAATAAGCCGTAGTTAGCAAATCAAAACAAAGTGCCAAATCACGATTGAGAGTCGATCACCGCAACTGATCGGCTCTCTTTTCGTATCTTAGTATAACTAAAAATCAGCTATAATTCAATCCCAGACTGATTTATGACAAACAAATTAAGGGTAATAGCTAGCAGTGGAATATCAGCTTTGTATAATAAAACGTATCTTTGAAAGCGGATTCACGGAGGCGGCGATGGACGTATTTGACCGGATGCAGAATGGTTATCTTTATCGACCAGAAGATCCCAACCTCGGGATTTCAAATACCGAACAATTAAAGAAGCAACGGTTGTTCAACCAAACGGCGGATCATACCATTTTAAAAAGGATGTTCGCCGCTTTTGGTGATGGAAGTCAACTGAGACCTCCGTTATTTTCGGTATGGGGCGGTCAATTCGTGGAAGTAGGTCGGGATGTTAAGATTGGCCCCGGTTTAACCTTAGTTGATGATGCACCGATTATAATTGGTGATCGGGTTCAGATTGGTGCCAGCGTAACCATTTCGGTTGCCGGTCATCCGGTTGACCCGACCTTACGACGGCGACGATTAGCTTTTAATCTGGCTGTCCACCTAGATGATGACTGTGTGATCGGTGATCAAGTCATTATTTTGCCTGGAGTAACCATTGGTAAAGGGGCAATTATTGAAGCCGGCAGTATCGTGACGAAAGATATTCCAGCTCACGTGGTTGCTGCTGGAAATCCATGTCGAGTAATTCAGCAAGTGCAAGTAGAAAAAGTAGAACCTAAGATGGCAAAAAGTGAATTTGAAAAAATGCGGGACGGTAGTCTTTATTTACCTGAGGATCCAGCGATTTTAGCTGAACAACAGATTCATATGAAATTGCAGTATCAGTACAATAATCTTGAACCGGGCGATCCAAAACAAGCAGCCATGTTAAAAAAGATGTTTGCAGACTGTGGGGAAGAATGTTATATTGAGCCGCCCTTGCATGCCAATTGGGGTGGTTTCCATACTCATTTAGGTGATCGGGTGTATGCGAACTTCAATTTAACCTTAGTTGATGATGCCGATATTTATATCGGCGATGACACGATGATTGGACCTAATGTCAATATTTCGACGGCGGGTCATCCGATTTGGCCAGCATATCGGCTTAAAAAATATCAACATAATCAACAGGTTCATATTGGTAAAAATTGTTGGCTTGGGGCTAACGTGACCGTCTTACCAGGAGTAACCATTGGTGACAATACGGTCGTGGGGGCTGGAAGCGTGGTTACCAAGGACTTGCCTGCTAATGTCGTAGCCGTTGGGAATCCATGTCGGGTGCTCCGTGAAATCAATGATCATGATCGTCAATACTATTATAAGGATCGGCGGGTAGATTTGGATGAGTAGAAAAAGGGTGGCAAGAAACGGTAAATTAGTTTCTTGTCACCCTTTAAAAAATTAGCCATGTAGTTGGTAACGACCAGTAGCCATGGCGGCAATGACCCCACCATCAATTAAAAGATCAGTTCCGGTAATGAAACTATTTTTGGGATCAAGTAAGAATTCAGCGGCAGCCGCCACTTCATCTGGAGTTCCAGGACGTCCAGCCGGACTTGTTTCGATCATTTCGCCATAAGCTTCCGGTTGGGCGGTTAATTCGTGCCGGGCCAAAGGAGTGATAATAACTCCAGGACTAACCGTGTTCAAGCGTGCCCCATGATCACCCCATAAAACCGCTTCGTGTTGGACACGAACGATGTTAGCCCGCTTAGCAACACCATAGGCTAAGCCAGAATTATCAATTGCTTTAACGCCAGGTAAAGCGGCCAATTGATCAGCGGGGACGGTGGCTAATTGTTGTTCTAATTCTGGATCAAGTGGGAACATGTGACCAGCTTGACTGGAAATGACTAAGCCGGCACCACCAGGGGCGATTACATCGCGAAAAATTTCTAAAGCAATTGCGGTTCCGACTAGGTCCACATCAATAATCGGTTGTGGATTGGCCATGTTGGGCGAAACCCCGGCGGTATGGATATAGTTAGTTACTTCACCGAGTGATTGAGCATAATCAGCAAAGGCTTGGATCGACTCCCGCTGACTTCCGTCGACAATTTTAGTTTCGACGACAAAGCCAGCATCAAGCAAGCCTTCTTTAGCCCGAGCGAGATTGTCTTCGCTAATGTCACCTAATAAGATGGTGTGGTTGCTAGCTAGGCGTTGGACGATTTTTAAACCCATTTGACCAGCACCTAACAAGATGATAATTTCTTTTGGTTGTTTTAACATAATTGTTGCCTCCTAATTTGTTTACAAGTTCATTGTAAAGGATCATAATAGAAAATGTTAGCTGAATATTTCTATTATCGATTCAAAAATTTAATTAAGAGGCCTATAATGAACTCACGACAAATTAACTCTGCCTTAGAATTGGCGCGAACCTTAAATTTTAATCAAGCTGCAGAAAACCTATTTATTTCCCAACCGACCCTTTCCTACCATATTAAAACCCTAGAAGAAGAGGTGGGGATCAAACTATTTGAACGCTCAGGAAAGGGTGCCGTATTGACCCCAGGGGGAAAACAATTTATTCATGATCTTCGTCAAATTAACCATGACTTATCAATGGCGATAGAACGGGCTCAAAATTTAGGGCGCCAATATCAGTTCGCTATTCGCTTGGGTTTGTTTGGCTTATCAGCTTTGCCCCATTTGCCAGAGGCGATTTTAGAATTTAATCAGCAGTATCCTGAAATTTTTGTGGATGTGGTTTTTGAATCGGGAAACGATCAATTAGACCAATTGCTAACGGGTCAGTTAGATTTGTCTTTTGCAGTGACCTCGAGTTTGCCTAAGGGCGGAGATTTACAAACCATTCCCTTATACGATAGCCCCGTTAATTTATTAGTTAATCAGCAGGATCCCTTGGCTAGCTTAGCGAAAGTTGACCTAGCTCAGTTAGCTAACCGGACTCTAATCGTCGGTTCGGTTAGTCCGAAAGAACTAAAACAGCTTCAGAATCAAGTTGTCACCGATTATCAGGTCCAAACGATTAATTCCCCCAATCACGCCACCACCATTACCCATGTGTTAACGAAGCGGGGCATCTGTTTAACGCCAACTTTTTTAAAGGATGCGACACCGGGCTTGTCTTGGTTGCCATTAGCAGAAGAAGTGATGATCCCTTGCTCAATGGTGATGCGCCGTGGCGAAATTCCTGTTCCTTTACGAACTTTAATTGACATCTGGAGCCGGTACCATCAAGGAATTTGGGTAGCGAGCTGATTAACGAACTTAAAAAAGTTAAAAAACATCCTTGACAAAATGAAAGATGGTTGTTAGTATGATTAAAAATTAATTATAAAATGCTGAGAAAAGATAAGTAGTAATGGTTTCGAGAAGCAGAGAACTAACGGCTGGTGTGAGTTAGGCAGGTAAACCTTATGAAAATGGTCTTGGAGCTAGATTTATTGCAAGGATGACAAGCGATAAACGAGTGGTGAACGATATCTCATCCGACTATAATTTTGTAGTCAGTAAGGGCTAATATGTGAGTATTAGCTGAAACGAGGGTGGTATCACGTTAATGGTTCCATTAACCGTCCCTAGGAAGTATCCATTGATATTTCCTAGGGACTTTTTATTTGCTCAGCGGAAAGGGGTTTAGAAATGACGAAAACTTCGACACAAGCGCTATTTGAACAATTAAAAAGTAAGCACTGGGTGGATTTGACCCATCCCTTTGGCCCTGATAGCCCACACTTCCCAGCTTTCCAGCCGGCGGAATTTAAAACAATTTTTACCACGGATCAGGATGGCTTCTTCGTTAAGCAATATACTTTTCCCGGTCAATATGGGACCCATTTGGATCCGCCTGTGCATTTTTACGCAGGTGATCAACGCTATATTGATGATTTGCCGATCAAAGATTTAGTGTTACCTCTGGTGGTCATTGACCACAGTGAGCTAGCTGCACAAGATCCAGATCGCAGTTTAACTGTTGAGGATCTGCAAGCTTGGGAGCAAGAACATGGTGAAATCCCAGCGGGGGCTTTCGTGGCCCTGCGGACGGATTGGAGTAAGCGGTGGCCATCACAAGCCAAATTCGAAAATCAGGATGCGGCCGGACAAAACCATTATCCCGGCTGGAGCATTGAAGCGCTTAAATATATTTATGAAGAGCGCCATGCCAAAGCAAACGGTCATGAAACCTTTGACACTGACACGGCGGTGGATCAAACGGATGGTTTGCCAGCGGAGTATTATGTGTTATCGCATGGTCACTTTCAAGTGGAGTTGTTAACGAATCTTGATCAAGTTCCACCTACGGGAGCAGAAATTTTAATTTCAGTGCCGCGGGCTGAAAAAGCTCCCGGTTTTCCAGTGCGAGCAGTGGCCATTTTTGATTAGTAATTAGGTAGAAGAGAAAGAGAGAGTGTAGATTATGACGAAGTTACATTATGATATTGTAGGAAGTTTTTTACGGCCAGCAGCTTTAAAGACGGCGCGAGAACAATTTGAACATGGCCAGATTGATCATGACCAATTAAAGCAAGTTGAAGATCAAGAAATTAAAAAGTTGGTTCAAAAGGAAATTGAGGTTGGCTTAAAGGTCGTTTCCGATGGTGAATTCCGGCGGAGTTACTGGCACTTAGATACCTTCTGGGGCTTTGGGGGCGTTAAACATACGGTTCCTGAGAATGGTTATTTCTTCCATGATGAAGAAACCCGGGCCGATTCAGCACAAGTTGCTGGTAAAATTAGCTTTCAACCAGGACATCCTGATGTAGAGGCCTTCAAATTCTTAAAGACCTTAACGGATGGGACCAATGTAACGCCTCGGCAAAGCATTCCCGCTCCCGCCCAGTTCTATGCGGAATTAGTCCGCGGGGAAGAAAATATCGCCGCCATCAAGCGATATTATGACCAAGAAGCTGACCTTTTGGCTGATATTTCCAAGGCTTATCGTGATTTAATTTTGGCTTTGTATGACGCGGGGGCTCGGGATATTAAGCTGGATGATTGTACTTGGGGGATGGTCGTTGATGATGAATTTTGGGCTACGATGGCCTCAGCTGGTTTTGATCGGGATGCCTTACAAGACACCTACTTAAAAGTTAATAATGACGCTTTAGTTGATTTGCCGGCGGATTTACGAATTTCAACCCATATTTGTCGGGGGAACTATCATTCTACTTGGGCCGCTCAAGGTGGCTATGCCCCAGTCGCTAGTCATCTGTTTGCCAAGGAAAAGGTGGATGCCTTCTATCTGGAATTCGATGATGATCGGTCTGGTGATTTTGCGCCACTAGCCGAGGTGCCTGCCGGCAAAGAAGTCGTGGTGGGGTTAGTCACTAGTAAAAAACCGGAACTTGAAGATCCAGCAACGCTTAAAGCGCGGGTTCAAGAGGCCAGTCAATATGTAGCATTAGAAGATTTGGCGCTTTCAACACAATGTGGCTTTGCCTCGACCGAAGAAGGTAATAAGCTAACGGAAGACCAACAATGGGCTAAAATTAAGTTAGTAATTGATACTGCTAAGGAAATTTGGGGATAAAAGGAGATAATAAATTATGACGAACTTACATTACGATATTGTGGGGAGCTTTTTACGCCCCGAAGCGTTAAAGAAGGCCCGCGAACAATTTGAACAAGGTCAAATTGATCATGATCAATTGAAACAAGTTGAGGATCAAGAAATCCAAAAGTTAGTGCAAAAGGAAGTCGAAGCCGGCTTAAAGGTGGTTTCTGATGGTGAATTCCGGCGGAGTTACTGGCACTTAGATACCTTTTGGGGCTTTGATGGGGTTGATCATACCCAAGCGGAGCATGGCTATTTCTTCCACGATGAGGAAACTCGGGCCGATTCGGCGACTGTGGTCGGGAAGATCAAGTTTAACCCCCAACATCCTGATTTGTTGGCCTTTAAATTTTTAAAATCAATTACGCCAACTGGGATCGTTCCCCGTCAAAGTTTTCCTTCTCCTGCACAATTATATTTTGAATTAGTGCGGGATGAACGCAATGTCAAAGCCTTAGAACAGGTTTATCCAAATACAGACGAATTGTTGTCCGACATATCTAATGCCTACCGGGATTTAATTCTCGCCTTGTATGATGCGGGAGCACGTGATATCAAGTTGGATGATTGTACCTGGGGTGTCCTAGTGGATGAATCATTCTGGCAGGGACCCGGAAGTGAAATCTTTGATCGGGCCGACTTACAAAGTAAGTTCTTGCAATTAAATAATGATGCCTTGGTTGATTTACCAGCTGATCTGCGGATTTCGACCCACGTTTGTCGCGGGAATTTCCATTCGACGTGGGCTTCTAGTGGTGGTTATGCCCCAGTTGCAAAAGATTTGTTTGCCAAGGAAAAGGTTGATGCCTTCTATCTTGAATTTGATGACGATCGGTCTGGTGATTTTGCACCTTTGGTCGAAGTGCCAGCCGGCAAAGAAGTGGTGATCGGCTTGGTAACAAGTAAGAAACCAGAACTAGAAGATCCGGCAGTCTTAAAAGCGCGGGTGAAAGAGGCTAGTCAATATGTGGCATTAGAAGATTTGGCACTTTCAACACAATGTGGCTTTGCCTCGACGGAAGAAGGGAATAAGTTAACCGAAGCCCAACAATGGGCCAAAATTAAGTTAGTAATTGATACCGCCAAAGAAATTTGGGGATAAATTAATCATGAGAAGATGGGGTAACTGTCTTCTCTTTCTTTTTACTTTGTAAAATTAAAAGAGCACTGTTAGATTTCTCTATCAGTACTCAATAGTGAATAACCAAAGTTGTTTTGTTATCTGTTTATATTTATTTATAGTGATCTCTAAAAGACAAGAAAAAGATTTCATCTTTTTCTACCATATAGACCAATCGATGTTCATCATTAATACGGCGCGACCAAGTTCCTGAGTAGCGATATTTCAATGGTTCAGGTTTCCCAATACCTTCAAAAGGATTGCGTTTAATATCATCAATCAAACGATTAATCCTCTTGAGTATTTTTTTGTCTTCACGTTGCCATGAAATGTAATCTTTCCAGGCCTGTTCTGTAAAGTTAAACATCTTCATCCTCTACCAGTTGGTGCTGTTCGATATTTCTTTGCTTAACCTGTTCTATCCCGGATAGAACCTTATCAGAAAGATATTCATTACTCATTAGTCGAATTGTTTCTTGAATACTATCCCAATTTTTTTTGGATAAAACAACAATGTCTTCGTCAGGATTTTTGTTAACTACCATTAATGGCTCATATTCGTCATTAACCTTTTTCATGTAGTCCTTAAGGTTATTTCTAAAGTTAGAATAAACTATAGCGTCCATGTACATGACCTCTCTTTCTTATTTTATATAATCATATTATTTGACAAGAAGTTGTACAAGTTTAATTCGATTAATTTCAATATTTTTTATCTGTAATTGACAGGGGACCAATTAGATGTAACTGATTTACTGATCGTATTACTTGAACGAGCAGCTTTTGAAACATTTCCGTAATTTTTCGATTGGATCGAGAATTGTTAATTTGATAACCACATTTAGGACAGAACCCGTCTGACTCGCTTAATTTAGGACACATTTATTACAATATCTCATAATCATACCTTAATAACTATTCGTTCTTGTATTCACTCCACCCATTACCATAATCTTTCATGGCACCTTCAATTCGGTTAGCGGCATTATTTACTGCTTGCTGTTGGGCACTTGTTTTATAAAGTTCATTTTCTAGTTCTCTTAAACTATATATTTGCCCGTCAGCCATTACACTGTCGCCATTTATTGAATATTTAATGTACCCATTCACCCCAATATAATTGTATCCATCTTCGCTAGTTTCTTTAAGCGTCCCTATAGTACTGGCGTCAGTAATGCCTTTAGCCTTCATATATGCCATTACAGCAATGGCCGCTTGACTAGGTTGCGCGTTGCTATCGTTATTTGATGAACTATTGATATTTGAGTTTGTTTGACTGATATTGCTAGTAGCGATACTAGTAAAAGCCGACTTTACATCGCTGTTTTTGGTTTCAGTCCAGTTCATCTTACCACTACTTGTTTCACTCACTAGGGCAATAGGACTGTCATCATGAAAAGCAAAGGCGTATGTAATATGTTGAGTTCCAATGGTAGTTGATGCGGCTGTCCCTTGCTTATTATAGTTGTACATAGCCACAACATTATAATCATATTTCCCAGAACCGTCGTTAGACCATCCTAAGCTAGTTGAAGATCCATTTACTGTATTGTTACTGAATTGTTTGTTGCTGTAATTATTTTTGCTTAATTGAGCGTAGGACTGATTCATTTTTGGTGCCCACGAATTAATAAATGTTTTCAGTTGGCTATTTTTTGATGAATCCCATAAATTATTTGATTTTGAACTATTGCTTTTTGACGAACTTGTAACTGTACTTGTGGAATTGCTGGAAGTTGAAATCTTTTTTTGATGATGAAGGGCTAGTGCGATTCCACCTATTGCAAATACCACAATAACTAGTCCTACAATATACCAGTATTTCCTACTATTAGATTTACCATTTTGATTTGAATGAGTGTTGTCACCTTTTTCTACTTTATTTCCGCAATTGGGACAAAATACATCTTCATCGGTTAATTTGGCACCACAATGTTTACAAAATTTCATAATTACTCCTATATTTTTTAAGTTTTTAAATACATATTCATAAATATATTCTTCGGTTGGCTTATTAGTCAATAAAATGGGCAATTTTTCAACCAGAATTATATTAAGGATGGTTACCAAATTGAGATGCCCCCCTATACTGGATTTGTCTATCCAGCATAGGGGGGCATCTCAATTAATTAACTAATTCCACTGCTCCTTTTGATAAGCCATTTCCCAGAATTGAAGTTCATAAGCGCTACTTCGGATAAAGGACTCCGCCATTTGATCCCGGGTAGTTGAATCAACTTGTTGAGCTCCTTGATTTACAAGATCCAGCATGCGATCAACTGCTTGGGCATAATCATCATCAATATAATTATCAATCCATTGTTGATAGAGGGCGACTGGTGAACCGTGAGCCTGTAAGTGCTGACCAACAGCATGATAGAGCCAGTAGCAAGGCAATAAAGCTGCGATGCCAACTTCTGGACCGCCTGCAGCTAAGGCAGCACGCATGTGGTTGACATAGTTATAACAAGTTGGGGCGATGCCTAGTTGATTGACCTCAGCTTTTTCTATCTTGAGGGTTTTAAACATTCCCTGACGGATAGCGACTTCACCATGATTTAAGGTTCGCTCACCAGCTAAGAGAGCGTTTCTTTCTGCCTCAACTTGTGATTGGGCCGCGATTTCGCCATGTAGATCACAGAAATTCTTTAAATAAAAATAATCTTGGATCAGATAGTAACGGAAAGTGGACAGTGGTAAAGTTCCTTGAGTTAATTCTTGGATAAAGGGATGGACAAAACTACGTTGCCATAATGGCATGGCAGCTTCTTGAATTTGATCAGTAAAAGTCATGTTAATCCTCCTGTTGTTTGATTAAGCAACGGTTAATAAGTGGCCAAGCCGCCTTTAAAAATAGGTAGGCAACTAGAGATCCGACCAAGGTACTGAGGAAAAAACTGGGCACAAAAATCCAAATTGCGCCCTTCGTTCCCATAAAAAGTGCTGCTACTGGTCGGGCAATAATGGCTCCAATGATTCCCGTGCCCACGATTTCACCTGATACTCCGGCCCAAAGTTTTTTCGTGTGTTGGTAGAACCAACCACTTAAAAAGGCTCCGATCATACTGCCAGGGAAGGCCAGAATCGTTCCAGTTCCTAAGAGATTTCGTAATAGCGAAGTTAAACAGGCTTGCAACAAAGCCCATTCCGGACCTAGCAAAATCCCGGACAAGACATTAATAAAGTGCTGGACGGGAGCAACTTTGGCAACGCCTATGGGGAAGGAGAATAAACTAGCTCCACAAGTAGCTAAAGCCACCAGAATCGCGGTAAGAGTCAGGCGATAGATGTGTTGATGTTGATAATTCATTTCAACAACTCCTTTCTAAATAGATTTGACAATCCGTTATTAAGCGCTGTTGAAATAAAGAAAAAGGCTCGGTAAGGGCAGATACCTAC
>NZ_AICN01000066.1:0-4760 GCF_000247775.1 Limosilactobacillus gastricus PS3
ACATAATCTAATTAGTTTTTAATAATAATGAATTTTAACCTGTCTGTCAACAAAAAAAGCCCAGTTTTTAACTCGGCCCTATTATTAAAATAATCTACCTACCCCATAGTGGATAGCAATGGTAATTAAACCTATGACAATATTACGAATAATGGCAACTTTCGTATCACCATCACCTAATTTCGAGCTAATCAAAGCCGTCAAGGCACTCGATGCCGCCACGGCGGCGATTGTCATCGGCCACTTATAAAATCCATTTACAAAGGTCATTGCCATTAATGGCAAGATCCCACCTAAAGCCGCCGCAAACAATGATGAAAAAGCGGCCGCCCATGGATCCAAATAATGACCAAGCTCAATATTGTACTTTACTTTTAAAACCGTTGCTAACGGTTTTTTCTTCATTAAATCCTCGGCGATCTTTAAAGAAAGATCACTGGTCAAGCCTTTGGAATGATAATAAGCTTGCACTGCTTCTAATTCACCTTGAAAGTCAGTTTTCAAAAGATGTTGCTCTTTTGCCACGACCGATTTTTCAGTATCTTTTTGCGTGCTCACCGATGCATATTCACCGACTGCCATCGAAAAAGCACAGGCTAACAAATCTGATAAACCAGCAATAAAAATGGTAAAAGAATTTGAGGTTGCGGCCGCTACCGAAACAAGGACCCCGACCACGGTGAGAATCCCATCATTAGATCCTAAGACCCCAGCACGCAAAGTATTTAATTTTTCTTCCATGGTTTGGTGCTGATGTTTAATTGTTTTAATTTGCATAGTAACTCCTTAGTGGGCAAATAATTGTCCAATGACGAAAGTAATCAACATGGTAATTAAGCCAGCAATTACGTTCCGGAAAGCCGACTTCCAACGATCTGATCCACCAAGCACTGCTGCTGTGTATCCGGTAATAATCAACATGAAGGTGACCGCCAACATGGTCATCCAAATCCGTAAGTGAACTGGTGAAATCGTAACCGCCACAATCGGTAAAATTGAGCCAATTGGGAAGGAAATAAAAGAAGCAATCGCCGCATCGTATGGACTGGTATATTCGCGTGGGTTAAAGCCATACCGTTCTTGAACCACAGTCCCAATTGGATCTTTATCCATCAATTGTTGAGTCGCTGCTTGAGCTAATTCTGGATCGATAGATTGATCAAGGTACTTTTGCTTAACAAAAGAAAACTCGCTAGCGTAATCATTTTTTAAACGCTGACCTTCAACTGCTAAGGCCATCTTTTGGGAATCCTTTTGGGTACTGACTGAAATGTATTCACCCGCTGCCATGGAAATCGTGCCTGCCAAACTACCTGCCAGACCAGAGATTAAAATAGCAAAGGGATTTTGCGTTGCTGCCGCAACCCCAATTACAATCCCCGCTACCGAGATAATGCCATCATTTGCCCCCATCACACTAGCTCGTAAAATATTCACCTTTTGTGCTAACGACATTTTCCGTTTCATTCGCTTCTCCCTCTTTAGTTTAGAATCGTTCTAATTACATTTATTATCATAGATTCATCACTATCAGAAGTCAAGCTTTTTTAGAATTATTCTAAAAAAGAATGTGGTTTCCGTTTGGAATACCACATTCTTTAAGATCTATATTTAGTTTTGCTGATCAGTCCGAATCACCGTAACCGAGACCCCAGAATTCTCAACGATATAGGATGCTTGCGATCCAATCGCCTTACGTGAACCGGTTTTCCCAATCGAGCCAATCACTAGGAGATCTGGCGTAAATTCAGGAATGACATGATTACAGATTCGTTCAGCAGGATGGTCACCTTGGTCAACAATTAAGGTAATCTTCTTGGGATCCACCCCATAATCAATCGCTGCTTGAACGTATTCTTGAACCTGTTCTTCTAGTTTTTCGCGACTGTCAATGACATAATCCTTATCCAAGATTTGAAAGACATTGACATTATGAGTTTCATATACGGAGACAATGCCTAATTCGGAGCCATCACGCTTAGCTTTGTCCACCGCATAATCAAAAGCCGCTAAGGCATCTGGAGCATTATCAACCCCAACTAAAATTTTATGAAACGTCTTTGGTTTGATTTCCATTATGAATCTCCTCTCCGCTTGTTTCATGCTACTTCTTTATGATACCGGCATTTGATATACTTGTAAACAACTAATCTTTGGAGGTTTAGCCAATGGAATGGAAGCAAAAAAAGTTTAATGAATTAACCACTAAAGAATTGTTCCAAATATATCAATTTCGATCTCAAGTCTTTACAGTTGGACAAAATCGGATCTATCAAGATCCTGATGAAAATGATCTAGTGGCAACCCATGTCTTTGCTATCAATAATAGTGACGTGGTTGCCTATGCACGTATTTTTATTGAAGATAATTTTGTTACTTTTGGACGAGTTGCTACCTCACCTAGTTACCGCGGTCAGGGCCTGGGCCAACAGCTAATGGATTTAGTAATGCAAACGATCCAACAAAATTATCCAAAGAAGCCAATTGAAATTCATGCCCAAGATTATGTCGAAGGTTTTTATCAAAAATTTGGGTTTACCAGTCAAGGGGCGCCAGTTCAAATTGCGGGTACCCCTCATATTAAAATGACTCATCCGGCTATGTAACCCTTACCATATTACTTCAAAAAAGGAGATCCTCAAATTTCTGAGGATCTCCTTTTTAATAGACCAAAATTAATTAGTCTTTCTTCTTGAAGTTCTTAAATCCAGCTAAGGCTGCGATACCCGCTAATAAGGCACCCATCGTGGTCATGGAAGCATTCGTTTCATTACCAGTTTGTGGTAAGGATTCAGTTTGCTTCGTAGCACTCTGGTCAGCGTTGGTCGTATTTGTTAATACTTGATCCGCATCTTGCCAACTGTAAACTCCGGAATGTACTTGCGTTTCCGTAATTTGAGCGGTTGATAAGGATGCTGAAGCCGATTCACTAGCCGAAACTGAGTCATTTTGACTGAGCGTCTTAGACAAGCTTTCGCTCGCTACTTGACTCATAACGCTGCTAAGGGCCTTGCTCAACGAAGTTGAAGCACTCTCACTTAAGGACTCGTTACCAGATTGAGCATCACTTAAGGATACTGAAGCACTCTGCGATGCGGCCCGGTTTGAAGTACTTTGACTGGTGCTGATTGAGGCTGCTGAAGCCGAAGCTTGGGCAATTGAAGTCAATTCATCACTGGTCAAGTTACCACGGTTGGAAAGACTCGTCGAAACCGAAGTGCTGTTAAGAGCACTTTGTGAAGCACTATTAACTTCACTTAAGCTCTTCACGGCCGATACCGAAGCACTGTTGTTCAACGATGCATCTGAAGCACTCGCGTTGGATACACTGGTACTCAAACTCGTTGAGTTTTCATTACTAATTGATGTAATCCGACTTTCGTTCGTGCTACCAGCTTGCGATTGACTAGCCAAGTCACTAGCACTAGCAATCTGACTCTTCACTTCACTCTCGTGGTTTGCCGTACTGTAACTCGTTGAGTTCTCAGCACTGATAGAAGCACTCACACTTTGACTAGCGCTAATTGATAAGCTTTCACTCGTTGAAAGGGAAGCACTTTGCGAAGCTAGGCTTTCACTTGCCACTTGACTTAGGACACTGCTGAGGGCCTTGCTCAACGAAGTTGAAGCACTCTCACTTAAGGATTCATTACCTGATTGCAGATCACTTAAGGAAGTTGAGGCACTTTGTGAAGCCGCCCGGTTTGAAGTGCTTTGACTAGCGCTGACTGAGGCTGCTGAAGCCGAAGCTTGCGCCATCGACGTTAATTCATCACTCGTTACATTGTCCCGATCATCCAAACTGTTAGATGCCGAAGTGCTGTTTTCGGCACTAACTGAAGCACTGTCGAGTTCACTGATAATTTGTTCAACTGATGTTGAAGCACTGTTATTCAATGATGCATCCGAAGCACTCGCGTTGGATACGCTGGTACTCAAACTCGTTGAGTTTTCATCACTAATTGATGCAATCCGACTTTCATTAACACTGCCCGCCTTGGATTGGTTTGCCAAGTCACTAGCACTAGCGATTTGACTCTTCACTTCACTCTCGTGGTTAGCCGTACTGTAATTCGTCGATTCAATCGTACTCGTCGAAGCACTCCGACTAGTATTACTCCGAGCACTTTCGCTCACTACTTGACTCATAACACTGCTGAGAGCCTTGCTCAATGATGTTGAGGCACTGTCACTTAGCGAATCATTATTAGATAGATCATCACTGAGTGATACTGAAGCACTCGTCGAGGCCTCACGATTCGAAGTACTTTGGCTAACGCTAACTGAGGCTGCCTTTTGACTTGCTGCCGAGACAGAAGCTGACTGTTCACTAGTTAAGCTACCCGTTTCCGAGAGACTTTGTGAATCGCTAGCACTTACCAGTGCACTGGTTGAAGCACTATTAATTTCACTTAAGCTCTTCACCGCTGAGGTTGAAGCACTACTATTCAAGGCATTATCAGAGGCACTCGCCTTCGAAACACTTGTGCTCAAACTCGTCGAGTTTTCATCACTAATTGATGCAATCCGACTTTCATTCGTGCTACCGGCCTTGGATTGACTTGCCAAGTCACTGGCACTGGCAATCTGGCTCTTCACTTCACTTTCGTGGTTTGCCGTACTGTAACTCGTTGAGTTAACTACACTTTCTGAAGCACTCACACTTTGACTAGCACTGGTTGAAAGGCTGTCACTAATGGAAGTACTCAAGGACTCACTCGTTGATGCGCTGAGCGATTCGCTCGTCGAGGCACTCAAGG
>NZ_AICN01000065.1:0-10591 GCF_000247775.1 Limosilactobacillus gastricus PS3
TTGTTCTGATCCCCGGTCGCTAAACTTGAATTATATTTACCATCACCATCAATTCCTTTGGAAATTGAATAGGCAATTAAATGACCCTGATTATATATTTGGGTGCGACCATGGTTGGCGTGCCAACCAGTTGGTTGAACCGTTTGGTCGGATCTTAAACTGGCGTTCGTCGCATTTTTTGAATCCAGGTAAGCGGTCGTAATTCCCAGTTATTATCCGTGCGTTTGGGTAATTTCCTTGTAGCGGTAACAGGAAATTTCGTGATCGTTGACCAACCCAGCAGCTTGCATAAAAGAATATATAACGACCGGACCCGTAAACTTAAAACCATCTGACTTCATTTGCTTACTAATTCGCCTAGCAGTTTGATCGGTCCTGGGTAGATCTTTATGTGATTGATAATGATGTTGAATTGGTGTCCACTTGATGAAGTCCCAGAGGTACTGATTGAATGATTTATTTTGAGTTTCGAGTGAATCAATAATCCTTGCATTAGAAATAATTGCTAAGATTTTCCGTCGGTTTCGAATAATCTTGTCATTAGTCAACAATTGGGGGAGTTGGGAGTCTAGCATTTGAATTGTTCGATAATCAAAATTTTCAAATGCAGCCTTCAAAGCCTGCCGCTTATTGAGCACCGTCTGCCAACTTAATCCGGCTTGCATAATTTCTAAAGACAATAGTTCGAATAGCATTCGGTTATTATGGCAGGGCCGACCCCACTCATGATCGTGATAGTCTCTTAGAAGAGCATTATCCGTATTAGCCCATGAACATCTGGTTAGATTTGTCTTCAAGAAAATCCTCCTTAAACCAACGTGCCAAAGGAATATTAATTCTTATCTGACGCTTACTAGTTAATGCAACCACATCGTTTTTAACCAATTGCGATAGTAGTCTGGTTCCCAACGATCCCGATAAGTGGGGTAGGCGTTCCGAAAAATCAATACACGTCTGCAAACGCGTTTGCTGGACTGATTCCACTAGAAAATGGCTAAATTGACGTTTCCCTTGAGCAGTTAAAACATAGTGATCCAAAGATAGTTTCTCAACTAAGTGGTTTTGGTTCAACCATTGGAATAGTTGCACCCCCGCCTGTCCAGCTAAATGATGATAACAAGTTCTGGCCTGACCAATCTGAATAGCTAATTTCCGCTGAGACAGCTTATCCCACGTTTTTTTCCCCAGATCAGATGTCGATTTGGTTACGTCAGTTAATTTGAAGTAACTTCTGCCGGCGAAGAAACGTCGCTCTATTAATCGGTCCTTCTCTAATTTTTTTAGCTGTTGTTGGCCAATCAGATGGTCAATATTAGTCGCTTTGCAAATCTCATTGAGAGTCAAAAATCTCTGGCAACTTAATGTTGATAGTATTTTTTCAGTTAACATGTTTAAAATCTTCCTTTAAATTAATTTTCTTGATTTAAATATGAATAGAACCCGGGAATGAGATCGGCAATTAAGCTAGTCGGGGAGTATAATACAAATTTACGGTCCTTTTGAGTTTTGACTAACCTAGCTTGTTTTAGAAGCTTTAAATGATGGGACACCGTAGATGCACTCATGGTCATAATCTGACCTAATGATTGAGTTGTTAGGGGTTCATCAGCTAAATACTTCAGCATTCGCAATCGAACCGGATCACTTAAAGCCTTAAATACACTGACTAACTCATCTGGATTCACCTTAGTTTTTATTTTATTAAGAGCATCATAAGTAATAGTTACTCCGCCGGCAAAACGATCAACAAAAAGATGCGGCCAAACAAAATAACTTGGTACCAATAAAATGACATCGTGGTTTCCTAAATCAATTTGCTGGTCAAATGGTTTAGTGACGATTAGTTGATCTTGTTGCCAATGCAATCGATCAACCTCCAGATGATTAACAAGCTTGACAAAGCCATTATCTCGTAAATATTTTGACTGATCTTTAATTTCATTAACCAGAAATTGGCTAAGAGAACGGTCTACCCAAGTTTGATCAAAAACTCGGTTTCGATAATCTGCAATAAATGCAAATAGCTGCTCATAAACCTTGGCAGGATTAACGCGCAAGTCTTTTAAGAGTTGGTGTGGATTAGTTGGTTGATAATCTCGCCACTCCAAGCTTTTAGCCATTTTAGGAATAAATTGATTTTCGCGCTGTTGAGCAACCTGTACCAAGCCTTTGACGACAACTTGTGGATCCTCGTGAGATAAAAATTGTTTTAAATTGTCGATTTCATCATCTAAGTTCGCGGTTAGCTGTTCAAAGTTATTAAAAAATATTGGCGGCGTTCCTAATTCATAAATTAATTCAAAATAGTGGAGTTGATTAAAAAAATCGTCGGTTAAGGATCGTTGTGCTTCCAGTGCCCAATCGATGTTCATACCATGGTGACGGGGGTTCAATAGCACATGTAGGCTTCTAAACAATTCATTTAGCGGAGAATATACAAACTGAATTCGTTGAGTAAGGGTTTCATTGGTTTGACAGGCATAGTTGCCGAACTTAATTTTAATAGTCATAAATGTTGCCTTTCAATTTCAAAATTGTAGAATCGTTTGATTGTACTTAAAAACAATTCTATCATGAAATTACAGTAATTCAAGGGAGGTCCTTTTTATGATTAATGATAGTAGGTGTGTGTATAATGACTAAGCAAACTAAGAATCACTTAATCATTCTTATTGCTGGCATGGGAATGTTACTTTCGACATTAGATACTGGAATTATTAATGTTGCGTTACCTTTTTTGCAGCATCAGTTTCACTCGACTACCAGTATTGCTGCTCTAAGTGTAGTTGGCTATACAACTAGCTTAGCAGTGTTGATTTTGCCCTTCGGTTATCTAAGCGATCAAATTGGTAAGCTCAAAGTTTCTTTGACCGGATTACTAATATTTGGTTTCGGATCGATTTTATGTGGGTTAGCGACTAATATTTCGGGTCTGATTATCTTTCGGATTATTCAAGGGATTGGCGCAGCTGCTTTACAAGCAACATCAGCTGCTCTAATCACCACGCTTATGGATCACGACCGTGTCTCCAAGGCTCTGGGGATACTAGGAATCATGATTGGCTTGGGTCCTATTCTAGGACCATCAATTGGCGGTTTCTTTTTAGCTTTAAATGTATGGCGATTAATTTTCTGGATCAATGTGCCTTTCGCAATATTAGGATTGATTTGTAATTACTTATTGATTCACCAAATTCATGAAAATACTGCGAAGCAAAGATTTGATTTCTCGGGTAGCATTATTAATGCCACAATGATTATTTGTTTATTGGCTGGTTTTTCGCTTCTCAGTAAGGCAACTAGTTTCAAGCTGGCTGTTCCACTAATTATTTGTGGATTAGTTTTAGGGGTATGCTTCTATACATTTGAATTTAGACTAAATGAGCCTCTAGTAGACTTCCGAACTCTTTCTAAAGCCCCCAAGATCTGGCTATATCTGCTACAAACCGCAGTCTTTGGGTTTGCATCGGCAATTGTCTTTTTAATTCCGCCCTTTCTTTTCGAAAAGGTTATGCATATAGACGTTGGAGTAACGGGACTATTAGTCCTAGGTGCACCGGTTGGATTAGTCATTTTCTCACGGGTTTCTGGTAGTCAAAATGACGGTTCCAAAAATCAGAAGTTTAGCCGTTGGGGTCTCGTGGTTATTGCACTAGCCTTTGCTGGTTTGCTTTTAGTTGGTGTTCAATGGCCGCCAATTGTTGTAACTAGTTGCCTGTTCCTATTTGGTGTCGGTGGCGGTTATTTTCAGCCAGCTAATATTGGCAATATCATGCAATCAGGTTCCGCTAACAGCCAAGGTACAATCGGTTCACTACAACGAATGGTGCAAAATATTGCCATTGCAAGTGGTACAGCTATAGGATCAACCTTGATTAATTTAACCTCCCCTAATCTCTTCCTCGGGATTCAAGCAAATTGGTATTTGGCTTTATTCGTAGTAGTCATCATTGTCATTGCTGACATTTTAATAAATTTTTTATATTCTAAAAACATTTAAATGGATTTACTAATCTAGTTAAGATTATTGAGTAGACAAACAGGGAACGCCCTTTCAGTTAGCACTGCCTAACTGAAAGGGTGTTCCCTGTTTCCCCTGATCCCGTATTTTTTACGATATCGAATAAAAGTTGTTCGCTTAATACCGGTATTACGGGCCACATCTACATCACTCATGCCCGCCTGATAAAGCTTAAAAGCATGTAGTAAACGCGGATCATCTTCGGCATATTGAGGCTTGCGCCCATGATATTTACCCTGCTTTTTGGCCAAGGAAATCCCTTGTTGCTGACGCTCAATGATCCGCTTACGTTCGCTTTCAGCCTGGTACTTATACAATTCAATGATGAGGTTAGTCATCAATTGACGCAAGTTAGGATCAGCAATTCCCGTCATGGACGGCAAATTCAACACGTCTAGGGTGGCCCCCTTATTTTGAATGGTGTTCATGATCTTAGTTAAATCCTGATCGTTTCTTGTCTAACTAATCTGATTTGTATTTAAACTATCAGCTAATTGCTGAGCAGCCAACAACATTAGATCCTTAATTTGTTCTGGTGGCTCAGGCTGATCTTGTCCTAACCAGACACGTAGAATATTAGTTAAACCACCTATTTGCAAAGCCATCACATAATTCACTTGGGTAGGAGTGCCATGAACATGCCAAGGAGCTGCAAACTGTTGATAACGAGGGATTGCTTTTTGCTGCCAAATTTCATTCACGTGATCAAATAAGCCTTGGCGGATCAATAATTGAATTAAATCCCGTTTTCGCCACCAAAAATTAAAAAAAATATCAAAAGTAGTTTTTAACATCGGTTCCCCTACCTGCGGTTTCTGCTGGAGTAATTGTTCAAAGTACTGATCGAACAACTGATCACACAGGTAATTAATGACCGCTTCTTTATTTTTAAAAGAATGATAGAATGTTTTTCGCGATAATTCAGCGGTTTGGGCAATTTCAGTAATCGAAATATCCTGAAAGTCCTCTTTCGTCATTAAATTTATAAGGGCGTCACATAACCATTGCTTAGACTGTTCAACCATACGCTGCTTGCCGTTCATTTTATTAACATCTCCTCTACTATCGGTAACAAATTATAGCAATCTGTAGCACTTAGCCAATAAGGATTGATTTAATGCTTAGGGCTAATTATACTAAAGACTGCGAATAAAAGTAACAAATGTTTCCTTTATATTCATCTGTTACCGAAAGGAGCGCTTGATAGATGACAAAAGCTACTAAAATTATCAGTTTCATCGGGTTAACCATTGCGATACTTATGGGTACCTTAGATAGTACCATCGTCAACATTGCTTTACCCCAAATTATGACCCATTTCGATGCCAGTCTAACTGATACAAGTTGGGTTGCCACCATCTATACGTTAGCCTTAGCCGTGTTTATGATCACGGGTTCAAAGATTGCTGATCGTTATGGTCGTAAAAAAATTATGTTATTAGGATTAGCCTTATTTGGCGGCTTTTCAGCGGCTTGTATGCTGGCAACGTCATTACCAGAATTGATTGCCTTTCGATTTTTTCAAGGATTAGGCGGTGCCATTATCACCCCGATTGTCTTACCAATGGGAATTGAAATATTTGGCAAAGCGCATATGTCAAAAATTGCTAGCGTTGTGGGCGCGGTAACGGCTTTAGCCGCTGCCGGGGGGCCACCGATTGGTGGCGTGATTATTAAATATGCTTCTTGGCGCTGGGTATTCGGCATTAATGTCCCCTTAACCATTGCAGCCTTTCTAATTATAGCTATGGGGGTGAGGGAATCATATGACGAATCTTTGGCGGGGAGAATTGATTTACCAGGAACGATACTTTTAACACTAGGCTTGGGTGGTTTAACCTTTGGCCTACTAGAAGGCCGCCAATATGGTTGGCAATCGGGCATCATATTAGGAACCCTCATTGGCGGCGTATTAGCTATTGGATTGTTCATCTTTATCGAAAGCAAAGTCAAACACCCACTACTTGAATTAGATTTGTTCCGTGAAAAAACCTTAACTGCTTCTAGTTTAGTTTACTTTTTAACTGGCTTTACGTTAGTTAGTCCCACCCTGATTTTAAATTATTTTTTACAAGACGTTCTGAACGATACAGCGTTACATGCGGCCCTAATTATTGTTCCAGTTTCCTTAACAATCATGGTAGCGATGCCTTTGGGAACTAAGTTATTTGATCAAGTTGGCGCAGTTCCGGTTACTTTGATTGGTCTCTTAGTCATGGCAGCTAGTTTACTCCTCTTGTCGTTTATCACCACCACAACGCCCAAAGCTGTTATCATTACTTTTCTGGTGATTCATGGTGTTGGTTTTGGGTTCTCTTCGGTTTCGTTAGTGGCCTCGGTTAAGCATTTGCCAAAAAATAAAAGTGGGATTGGTTCGGGAATTGTTAACGCAGCGCGTCAAATTGGCACCTGTTTAGGAATTGCAATTCTAGTAACAGTCCTTGATAATAATGTCAATACAGCTAAGCAGCATATTCATCAAGATGCCATTCAAATTGTTGATCGACAGCAATTATCACCCAAAGTAAACAAAGTGGTTCATCAACAATTGAATAGCCTATTTTCCACTACTGAATCAGCCAAATTAACAACTAAAAACAAACAGACGAACCTAAGACGTGCCCTTAAACAAGCGGCCAAATCTCAAGTTGATTTACCACAGCCCCAAAAGGGAACCGATCTTTACCAGGTCTACCAAGCCCAGAAGAAGTTAGCACTAGCTACTGACAACTTAAAAGCGGGTAACCAGCAACTTCAGAAAATAAGCCAGGGTCAGAAAAAATTGTTAGTAGGTCTCAAACAATTGGCACAAAAAGAAGCTTTAACGATAGCTTTGAGAAAAATTAAGCATACTAAGAATCAACAAATCAGCCGGGCCTTCAGTCATACCTACTTAGTAGGCGCGGTGATTGTATTGATTCTGTCGCCGATTGCTTTGTTGACAGATCGTAAGTCATTAAAAAGTTGAATTAAAAAAGGTACCTCGGGGATATAAGGTGCCGTACAATAGCCTCAAAAGTTGTCACTTTAAGAAATAAAAAGTGATGACTTTTGAGGCTATTGTACGCTGTATGGTTGTCTTTAATGTAAGAATCTTTGCTCGTTCTGTAAAGAGTTTAACCTAGTTAAATACGGTTGGATTTGTACGCCAGATAACGTACAATATTACTGAGGTGATGAGAATGGCAAGAATTGAAGCTCGAATTGACGGAATTATTAAAAGTAAAGCCAAAGACGTATTGGCTAATCATGGTCTAACAATTTCTGATTTTATGCGCATGACATTAACAACAGTTGCTCATGATGGTTTACCTAAATATTATTCAATCCCTAATCGGCAGTTAAAAAATTCGATTCAAGAAGTTATTGATGATCTATCTGAAAAAGAAAAGCTACCCGAAGCCCGTAACCTTAAAGAATTAGATCAATTGCTTAGCTCCGATGACGCATTGGAGTCTTCAAAATAAATGGCAAGAGTAATTAAATATACCAAAGCTTTTAAAAAACAGTTCAAAAAGCGGCGCCAAGACCCCAAGTGGCGTTCAATATTTAAAAGTTCACTACCTCAAGAGCTTGATGATCAAGAGCGGAGTCCTTGGAAATATATTATTCAGTGTTTAATTGAAGATAAAACCATTCCAGATTATTTTTATCCGCATACTTTAGAAGGTGTTACAATGGAAAAGCAAGAAACGACAAGAAAGAAAAATAGGTTTGATATGAAAAGGTCTTTCAGGCGGATTTCCGCTGTCATAGCAACGATGGCTTTCACGACAGGTCTGGCCGCCTGCGGTTCCTCCCAGTCGACTGCCCCATCGGCGAACAAAGCCACTTCCTCCGTCACTGCCCCCCAGGGCTGGAAGAAGTTCACGTCCAAGGATCTGGGCTATTCCGTCTATTTCCCGGGCGTTCCGGAGAAGGACACCTATAAGGATCCCACCGGCGCTTATGCCCGCTATTCGACGGTCAATGACAAGGATCACATCAACTACGCTGTGTCCGTCACCAAATTCACCCGGAAGCAAGTCGAGGACTCCAAGGGGTTCAATGACGCGCAGAAACGTAAGGTCTTGACCAATGTCGCTCGTCTTCTGCAGATTGACAAGTATTCCTTCACCACCGTGGACGGGCATATGGCCATTTCCTACACCGGTCACGATAGCGAGGACTCCTCGGTGATCATGCGTCGAGAGGTCGTTTACTCGTCCGCTGGCCTCTATGGCCTCGAATCCTTTGGAACTTCCAGCTCGGAATACAAGCAGTTCGTCGATACCTTCCGGCTTTCCGAAGATACGCAAGAATGAAAGGATGGTTTCCATGATTTTCGCCACTGGCTCTACCTACTCCCAGGGGACGCCCACCAGATCATGATGATGAACGACTACATGCCCACGAAGGTCAACGACCTTTACAAGGCCTTGCTTTCCCTGGGATAGGCCCAATCCGGCCTTCCACTTTCACCCGCCGTCTTCGTCGCGCCGGGTGGATTTTTGTTTTCATTTCTAATCTCTGCTAGAAGGAGACGTAGTAAAAAGCGAGAGCGTGTATCGAAATCCTTGGATTTCAATACACGCTCTCTTTAGATTTAGGGGCCAAGAAAGCTCGTTGCAGTAGACCAGACTTTATAATTGACGCATAGGTTATATTCGAGAGAAAGAAATTAACACCAAATGAAATAGTAGGATGTTGATTTATCGGCAGGTCCTTACTTCGAATTAAGTCATCAATTAGTAAAACCGCTATTCCCAAAAAACTATGGTAAGAAGCACAGTTGTTTGCATTCCGATTAATAAATGATACCACTCTAACATGATTCCCGTCATTTTCTCAAAATAGTTTTGCTGCTTATAAAAACGGTTTTTAATTTTGGGGGTACACGTCACTGACATATAAGTCTCATCTTTTTATATTAAACTTTTTGCGATACCTGATAAAGGTCGTCCGTTTAATCCCGGTATTACGAGCCACATCTACATCACTCATGCCCGCCTGATAAAGTTTAAAAGCATGTTGCAAGTGGGGATCGTCTTGGGTGTATTGGGGTTTGCGTCCATGATATTTGCCCTGCTGCTTAGCTAAGGCAATCCCTTGCTGCTGGCGCTCAATGATTCGCTTACGTTCACTTTCGGCCTGATACTTATAGAGTTCAATAATCAAGTTCGTCATCAGTTGACGTAAATTTGGGTCAGCAATCCCTGTCATGGACGGCAAATTTAACACATCTAGGGTGGCCCCCTTATTTTGAATGGTGTTCATGATCTTAGTTAAATCCTGGTTGTTTCTGCCTAAGCGATCTAATTCAGTGACCAGGACGATATCACCCTCACGAATATAGGCCAGCATTTTTTGCAGTTCTGGCCGATTAGTGTTAGCCCCACTTAATTTATCCGTAAATAATTTATCAACGTCTTTTAAAGCCGCTAACTGTCGATCTAAATGTTGCTCCTTGGAACTCACACGCGCATAACCGATTTTAGCCATTTCCGATTCTCCTTTTGGACAGTTCTAATGAACATTTGTAATTCCTAGTATAGCACAGAAATAAAAAAGGCCAATAGGGTATACCCTAGTGGCCGTTTAATATACTTTTCTAAAGGGGGGATTAGTATTGTTGCAGTAGCGTCATTAATAATGGCAGCTTTTTTTGGGTAAAGTGACCATCATTTCTTAAAATAAGTGTTCCACCCAAATGGTCAAATAAACTTCTTCCTTGCTTTTCATTACAATTGAAAGGATCGTTAAATGAATTGAATATATAAAACTCATTTGAGTTCTTCTTGATTGTCTTCCAATCATATGATTTTTTAAAGGTTGTGTGACGCATGCCATTAGGTTGACAATAGCCAGCAATCAAATAGACAGCTTTAACTGGTTTTGTTAGTTGTTCAAGTAAAGCTAAGATAATATTTGTTCCGGCAGAATGGCCGATTAAAATTGTGTTTTGATTAATGCCTAAGTTCATTTCTCTAATTTTAACGAGTGTATCTGTTAGCGATTCTTGATCAAGCTTTGGTAAATCTGCCACAATTGTTGATATTCCTAAAGCGTTTAAACTATGAGCAATGTTTTTATACCAAAACTTATCTGCTGTAGCATGCGGTGCTGACCCATGAAAAATGATTGCATTCATTAAAAAATCCCTCCCATCATTGATAATTACGCTAATAGTTGTTGAGCGCTTGGTCATGCAGTAAATTACCTGTATAATAGATTAAGCAAGAAGTTTTAAGGGCGATGGCTGTCTTTTCCCTTGTGAGGTGAGGCCCATGGGAACATGGAATAATCTTCAGGAAGGTTTCACAGTCGATGAGCGTCTTCCAGACACTCTCGTTGATGTTGCTGTTTGGCACGTTTTTGATCGCGCTCCTCAGCTATATCGACAAGCACCACAAATAAAAAAGCCGCCCTGTGTAACTTTGGCAGGTTACAGGACGACTAGTATCTAGTCTAATGTTAATGCCACCGCCTTTGAAGCGGCTTGCGCGGGAAGTCCTGTTCTAGCGGGGCTTCCCTTTCTCTGTCTACATTATAGCATGACTATAACTGATTTTCGACTATTTTTAATCAGTT
>NZ_AICN01000064.1:0-30466 GCF_000247775.1 Limosilactobacillus gastricus PS3
TTTAAAGACAACCATACAGTCAGAAAGCCGGGAGCAAGCTGCTTTTTTAGTATTTCTTATGATATACTTAAATTAAAAGTCGAGGTGGCCTTTATGTTTTTATTAAAACTACATGATTTAATCAAGCATAATTATGAAAATGGCTTGTATTCCAAAGATTACAGCTATAGGTCTAATAATTCTAATAGCCTATCAGACTTTGATAAAGGAAAGTTTCAAGCTCAGACTGATTATCAAAGTGGAAAAGCGTTCAAACACTATCCTAAATTATTATTTGAATTTTTAAATTTTGTTTTTTTACGAAAGATGCAGGAAATCGTAAATTTCATAAATGGATATAACTATGAAATGAGAAGACTGCAAAAAATGGATAAAAATTAGATTAGCTAATTATTGTTGTCGGCCTTTGAACCACTGGTCGCCACAACCTTAGCGGTGGCTTTCTTGGGGACCAAGTTGACGGCGGCGAGCGTCTTGGGTTCATTATTGATCATCCTGTGCACCCTGATTCAGTCGCTGCCACTCAAACGAATCTTGGATCTTTTGCACCTTGCCAAGCACTAACCATAACCTTTGATAATGAAAGTTGCCCTTACATTAGTCCATTTAAGTAGTGATCGATAAGGAGCGATGCTCAATGTACAACCAAATTACCATTACACCAACCGAACTGGTCGTTTCCCCGGCCGGCCTCGACCGCCTCTGGGCGCTGAAGGGACCCATTCGGGTGCCTTGGAGGCACGTGACCGGTATCTTTCGTGATCAGGGGGCCTTTAAGGAGCACAAAGGTTTGCGCTTGCCCGGAACCGCAATTCCTGGTTTATACTACGCCGGTAGCTTTTTTTATGACGGTCAACGCCGCTTCTATAACGTGCGCCGTAATACCCCGATCGTTGTTATAACGCTGATAAACGAAGGCTACGACCGGCTGATTTTGAGTGTTGAAAACCCCACCACCGTTATCGAACGGGTGACAGGTCACTTGTTAAACAAGGCGTAAAATAAAATCAAAATTTTCGTTACTCAACCGACTTTTTACCCGGCAACGGCGCGAAAAGCCGGTTTTTGTGTGCTTATAAATAAACGCATTTTTCTTATTGGCAGATTGCAAGAAATAACTTGAACGAATTTAGTGACGTAAATTAAGCAGGAAGATCTCGATTGGTGTATGCCAATTAAGACATTTAAGTGGCCGTGAATTCAAATACCAATTAATTTGAATCAGCTTGTGATCGCTTAACTCTTCAATGGCTTGGCCTTTGGGAATAAAGTGTCGTAAAACTCGGTTACGGTTCTCATTACTGCCGCGTTCATGTGGTGAATAGGCATGGGCAAAATAAACCTGTGTACCAGTTCGCCGTTCAATTGTCTGATAGTTAGCGAACTCTTTACCATGGTCTACGGTAAGCGTCTTGAGCTTGCCTTGAAGTTGACTAGCTAGTTCAAGTACGGCTTGAGTCATGGACTGACTATCGCGACCATGGAGCCGTTTAACAATTGTCAGGCGACTCTTACGCTCCACAAAAGTAGCCACAGCTTGACCTTTACGTTAACTATTATGAGGCACTAGTAGTAGAAATAACGTACATAATATAGTACAATATAAAGTAAGAGAAAAGAAAGGAGTCCTTATTATGCCAATTGCTACTACTCAAAGTGATTTCCGTAATCATATTAAAGACTACTTAGATAAAGTAAATGATGAAAACCAAACAGTACTAATTGCACGTTCTAATCAACGAGCAGCAGCTGTTATCTCACAAGAACAACTCAATACCCTTCTTGAAGCTGTTAATGCTAAAGAAGATTCACTAGATTATGCTATTGCCAGAGATAAGTTAATCGAAATGCATATCTTACCTGATGGTCCTATCGTTGAACCAACTGACGATTATTGGAACAGTTTTAAGCCAAAGGATAACAGTAACCAATGAGATATCAATATAAACCACGAAAATCGTTTGAACGAAACTTAGCTTATCTTGCACAACTTGATGTAACAATTATTGATGAAGTAAAAGACGCTATTTTTATTCTCCTCGATGGCGACATACTCCCCGATGATTTTCATGATCACGAACTAGAAGGAAACTATACCAGCTATCGAGAATTTCATCTTCGTGATACTCCCAAGGGGCAGCAACCAACTGAAACAAATGACATTGTAGTTGTCTATAAAGTTAACAATCAAGATTTAGTACTCGTTGCTGTTAATATTGGTTCTCATAAGAAATTATTCCATGGTCATTATCACAAGAAACGATAGAAACTAGCAAGATAATCCCTGAACTTGGGAGATTTGCTAGTTTTTTTGATATTCAATTTAAACTACCATGAAACAATTCATCGTGCCCACCGATTCGAACTAAACGGATCACTGGATTAGTCTTATGGGGCATATAAATGACCAGAATATCCACTTTCCCGTCTAATAAATGAAACTCATAGTGTCCATTATAATTACCGCCCCGATTTTTTAGCACATGTGGTTGATATTCCTGATTAACGATACCATTTATTTGAAGCTGTTCTAAGGCTTGCATTAAATCATTGATTAGCTCAGGGTGTACCCGTTTAAGTTGGCGATAATCTTTTTTGAATTGTGGCTCAGGTTTAAGTCTATACATATTAGTTATCCAAAAAATCCTTTAGATCTTGTGTATTATCAAATTCTGGGACATCATCTGGAATAATCCCCAACTCTTTAGCCTCTGCCGCCACTAAGGCACGTCTAGTTTCCTCTGTCGGTTCGTCTGTTTCAGTCAGAACTTCAAACGGAATCTTCTTTTGGAGTATTAACTGTCTTGCCGCCATGTTAAAGTAAGCATTAATACTTAAACCGGTAACACTTAATTCTTTTGTCAATTTTTCTTTGAGCTCATTATCAAGACGAATAGTTGTTGCACTCGTTGCCATGTTTCTCCCCGCCTTTCTTTATTTAGCGCCATTATAACATACAAACGATGTCAAAACAATAAAAACAAGCATTGCATATCACAGCATGCTATGATATGCTTGGGTTGTAAATAAGGAGGCGTACTATGAAAATAATTACTTTTGCTGCTATTAAAGGAGGAGTCGGCAAAACAACATTAACTTTTAATTACGGTGAATGGCTGTCTAGTAAAGGCCATAATGTTTTGCTGATTGATAGCGACCACCAATGCAGTTTAACCCAAACCTATGATATTTATAAAGATCATGGCACCCTAGCTAATATTTTTACAAAAGGTAGTGAAAAAGTAGAAATTATTGAGTTGCACAAAAACTTATCCATTATCCCTGCTTCTATGCAGTTGGACACTATCAATAACGATCTTCAAACAAGAGCCAATAAAGAGTTGTTAATGTACATGTGGTTCTCCGACAATTATGACGAACTGAAGAAGTTTGATTATGTACTAATAGATACACACCCGGATTTTTCAACGATTACACAAAATATGATTGTAATTTCAGATCTTGTTTTTAGTCCGATTGAGCCAAGCGAATATGGGTTTATTTCTAAAAGTAACTTGGAATTACGAATGGAACAATTAAAGCAAGATGTGATTAATGTTGAAAGTCGTCAAAGCTTTGTCACAGCGAGACTGAAATTTATTGGGAATCGAATAAAACACAACACCAAATCTTCACATGAATTTGTAGAACAAATGGAAAAAGATCCTCGAACTATTGCACTAGTCCCCGAAAGAGAAATATTCAATAAAACAACTCTTAATCATGAACCACTGATCAAGATGGAAGAAGAAAATAATTCAACTCCAAAATCAAGAAAATTTTTTGAGAATATTGACAATATCTTTGCTACTTTTACTAGCCAATAATCATAATATATGATGATACATCACGCTATACTATGATATGATATAAAAAAATAGAAAGGATTAATATTATGGCATTTGAAGATAAAATGAATCAACTAAGAAACAGTCTAAACAGTAACCCAGTAACCAATGAAAGACCTGCACCTAGAGTTTCAAAGTCCTATACCTTAAAACAGGATATTGCTAATGAATTGGCTAAACGTGCTAAAGGAAAAGAGCTAACTGCTTCTAGATATTTAGAACGGCTGTTGAAAAAAGAGTTTAATTTGTAATTTAGGTTGTTAGAAAGAAGGCATTATTATGGGAGGCCAAACAAATGTTATATTTTTTGTTGCTTGTATTGTAGTTTTTTAGGTGGAGCCCGCCATCAAGATGGTAAAAACTCATTGAGTAGATGATCGTTCTTTTTAGGCGATAGCTCTTCCCACTACAATACTGGTTAAAAATTCTATTTGAAAAATGGAGAGGTATTTGCCGTTCAGTAATTAGTATATTGCAAATAGTATCCTTGTTTACCGCTTATTTCTGCGACCTCGTTATGCTCTTAATGTTTAGTGTTTTTGATATTAATGCCGCTAAGTATCTTAGTGTATTCATACTATTTGAATATTTACTAGTGTCTTCTATCACTTATTGGTCCCAACCCCTCGCTGGCAAGGAATACAAGACCAAATAAAGTTGCCGGTTAGGAAGTACTATGCTAGACTAAAACTAATTTAACAACCGAATAAAGAGATTAAGCTAAACCAAAAAGGTCCCCAATTCACGAGGAATCAGGGACCTTCGGGTTAGCAAGTAGCTACCAGACAGCTACTTAGGTTCAGACGATTTTTACTTGGCGGTTCAAATCGTCTGAACATTGCTCTTAATTTGTAGGTTAATTATACCGCAAACCAGTCCGAAAGGACAAGTTAAGGATAGTTAAAAACAAATTGAAGTCAATGGACTAAGTAGCTAACTGGAGCTATTTAGTCCATTTTTTGTTGTTAGAAATTAAAAAAGTTGCCGAATGGGCAACCAAAAATAGACACATGCTGGTAAATTACAAAGCATTCATTTAGCCGTGAGGTTTTGTAATTCAGTTAGAGCATATCAGATTTGTATTATAATGCAAATCAAATGTTTTAGCAACTCTCTTTTGAGACAGCGTGTGTCAGTCAAGAAAGGGAGCTTTTATTATGACAAAATCAACAAATTTTAATTACTATGAAGCAGATAACGTATATGGAGCCTTATTTTTCCAGTTTCCTAAGGTATTAATGTATGGCGAGCAATACAAGCATTTAAGCAGTGACGCTAAATTGGCTTATATGGTACTGAAAGACCGGCTAGAGTACTCTTTGCGCAACAACTGGGTTGATGAAGAAGGACACGTCTATTTTACTTTTACCAATCAAGAACTCGAAAATTTATTTAATTGCCATAATCAAAAAGTAGTCAAAATAAAAAAAGAACTCGAAACCGCTCATTTGCTGATGCAAAAACAACTGGGCTTTAACCCAAAAACAAAAAAGAATGAACCGAATCGCTTATATCTGTCCAAGCTCGATGTGAAAGCAACCGATGTCTATTTACGCGGTGAAGATAGCCCAAAAGTGTCTCAAACCCTTGATACAAGCGGAAATGTGAAAATCACACTTCCGCAGGAGACTGCTCAAACCCTTGATACAAGCGGAAATGTGAAAATCACACTTCCGCATAAGTCCGTTGATGAGACCGCTCAAACCCTTGATACAAGCGGAAATGTGAAAATCACACACAATCTATATAAAGACTATAAAAATAATATAGATACTAATAGATACGATATAGATACTCAAAAGTTGGACTTTTCCACAACTAATTTTTCACCAGCTGAAATCGAAGCCCAAAATCGAAATCTAGTAAAACATGCTGATGAATTCTTAACTGACGAAGATAATGGCTTACCGGTCTTCTTAGAGCCAGAAGCCGTGCAACTACTTAGCTTTTGGTGCCGGACCCCACAACAAATGCGGCGCTTTATTGGCATTATCTTAAACGCCAAATATGCTGTTGAAAAAGAACATAAGGATTTAGGCGTATGGATTCTATTAGATGACCCTGATTTAAAAAAAATGATGACCAAAACATTAAGACGCTATTTTAATGCCCTAAGAAGCGATGAGAAACATATCAAAAATGTTGAGAACTACCTGTACGGTACCATGCAAAACCTATTTGATGTTTGGTGGAACCAACAAGCAGCTAGAGAATATGCGGCCAAACACCCCAAAGAACAAAATATTGATAACGAGTATACTTGGGATTAAGACGCCGTATAAGCTCATTTAAGCCGTTTTAAGTGCTACATGCATAAATTATATTAAAATTGCTTTAAAATCGCTTAGAAGCAAAAATAGGCACCTTGAGTGGCTGAATTGGTGACGACTGAACTAAGGGAATGTGAAAGGAGCTTTTTAAATGACCAAATCCAGCAAAGAGGTCGAAACAATTGAGCAATTGTTGGCTGACCCATAGGCAGTCGATATTCAAGCCCTTTGGGAGCAAGCAGCCCATAATCCAGATCCTGATAAACGCAAGCTGTTTGACGCGTTACACACTTATGTTTTAGATAAACGCCAAGAAAGAATTATCAACGAAAAGCACTTTGTGATTTAACATGGGTAGGTCAAAGAATCAGTGATTGGAATGAAAAGGAGGCACAAAATATGGCTAAGACACGAACATATATGGACAAGTATAAATTCACAGTTGCAGAAAACCAGCGGTTTGCCCGAGCAAATTTTACCAAGTTAGTGCATACTAATGCTCGCTTTGAAGGCGTAAATACCACTTTACCGCAAACACAAACCATTATGGACGGCATGAGTGTGGCGGGTGTTTCTGTTGAGGATATTTTGACAATTGTTAACTTAAAGCGTGGGTGGCAATATATCACTGCTCAAAATGCCCCTTTAACGTTAACCATGGAAAAACAAATCAATAAGATTGTGGCCGCAGAAGACGCCTTAGTACCAGGAGAATTACGGCAAGGGAAAGGGGGAGTTAATTTAGGTAGTGAAGACTTTTTTGAACCGCCTTTAATTAACGAAAAACAAGAACAATCCTTTTTACAAAAAATCTTGGCTGATCCACAAATGACGACCACTGATAAAGCATTGACTATCATGTATCATAATATGCGCCAACAAATTTTTTGGGACGGAAACAAGAGGACGGCAACTTTAAGTGCCAATAAAATTATGATTGACGGTGGCGCTGGTTTAATCAATGTCCCATTAGATAAGTGGGATCAATGGAACGAACTAATTGCCAATTATTATCGGACTAATGACATGACTAAAATTAAACAGTGGACATATGACAATGGCATTCAAGGATTACAAATTCGAGCAAACAAAAAATTAAGTGCTAATGAATTGAACCAGATGTACAAGCAACTAAAAAAAACGGATAAATTAGTTGAAGACGAGATTAGTAAAAGAACCCAAAACCAGCTCAAAGACTTTGCTAAAAACAATCTATCGGAATGTTGATAGCGAGCGCACTTGGAATTAAAACGCTGTATAAGCTCATTTAAGCCACTTTAAGCCAGATTGGCATAAATTATACTAGATTGTATTTTTGATTCGTCTCTGAACGCTTTAGAGGCCAAATATTAGATGCTATTGATAAAAGGGCAGCTAACATGCAGCTTTCGAAAATCTATACAATTGAACCAATACTCAAAAGGTAGTATAATGGTAGTAGTTAAGAGAGGAGATGAGACAATCATGGCAGTTAAGGAAAAGAAACGGGTCCAAGTCAAAATTGATAAAGACTTGGCTGATAATACGGAAACAGTTTTAAACGAGTTGGGTCTAAATCCAACCACAGCGATTAACATGTTTTATAAGCGGATCGTAGCGGAAGCAGCGTTACCGTTTAAACCAGCTCTGAGCGAAGCGGAAAGAGCTAATTTAGGTCTTTTAAAAGCTACTAAGGAGACACCAGTAACAGAGTTCAAAGACGCTAAAGAAGTCGCTGATTGGCTCAATGATCCAGATGAGGGCTAATGGTTTATCAGATTAAATAAATTAATAACTAGGAAGTGTGATGAACATGAAAGATACAATCACAATTAATGACTTTTTTGAAATTGCCAAAGAAACTGATTTAAAAGATTTACTTGATAAGTCATTACATGAGCCAGATCCAGAAAAGCGCAAAGTATATGACGCTTTATATACCTACTTTTTAGATAAAAGACAAGATGAGGTTATTAAGCGAAAGGACTTTGTCCGTTGATAGATAAACCCCAATATATAATTGTTGCTGGTGTTAACGGAGCAGGAAAAAGTACGCTATACGATACATTTCCCAGCTTGTTTGACAAAACAAAACGGATTAACGCTGATGAACTTTTAAAACAAATGGGTGGCGATTGGCATAAAGATAGTGACAACTTAAAAGCCATGAAAGAAGAAATCAAACAACTACACTATGCTTTAGATCACCAGCAAAGTATTCACGTAGAAACAACACTAGCAGGTAGAGGCAAAGCTCAACTCAATTTGATTGACAAAGCTCACAAAAATGGCTTTGAAGTGACTTTATTATATGTTGCTTTGCGAGATGAAAATTTAGCTATCCAAAGGGTCAACGAACGGGTACAAAAAGGTGGGCACGGTATTCCAGTAGCAACGATCAAGAAACGTTATCAACAATCCAAACATAATTTGCCATTAGTGGCCTTTAAATCTGATAAGGTCATGATCTATGATAATAGCGAAAAGTTTACCTCTGTTTATGCAAGAGAGAAGGGACAAGTTTTTAAGAACGATTTGAGGTATTTTCCTTGGATAAGCCAAAGTATTACTTATCCAGAAAAGGTGCAAAAGCAGTTACAAAATTTTGCAGATCAGAACCCAGAAGTCAAGCCAAAAAACAATCCTGAAAATAAAAACGATCGGCCTAGTTATTAGGTTGATCGTTTTTGAATTTGTTCGGTTTATGCGCATTAACGTAATTAGCAAATATTTTTAAAAGTTCTTCGGTTTGTTCGACTGATAAGTTATCAGCCTGAAAGTATTTTTCGAGTAAGGCTCCTTTTTGAATTAATCGGCGAGAACGGGCTTTACGTGCTTGGCGGTTTTCATAGTATTTAGATTGCCGTAATTTAAAATCTTCCCGCTCAATTTTTTGTTTTAAACGCGCTTGTTGCTCGACTAGTTTTTCATACTGATTAGACATGGAATTTCCCCATCTCGTATGGCTAATGATCTACGGACTTTACCTTTAAAAATTCAGAAAATTGCTTAGCTAAAAGCTTAATCTGATCGTTAGACAAATTAGCATAATCTAAATTGGCTTGACTGATGATTTGTTTACCTAGCCGTTGTTCAATCTTATTTTTTTCGTTCTTAATTTTTTGATTAAGGGCTTTTAATTTAGCTTCTTGTTTTTCTAAGTTACTTTGAGACATAACGATCCCTCCAATCATATTAGAAATAATCGCCGAAACTATATCATATAAGAAACGTTAAGTCAAAGGATAAAAGTTGAAAAAGCGAAGCGGAAGATCTAAACTAAATGGAGAGTTTAGGTTATCAGCAGACTGAGTGAAACGAGGTCAATGCGCACTTATACATAGAATAAATTCTATGTTGTGCTAACCCCCAAAATCCTGTATTAGAAGTCGCCGATGGCGACAACAAAGTCAAGCTCATAGAATCAAAGCAAAGAGGTGACTAACATGGCAATTTTTCATATGAGTTTTAGTAATATTAGTGCTGGAAAAGGACGAAGTGCAATTGCCAGTGCCGCTTATCGAAGCGGTGAAAAATTATTTGATGATAAGGAAGGACGCCACTACTTTTATGCCCGCGCGGTTATGCCAGAAAGCTTTATTTTAACCCCAAAAAACGCACCAGAATGGGCCAGTAATCGAGAACAATTATGGAATGAAGTTGAAAAGAAAGATCGTAAATCAAACTCACGGTATGCAAAAGAATTTAACGTGGCTTTACCGGTAGAATTAAGTGAATCCGAACAGAAAGAATTACTGACAAAATATGTGCAGGAAAATTTTGTCGATCAAGGTATGGTAGCTGACGTAGCAATTCATCGTGATCACCAAGATAATCCGCACGCACATGTGATGTTAACGAATCGACCATTTAACCCCGATGGTAGTTGGGGATTAAAAGCAAAGACGCAGTACATTAAAGATGAAAATGGCAAGCAACTTTTAACCAAAAGCGGGTTTCCAAAACAAAGAAAAATTTGGTTGGTTGATTGGGATAAAAAGGAAAAAATTAATGAGTGGCGAAAAAATTGGGCGTTGAGTGTTAATCAGTTCTTAGCACAAAAAAATATTCCGGATCGGATTAGTGAAAAATCGTTTGTGGAACAGGGAATAGCTGATACACCAATGCAACACGAGGGAATCAATAGTAAACGGCATGAAAGAAAGGCATTTAATCAACAAGTTAAGACCTATCGTAAGTCCAAAGCTGGCTATAAAAATATGCAGGAAAAAGTAATTAATCGAGGTCATTTAGATAGCCTAAGTAAACACTTCTCATTTAATGAAAAAAGGTTGGTAAATGAGTTAAGTCATGAACTGAAAACTTATATCAGTCTGGAGAGTTTAGATGATAAACGGCGTCTGCTATTTAATTGGAAAAACAGTACCTTAATTAAGCACGCTATTGGTGAAGATGTCACTAAGCAATTATTGACGATTAACCAACAAGAAAGTTCACTAAAAAAAGCAGATGAACTCTCAAATAAAGTAGTTGATCGCACGACTAAAAAACTTTATCCAGAGCTTGATTTTGAACAGATAACCGCGGCTGAACGACGGGAATTGATTAAAGAAACCGATAGCGAACAAACAGTTTTCAAGGGTAGTGAATTAAACGAACGTTTAATGAACATTCGTGATGATTTGTTGACCCAACAATTATTGACCTTTACCAAACGGCCATACGTTGGCTGGAAGTTATTAATGCAACAAGAAAAGGAAGTCAGAATCAAGCTTAAATATACGCTGATGATTCATGATGATAGCTTAGAAAGTCTAGAACACGTTGATCAAGGTCTACTAGAAAAGTATTCACCAACCGAGCAGCAAAAGATTACTCGAGCAGTCAAAGATTTACGAACAATCATGGCTGTGAAGCAAGTTATTCAAACCCAATACCAGGAAGTTTTAAGAAGAGCCTTTCCTAACGGCGATTTTAATGAATTACCAATGATTAAACAGGAACAGGCCTATACAGCAGTGATGTACTATGATCCAGCTTTAAAACCGTGCAAGATTGAAACAATCGCACAATGGCGGGAAAATCCACCGAGGGTATTCAATACTCAGGAACATCAACAAGGACTAGCTTATCTATCGGGACAGCTGAGCTTAGATCAGTTAGATAATCACCATTTACAACGGGTTTTAAAGCATGACGGTACTAAACAACTCTTTTTGGGTGAATGCAAAGCCGATCCAATGATTAAGAACAGTCAGATCGAGAAAATCCAAAAGCAGTTAAAAGAGCAACAAGCCAAGGACGACCAGTATAGAAAAGTAAATATGGGACATTATCAACCGCTAAATTACAAGCCAGTTAGTCCAAGCTACTACTTAAAGACAGCCTTTAGTAACGCAATCATGACTGCCCTATATGCCCGTGATGAAGATTACGAACGACAAAAACAGGCACACGGCTTAAAAGAGACTGAGTGGGCAATGACGAAAAAGCAGCGGCAACACCAAACCCGTAATCGGCATGAAGATGGGGGTATGCACTTGTAATTTAAATGTAAAATAAAAAAGCTATCAGCCCGAGCACTTAATCAGTCATATCAAAGCTTGCAACAATAAGTTCAGCAAGCAAGGAACCCCCAACAAAAATCAGAACTAAAAAACAAACTAAATGATATACACCATGAAATTAGTAATCGAACACAAAAACAGCTGCAAGCATTTGCTGAAGAAAATCCGTCAATCAAACAACCCAAATCCGAACTTGATCAAAGTTTAAAACGTTAGCCAGTTTTTAAAGGTCATGCTATAATATAAACAGAAAAAGGAAGCCCCGCCGAAAACAGGACTTCCCGTGCAAGCCGCTTCAAAGGCGGTGGCTTAGATTACAAAACTACATTGTCGCCCTGTAACCGACCAAAGTTACGCAGGGCGGCTTTTTTATTTGTGGTGCTTGTCGATATAGCTGAGGAGCGCGATTAAAAACGTGCCAAACAGCAACATCAACGAGAGTGTCTGGAAGACGCTCATTGACTGTGAAATCTTCCTGAAGATTATTCCATGTTCCCATGGGCCTCACCTCGCAAGGGGAAAGACAGGTCAAGTCCAAAATGTTGGTGTAAATTAAATTCCGCGAATTTATTATTTCACAAGTTTAAGCTTACCGGCTTCTTCTGAGTCGGCATCTTTTTCAATTCCGTGGTAAACGGTCATGTTTAAGTATCGTGGACCAGCAGCCCATTTTTCATTCTGTTCAATCAGTAGTGCCCCCATTAGTCGCAAGACACTTAGATCATTCGGGAATATCCGGATCACACGGTCACGACGCCGGATTTCTTGATTAACCTGCTATCAAAACCGAGCACTTCTCGACGACCGCTAGGGTCGATTCCAATCGCAACGAGTAAGCTATTACTCGTCACAACATGACCATGGTGAACCTTAAATAAAGTTGCGTCGGCATACGCAAAAGCATACCCTTGCGTAAGGGGACATCGGTTAAAGTCCAGCACTTGGTCGTCCAAATTACTGCATAAAGCCGAGACCGTACTTTTAGAAAAGGTTGTCCCACATAACTTCTTAGTAATCTCAGCTACTTTACGAGTTGAAACACCTTGGATTACCATTTCCATTAATGCTAAATCAAAAGCCTGTTCACTACGCTGATAGCGTTTGAACAGTTGCGTTGAAAAATTACCATGATGGAGTTTAGGAACGTGTAGTTAAAGTGTCCCTACTCGTGTGGTAAGCTGACGAACTCGATAACCATTCCGTGAATTGGTACGTTCATCCGAACGTTCATAAGCCCTAGCTTTAATCTGCTCAGTCGCTTCGGACTTAAGAATTTCATCAAGAATCTTGGCCATAATTGATTGCATGGCCTTATCCCGATCACCTAGTAATAGTTCCTTTAATTCGTCATCTTCTAAATTTAATTCAACCTTTGGCATAATGAAGTTCCTTTCAGATTTCACAAAGTCCTATTTAGAAATTACACCAATTATACGGACATAACTACTTATAAACATATAATACGAGAGGAATTAAACAAGAAGTTTTCTTTTATGAAGTGTTGCTAAAAATTAGACCGAAATCTAATTTTGGGCAGTCACTACATTGAGGAAAGCTTTTTTGCATTATTTCAGTTGCAAAATTCATCATCTTATCAGCTGAATTTAGCCACTTGTCGACATTAACAACCATTGTTCACAGATATTTGCTAAGCTACGATTAAGCAATTAAGAGGAGAGTGAGCAGATGAAGCTAACAACAACGGACTTAACAAAAAGATATGGTCAAAAAACGGTAGTTAAAAATCTGAATCTTGAAATACCGGCTCAATCGTTAGTTGCCTTTCTAGGGAATAATGGTGCTGGCAAGTCGACAACAATTTCGATGCTGATTGGTTTGTTGAAACCAACTGCTGGTCAAATTAATTTTCTTGATGAGCATAATCAACCATGCCAACCCAAAATTGGAGTAGTTTTTCAAAATAGTATTCTTGATAATGAATTGACCGTCAAAGAAAATTTGTATTTTCGGGCAATGATGCAGGGAAAACAGTCGGTTGCTAATATTGGAAAAGTGACAGAGGTTTTGGGATTGAGCAACTTCCTTGAGCAAAAATATGGTAGTTTATCCGGTGGTCAAAAACGACGTGTTGATATTGCGCGTGCCTTATTGAATGACCCCGACTTTCTATTTTTAGATGAGCCAACTACTGGATTAGATATTCAAACTCGGACGGTCATTTGGCAGCTGTTAAATGATCTGCGTCAAAAAAATAATTTGACTATTTTTTTAACAACACATTACTTAGAAGAAGCTCATGATGCTAATCTGGTTTATATCGTTAATCAAGGGGCAGTCATTGCTTGTGGTTCTGCAGCAGAAATAATTGCAGCAAATACTGAGAATTATCTTGAGATTAGGACATCGCACAAGTTTGCCTTTCCAGCTAATTGTGAAAAAGTTGGTCAAGATCAGTATCGTATAATCGATCTTCCAATTTCAGCTGCGATTGATTTTCTAGCACAGAATCGAGCAGTAATTGAGCAATTTGAGTATCATCATGGCACACTTGACGATGCATTTATGAATTTAACTGGAAAGGAGCTGCAATAAAATGCTGCCATTAATAAGACGAAATTTAAAATTATTTTTCCGTAATCGAGCTGGAGTATTTTTTTCTTTGTTAGGAGCCTTAATTTCTTTTGGACTATTTATTATTTTTTTGAAGTCTAACATGTTAGATTCGTGGAAACAATTGCAGCATCCAGCTAGAGTACTTGATCTTTGGGTAATTGGCGGGACATTGGCCGTGGCCAGTATTACTACGACTTTAAGTGCTTTATCCAGAATGGTGTCAGACCTTGAATATCGGGTTTTTGATGATTTGATTTTAACTGGTTTAAGTCGCTTGAAAATTCGACTCAGTTATGTTTTGGCAGCAACAATTATTGGAACTCTATTGCAAATAGCACTTTTTTTAATAATGGTTAGTTATTTTTCTTGGGTTGATGGCATCAGTATTCCTGGATATATCACTTTTCAAGTGTTGATAGTTACAATTTTAGCATCATTTTCAGCAAGTGTGCTGAATTTCATTCTAGTTTATCGGATGAAAAATATTGATACTGTTGGCAAGTTTTCTTCAATCGTTGGGGCAGCTTCAGGATTCTTAGTGGGAATTTATATTCCAATCGGGGTCTTGCCAACTTTTGCGCAAAATTTAGTCAAGTTAACACCAGGGGCTTATGTAGCAGCAATCTATCGTCAGCTGTTGATGCATGATATACTGAAAAACGTTCAACCAAATATTTTGCATAATTTACAAAAAACACTGGGAATTGGAATTAATTTAAACGGTAATCTAACCACAAAATTGCAAAACTTTGCAATAGTTACCGGTGTAACCGTAATTTTATTAATAATTATCTTGATTACCAACAAACATGATCAAAATAAATCTGTTAGTACGGAGTGAAATAAATGGAAGTACGATTTGAAAAAAACATTATAACTGGCGAAGAAATTGAAGTAATCGTTAAAGCAAATCGTTTAACTAATAATGTCAAGAGTTTAATGGCTTATATTAATCAATTTGATCAGAAGCCACATCGAATTCTACCAATTAAAACCAATGACAGTATCATAATTGTTAAGGTGGATGATATTATCTTAGTTGATGTGCAAAAAAATACGTTGTCAATCGAAACATTGACCGCTAAGTATCTGATACAAGAACGATTGTATAAGTTTATCCAGAAACTGCCTAAAGATATCTTTGTTCAAGTGTCAAAACATGCAGTAATTAACCTTGATTATTTGCTGTCACTTGAAGATAGCTTTGCTGGTTCGATGACTGCTAAAATGGAAAAGAGTTTGCGAACTAGTGTTAGCCGCAAGTATTTAAGCGATCTGGAAGAACATTTAGGACTTTAAAGGGTGAATTGTTATGTCAAAAAATTTCAGAAATGTAATCAATTGTTTTACAAACGGAGTCGGATATGGTGCAACAACTTTTTTATTGTTTGTTGCCTTTGATGGGTTTCAGAGTGTAACAACATTTAATGTGCTAAGTGTTTTAATCATTAGTGGGTTAATTGGGGTGCTGACTTTAGTTTTTGACCTAGATAATTGGTCATACTTGGTTGAACTGTTGCTCCATTTTCTCGGGACCTTTAGTTTGATTCTAGTGATGATGTGGTTGAATCATTGGCTGAGCTTACAAAATTGGTTGAATTTTTGCATCAGCTTTATAGGAATTTATTTAATTATCTTTTTTATTATCAAGATGAAAATAGCTTCTGATGTCAAACGGGTTAATCAAAAATTGTCTGAACGGCATCAGAAGAAATGAGTGGGATCGTCGCATTTTTTAAAATGTTGATAAAGCTAGAAAATTGAATTTGAAGCGATCTTTAAAAGCCAGATTAAATCTGATTGAAAAGATTGCTTTTTTAATAGCTGGTTAACAACATTTACAAGTAGAGCTTTTGCTTTTGATGATACTTATTTGTGCTGCGATTAAGCAACGTCTGTTTTTAAAGGAGAGTGTCAAGAATGTTGTGTAAAAAAAGGAAACTTCGTCCGCATGAATTGACAATTCTAAAACATCGAATCAAGCGTGTCGTGACAGTCCTTGAATCCGCGATGTGCTCGATTCTCAAATTTATCGTTGTACTCCATTACTTGCGTCATGATAAAGCGATCGAGGGCCCCTTCGTTTGGAAACTGCTCTTTACGTCGGGCCATCTTCTTCAGGCTCTTATTAAACGACTCAATTAGGTTCGTCGAGTAGATGGTCTGACGGATCGCAGTTGGAAAACTGAAGAACGTGAATAGCTCCGCCATTTGGACTAGATTCTTGATTCGACGCTTATAACTGGACTCCCACTTAGCACTGAAAGCCGCCAATCGTTCTTTGGCGGCTTGTAGGTTCTCTGCTTGCCGAATGGCCTTAAAGTCGGTGATAATCTCCCTGCGATCGTTTTTGCGAACGTATCCTAAAAGGTTGCGCTCTGCGTGGACCCAGCACCGTTGAAACTTCGCCTGCGGGTAGTTAGCCTCAATCGCAGATTGAAGTCCAACTAAACCGTCGACGATGAACAACTGAATATCTTTAATCCCCCGTGCGCGTAATCCCTGGAGTAGTTCAGACCAAGCGGCTCCGTTCTCGGTCGGTGCGATACTGTAGTCAAGAACTGCCTTACCGCCGTCACTTCGAATTCCGATCGCTACGTTAACGGCTTCTCGTTCAACGGTACCACGGCGTAACGGAATGTAAGTAGCATCGAGGAACACACAGACGTATTGTGAGTACTTGAATTTGCGCTCGTGGAACTCTTCAACCAGGTGTTCCGTCCGCTTAGTGATGTTTGAAACCGTGGTTGGTGAGTAGTAGTGGCCGTACATTCTCTCGACCATATCAGCGATTTCACGAGTTGTGACGCCCTTGGAGTACATCTTGATGACCATTTCCTCCAGTCCATCAGTTCCGACGCATGTAAGGAGGGAAGCGGGCGTTTTGAAACTTGTTTAACCGGTCCCGTGGGATCGTCAGATTAATTTCACCGTACTTAGTGTCGATAGTGCGGGTGTACGTCCCGTTCCGGTAGTTCACGTCGTCTTTTGATCGGTCGATCCGAGTATGTGGTTCGTAGCCTAGCACCGCAGTCAGTTCATTTTGAAGGAACTGATTAGCGGCCACTTCGATTTGACGACGTAAGACTTCATTCAGGGTAATATCTTTGTCTGAAGATAGCGCTGCGATAATATCTTTGTTAAACTGGTTCATGGGGAAAGCCTCCGTATTCTGATTGGTTTTTAGCGATTTCAATCATACGGGGAAGGCTTTCCCTTTTTCAATACCCTCAAGGTATCAATTTACACAAAATATTTTACACTCCCTTCCTTTCAGATTTTACAAAGTCCTATTTAGAATTTACACCAATTATACGGACATAACCAAAAGACAGCCACCGCCCTTAAAACTTCTTGCGAAGTTTATTATACAAAGAAACTCGCAACAACATCAAGCAGATCGAAGTACTAGATTTTGTTTAACGTAGTAACAAAATAAAGGAGAGGCTACCAATGTGTGTACCTAATTTATTGCAGTTTGTACCTAATGATTATATTGCAAATAATTATTTAAAAACTAATTTTTATTTAAAAGATGTTCTATGCTATAGAAAATTGGTCTCCTTCCATTCATGCTGATGTTCCATTAGTAAAAGTCTTAGTGTCATGCTTTTCTTTTGCCTATTCTCAAAAAGCCCGCTACCTTCCTAATGAGGTAACGGGCCTTTTGATATAATTTCCTATCCAAATAGTCCAGCTTTCTTCCAGCCACATTGTTTCAAATAATCTCGAATCGACTTTTTAATGATTGAAGTATCTAACTTAGATTCAACAATTCCAACTTTACCGCTCTTCTTGTCCTGTCCAATACCAAAAGAAATACTTTTCTGATAGGTCTTTCCCTTAGAAAAGGAGATGTCTTTACTGAAAGATAGTTTACCGTTATGCATCCTAATACTTGATGTCTTACTAGAAGTGCTATCAACTTCCTTCCATTTCCCGTTATCTTTCAAAGTGACTGTAAAAGTAAACTCTTTGTCCTCATCGGAGATTCCACCCTCAGTGAAAAACCGGGCATCCATCCATTTCCATGTACCAATAATTGAATCCCCTTCAACAGCAACTTCCCAAGGATTGTTATCAGAATTTAGAACCTTTGGTGCATCGCTTAAAACCTTTTCTTTCTCAATCATAAGAAATCATCTCCTTCTTTTGATAATCATTACTAAACATAACTAATCTTATAATACCAAGAAGACCAGTCATATCGCCAGTAGTAAACCTGATCATACTATAACCGTAGTATACAATATCAATGATTCTAGATATAGCAAGAAGCAAAAATTGATCGATTGTCCGGCCGATTTTATTAACTAGGGGCGATGTATCATGTAGAAATGATAAGCCGACGTCCATATGGAGCCATGATGATGGGATTTTCACCAGATTAAAGCCATATTGGCCAATCGACAAGATATCGACGGCTTTGGCACAATCCTGAAGATTATTCCATGTTTCCATGGGCCTCACCTTACAAGGGAAAAGACAGCCACTGCCCTTAAAACTTCTTGCTCAATCCATTATACAGGGAAATTAAAAATCAACCAAGAACAATAAAACTGCTCTTGACAGCAAAGGAAAGCTACAACCCTAGCAAGGTCAGCAAGCAAGGCTAATAATACTGCTGCAATGGGAAATGACAAGCGTCCAGTAGGGCGGTCCAAGAGCGGGCGCAAACCCTACCAGACAGTACGATTATAAAAGTAAAGAAGGTCATAAAATCAGCTACTAGAGGGAAAACTGTGGTAAAAGACAAATAAGATGGTGAAATGATGACTATAAAGCCAAGTCAGATAAACAGGTGATTGAGCATATAAATTGCTTTTGGTATTTTACTTACTTATAATAAGTGTAATAACAAATGACTAGTAAAAGGCTGGTAAAACAATGGATAAATTTAAAAATATTATTATTGGATTTGGTAAGGCGGGTAAGACATTAGCTAAGTACTTGGCGCAGCATGATGAGACCGTGCTTCTGATCGAACGGTCTAAACAAATGTACGGAGGAACTTGCATCAATGTTGGCTGCCTACCATCTAAAAATTTAATCTTTAATGGCCAACGTGGCGTGGACTTCACTACAGCAGTTAATAAGCGTGGTGAGATGACTAGACAGTTGCGAAACAAAAACTATCACATGGTGGCTGATGAGCCACTAGCAACGGTTTGGGATGGGGCAGCCCGTTTTATCGACAATTATGTTTTGGCAGTCGTAATGAGTGATGGAACGACTAAGAAGGTGAGAGGTGAACGTATCTTTATTAATACTGGAGCAGTTCCAAATTGGCCATCAATCCCTGGGTTAGAATTTAGTCAGCGGATTTTTACGTCTAAAGAAGCTATGGAATTGAAGAAACAACCGAAACGACTAGCAATTATTGGTGGCGGTTATATTGGCCTTGAATTTGCTGGAATGTTTAATTCCTTTGGTACACATGTAACGATTTTCGACCAACATACCAGATTGTTAGAGCGCGAAGATCCTGATATTGCGACCGAGGTCGTAACAGATCTGACTAACGCAGGGATCGAGATTAAACTGGAGACTCAACTAACGCAAGTAAAAGATAATGGTGAGAAGGTTACATTATATTATCAACAAGGTGATCAAACCAACACTGCGGAATTTGATGCGGTGTTAGTTGCAGTCGGTCGGTGGCCTAATGTAAGTAGTTTAGGACTAGAAAATACTGATATTGCTTTAACCAATCGCGGTGCTATTCAGGTCGATGATCATTTAAGAACTACAGTACAAAACATTTGGGCTTTAGGTGACGTTAATGGTGGCCCTATGTTCACTTATGTCTCATTAGATGATTTTCGTATTATCATAGATCAATTGTTTGGTAAGGGGAATCGCTCAACGGCCGATCGAATGGTGATACCGACTGCTTCGTTCCTAAATCCACCACTGGCCAACGTTGGCTTAAATGAACGTCAAGCTAAGAGTGCAGGTTATGATTTACAAACCTTCAAGCTATCAGTCAAGGCGATTCCAAAGGCCCGGGTCTTGGAGGATCAACGCGGGCTTTATAAGGTAATCGTTGATCAAAAAACACACCTTATTTTAGGGGCAACATTGTATGCCACTGAGGCTCATGAAACCATCAATCTAATTGCATTGGCAATGAAGGCCAAATTACCTTACGAAAGATTACGCGACATGATCTATACTCATCCAACAATGTCTGAAGCCTTGAATGATCTTTTTAAGACCCCGGTTGTGAAAAGCTAACGCCCTAGAAACACAAAGCCGACTAGTTAATCGAGGAAACAATCAAGAAATCACCGTTAAAATTATTACGCAATGTGATTAACAATGCCCTTAATCTAAAGGACCGGGGTTACCAGATCTTTGAGCATTGTGATCTACCTTTACACAATAACCACGATGAGCAACAGATCCACTCTACCACGCTGGTGCGAAAGAATAAGCCTGTTCACAAAACCAACGGCAGGCGCAAAGGCTAATACGATCTGGTTTGGGATTGTACAAATGGTAAAATTAAATAAACTGGACGTCTTTAAGTATTTTTAACCATTACTAACGGTTTACACGCAACGTAACACGCCAGATATTGAGGCCACGTGTCGTGTTTAATAGAGAAACCAAAAGCGGGCGACTAACGCAGAAAACTGCGTTGGTCGCCCGCTATTTTTGGGGTCTAGAATTTCTGGTATTGATTTACATCAATGCCAGATTTTTTTGTACAATTTATGCATAGAAAAAGGACATTCTGTCCTTTGCCAAATTTACAATCAATCACCACAATTAATAGAAAGTTGGTAGGAAAAATGTCCCAAACTGATTTTACCTTAGAAGTGCTTGGAATTAAAGACCCAAACATTACTGTTCTAAACGTGACTAACGAACATATTAACCGTGAATCGATTTGTAGAATTACTTCAAAGCTTACCTATCCTGTTAATCACTGTGCTAATTGCGGATTCAAACAGGTTGTTAAGAACGGATTTAGAAAAGCACACGTAAGGCTAGCCAGTCTTAATGGAATACGATATGAACTAGAACTTTGGAAACAACGTTTCTACTGTAAGCATTGTTGTACAACGTTCGGCGCGAAGACAGATATTGTTGAATTTAATCATACTCTATCCCGTGCCATAAAAAAATCAAGCTATGATGTTCATTCGTGATGGTAATACTGAAACACAGATTTCAAAAATTTGTCACTGCTCAACGAGCAGTGTTAGAAGAACCGTTTATGAATACGTTCCTAAACAATATCGGTTAGCCGTGCTCCCTAAACATCTGTCGTTTGATGAGTTCCGATCTGCAGGACATGCAATGTCGTTCATCTGTTGCGATAGTGAAACTCATGAAATTGTCGCCAAATTAAATGACCGCTTATTATCATCGATTATTGAATACTTTGAAAACAGATATTCAGTTGAAGAACGGCAACGAGTTGAAACGGTTGTAATTGACCTGAACGCCCAGTATCAATCGTTTATTTATCGACTTTTCCCTAATGCGGAAATCATCATTGATCGTTTCCATATTGTCCAATTAGTAGGTCGATCTTTAGATCGAGAACGGATAAAATTACAAAAATCCCTTGATTATCAGAGTCGTGAATTCAAAATACTAAAATCCCAGTGGAAATTATTCCATAAAAACGCTAAGGAGTTAGAAACAGCTAAACCAGTGTATCTAAGAGGAATTAATGAGTATATGACGCCTCAAAATGCCGTAGATCTCATTACTGAAAAATATAGGGATTTTGGTGAGATATACGACACCTATCAGAATATCGTTATGTCGATCAAAGAAAAAAACATGGATTTACTGGATGAAACCATCAATTCTTATCAATCAACCCATACAGAACTTGATACCTGCATTAATACCTTTAAGAAGAACCGGAGGTTCATTAAGAACAGTATTAAATTTGAATACTCCAATGGACCGCTGGAAGGTATTAATCGTAAGATAAAGTCCCTTAAACGTGGCTGTTATGGTTTCTCAAACATTGAATACTTCTTCAAACGAATTGATTGTATATTTGCATAGAAATTAAAAAACACCACTCCCAGCATTAGGAGTGGTGTACAGGTCCATCAATACCAGTTGACGGAGACCCTATTTTTGTTTGAACCCGGGGATCTGAGATACCATCAATGGTTAAGATTCAACCCGGTTCGTTGTGGAGTGCTTACGATCATTCAATCATGATCAAATAGTAAATCTACTTATAACTACTAAACCTAAGCTTAGCAATAACGTCACTAGTCCAATTAACATCATACCCATTGATGATCCATTACCTGTTTTTTTCATAGTTTTTACGGTCAAGTCCAAAATGTTGGTGTAAATTAAATTCCGCGAATTTATCATTTCACAAACTTAAGCTTACCGTCTTCTTCTGAGGTGGCATCTTTTTCAATCCTGTCGTGACACTTTAGCTCAATGTTCAACTAAATTTAACATACTTTGGAAGGCTTTTCCAATTTACACAAAATTATTGACACTCTCAGAGCTTTCCCCAGCCACTAAAATTTAACTTGTAACTGTGTTAATTTGATGGAGTTAACCTTCTCAGGATCTCTTTTTGAAAAAAGAAGCTAGCTGAGTGAATCCCAAGAACGAAACCATGGCTAACAAAATCGTCCCCAGCACCCTTTGCTTGGTATCTTTCTCGTCCCCAGTTTGAGGAAGGCGTTTTTCATTAGTTGGTTGAGTTTCGGTATGCCGTACTGCCTTTACAGGACTAGGCTTTGTTGGTTCAGGTGTTTTATTTAGCTCCGTCGGTTTGGTCGGCTCAGTTGGCTTGCTTGGTTCCGCAGGCTTATTTGGCTCTGCTGGTTTATCTGGTACCGTCTCTTTAGCAACCTTTACTACCTTGGCTAAATGCCACTCAGCACTTGGAACCTCGGGAGCCTGCGGTTTTTCACCCGGCTTCTCATGGTCAAATTCTGGTTTCGGTGCGGTTGGCGATTTAACAGTTTCCGATTTCGAAACCGTGAGCTGGTTGTATTCAACATTCGCAGTTGGCTTAACAGGTTGTACCGGTGGATTACCAGGATCTTGCGGAACGGCAATCGATGAATTGATGTTAAACCAGTAAGAGGTGTTAAAGTCTGGCGTATTACCGCTGACATCAAATTCAATATAGTCCCCGGTTAGCTTCATCGCCCCAGCCCCGTAGTACTTATTTACCGGCCACTTGCCGTCGTTGGCGCTTGGCACATCATCCCATCCAACGGTTTTCGACGCCGCAACCCAATTCTGGGCCCCGCCATGGGCTAAGATATATTTATTATTGGTAATGTCTGAATCAGAAGTGTAGAAGGTTTCGCCCGTCTGCTTATTTACATATCCGTGCATATCATCAGCATCAAACTTTGCGCCTTCGGAAATCCTTTGGTTACTATTGACCGAGTAAACCCAGCCATTCTCATTAGGGGTTACTGACGAACCAGGAATGCCCACAAATTCATTATTACCAATGTTAACCCTTTCCAGGTGGTTCATCTGAATGGTTTCTGACTGCCCACTATCGCTAATGTATGGAATGGTCGTGTAGTGGTTCAAGGATGCTAAGCTCAAAACGGCCTTCCCGTCTGAGGTATCAAACTTATTACCGTCGCTACCATAGAAGGCGATTGTCATCTTAACTCGTAAATGATTATTAGGGTCGGTGGAGTTGCTTCCCACCCAGATGGTTTCGGTTGGGTCGTGCATAATCTGAGCCATGACTTCATCTGTGCCGTCAGATGAGCTCTCCAGTTCATACTTATAAACGACATGATCAATCGGCTTCCCATTGTACGTCGCCCCGGTAAGGTTGTGGTAGGTGACGGTCACCGGCTGGCCCTTTTTTAAGACGATCCAAGTATTCTCGGCTTCTCCATGAGGATTGTTTTGCTGGTAAGCTGTTTTATTGCCACTGGCATCCTGCATGGCATCAAGAGCTGCTTTATCAAAACGGCTAATGACGTCTTTGCTATTAAGCTGATCCGATACTTCCTTCGTCATGTAGGTATCGGCCCCTTCAATCGTCATCGTCGCATCCTTTTGCTGTTCAAAAACCAGGCCTTGCGCGGCCACTACTGCCCCGGCCCCTTGCGATTCCGCGGCTTGTTTTTGATATTCCTTAAAGGCCTTGTCCTCTTCATCCCACTTCTTTTTCTGATCAGCGTAGACGGCCATTTGCGCTTCATAGTTACTAAGTGCCTGCTGGTATTCAGTGATTGCCTTATTGATCGCCTCTGTCATCGTGGCGTACTTGCTCAAAGCATCAGCACTACTATCAGCTTCGGATGAATCGTTCTGGTTAACAGTCATGCCCAGCTGCTGAGCTTCCTTAATAGCCTTCTCCAGTTCGGTTGGTAATTTAACCGTCGCGCTAGTTACCGTTTCTTCATTCCCATTACTGCTCGTAGTGGTTTGGGAAACATCGGTTAAATTACTATCGTTCTTAAAGTCAGCAAGGTTTTGAGCATTTCTTTCTTTGTAGCGCTGGTATTCCGCTTGCTCCTGATTGTACTTTGCTAACGCCTGTTCATATTCTTGCTTAGCAATCTGGTAGCTATTAACCGTGTCGTTGTATTTCTTCAGTGAATCCTGGAAGGCTTGAACAGCTTGCTTATAATCACTGGTTGTCTTGTTAAGATTGTTAATTTGGTTAGCGTAGTCATCACCAGCCGCTTGAACATCGTCATACGTTTGGTCGGCGGTCTGGGTCGTCTTTACGCCGGCAGCATTGGCCTTATTAACTTCTGAATCAAGGGACGCCGCTTGATCATTGGTGGATAAATTGGTTTTGGGATCTAACGTTCCGGTCGTTGTCCCTTGGCTATCCTTCGTGGTTGTCGTGGTGGTCGTCTTATCAATTAAGTTACCATCACTTGCCCGATTGCCGGCGACCCTGACATCATCCATAGAAGCCAAAGACGACGCACTAGTCCCGCTGGTTTGAACACCGGCAGCATTGCTAGTATTACTTTCCGAAGAGGTTGCGGCGTGGGCTTGAGGCGAACTCAATACAAAAGAAAACAGGGCAACTGACGCTACTCCAATGCTAAGTTTCCTAAGCGAGTAACGCGTAACCTGTTCCCGATACTTTTCCTCTTTTAAGCGATAATTCTTCTTCCCCATAATAATGTCTAGTCCTTTCTAAAAAACCGATTCTGCATTGTCTAACTAACCGATTGTCTGTATTTTTCACCGCCTGTGCGGGGAAACTAGCCAGCAGTCGAATCTCGCAGCTCTCCCGTTCGTTGAGGTCCAGGATTACCTTAGTTATCGCTTTACTATACCGACCTGGTAGGCGTCGAACAATCACCAGCTATAACTGCGGTAGGGTTCTTATTTTACAACATAAGTACTTTCACTTAACACCCTTAAATATCTTCACCAATCATTAACAATTCAGTTACTAGTATTAGCGTAGTTGTTCAATGAATGTTCCTAATGATATAACAAAGGTGCTGTATCGACAACGAAAAAGCCTGCACAACGCCTTTTGTTATATTAAACCTTGGTCTGATTCCCTATCAATAAAATAGACAACTTAAATAGAGACTTTTTTCTATGCGGCAGCTGATTTTTGAATTTGAGCTTGGAACTCATCTTCAAGTTGCTTTGGCGATTTGAATCCACAATGACTGTGAATTCTTACCGTGTTGTAAAACGTTTCAATGTACTGAAAAACTAGTCGTTTTGCTTCTGAGTATGAATGAATTTTAAATCGATTTAACCATTCACGCTTAATCAAGACATGAAACGACTCAATGCAGGCATTATTCCACGGATAAGCCTTCTTTGAATAACTTAACGTCATGTTAGCTGTTACTTAGTTGTAGGCTTCAGACGTAAATTGACTACCACGATCACTATGCATGATTAATGGCTTGCTTATATGGCGACCGTGCTTAGTTTTTTCTACAAGTGGGATGACATTCGATACCTCCAGGGTTTCAGATAAGTCCCAACCGATAATCCGTCGAGAGTACAGGCCCATAATGCTGGTTAAATAAACAAATCCGTCATGAATCGGAATATAAGTGGTGTCAATGCACCAAACGGTGTTTGGTCGCAAAGGGTTAAACCGCTCGTTCAAAATGTTTATTAGTTGCTTATCAAACTTGGAATTACGAGTAGTTGTCGCCCAAGGGGTTAGGTAAATGGCATGAATTCCTAGTTCGCGCATATACTTACCAACGGTTCGTTCAGCTATCTTATATCCTTTTGAGCGAAGCTCCTGAGTGATTTTGCCGGCACCATAAATATATAGGCTCTTTAGCCATATAGCCTTAATTTCACCTTGAATAAACTTCTTACGAAGCTTTCTTGGTGATTGGTGGTTACGACGCGTTTCGCGCTGATAATAACCACTTCTTGAGATTCCAACATAATCACACATGCCGTTGATGGAAGGACGGGATTCTGAAGCGTGCTGGACGTCCATTTCTTGATATACCTTTTCGGTGGTTACTTGCTCAGAATCCCGATTGATTTTTTTAGAACTTCGATTGCTCCTTCGGCGTCACGAAGTTGACGCTTCAGCCGGGCAATTTCCTTGTCACTGACAAAGTTACCTGACCCACGACCAATCTCCTCAGCCTCAGTGAATAGCTTAATCCATTTATGTAATGTGCTAGCGCCAATACCTAAATTCTTACTCATTTCGTTAACAGACAGGTGATCCTTGTTGTCCAAGTAGTACTGAACTGCCTGTTCCTTAAATTCTTTGTCATTATCTGATCCTCCAATTTACTTACTTAATTATACTAAATCAGAGTCTCTATTTAACTTGTACACTTTTTATTCTAGGCCCAGGTAAATAATATAACTATAATGCTTCGAAATGTTACTATTCAGGTAATTTTGAAGCGTCATAATCTTATTTTGCATTCTTTTCCGCCATCCGGTTCAAATAAGACCAAATTTGTGGTCGATACCGGCGAAGCCCATACAACGCTACCAAGTAGATAACGATACACAGCCCAACCCAAACCGGATTCTGGGAAATAAAGGCCGCGAATATAAGGGCGTTTACCGGCCGGGCAATTAGATTGAAGCTAGTAATCAAGACTACCCCGGCTGGAATCGCCACCCCATAGTGAGAAACCGTACCGGTGTAGATAGTTCCTAACCAACTGGAGGCGTACAGCCCCAATGAGAACCAAACAATTCCGTTGGCAATCACCTTTAAAATATTGCCACGAGTAACGGCGACGATCGATTCAACCATGAAGGGCAACGATATTAAATCAACTACCGGTAGAACCCGATTCCCCGGTAAGATGAAGGCGATTACCACCATAATCGGTATTAGAATCACCCCGGCAATGATTGTAGCTGGCTCCCCGTAACCAACCCCATCATCAACACCAAGGAACCACCGTTTTTTATCGTGAATAGCATCGATTTCTTTTCCTTGCTCAGCCACTTCCTTTTTGCGATTCTTGTCAATCTCTTCAGCCAATGGCGCGAAGGCTTTGGCAAAGACTCCGGTCACCAGCGGGAAAATTGTCATTACGGCAGCTAGCTGCACGGCAAACTGGAGGATTTGTCCCCACGCTTTGATAGTTCCTAAACTATGGAGATTCCCTAGGATACCGATAATTAACCCTAACAACGCCCCTAAGGTCGTCGGTTCCCCAAACACGCCTAACTTATTCTTAAAGTATTCCGGAGTCACCTTAACCCTGTTGAAGCCGAGTAGATTCCACAGTGGATCCAAGAAAATTGCCGGGATGGTCTGCTCAATGTTATGTGAGGCCGCCACCGTAGCGTTTTTGACCCCATAGTAATCTGACCATCGATCTGCCTGAACTTCCGCCAACACTAAGGAATACAGGAGCATAAAAAAGGACAACCCCATCGACAGCCAAAAGTTGTGGGTAACATAGTAGGCCATCGTCCCCCAAATCATGAAACCAAAGTTGTTCCATAAGTTAGAGGCCATAAAGACTTTAGTGATTCCCAAGGCAAAGATCAGCAATTCAAACAGAAGCCCGAACACAAAGAAAGCCAGGCCTACAGTTGACCCAAAGCTAGCTAGAGACCCGGCTTGCCAGCCAATATCGACCACCGGGAGTTTAATTCCGGTAGTACTCACCATCTGCTTAATAATCTTAGTGACCACCGGTGTGAATTCTGAAATGATCCAACCAAAACCCGTCAGCCCCACCCCGGCGTAAAAGGCGCTCATCATTGCCATTTTGGGTTGAACCTTTAAGAAAAGGGCGATGATAAAAATCATCACCGGGACGACAACGCTAGCCCCAAACGCCGTAAAAAAGGCATTGACATCTTGAAACATATTTTCCACCCCATCTGCTAGTGTACATTGAAAATAAATATATAAATCCCTCGATAAATCATTAGTGCTAATGTTATTCTAACTCTAGAAGAAAGCGTTTCCCAACTAAAAGCCGTTATTTTACCGGATAAGACGCTAACTAATTTAACATATGGCATTTTTAGTTACTATCCTCAGAGTTTATGGAGTTGTAAGTTTGCCCCCATTTGTCCATTTCTAGAATAATTGGCGTCAGTGTCTCACCAAACCTAGTCATTCTATATTCTGTTTTAGGAGGAATCACTGGATATATCTTTTTTTCGATAATCTTGTCCGTCTCTAACTCATTAAGTTGTAGCGATAACATCCTACGAGAGCAATTCGGCATTTTTTTTTGCAATTCACTAAATCTACATACTTTATTTTTTATAAGATGATACAAAATTACACTTTTCCATTTACCTGAAATTATTTGTAAGGTGCTTTCAACAGGACAACCATTACTACAGTTAAAAATATGTCTTTGCAAGCCCAACACTCCTTCTTAAAAAAACTAAATGTTTTAATTATAAATTAATTTATTCTTTGTGGCTATTAGGGAAATAATTGTTACATAGATAATTTAAATTCTCTTCTTGTATGTCTTATATAACAAGTTACTATTTGTAAGTTATAGAACAATAGAAAAGAGGACTCACTATGAAAGCTATCGGATTTACTCAACATTTAAACATTAACGATTCTAGAAGCTTATTCGAATTTGAAGAAAGTGTTCCAGTACCTAAAGGGCACGATTTGCTCGTCAAAGTTAATGCTGTATCCGTTAATCCAGTTGATGTTGGTGTACGACGTGGCGGGCACGGCAAACTTACAACTCCAAAAGTTATTGGATGGGACGCATGTGGAATTGTAAAAAAAGTGGGTAATCAAGTATCTCTATTTAACCCCGGAGATCGGGTATATTATGCCGGTTCCTTTAAACGTCCAGGAAGTAATAGTGAATATCAGTTAGTAGATGAACGAATTGTTGGACATGCACCTAAATCCTTAAGCGACGATGAAGCAGCCGCAATGCCTCTGACTTCATTGACAGCTTATGAAGCGCTATTTGAACAACTGTCAGTGTCCTCTAATAGTCAAAGTAATAAAGATAAAACCATTTTGATCATTAATGGTGCTGGTGGAGTAGGATCAGTTGCAACACAATTAGCTGCAAATGCAGGACTAACCGTAATTGCCACTGCTTCACGTCCCGAAAGTATCAATTGGGTCAGAAGTCATGGTGCTAAATACACTGTAAACCACAGGAATAATTTAGTCGACGAAGTCAGAGAACTTGGTTATAAATTTGTAGATTATATTTTAGAGTTAAAAGATATTGACAATCATTGGAAAGAAATGTGTGAGTTAATTAAGCCTGAGGGAGCTATTGCTTCGATTACCGAAAATAGGCGACCTATCAATCTACGTTTATTAACTCAAAAGAAAGCAATCTTTGCTTGGGAATGGATGTATACCAAGTCTTACTATCATACAAATGATATGCAAACCCAACATGATATTTTAGAAAAAATTGCATATTTTCTTGATAATGGCCAATTAAAGTGTACTCTAACACATTCCCTTTCTCCTTTAAATGCAACTAATCTTCGGAAAGCACATAGTTTAGTGGAAAGTGGGCATATGGTTGGTAAAGTCGTTGTTTCTGGATGGAAGGAATAAAATATGAAATTGGGAAACTTTAGGGGACATGGCTAAAATGAGCCCGCCATTAGTATTTTTAGCTTCACTAAGGACCACTAACGGGACTTTTAAGGGATTTAGCCCCCGGGCAACGGCCTCGCAACTAGCATAAAAGGACTTGTTATCAATTAAGAAAAACACGCCATGCGGTTCATCATCAAAAAACATTTTCATCATTTCCGTTAGCTTTTACCTGTATGGTAGCACGGAAGGAAAACGTGTGTTCCCTAAAAGCTGCTAGAAAACTGATTA
>NZ_AICN01000063.1:0-18988 GCF_000247775.1 Limosilactobacillus gastricus PS3
CGTTTTTAATTTCCACATAATGTTCCCCCCCGCATGTTAAATTAGCTAACCTTAAAAGAAAGTGGTCATAATCCAATTACGGATTCCTTTGTTGCTGAATAAGATGCCAAAGACGGTAAAGTATACCAATACAAAGGCAAGTGCGGAATTATCGCTGATTAGTGCGAACATATCCGCCATTCCGATTAACGTCCACGTTAAATTACGACTCATTTTTCTAACCTTTCTGACCAGTCAATCTGGTCCCTGTGTTCATGTAACCACTCTTTCGCTAGCGGTACGTTAATTTGCGTTGTCTTCCCTTTCCCACCTCGTGGGTTAATTACAAAACCTGTTGGATTATTCAAACTCCAATGAGTGTCAGGATAACGATCAAAAATATATAAGCGAATCCATTCTGGAGCCTTGCCACAAAACAAATATTGCCGCGCTGGTTCAAGTTTCATCCACTCAGGTTCATCAATTAAGGCTGGTTGCTTAATTAATGGCGCCACTTGCTTAGCAAGCTCTTGAAGTGATTCGTCGGTCATTGTTAATTCCACATCAATCACTCCCATCTGTATTATTTCTATATCAATTGTTATAATTTAATAAATTATTCGTTGAGGTGTATTTTAAAAATGAATTTATTAGCCCTGTTCTGGTCACCTATCATTGCTAGCATATCCTTATTAATTTCCCTATATACTTTGTACAAAAACAGAACCCATCTTGAAGTCCAATGGAATCAAGACATTGAAGAGGCTAATCTTGATAGTATCTTTTTGTTAAAGAACGGCGAAGAGGTGCCACTTAACTACGCCTACTTCACGCACGTCGATATCATTAACCCCAGCCCACGAGATATCGGTTTCTTTTCACTTCGAGCTTTTAACCCTAATACAAATCAAAACCTATATCTGTTAACCCAAAAATCTATCGATTTGGGGCTTGATGGATCGCTTGCCATTCGGCGTGATCCGTCTGGACGGGAGTCCCGCCTGGACATTCCAGAAAGCAACTCTGGGATCTTAAAAGCTAATTCAATCACTAAGTTAGATCTAATTATCGTTCTAACCGGAGTTCCTAATGATGTTAACAACCTATCCAACCTTGACACTATTGCGGTTAGTTTTAGAATTGCGAAGTATATTCTTACTAATCGTGATCCCTTTAGTCGCGGAATCTTTCGTCATTACTGGTACAAAGGAATTAAATACGATATTAGCGGCTGGCAAAAAAGGCGATTAGCGCAACAACAAGCGCAATTATCTGAATTGGAACGTGAAAGCAAAGTGCCAAAACAATTCCAATCACTACAAAAAGCAGTAAAGTCATTAATTGACCTCCATCAAAATTAAAAATTACATGTCTAGGAACTTAATTTGATCGTTATCTCAATCTCCACTTCGAGATTGAGACTCCCTCTCGTCATTTCCTTCTTCCTGATATAATTAACTTATCTCTGCTGAAAGGAGGTGAGTAATTCGGAATCTGTATATAAATTCCCAGGAAATTTGAGAATTCAAACATTAGGAATACCATTACTGATATTTGAACAATGGAGCGAAAATGAATCTTTTGTTGAAAGATTTAAGTTTGCTGGCGGATGGATCCTTATAATTGAATGGTATGAAGGTCATGCATACGTTCATTCAAACATCTCTTTAACAAATTATCCTGATGAATCCATTGGGCCTGCTGACGGATTCCCAACTAATTTCGATTTTGTTGATCGTCACAAGCCTGAGGCGCATTAGGAATGAATGCATTAGGTCTTAGAATTATCGAATCAGCGTATATCTTGATTTCCATCGGGAAGTCTTGGCTATTACTAGCTGCGGCTTTACTGTTATTTTTATCATTCATTATTCTTTTCCCCTAATATAATTGATTGATCTGCTCATGAAAGGACGGAACAATATGACTAACAAATTGAATAAGCTGACCAAACAATTTGGTAATCTAGCCAACAATACCAGTGGCCTTATTGGAACCAATGAAATTCCACCTTCTGAATTATTTAACCAATCATTTATGCTTAAACATACCAACCGTAAGTTTTCATCATTTGATGACTTTGTAACGGCTAAGTTTGGTGACATGGCGCTCAAAGATATTCCTGATGACAAGTTAAATGAATGGGTTAAAACGTCTACTGATTTCAACTCGTGGTCTGGTATGCAAATATCTGCTGTAAAATCATATGTTACTAAGAAGCTTGGATTTTAATTAAGCTTCTGTTGAAGGCTAATCACTTCTTCATAGAGGTGTTTAGTCTTTTTTAAATGCTTCCGAAGCTTCTTTAGTTCCTTAGTTACTGCCTTCGTATCAATGTTCACTTCTAAGTTCATTTCATCTTTATTCATGTTTGTACTCCTTAATGATTCTGATTTTTCAAAATTAACTGGGATGTGCACCGATTCATAATCGTATGGTGCAATGTCTGCAGCACTCACCCGTTTAATTAGTTCTTCAAATGTTGTTTCTTTTCTTTCGTTATTCATTGTTTTATCTCCTTGATATAATTGACTTATCTCCTAATGAAAGGAGGTGATTGTATGACTGATAATGAGAAACGGGCTCACGACTTGGCATTGACTGTTGTTCAAGAAGTGCTAAGTAGGTATAGCAATCACGATGTTCAGAATGAATATGAATCATTAAAGGATCATAATTCAGTTGTATAAAATAAATTCTAGGAGTCTATAAAATGAAACTCGAATCTATAGCCATGTTAGTAATTTTGGTTTTATCAATGATTAGTACTTGGGTTCAATTTTATTTTTCATTTAAATTCCAAGATTTAACACATCAGTTAGAATTAAAGCGATTAGAATTTGATTGGAAAAACAACGAAGCTAATCGGGAATTAAGTGCTAATCTAAAAAAATTCGATAGCAAAAATCATGAAGTCTTAGAAAAAATCAGCAATGATTTTCAGTTAAGAAAAATTAAGTTAGATAAATCATTAGTAGTTAAAGAACATTTAATTCCTCAAATCAGAGAAACTTTTATTAATTACACATTTACCACATTGAGAGAAATTGAATCATCTAACCTTTTCCCGATTAGATTTTCTGATAACCAGAAAAAACTTGAATCAGAAGTTATCCTTTATTGTCCCGAAGCGGTTGAAATAATCACCTCGTTTAAAGACAATAATGTTATCATTCCCGATAAAGTTAGGGAACCTGGATTTAATGAGCGTGAAAATTTAATTCTGATGTTCAGAACTAACGTTCTGCCAATTCTATCTAATCGCTTGTTATTAGAGGAACATCGCGGCTCCGAGGATTAATCCAACTAAACCAGATACAAACATCCATACAATAATTCCACGTTCAGGGTGTTTCGTATAATTGTTCGTGTAGAAAGTCCATTGGTAAGTTAACAATCCGAAACCCAACATGGCACAAACCATGACCATAACTGCCTCAATACCGCTCATAATCTTCTCCTTATCTAAAATCGTCTAGGCTAACACCTAGTGCATCCGCAATTTTGACCATGTTGCCAAACGTTGGCTCATGGCCTTTTTTGTAATTTCGTAGTGTGTTCTCATTAACTCTGCTTAAGCGAGCCAATTCAGCTATCGTGATTTTTCGTTTAGATATAATCTTCTGTACGTTAGTCCATCCCATTTAAACCATCCCCGTTACATATAACCAATATGAATGCTATAATTTACATGTTTGTTGCCCTGCTCCGTAGCGATGCGGAGCTTAGCACTGGGTGAATTCAAGGAAAACCTAAGTCTTAATTGATATGGCAACCCTGAGCCGAGCTTAATTGAAGGTGCAACGCATAGGACTATATCCCACGAGCGCCCAGCAACTCTCGTAGTTGAAAAGGTATGCTGAACTGCATAGAAACATGTAGAAGTATCAGACAAAAAGCCGATACGATAACACGATTGATGAACGTCGCTGCTAGCCAAATTAAGGCACTACAATCTTCTGTACCTAACGTTAAAGCATTAAGTCAAATTAACGCAGTAAAAGGGATGGTAAATGTAAATTCAATGAATCATATTTCTAACGCAATCAAGCCTTCACTTATTACAGCTAGCGCCGTTCCTGGTAACAAACGATTTCGAAATCTGTCTTTGGTGCAACAAAGGCAGATTTTTTATTTCTCTAGGGCTTCCTTCAATGTCAGTTGCATCTCTACGCCTCCTAAACTCGTTCAAGATACAAATCACTGCAACCTAGTAGATCGCAGATTTGATAAACAATTTCTAAGTTAAGCTCCTGCACGTCTTCAGCCGTAGCAGGCTCACCGTCTGTATGCAATCGGCTTTTATTAATTTCAATTGACCTTTTAAGTGCTTCTCGCACGTTTTCAAATTCTTCCATTTTCAACTCCTCCTTTAATCAAAGAAATCTTCTTGAATCTTGAATTGATTCTTTTGGAACAGTTCAACTGCTTTTGGATAGTAGCGCCATGCCCCTTCAGCCGTCTTGTAACTCAAGTGACGATCACTCTTGATCCCTAGAATGCTACCCCACTTACCAATTTGACTGGCCGAGTATTCTTCTTGGCCACTAATTGGCAACCGCGTCATCATGCCGATCACGTCATTGCGCATATCAAGTGCCATCCGTGCTTCACCGTATTCATCCGCCCGATCGGCTAATTCCAGCCAAATCTTGGCGTCTTCATTCCGTAACTGGTGTTCCTTGTTATCATTTTGGCGCCTCATCTCAAGCAACCATTCACGCTTAAATTCAAGGTTGTCACGAGTAAGTTTCTTATCTTTACCACCAATCAGCTTGCCGTTATGTTCTTCCTGGTATTGGTTGAACAATCCGACATAGGTAGCGGTGAAGATCGTCCCTTTCTTACCAGTGAGCTTATTAGCCACGAATTCACAGCCTTGTTTCGTGAGTAAGTAACATTTACGAGTTTCACCTTTGGCATCCTCATAGCTGGATTCGATGAAGAAATCTAACGAATCCAATTTTGGATCGGTTGCCAAATCGTTGATGTACCGGTCAATGTCACGCATTAAGTGAGCATGAGTTTTATTAATCATCTTGGCCACGTCCCGGCTATCCATTACGTCTTGATCGTTAACTTGTTTGATAATTTGTACTTGAGTATCCATGTTTTTGTCTCCTTTGTGTCTCCTTTGTGTCTTTTTAAGATACTAATTCTGCAAAAAAAATCTGTTCAACTTCATCTGGCGACAGATGGTACCTATCAATGATCTTCTTAATCTCACCTTGTGTGAACTCTGAGGTTGAATTCATCTTATTGGCAAGAGTAACGTTCGCCATCCCAAGGTATTTAGATAATGAAGATTTAGAATCACCATAATAAGCCATTTTTGCTTTTAAAAGACGCTCATTCATTACTACATCTCCCTTCTCTTATTTTCGTGTCTTTTTAGGACACCTTTATAATATCACAACCTATATCTAGGTCAATAGTTTTTATATCTTTTTTTGAAACTTTTTTAATTTTGTGTGGCTTTTTTTGAAATCTACTTATATAATAAAGTCATAAACTAAAGGAGACACTATTATGGAAACGATGGGAGATCGCATTAAACGATTACGTCTTTCAAAAAAGCTGACTCAAGAGGAACTAGGTAATCGCTTAGGTGTCCAGAAATCTGTTATTAGCAAATATGAAAAAGGCCGTGTCACTAACATGAAACAATCCATGATTAAGAAAATGGCATCTATTTTAGATGTGACACCTACTTACCTTATGGCTCTAACAGATGAATCAGATAAAGAAACAGAGTCTAACCAAGATTCAGAACTAAACACAATTCTTGACCACGCCATGTCATTTGACGGTAAGCCAATGACTGACCATGACCGGGAAGTAATTAAGCGGTTGGCCAAAACTTATATGGAAACTAAAGGCGATGATTAGATGGAAGAAGCTAAGGTTGCTTTTGCCAAACTGGATGGTAATGGCTATTGTTTAACTGATATTGGCTTGATCGTGGTTAATCAGGACCTGGACATCAACCAGCGCAAATACGTTATTATGCACGAACTGGCACATATCCACCAATCTAGCGAATTATATCAGGCCACTAGACAAGCACAGATCAAGTTGGAATATGAAGCAAATCGAATCATGGTTCAGGCTATGTTGCGTGACTATGACGAGATTAACGGTCACAAACCATTTAGTTATATTGATTTTATGGAACAGACCGGGCTTAGCAGTTACTATGAGCACGTTGTCGAGAAGTTAATGTGAACTACTAAAACGGGGGTACATCTAATGCCAGAAGAAGATCCAAATCCTAAGATGAAAAAACCACTGTATAAACGAATATGGTTTTGGTTGTTGATAGTATTCTTGTTATACATGTTTGCCGGAGCCGTTGCTAATGATGACTCATCTGATGATGATAGTGCACAATCGTCAACCTCATCCTTAGTAGCCAAGAGTAGTAGCAAATCGAATTCTATTTCAAGTAGTAGTTCAGAAGAGGCATCCTCTGATTCTTCAACAAGCTCATCAACTGACTCAGAGAATTCAGACGATGATGAAACCGATAACGATAATGATAACTATGATGATAACGAATATTCAGATAATGATGCAGAAACTGAGAACGATACAAGTAACAATGGAGATATCGTTACCGGACAACAAGGTGTTATTATTGGGAACTCAAGAACAAAGGTTTACCATACTCCAGGCCAGCAAGGATATCGTATGAACTCTGCCAATGCAGTTTATTTCAATTCTGAGGCAGAAGCTCAAGCTGCGGGTTATCGTAAATCTCTACGTTAGAAATAAGGATTGTTTGACATTCCATTTGCTACAAATATGCAGTTGTAAAATCAATATAACATCCAATCACTGATCGATGTTAAAAGCTGAGATAAGGAGAAGAACTTATGATTGAGGAAAACGGAAAAGATGTCCCACAAGAAGTCCGGGGCTGGAATTGGGGAGCATTCATGTTCAACTGGGTTTGGGGGATTGGTAATAAAACCTATTTACCACTTCTTGTTTTCATACCCGTGTTTAATATCGTGTGGATCTTTATTGTAGGTGCTCGAGGAAATTACTGGGCTTGGCAAAATGGAAATTATAAGGACATCGAAACCTTTAAAGCCGTTCAAACAACCTGGAACCGTGCCGGATTAGTCCAATTCATTTTTGTCATTGTTGAAATTTTCCTTTATACAACTTTTATGGCATTTATCATGTTTGCTATATTTGCTAGCTATTTTAACTTCTACTATAGTAATTAAGACACTATACTTATCATGAATAAAACAAGCGATCCCTATGATGGGGACCGCTTGTTTTATATTGGTTATAATTATTGTTATTCAAACATCCGCTTTGCAGCTTTCATTAAGACACGTGGATCTTTATCATATCGTGGTGTTTTCACTAAATGATCATCTGAAATACCAGCAAAATGGAAGGCAGCAATTTCGCCAGAACGAACAGCACTCTGTTCAGTAAAGATCATCTGATAAGGTTGTTCAACGAATTCACCAGTAAAGGCAAGATTAGTAGAGTGGTCAGGGATAACTTTAGGGCGATCTACCTTTGCACGGTTATTGAATAAAGCCGATGCATAAGGCATATAAACCGGAATACAGTTAATGACACTTCCCATAATTCCCTCTTCTTTTTCTTTAATATTAACCGGGCCGGGATCGACCTTAGATAATTGCCCAATCAGTTCCTGAAGCATCTCTTTACCTGTCATCTTAATATAAGGCTTATCAACAAATTCGCCATGACGACGTGGGTAAAGGAAGTATCCCCAGAGAACCGTTTCGTTTGGCTTTTGTGTCGTAAAGTGAGGTTGGTGGTGAACAACGATTGACATATTAACGTCCACTTGACCGAGCGGTGTAATTGGTTCCGTTGATAAGAAGGAGTTTAAAGCATTCCCCGGTAATTGTTTAGTGATACGAGTGATTTCATTTAAGAGTAAATGATTATCAGTTGTTAAAGTAAAACTAACCCACTCTGAGGCATTTCTATCATTGAAGAACTTGTCGGGATTACCAAGATTATAAAAGTGTCCTGCCGCTTGTTTCCATAATGTAGAGGCCGCCCCGTAATCCATATTTTCTGGTGCTGGGGTATTAAAATCTCCAAGAGTTGCTGAATCAGTGATCGATCCATTCGTGAAAAAGACTGCTGTCTGATCATCAATGTTAACATGACTCATCTCATCTGTCCGAGTATTCAAAATTTCCAAGCCGGTAACTGTAATCTCGTCCTGCATGGGGGTATCTTTAAAATCAAAGGCCGTCACCCGACTGTCCATTACAAAGTGGCATCCACTTCCTTTTAAGTATTCAATTAGCGGCATCATAATGCTCTCATATTGATTATAGCGAGTCCGATTAACCCCAACTAAGTGTTCAATCTGTGTAAACTCATAAATCATTTGATGCATGTATCGCCGCAATTCTTGAGCAGACGACTCAACCCTAAAAGCAAAAGTTGTTTCCCACATGTACCAAAAATTGGTTTGGAACATATGGGGATCTTCCTTAAAGTATTCTCCAATAGAAATGTTGTCTAATTTTTCTTCTTTTTCATCAGGCATCATAACGAGACGAGTTAACAGTGCTCTATCCAGTTCATTTAACCCTAACTCATGGCCATCAATAATTCCTTTACCACCCTGCAACAATCGCGCTACATCATACGTTCGATGCTTCTCATCAAAATCAATGGTATCTTCTGCAGCAGTCATCCCTTTTTCAGTAACAGATGGAATTCGTCCAAGTAGATCCATTAAATCAACGTAAGTCCGATAGTTAAGCATCCGTCCACCACGAGCAATGTAACCTTTAGTATTGTCCGTTGGGTGGTTTTTATTCCAATACTGTTCTGCAGCAAACGAGGCCGTTGAGCCATCATTAGAGCCATTCAAGTCTAGAGCGTAAAATGTGATATCATCGCCCTTCCAGTGACCTTCTTGAATTAAGTAAACCGCCGCTGCCATATTAGCAAGGCCGGCCCCTATCATTACTGCTTTTTGCTTTAACATACTTTCACCTCAATAAAAAACATTTATGTACATTCATATTATAGTTCTTTTCTGATATATTAATGTAGGAAACTTTTTAAAAGGGAACAATACCTAAAGATTATTCCATTTTAAGATGTTAAACGTTTTCTTTATGAAACTAATATAAATTGGAGGCTAATGTTATTGAGCATGGTTAAGATTTTAATTGAGTTTTTGCTTGTGGTTTTAGACATCCTTATTGTTTGGATGTTTTTAATTCCCAATTATTTGAAGCGGAATTACATTGATTTGATTCTCGGCTTCGGACTTGTATCAATTGTCACCTTATTTATTCTTTGGGGGGTCAATTAAAATTCGAATTATTCCAATCCTTGATAACTAATAAATATTGCAGCATGGGCGATTATCTGCTGGCATTTAACAGTGAGGTTCTAAGAATAAGTAAACAAAAAAGGCCTAACCGTGGCTAGACCTTTCATGCAAATATTGATGTTGGTGTACGGAAATCTCTTCTTAAGGAGATAGAGGAAAAAAGACATCACAAATTTCTTAGGATGTGGGTTAATTATAACATGACGTACATCGATTGTATATAATACCCAAAGAATCATTTAAAAGGTCCAGACCGCTCCATGTCATTTGATGGTAAGCCAGTAACTGACCATGATCGAGAAGTAATTAAGCGTTTAATCAAACTTATATGGAAACTAAAGGCGATGATTAGATGGAAGAGGCTAAGGTCGACTTTGCTAAGCTAGATGATGATGGCTATTGCTTGCCTGATATTAGCCTGATTGTGGTTAACCAGGATCTGGACATTAACCGGCGCGAGTACGTCATCATGTACGAACTAGCGCATATCCACCAATCTAGTGAGCTATACCAAGCCACCAAACAGACATAGATTAAACTTGAATATGAAGCTAATACAATCATGGTAAAGGCAATGCTACGTGACTATGCCGAAATAAACGGGCACGAACCATTTAGCTACGTTGACTTCATGGAGCAGACAGAACTTGATAGCTATATGAACATGTTGTTGCAGAATTAATATAAGGCTGCTACCAAACTATCTAATAAGAGACGGTAAAAAACATCAACGAATTGGACGCTCTCGGTTGACAAATTTAACGATCTGGTCAATAATACTAGTAATCAAGTTAAATGGTCAGCTTAAGACCGACTAGGCGGGAACGTTTATCGTTCCTGCCTTTTTACGTTCTGAGGAGAAACTTATGACTGACAAACCATTTAAAACGATAGACGAACAACTAAATATCCTAAAGAGCAGAGGATTAGTAATTATCAATGAATCCGCTGCTAAACGATCACTACAAAACAATGGATATTATGAGATCATTAACGGATACAAGTACCCATTCCTCCTAAATCCTTCAAACGATGAAGAAGGCTATAAGCCATCCGCCAGTTTTGAAAACATCTACGAGTTCTATCAATTAGATTCGTATATTCGATCAGCAATAATTGACTCTATCGAAATGTTTGAGAATTCGTTCAAACAGGCCGTGGCATATGCAATAGCTGAAAATATTTCCGAAGAGCTCGCCGAATACTCAAATCCAGATAATTATGTTCCTGGGCACATTAACAATCACGGTAACTCTGATAGAGATTTTTTATTGCGTAGAATTAATACAGTTAGTGTCTTAAACATCGAACCATATAAGCACTACCGAGAAACTCATGACAACATTCCGCCTTGGATCCTAGTTAAAGGATTAAGCCTTGGAAACACCATATACCTATTTAGCCTTTTAAAAGATTCCAGCATCAAAGAAAAAATCATAGGGAGAATGATGGACTTTGATCCTGCAATCATTCCGGGTATTGATGATCAATTCCGAATTAAACAAGTGTTTAGCGATTCCTTGTCTCTTATCCTTGATTACCGAAATTTAGCTGCTCACGGTGGACGTATGTATGATCATCGATCCGTTAAACATCAAATTTCAATTTATTCACCATTGCTATATAACAATTCATATAACACTACTTCTAGAACGGAATTTAGAAACGGAAAGAATAGAAGCAGTATTAATGCGTTGCTCTCATGTTTTTTTGCAATAGAGAACGACGACCCATATATAAATCTAAGAACTTGGTTAACAACTAGGCTGAAAATGTATAACGACAAATATCCATCTGACATGAATTTTATTATTAACAAAACCGAATTTGTTCCCAATTTAGGTGATTAGCCATGGCACAATACACTAAACGAGGAGCTAAATGGCAAGCTCGAATCCAGTGGCGGGATAGTCATGGAAAACGGCATACTAAGTCCAAACTAGGCTTTGCCACAAAGTCACAAGCTAAACAATGGGCGGTGGAAGTAGAATCATCCTTAATGAAGGGTATTAAGCTAGACCGATCAATTACCCTATATGATTACTGGTCTCATTGGGTAGCTACATACAAGGCCCCAACTTTATCAAAAATATCATTGAGTCGCTATAATTCTTTTGGTAACCTCATCCGTCAATCCTTTGGCGATACTAAGATTAGCGATATTAGTCGTTCGCAGTATCAAGAGTTTATTAATGATTTCGGCCAAAATCACGCTCCATCAACTGTTCAAAAACTTAACGGGTTCATCCGCGCTTGCATTAATTCTGCTATTCTTGATGATTATTTAGTTAAGGACTTCACTCAGGGTGTCGCCCTAACATCCGATCGATCCCGAATAGTCAAAGTTGAATATTTAGATCGATCAGAGATTGAAAGAATCATTAACACATTAACTGATGATTTAAATTCTAACTACACCAGTCGTTATATGATTCTTACAGCTATCTATACCGGTATGCGGCTATCAGAAATTCAAGCTCTAACCTGGTCAGACATTGATTTTAACAAACAGACCATTAAAATAAACAAATCATGGGATTTTCGTACTAGATCTTTTAAACCTACTAAGAATGAGTCCAGCAATCGAACAATCCGGATTAATACCGAATTGTTGGATATATTGAATCAACTTAGACGGCCAGCAAAAGGAACGATGCTGTTTATTAACCAGTTCGGAACCATTCCAACATCCAATGCCGTTAATAAATGTCTACGATCAATTATGAATGATCTGGGTATTAAGCGCGCTAACTTTCACTTCCACAGTCTACGCCATTCCCATGTAGCCATTCTATTAGCCAAGGGTATTGACATCTATGCAATTAGCAAGCGTCTTGGTCATAGCGATGTATCGACTACCATTAATACCTATGCTTACCTGCTGGATGAATACAAGCAACAAACCGATAACCAAATCATTGACGCATTAAATTTTGGCACACATACTGCACACAAAACGCAGCCTTATCCTTGATATAAAAGCATTCTTAATTAATAAATTCACCCGCCATCTCCATTTCATTTATAATTGAAGGCAATTTATAAACAAACAATCAGAGTAAAACAAAAGGGGCTCATTCGGGGCCCTTTTTTATCTATCTTGATCTAATTGTCTCTAATAGCAAGCTCTTTTGACCTAGCGCATAAAATTTAATCAAGCCTACTAATAATTTCTATCAATCGCTCAAGTCCCACTTGAATCAGACTATCTTTTGCTGGAGCCAGCGATAATCTTAGATATTGATCCGGTTGTTGATCCACAAAATAACGATCACCATTTTCGACTAAAACACCTGCTTGTTGCGCTTGTTGACAAACATCTTTCGCCGACCTGCCTACCGGTAGTTTCAGCCAAAACCAGGAACAATGATCAACCGCTTGCCAAGTAATTGGTAACTGCGACTCTTTTAACAATTGATTCACGAACCAGTATTGTCGTTGATAAGCCATTTGCGATCGGTGAAGATACTGTTGCCAAGATTGACTCGTTAAACACTGTTCAAAGATTCGTTGGGCTAACCCCGAAGTTGACAAATCCGCAATTTGTTTAGCATTAACGATTCTTTCAACCATTCCTTGAGGCAAAACCATGTAGCCCAATCGAATGCCGGCAGCCAAAACACGCGATAAACTCCGCAAGTAAATTACTCGCTCATCCCGATCAAACATCTTAATCGTCGTTGGTTGCCAATCTCCAGAAACATCAACCCCATAATCATCTTCAATAATCCAAAGATCATAATGATGAGCTAAACCGTAAACTTGGTGTTTTTGTTGATCGGTTAAGGACAAGCCCGTGGGATTAGCCACATTTGACATTAAATAAAGTAATTTGGGTTGGAGTAACTTAATTTTAGCTTCTAAGGTCGCAATAAATTCCTCACTTGGTTCGGGACTAATCCCGATTATATGTGCCCCGCTAGCTCGAAATGCGTCAATGGCACCCGAATAGCTTGGATTTTGCATCAAAACAATATCCCCTGGGTGTAATAAAGTCCGGGCACATAGATCAATTGCTTGTTGGGATCCCGACGTAATTTGGATCTGGTCAGAGCTAGTTACAATCTGATTATGGCTTAAATAGTCTCTTATGGTTTGGCGTAAACTAAATAAGCCCATCGGGTCATTCACCGTAAAAGCCTCCCCTCCAGCATCAGCTAGAACATGGTCTACCGCCTGCTTAATTTCCGCCACGGCCACCCGCTCTGGATGAAGAGAGTAACTAGCAAAATCGATCATTCTTTCTGCAGTTGGTAGCTGGTGGTGCTCTTCGCCACGATGCTGATTAGCTTCCACAATTCCTTGCGGAAGCTGATGAACATAATAGCCACTTCCCCGCCGACTAATCACTTCTCCGGTCATCATTAAGGAGCGATAAGCCGAAATTACCGTCACCGGATTAATTTTTAAATCATCGGCTAATTGTCGGATGGCAGGAAGCCGTTCATCAATCTGCCAATATTGTTGCTTTATTAAAGCGCGTAATTGACTCGCCAATTGCTGATACAACGGGATGGGCGCTTGATGAGTCAATTTGATTGGTAATTTTAATTTTTCCATCTGATTTATCCTCATGATTTTCTACTTAATTTGATTGTAAAAGGGATATTATTAGGATTCAATCCCTATCGAAAATGATTACATTTCCATTAAAATTGTTTTAAAATAATTACTAATAATAAGCAATTTGGAGGACATTATGGATCAAAATCAAGGTGAAATGAAACACTCCTTAAAAACTCGTCATCTATCAATGATCGCCTTAGGAGGAACGATTGGAACTGGGCTATTCATCGCCAGTGGTTCTGCTATTTCTACGGCTGGTCCTGGCGGCGCCCTTGTAGCGTATTTAGTAATGGGGCTGATGGTCTATTTCATTATGACTAGCTTAGCCGAAATGGGAACATTCAACCCCATTAGTGGCTCTTTCACCCAATATGCTCGGGACTACGTTGATCCTGCTCTTGGTTTTGCCATGGGGTGGAATTATTGGTTTTGTGGTGCTATTTCAGTGGCCGTCGAACTGTCAACAGTTGGGATCATTATGAACTTCTGGTTCCCGCATATTGCCAGCTGGTGGTTCAGTCTTGGAGCCTTTCTCCTCATTAGCCTGATTAATTATCTAACGGTAAATGTTTATGGAGAAACCGAGTTCTGGTTGGCCTTCTTGAAAATTGCAGCCGTTGTGATTTTTGTAATCGTTGGGGCCCTCGTAATCATCGGTAAACTTGGCCATCAAGGATTCGTCGGCTTCAAATTTTTCCATTATCGCGATGCTCCCTTTGTCAACGGCTTCCTTGGAATCGTGAGTGCTTTTGTGGTTTCTGGTTTTTCCTTCCAGGGAACTGAAATGGTCGGGATTGCGGCTGGAGAATCAAAAGATCCCAAGCAAAGTGTCCCCCGTGCAATTCACTCCACCTTCTGGCGAATTCTCCTCTTTTACGTTTTGACCATCTTTATCATTGCTTGTCTCATTCCTTATGACAACAAAAATTTATTAAGCTCTGATGTCACCGATATTGTTACCAGTCCCTTCACTTTAATTTTTCACCAGGCTGGCTTAGAATATGCGGCTACCTTAATGAACTTCGTTATCTTGATTGCCGTCTTATCTTCAGCTAATTCTTGGCTCTACGCGATTATCCGAATCTTATATTCTCAAGGACGTAGTGGGGATACTTGGCGGGGCTTCGGTTTTGTTAATCGTCGAGGGGTCCCGATTAATAGCTTCCTAGCGATGGCTGGTTTAAGTTTTTTGATCTGGTTAATTCAGTTTGTCGGCCCGCAAGCCTACAATTATTTAATTGCCGCTTCCGGTCTAGGTGGTTTTATGGAGTGGCTCGGGATTGCGTTAACCCATTATCGATTCCGGCGTGCTTATCTCAAACAAGGATATCAACTTAACGACCTCCCTTATCGTGCCAGTCTCTTTCCTTTTGGACCAATTTTTGCCTTTATCCTTTGTATCATTGTCATTGTGGGACAAAATGTAAATGCCTTCATCACTTGGGATTGGCAAAGCATTTTAATTACGTATATGAGCGTCCCACTCTTCTTTATTTTTATGTTCTATTACAAACTTCGCCACCATTCCCATCTAATTCCTTTAGATCAAGTGAAGTTAAAATAAAAGGTCAGCCAATTGGCTGACCTTTTATTTATCGCCGTTGCTCACCAGTGAGTTCTTTAAATTTACTAATATCTTGACTACACTCCAGGCAGCCTAGGTATTGACCATCTGCATCATGGATCCCGATATATTGGACATATACAAAACGCTCGCCATGCAGATTAAACCAATATTCAAACCGATCCCGCGTTCCCGCATGTAATTCAGCGATTATTTCCTTCACTTTATCAACACTACGCGGGGGATGACATTCAAAAACCGACCGACCTAGCACACTCTTGGTCCGCGGAAAAATTCGGTCATCTGTATCAGTAAACCATTGCACTCGATCATTTTCGTCTACAAAAGTTAAATCAAGGGGTAATAAAGGAAAGATGGCCTTTAATTCACGCCCGGATAGAGTTCCTGATCCTAAATCGATTCGGACATCATCACCTGTTAAAGCTGCTGGAAGTTGCTTATCGTTTAATTGATCATAAACTTCCTGTGTTGACAAATGTCCCTGCGCTTGTGAATCTGCTTGCGCCATTTGAATGGCCGCCGCATTTAACTCTTTAGCAATGGACGATTCATGTGGATGAGCTTTGGCTTCTTCAATTTCACCCTGAGTAGGCTTCCATGGTAATGGAGGATTAATTAAAGTATAACCAAATTGTCCTTCATCTTGGCGCGCCGTTGCCCAATCTTCTGGACTAGCAACTTCCGCTAACATTGGAATCATAATGTCTTCTTCTTTAAAGATCATTGCCGTCACTTCATTGGCCGCATTCGTAACAGCGGCCTCGATCTCATACTTGTCTGGTAATGAATCCTGATTAACGAGATCATTGGCTCTTTGAATCAAGTCCCGAATTTGATCATCGACCCCCCACATAACTTGCGGGGGAGCTGTAATTCCATACTTATTCATGATCGGAAAAATCGTTAATTCTTTCCGTTTATAATGGCGCCCAATTGCTTTTAAATCCTGCAAAGCCTTCCGCATCCGTGCCAAATATTGATTGTTAGCACCGTCTTGTTGCCATTTTTTCAAACACGGTAACAACTCATCATTAACCAGCGAATTGATTACCATATTTTCCAATTTCATGGTATGCACCGGGTGTCCCGGCTTTTGAAAGGCCGGGGTCCCTTGATTGTCAGTAATCTGCCCCTCAAAAAGAGCCACATGAACATTACACAGATTTTGAATTTCAATTGGATTAAGTCCCCCGGCGATTAATTGTCGCTCGGCCGCCGTAATTTCAGCGACATCAACTTGATCAAATTGATCTTTAAACATTTGCTTGGCTTCATCAAAATCGCCGCCCTCATGCAAAAAGGTCAAAATTTTGACGATCGCCGCTTGCCGTTCTTGACTCAGTTCACTTGTCATCGTTGATTACCTCATAGCCAGCGTCCTTAAAATATGCCACCACCTTATCTTTTGGAATGCCCATAATCCGGCAACCTTTATTCAGAGTGACAAACCGACCAACTGAATCTAACATTCCCGGAACAGTAATTTTGGTAAAGCCTAATTCCACCATTTGATCGACAAATTCAGGATATAAATGGGCTAAATTTCGAACTGGTTGATCAAAATCAATTGTTTTCATCCTTGACCTCCACTGGAATCCCCAGGGTTGTTTTTGCTTGATCCGACATTTTTTCTAATCCCCATACGGGATACCAGACAAGTTCAATCTTAACCTGATTAATCCCAGCGACCTTAGTGACAGCCTCGGTAATATCATTTTTAATCACGTCACTAAGCGGGCAGCCCGGAATCGTTAAGGTCATCGTAATTGTACATAGATCGTCATTAACATCAATCCCGTAAATCAGTCCTAAGTTAACAATATCGACCCTCAATTCTGGATCAATCACCGTCATCAGGGCTTTTAAAATTTCATCTTGAATCGTAATCGCCTTCCTTCTAGATTATACTTTGCACAAGAAATTTTCTTAGTCTTAGTATACCGTGAAGGCCCTTGATTACTCAAAACTTTTAGTAATATTGACCATGACGATAATCCCAAACATCGTATTGATCGGCCAGGTTCATCATAATCTTATCAATATCTAGCCCTTTACGAATAACTACTGGGCATGCTTGCCCCGCTTCTGGTTGATCGTTAATGATCTTTCCGGCTTCGTCTACCATTGAAACCATGACCCCTTGTTCATAACGGGTATCAATGGTTTTGTCAGGTTGAATTGACTCCACATAATCATCAGCATCCAAAATCAAATCGGCCTTGGATTCAATCCGTTCACCGATTCCAGCTACTTTCCCCCGATTACCTTTTCCTGAGGGGTTAGCGCTAGAGGCATATACCATCTTACCCTCTTGTTCCCACATTGCTTTAGCCATTTGTTCACTTGGCGTCCCAAACTTAATGACAAAGCAACTAGTTTGGCGCCGGTCCATCATTAATTCTTGGCGATCATCATCTTGTAAATACTTTTCAATGGCTTCTGGTTGCCATGGCAAGATACAGCCTAGCAAAATATCTTCATCCCAGTGGCGTTGGTATAATGCTTCAATACTTGGGGTTAACTGTGCTAACTCCTTTAATTCTTCCATGCTTCCACAAAGTACCACCCCTGGCTTATTCCGGTTCCGTTGTTTGGCATCGAACTTTCTTTCCAGCCCAGCTTTATCGTTAGTCATGATAATATAGCCCACTTTGGTTGGACTAACAATCATACTACCTGGTTGATTTAAAGCATTGTATACTTCCTGGTCAATTTGGCCTTGCCATTGAACATGTTTTGTCATAATTTTCTCTCCTATCGGTATTGTGGAATTCGAGCTTCATAAGCTTCAATTTCTTGGATATGTTTCATCGTGATATCAATATCATCATCACCTGAAATGAATTTTTCTTTCCAGGTTTGGTCAATTTCAAATGGGTAAGTATCTTCCCCGTTTTTCACCACTTGATTTGGCAAATCAACTACGATGGCTTGATCACTACTTAATTGTGCCAGTTGATCCCGCGCTGTTTGCGGTAATTTAATTGGTAAGACCCCATTTTCGGTACAGTTCATATAAAAAATATCACTGAAACTTCCGGCGATCACCACGCGAATCCCCCAATCTTTCAGGGCCCAAGCCGCATGTTCCCGTGATGAACCACTCCCAAAATTAGAGCCCGTAATAAGAATCGTTGCTGCTTGACGTTCCGGAGCGTTCAAAATGAACTTGGGATCCGGGCGGCCATCAGGCAGGTAACGCCAATTATAAAAAAGGGCATTCTCATATCCGGTCTTCAGCAAATTCTTGAGAAATTGTTTCGGGATAATCTGATCCGTATCAATATCATCATTCATAATCGGGATGGTCGTTCCCGTATGTACTACGATTGGTTCCATAAAACACTCCTATCCTAATTCACGAATATCTACAAAGTGACCATGAACGGCGGCAGCAGCGACCATCGCTGGACTTGCAAGATGCGTCCGAGCTCCCGGCCCCTGTCGTCCTTCAAAATTTCGATTAGTGGTGGACGCACAGTGCATGCCTGCCGGCA
>NZ_AICN01000062.1:0-77434 GCF_000247775.1 Limosilactobacillus gastricus PS3
AAAAAGTGTAGAACCAGAACTTTGCTAGATAACGCTCTTTTATATTATTCAGCTGTCACCGAAGTTTCAGCTTTTGATTTATCTTCCTGTTTTTTCGAATGGCCTTTTTTGTGGTGTTTACTCTTCCCACTATCACCATTAATGATTGTGACCATTGGAATAATAACAGGATGCCGTCCCGTCCGGTCATACAAAAGTTTTTGTAGCCGACTGACGATTGTCCGGTTTAAGATCCGCCGATCAATATTTTTATGATTCTTAAAGGTGTTTAGAATTGCCCAGAAGACTTCATGATTAGCTGCTCGAATCAAGTCTTGTGACTCATGCATGTAAACAAAGCCACGCGATACAATATCGGGGCCTGCCACAATTTGGAAGTCTTTGAGATCAACTACCGCAATAGCGGTCACAACCCCTTCTTCCGATAGCATCCGTCGTTCCCGAATTTCTGGATCCCCAACGGAATCGTTAACGTCACGACCATCAATATAGACATTGCCCATCGATTCAATATGATCAGCAATCCGCGCCGAGTCATTTGTTAAAGCTAAAACATCCCCATTTTCTAAAATAAAGGTATTTTGCTTTGGTACCCCCGTTAATTGGGCTAACTCAGTATGAATCTTTTGCATTCGGTATTCACCGTGGACAGGAGCGAAGTATTTCGGTTTCATCAAGCGTAACATAATCTCTTCGTCCACTTGACCACCATGTCCTGACGTATGGATGTTGTTCACATAGCCGTGAACAACATTGGCGCCGGCTTCTTCCAAACGGTTAATTAAATTGTTCACACTCGTGGTATTCCCTGGAATTGGGCTACTGGAGAAGACTACGGTATCACCTGGTTGAATCGCAATTTGTCGATGCGTGCCATTGGCAATCCGACTTAAGGCCGCCATTGGTTCCCCTTGCGATCCCGTACACATTATCATCACCTGTTCCGGTGGATATGAATTTAGCTCTGAGGGATCGATTAAGGCATCATCAGGAATCTTTAGATATCCTAATTCCCGACCGGCCACGATGGCATTTTCCATACTACGACCAACGACAGCGATCTTCCGTCCTTGTCGAATGGCTTCATCACTAGCTTCCCGAAGTCGATAAACGTTAGAAGCAAAGGAAGCAAAAATGATCCGCCCCTTAATCCGTTGAAAGACTTTCCGCACGTGAATGTCAACCCACCGTTCGGACTTGGTAAATTCTGGTCGTTCGGCGTTGGTACTATCAGAAGTCAGCAGCAGCACCCCTTCTTCACCTAACTTAGCCATTTGTTGCATATTCGGAGCCGGCAAATTTCCGACCGGTGTTAAGTCAAACTTGAAGTCCCCCGTTTGAACAATCGTCCCTTGAGGAGTATGAACAGCAATCCCCAAGGTATCAGGAATTGAGTGGGTGGTCCGAAAGAAACTAACCCAAAGTTTTTTAAAGTGAACTTCGGAAAATTCATCAACTTCATGAAATTCTGTTTCACGGAGTAAATGCTTTTCTTCCAGCTTCCCTTTAATTAACGAAATGGCAAAAGGACCTGAGTATATCGGTGCCTTCACCTTTTGCAAGAAGAAGGGCAAGCCCCCAATATGATCTTCATGACCGTGAGTAATAAAAATCCCTTTAATCTTGTCCTTATTTTCAACTAGGTAGTCATAGTTTTGAATAACATAGTCGACCCCTAGTAAATCATCTTCAGGGAACAAAACCCCACAGTCAATGATGACGATCTCATCTTGGAACTGAACCGCATACATGTTCTTCCCAATTTCGCCTAATCCACCAACTGCAAAGAAGGCAACTTCATTATTATTAATTTTTAGTTTACGCATAATAACCTTTCTTTCCTTTAAGTATTCAGTTTTCATCAATTACATGATCGCAAAGTGGAATGTAATCATTATTTATTCGTACAGACTAAACTATGTTTAATCTTATCATAAAGGCTCTGGAATGAGTAGTTTTATGAACACAATTTTCTGATTTAATTCGATCCAAATGCTTTACTATCAATGAACAAAAGGACTAGAATAGAAAGGTTAAATTTCAATCAACTTTTTAGAAAGAAGGCGTTTAAATGCAGACAGATATTAACGGTCATTCCTACAATCGGACCCTTCTCGTCATCGTTTTGACGATTGGGACCTTTTGTAATTTTCTTACGGGGACCTTTTTAGCAACTGCTTACCCTGCGATCATGCGTACTTTTGATATTTCGACTTCAACAGTACAATGGTTAACCACCAGTTTCATGCTGGTCAACGGGATTATGATCCCCGTTTCGGCTTGGTTAATCAACAAGTTAAATTCTCGCGTGATGTACATTGTGGCGGAATCATGTTTCCTCTTGGGAACCATCACCGCATTTGTATCACCTAATTTCCAAACCCTATTATTAGGTCGGATCATTCAATCAATTGGGGTCGGGGTTTCTATGCCCTTGCAACAAACCATCATGCTTTCGATTTTCCCGCCTAACAAACGGGGAGCTGCCATGGGAATCGTCGGGATGGCAACGGGACTAGCACCAGCTATCGGGCCAACCTTATCAGGGCTGGTGGTTGATAACTTAAGTTGGCGGGATTTGTTTGGTTTTATGATTATTCCCGTCATTATCGTCATCGCCCTCGCCTTCTTTTTAATGCGGCCAGTCCTTAAAACTCACCAACAACCATTGGATGTTTGGTCAGTAATCACCTCAACGGTCGGCTTTGGTGCTCTCCTTTACGGGGTTTCGGATGCCTCAAGCCGGGGTTGGACTGATTCTTTAGTGCTTAGTTTTATTATCGTCGGGCTGATTTTTATTGTCCTCTTTGTCAGAAGACAGTTCAAGCTTGAGGATCCTTTCCTGAAGATCTCAGTTTTTAAATACCCCGAATTTGCGTTAGCTTCTGTCATCTCTAGTGTCGCTAACCTCGCCATGATCGGGGTAGAAATGTTATTACCTTTATATATCCAAAATGTTCGCGGGGAAACCGCCTTTCATTCTGGTTTAATGCTGTTACCGGGAGCCCTAATGATGGGAATCATGTCCCCAGTAACGGGACGGTTATTTGATCGTTTTGGGGCACGGTATTTGGCTCTAACCGGCTTAACCCTTTTGTTAGTAGGAACAATTCCTTTCCTGACCTTAACCAATAAGACGCCGGTTATCTCCATTATTATTTTTTATGCCATTCGGATGTTCGGAGTCACGATGGTCTTTATGCCCGTCACGACCTCGGGGATGAACGTCTTGCCACTAACCGACATGTCGCATGGGACCGCGGTCAATAACACCTTCCGGCAGGCCCTGAGTTCGATTGGGACCGCGATCATGACGACAGTTTTAACGAACATTACCAACCTCACCAAGCCGGCCCATAGTGTTTTAGTGAATACGCCATTACTTTATCGGCACCAGTATATTAACGCAACCATTAATGGGTTCCATGCTGCTTTTGCCACTGCGACCCTATTTGCCCTGGTCGCTGCCGTCATGGCCTGTTTCTTGAAATCAGGTAACCGGACTCGCGATCTCAACCTTGATCAAATTAAACCGGAGGTGCACGATTAATGATTATTATTTTTACCATTATTTGGGCGCTGGGCTTTTATTGGTTCACCGCAGTTAAGCAAACCATGCGCCACCATATCGCTTATGGAATGATTTGTTTAATCTTTTTGATCGCCAATGTGACCGCCTTCGTATTACATGATAACTATCATTTGGGCATGACCACTCAGTCCAGTGTCAGCACCCAACAGTTATCCTCCCTAAGTCCGCGTGCCAAGTTACTCGCCTACCGTTCTTTAGGGAATGGGAGGGAAAAAATCTACGTTTATAAGACGACGACCAAAACTAAAATTCAACACACTAAGGCTGATACTAACGTCACCACAAAGGTTTCGATCACTTCGACCAAGCCGCAAGTCAAAGTCACGACGATCAAGTATCGTTATGCAAACAAACTTAGTCAATGGATGTTTGGCATTCTGGGTACTGATAACGAGACCAAATCCATTAACTATCACTTCTATGTCAACACTGACTGGTTAGTGCTTAGCACCGATCAATTACAACAAATGACACAACAATAAGTCATCATCTTAGGTCCTAGTTCGAAAGAGCTGGGACTTTTTTTACGGCTAATATACATTGACAAGTTTAAATTGCTTTCTATAATCCAAATTGTAAACGTTTACAAAACGAAAGGAGGCATCTTATGTCACTTGTAAAAGCTAAAGAACCGATCACTGTCACCAATGCTCGTTATCGTCAACACTACCATTTGCAAACTCCTGGTGGCTGGCTTAACGACCCTAATGGACTCTGTTACTTCCAAGGTTATTATCATGTCTTCTATCAATATCATCCCTATTCCGCCGAATGGGGACCGATGCATTGGGGACATGCCCGGAGTCAAGATTTACTGCATTGGGAAGATTTACCAATGGCCCTGACCCCCGGTGATCCTGAAGACACCGGCGGTTGCTTTTCCGGTTCGGCCATCGTTAAAGATAATCGCCTCTATCTAATTTACACTGGTCACCATTATTACGATGATGGCGATCAAGATCACTTCTGGGAAAACCAAAATGTCGCTTATAGCGATGATGGGATTCACTTTACTAAATATGCGGGAAATCCGGTCATTGAGGCCCCTGATGATAATGGTCAAGATTTTCGCGATCCTAAGGTTTGGGCTCATGATGGCCAATATTATTTAATTGTTGGTAGTCAAGCTCAACCAAGTCGAACTGGCCGCGTGCTTTTATATCAATCCGCAGACCTATTTAACTGGCAATTACTAGGACCAATTACCATCGCTCAGTCGATCGATTCAGAAGGCTTTATGTGGGAATGCCCTGATCTATTCCACCTGAATGGCCAAGATACCCTAGTCTTTTCACCGATGGGGATTGCTGCTCAGGGTCATGATTTCTTAAATCTCAATCAGGTTGCTTCTGTAATGGGTAACTTAGATTATTCCCATCATGCGCTTAATCGCGGTTCGCTTTATGAAATTGATCATGGTCATAATTTTTATGCGCCCCAATCCTTTTTAGCTCCCGATGGTCGCCAAATGATGTATGGATGGATGAGTTCTTTTGACGATCCATATCCAGAACAAGCCGATGGTTGGTGTGGCTGTCTGACCGTTCCCCGTGAATACGTGATTAAAAACCATCACTTAGGAATGATCCCCGTAGCCGAACTAGCGCAATTGCGTCAACAGACCATCGTCTCTGAAACAATCCAACTAAATCATCCGGTAACCATTGCTTATAACGATGCCCAACATGCTGAATTAGACCTAACTTTAGAGCATCCTCAAAATTACCAATGGCGCTTTCGGAATCAAGATCAGGTCATCATGTCTTTAACTTTTGATCCTGAGCAAAATGAATTCAATTTAGATCGACCTCATCACGGTGGAAAACGTTATGTCACCATCACTCCACAACCAACTCATCATCTTCAGATCATCATTGATACTAGTTCCGTAGAAATCTTTATTAATGATGGCGAAGCTTGTTTTACTGAACGCTATTATATCGACGAAGCGCCTAGTGTTATTTTATCCGCCCGAGAGCCAACCAAGGCTCAACTGGCTGCTTATCAACTCGGCATTCCCGACTAGAGGTATCCGATTATGAAACATTCACAAAGTGTCTTTAAGAATCCTTTTTATATTCAAGCATCGCTTAGCCTACTTTTCTTCTTCACCGCTTGGGGAATCTGGTGGTCGTTCTTCCAAATTTGGTTGACGACTAGATTGGGTTTCTCTGGGGCTCAAGTGGGGACAATTTATACTTTTGATTCAGCCATTACTCTGGTTTTAATGTTTATCTATGGCTCCATCCAAGATAAATTAGGCCTGAAGCGCAAATTATTAATTGTTATCACTATTTTAGAAATGCTGTTAGGACCTTTCTTCACCTGGATCTATGCCCCCATGCTGAAAAGCAACTTCATATTAGGGGCAATCGCAGGATCCTTTTATTTATCTTTAGCCTTTCTAGCCGCCTCACCAACTTTTGAAGCATTAGCCGAACGGATGAGTCGGCGCTATGGATTCGAATATGGTCAGGCTCGATCATGGGGATCCTTTGGTTACGCCGTCGCTGCTTTATGCGCGGGTTACCTGTTCACCATTAGTCCCTATATTGTTTTCTGGTTGTCTAGCGTCGTGAGTTGCTTAACTTTGCTCTTGTTAACCTTAGGACGAACGAAAAATCCAACTATCATTAATCAATATGAAGATAAAGCCGAAGAAGTTAAAGAAGCAGACAAACCAACTTTTAAAGAAATTCTTCACGTCTTTAAATTGGCTGATCTTTGGAAATTGGTAATTCTGATTATCTTAAGTGGATCCTTTTATACTGTTTTTGATCAACAAATGTTTCCCGAATTTTTCACCCAATTCTTCAAGACCCAAGCTGTTGGCGACACTGCTTATGGAATTTTAAATTCCATTGAAGTTTTCTTAGAGGCCATTATGATGGCTTGGGTACCTTGGTTGATGAAAAAGATCGGTGTCCGGCGCACCGTTTTAATCGGTATCACCGTCATGTTTATCCGAATTGGTGCGTGTGGACTAGTCACGAATCCGCTGGGCATCTCCTGCATCAAGCTCCTGCACGCGCCGGAAACCGCGATTTTTGCCTTAGCTATCTTTCGTTACATTACCTTGCACTTTGACACACGTCTTTCGGCCACCATGTATATGGTTGTCAGCCAAATCGCTGGTCAGGTGGGGCAAATCATTTTTTCAACCCCCTTGGGTTCACTCCACGATGAAATAGGCTACCGGTCGACTTTCCTAGTGATTTCCGTAATTGTCTTTTTAGCCTTAATCTTCGCTTTATTCATTTTGAAGGGTGATCATCAAGACGTTAACGGTCAACCCATGGATGCTTAATAAATTAACTTAGATTAAAAAGAGGGTGAGAAGAAATGCTAATTAACATTTCTTCTCACCCTTATTGCTTTTGATCACACTAATAATTACGTTCAAAAAGCGCGCCCCACGAGTCTAACTACGAACTCACGTCGGTCCGTTTCATACCAACATTCGTTCTAGGTTAGCCCTATGGGACGCCTGATTGCTTTTTTCCCAGCTTCTTGTTTAATCCGACCAGATCTGATTAAAGCGCTCGTCCATTGGCAATTCGAACGACCGTTGCTCTTCGCTAAAGGGATCGACAAAGGCCAAACGAAAGGCCTGTAGTAATTGATGATCGACGATTGAACAATCACCACCATATAAAGCATCCCCAACAATCGGATACCCAATCGAATTCAAATGAACCCGGATCTGGTGGGTCCGACCACTATGTAGTTGCAATCTAACTAATGAATAGTCACCTTTAGTCTCTTCAACCCAATATTCCGTTTCAGCCTTTTGCCCATCGGGGTCAACCACTCGTTGGGCTTGTCCAGCAACCCGCGCGATCGGACTGGTGATCAATTGATGGGGCTCCGGTAATCTCCCCTGCACCACCGCCAAATACTCTTTTAACATTTGATGAGTCTGGACTTGCGGTGAGATCATACTAGTGGCTACATTATGTTTGGCGATCAACATTAACCCACTCGTATATCGATCCAGGCGGGTCACTAGATGGGGGCGTTGATCAGGCGACTGCCCCTGCCTTAAATAACCAGTTACTCGATTTAAGATGGTGTCAGTTGGTTGTGTCGGTCCAGGCACTGATGAGACACCCGCCGGTTTATTAACAACTAACCAGTTATCGTCCTCATACACTACTGATAAGTCAGCTGCGCTAACTTGCACCGTCGGATCAATCGGTTCTGGTTGAACTTTAATGGTTAGGGGTTGATTAGGTAAAATTTTGGTTGTTGGGCGCACTGATCGATGATCAACTAAAAATTCCCCTTGACCATTCTTAATATCATTAAATAAGCGATGGCCCATTCCCAAGGAATGCAAATACTGCTTGATTTTAATTGGTTCCGTGCCCCGATAAACCCAGGTATTTTCCATTATGTTCGACTCCTTACTAACAAGAGGCTGGTGAAAACTCTTCACCAGCCTCTTTGGCTAATTTAAGGTTATCTAAAATCTAACTTAAAGACAACCATTACTTTTGCTGAAATTCAGCTTGTAAATAATCATACAGCATCGCATGTTGCAACTCTTGAGTATCAACCCCAAGTTGTTCTGCTATTTCATAGGCAAAGGCCATTGCCGTAGCTGGTCCCCGACTAGTGATTAAATGCCGTTGATCGTCGACGACCGTTATATCTTCGTGGAAACGAGCACTCGGTTCCTCTGACAAGATCACTTGATCAAAACCAGGAAAACAAGTGAAATCAGCATCTTTAAATAATCCATAGCGTGCAAAGGCAATTGGCGCCGCACACATAGCTGCATTCCATTTTCCATCATTTTGCCGTTGCACCATGATAGATTTTAACGCTTCATGATCACGGAGTCTTTCTGCACCTCCGCGACCACCAGGAAAGGCGACTACATCCGCTGTCAACAAGTCATCAGAAACTACCGCATCACAAGTTAAGGCAATTTGGTGCGCCCCCATGACCTGACGATCAGTTAAACCGACCATCTTTGTCGGAATTTCTAATCGCCGTAGAACATCTACGACCGTTAAACCTTCGACTTCTTCACAACCATCCGCAAAAATTACGGCTACTTCTTTTGCCATCAGATCCTCCTATCCGATAAAGTCTGCAATTTCTTTAATCACATGTTGACCTTCTGGGGTCGGGTAAATCGGGTAATCATGAAACATCTGTTGCCCAATCTGCAAATCTACTGAAACATGTTGTTGACGTAATTTTTCTGCAAATCGCAAGCAATCTGGATACATAATCTCCTTATTACCAACAAAAATTTGAACTGGAACCTCCGGCGTCCAATCAGCTTCGACTGGACTTAAGCGGGGATCATTTTGCTCCCACTCGCCTTGCCAGCGTTGACCGATGCGTTGTAGACCGGCAACCGATAAGTAAACATCCGATTTTTCATAATCAGAAATTGCTGAGTTGGCTAAACTCAAATCTAGCCAAGGTGAGATCAAGACCAATTGATCCGGTAACAATAAATTTTGATCAATTAAGGTACTCACGAACCCAGCTGCAAGACCACCACCAGCTGAATCGCCCAGCATCATGGTAGGGACATGCCGATCAAGATCTAATAAATGCTCATAAAATTTTCTGACCCAAGGATAGGCTACTGGCGCCCCACCTTGAGCAATGGTGGGGACAATTGGCGCATAGATTTGGGCCTTGGTCACCTGGGCAAGTTGATCTAAAAAGTTCCAATGATCCTTAGTCGGTCGTTCCGCATACTCACCACCGCAAAAGTAAACTAGCCGTTTTGCGGGTCGTAATTGTTGATTTAGAACAATATAGGAAAGGCCCTCAAAAGCCTTAATTTCATAATTAACATGAAAATGGGTTCCCTTCGGAAAGGCAAATGGTTTCTTGACCTTAGTGGCTTGTTGGTTAAGATACACGGCGAATTTTGAGGGATCTTCGAACTGACGCTTAATTCCCGACAATTGAATTCCTAATTCTACCATGTTGGCCTTGGGTGAACGGTGTCGTGGCTTGGTTAACACTTGTTTTTTTAGTTTCATCGACCAACATCCTTCTTTCATGCAAGTATTTATTCTTATTTAATCCTAACACAATCTTGCTTGCATAAAATTTAAGCTTTCCTTAATTAGTGTGGCGCCATTTGGGATCCGTCAGTACCCGCGCCGCCGTTAAGCCCAGCGGTAAAAAGACCATCACTTGAATTGCCTTCATCATCCATTCCGCACTGGTGCCGACATTCATCATGCCAAAATTATAAACCGCTCGGTATAGATATAATCCCGGTACCATAATAACAATTGACGGGATTGTAATTGAAATCCGGGGATAACCGACCCGCCGCCGAATAATTGATGCAAGTAACCCCGCCATTAACGCGCCTAAAAAGGCCGCTGCTCCCGCCAGAATTTGATGGTCAACAAGGGTTAAGCGCAAAGTATTCGCAATGGCCCCGATCAAGCCTGCTACACTGGCCATCCGCACCGAACTATTGAACATAATAGAAAAGCCAAACACCCCAAAGAAACTACAAATCAACCGCAAGATCATTAAGAGAGCTGGTGACATCGTGATGGCGATAAAATTTTCGGGTTTTAAGCCAACGATAACAGCCATTAGCCACCCTACTAAGGTCCCCACCAAGATAATCAAAATGGCATAGGATAAGCGCTCCAATCCAGAGCGCATATCTAATTTCGACATATCCAAGCCACTAGTAATAAATGGAAATCCTGGAATAATGAATAGCATGGCCCCAATATAGCCAGCCTCATGGCGGCCACTAACTTGAAAGAGAGCGTGTATCAAATAAAAGGCTCCGGCATAACACAGACAAGCCACCGCCACTGCAATTGAAACGCAAACTAAGAGCATCATCTTCCGTGCAATCAATTGTCGTCGGACAAAATTACCAATGCCGGCCCCAATAAAAGAGCACAACATTTCAATCGGTCCCCCGCCTAACAAAAATACGAAGGCGGCACAGGCCAAACCAGCCGCCAATCCCTGATGAATGGCGGTATAAGAGCTTTTTTCCTTTTCAATTTGTGAGAGACGATCATGAATCTCGGGCACAGTCCATTGGCGATTAGATAATTCAATTTCTTTTACTAAACCTTCTAACCGATTTAACCTCGTCATATTCACGCCTGACGATGGTAAGGATAAAACTTGTGTATAACTGTGAGCCCCTTCCACACAAGTGTATTCAATCGTCATTAAACCAATATCGGCCGTACAGGTTAAGCCTAAGGAACGCGCGACAATATTCATGGCGTCCCGGACCCGCCATGATCCGGTCCCACAGGCTAAGATCATTAACCCAATGCGGCCTACCGTCACGGTCCGCTCAATTAATGCGGCCTTTTTGGCCGGAACATCATCATTACTTTGTACGAACTGTTCCCATGGCATCTCCATATGTTGGCGATATTCTTCGGTTTGATTTTCTGTTGCAGTCATGCCCGTCGTTTCCCCCTTAACTAAAATCAATGGATTTAAAATCTTCAACAATTCCCTGTTCTTCCGGACTCATCACATAACTTTGGCGAATCACTAACGAAATATAAAATTTGATTGGGACTTCATCTGTCAGTTCAATCACCTTAATCCCTGGTTCATTTCGGACCGCTTGTTCAACCATTAAACTGATTCCGTAATTTTGCCGCACCAGTTCTTTGACCCAGGAAATATCAGGAATGCGATAGACCGCAATCGATGGCTTTACCCCCGTATAGTCACAATAAGTCTGAAAAGCCAGCTGATGAATATATTGTTGATCAAAATTAATAAACCGTTCCTGACCTAACTGGGCAAAGGAAAGCTGGTCGTATTGGGCTAGGGGATGATGTTCACTAACAATTAATTTAAAGGGTAAGGCGGCTAAAGGATTAGCTGTAATTTGTGAAACGTGTAAGGGCTCCGTAGAAGCAATCAAGGCTAAATCTAAATGACCTTTGGTGACTTCAGTTAATAATTCGTGCGATCCCATTGAGATAATTTTTAACCGCTTTAGTAATTGCGGCTGTAATTTCTCAACCACTTGCGAAATTACCATTTTTCCAATAATCGGTGGAACCCCAATTTGAATTTGCCGGTGCTTAGACCGTTCAATTTCTTGATGGGTCGTCGATAATTGGCCCAGCATCACCTTCGCATTTTCGTACAACAAAATCCCACTCCGAGTGATCATATCATCACGATGATTCCGTTCAGAATTAACTAATTTGGTTTGGAATTCTTTTTCCAGGCGTTGGACGGCTTGGGTAATCGTTGGTTGGGAGACCTTAAAAGCCTTTGCAACTTGGGTATAATTTCTTAATTCAACTAATTCAATGAAATATTTTAAATCCCGACTATTCATCTGCCATCCCTCCTTACTTAGGGCTTAATATCTTCGTTATTATAAAGCTAATCAAGCCTCCATTTCAATCTAAGCTTTGCAGGAAATTCGAAATAACTTCATTAAAGATTGCTGGCTGCTCAGCCATCGGACAATGACCACTTTGTCTAACTATCACATGTTGCAAGCTTGCATTTTTCGTTTTTAATGTTTCCGCAAAATCCCCGTTAAAATAAGGACTGTATTGACCAGTAACTAAAAGGGTTGGGGTGGTGGTCGTCACCAATCCGACTCGCCAATCCTGGCGAGCATGATCATAGAGTAAAGACAGATGCTCACGCCGATCAAAGGGAAATTGATCCTTGGCGATTGCTAATTGATTTAAGACCTTTGAGTCCAGTCCCTGATAGGTTTCGGAAATGTTTCCCCTTGTTTGCAGTAACAGACGGTAATTGGCTCGGGTGGCGCCACAATATCCATATGACCAAGTCGGACTACTAATCATCTTCGGTGATTGATCAATCGCAATCACCCCGCGTAGATCAATCTCGGGATAAAGCTGCATTAGACCGTAAATGATACTAGCCCCCATTGAATGCCCCATCAAAATTGGCCGATCTAACTGGTAAGCTTGTAAAAGTTCTGCTAAATCATCAATGAGCGTTCTAATCTTGGTTAAGTGCGGATCCCGACTGGAAGCCCCATGGTCCCGAAGATCATAGCTAATCCCCATTAAGGATAATCGGTCAATCAATGGCCATTGATCCGTCCAGATCTGTTGATAACCCCCAAACCCATGAATCATGACTAGTGGGATGCCATTCCCTGATCGGCGAACATTCAACTGCTTACCATCACGTAATTTAATTGTCACTGGAGGGCTCCTTCAATTAATTCAGCCACTTTCTGTTGAAGTTCAGCTACCGTATGACGACGTGACCGGCCACAATCTTTAGCTAAGCGACCACAAATCAAACAGGTTCGCGCTGGTAAATTTAAATCTGCTCGTGAGATTGACCGCGGCTGTGCCCCGTCTTGATATATAACGTCCATATCTAAGAGCCGGTGGTCCGCTGAACTCTCTTCAAACTGCCTTGTTAATTTTTTGACAGACCTAGGGTCCGCTTGTAATTGATAAAAACTTTCGGGACCCGTCACGGATTCCAAATCCATTAAGGATAATTTATAAGGCCAACCTTGCGCTTTTAAACCCGTCTCAAATTGACGATTAACTTCTTCAAAATATTGACGAATAGTTGGCCCGTTTTTGACAGGGCCCGGAATATTTAATTTAATTGCAATGACAGTAGGATATTCGTCCGTTAAAAGGCTGGCTTGCAATTTAACTCGTCGGTCTCGATTAGCCAAAACCTGCTCAATGGTGACCGCTGGTGATTGGTTAAAAATTTCCATGACAATTCCTCTTTTTAAATAATGCCTATATCATACAACAAAAAGCCCCTAAGCATTCACCTGGAATGTTTAGGGACTTAATAGTTAATCCTTAATCTGCTTGATTTCATCAATTAAAGTACCATCACGGTATTCAACTAATGCTACTGTCCGATCAGTATATTCAACTGGTTTGGGTTGACCAACAATTTTAGCGGCCCGCGCCTGTAATTCTTCAATGGATACCAATGGAATTGATGGATGAGCCTTGAAAGCTTCAATCAGATCTTGACGAGCAGGGTTAACAGCAACCCCAACTTCAGTCACCACTACATCAATTGACGATCCTGGCGTCGTCACGGAATTAACCGCTGGAACAATCGTAGCGATCCGCCCCCGGGTTAACGGGGCCGAAATAATGGTCATCTTGGCCGTCCCCGCATCTTGGTGACCACCAACAGCACCTCGGATTTCGCCATTCGATCCAGTTAACACGTTGACATTAAAGTCGGTATCAATTTCTAAGGCCGATAAGATCGCAATATCTAATTGATCAACCATTGCGCCTTTATTATCTGGATCAGCATACCAGGAACCGTCAATTTCGGTTTGACCAGGATTCTTCTTCATACTTGCAGCGGCCCCTTTATCAAAGTCTTGAACGTCCATGACTTTCTTGACAAGACCTTCTTCCAGTAATTCCACGATTGGCGAGGTCGTCCCCCCACAAGTAAAGGAAGCGGTAATGTGATGGTCTAACATTGATTGCCGTAAGAAACGGGCAACCGCTAAGGATGCGCCACCAGTCCCCGTTTGGAAAGAAAAGTCTTGCTTAAAGTATGGTGAATTAACAATGACATCATTGACCATCTTAGCAATTTTCAATTCTTTCGGGTTCTTAGTAAAGCGAGTTGCCCCACTCCCAATTCGGTCGGGATCCCCAACTTTGTCGACCTTCACGACGTAATCAACTTGGGTTTGTTGAATCGAAGCCGGGGTGTTCGGGTAATCGGCAATGGTGTCAGTTAAAAGGACAACTTTATCAGCGTACTTCGCATCAACTAAGGCATAACCTAATGAACCAAGGGTGGATTCACCTTCCATCCCATTGGCATTCCCCATCCGGTCAGCGTTCGGTACCCCTAAGAAAGCCACATCAATCTTAATGTTACCATTTTCAATTGACCGGGCCCGATTACCATGGGAACGGAAGATCACAGGATTCTTCATTAAGCCATGGGAGATCGCTTCGCCAAGGCTTCCCCGCATTCCCGAACTAGTAATATTAGTGACTGTTCCGGCCTTAATTGCTTCGATCACCTTATCATTCATCACTCCTGTTAATGAGGACGGAGCTAGCGTCAAGTTTTGATAGCCTAATTTGATAATTTGATCCATAACCATGTTAAAGACATAATCTCCATTCCGGAAATGGTGGTGGAAGGAAATCGTCATGCCATCTTTGAGCGTATCTTTAATCACTTGCGTTAATGAATCAACTAGCTTGTCATCACCTTTAGTGACCCGAACTTGGTGATCAGTGTAGGTAACCACTGGGTGACCGATTTCAGTCGTTTCAAATGGTTGGTAATCAGTTTGTGCTAAAACTTCATCCGAAATTTCGCGTCCGACCTTATTCTTCAATGTATTCACCTTCCTCATTAATCAAATGTGATGCTTTAGCCAATCGAATAACCCGTTGTGCCCGTAAGACAACCGGACGATCGACCATCTGACCATTCATTGAGATTACTCCTGAACCCTTTTGGTTTGCCTCTTCAATAGCCGCTTCCACATCCAGCGCATTTTCAATTTCCTTACGGGTTGGTTCATAAATTTTGTTGACCCAGTCAATTTGACGTGGATTAACCAGTGACTTCCCATCGAAACCAAGTTGATGAATATGTTCTGTTTCGCGTTGGAAGCCTTCGACATCATTCATGTTAGTAAAGACCGTATCAAAGGCGGCAATTCCAGCTGCCCGCGCCGCATGCAAAATCATATTCCGGGCAAACTCCAATTCCGCGCCATCCGGATAACGGTGGGTCTTCATATCGGTCGTGTAATCTTCAGCCGAGAGTGCTAACCCAATCATCCGGTCCGTACTTTCAGCAATTTCTAAGGACTTTAAAACTCCCCGGGCGCTTTCGATCGCAGCCATAACATGGGTACTACCTGGTTCACGACCGAATTTGGCTTCCGCTTCTTCAACTACCTTGACCAGGTCTAACATCATTTGAGCAGATTCAACCTTTGGTAAACGAACTACCTCAATCCCTGCTTTTACCATCGCAAAGACATCGTTGCGAAAGTATGGAGTATCAATGCCATTGACCCGGACCACTAATTCAGCATCCCCGTAATCTTGGGTTTGCAAAGCTTCATAAACCAACATCCGTGCGGCATCCTTTTCGGCCATGGAAACCGAATCTTCCAAGTCAAACATGATCGAATCAGCGCCGTAAATCCCGGCATCTTTTACCATCCCGGCGTTATTACCAGGCACGAACATCATTGTCCGTCGTAATCGTTCTTCCATCTTTTAAAGCACCTCCCAGTTTGGTTGATCAACAGTATCCAAAGAACGTTGGATAACAGCCATCATCCGCGCCTTAATGACACAATCTAGTGCCCCTTTATCAACAACCTTAACTTGCGCATCGGTGATATCGTATGTGGCTAAGGTATCTTTCACCACTTGCTTGATTTGATCACCGTATAGATCTGCCACAGAAGAATCCAGATCAATCGTAATTCCTTGACCTTGACTTAAAGTAATCTGGACATCTGATGATTCTAATGTCCCTGCTAGAGCAGTTTGTTTAATCTCCATCTTTTACTTCCTTCCTATCTTCAACATCCGTTCTTGTAATGTCGCTAAGTGTTCCTTGATATAGTTATAACTACTGGTCGGCAATAATGCCTGTAAGCTTTGTTGATCACCAGTTGCAATGGCTTGTCGGACTCGTGTGGCCGAAATCGGCTGACCAGTTTGGTCAAGCTTTCGTGCCATTTCGACGACTTCAACCTCTGGTGGTAACAACTGCTTCATGACTTTATTATAGCTATTCGTGGTTTTTGATAATGGTTCCGTACCCACATACCTGCGCTTAATCTGCAAGGCAGGGACAAATTGATTTTTAAATAAAGTAATATCTAAAGCCGCTTGATAAGTACCTAAATCCTGATCGTCCTTCAAGAAGTATGCAGGAAAAGTCGCTGCACTAATCAGATAATCACCGCTTGCCACCGGTTTAACATTAGTTAAATCGGCTACCCCTTCTTTAACCAACTGCCACCGTTCCTGAAAGGTAAACAGAGAGCGCTCCGCCTGGACAATAAAAAGATATACCAAATCATTTTCGCGACTCGCCGCCTCAACTAAAGCACGATGACCTAAGGTGAAGGGGTTAGCATTCATGACGATCGCGGCTACTTGCTGATGCGCTTTGGGCTTGGGAATTGCCTGGATAAAGCTGTTAATATCGGGAGTCCCTGTTTCAAGAATCACGCCATCATTAGTCGCTGCTAGCGTATGAAAGCCAACATATTCAAAGCTTGCTTGATACTGGGGCTTAGTAAAGACAAATAAATGATACTGACCATTCGTAGCAGCCGCTTGCATCAACTGACTAATGACTTGGTTAAAAAGCGCGCCCTCCGCAGCATATCGCCGGTCAACTGCTATATACTTCAACACCTTACCGGCTAGTGACCCAGTTGCCGCAATCTCTTGACCTTCGATCCAAACAAAGGTCTGCTCAATTTGATCAACTTCACTGGGTTCGAAATGTTGAATCCCATTTACTTCCAGAAAATGACGCCATTTCTGATAATGACGTTTTATCTTTAGATTTAGCGTCTGGATTTCCAATCAATCACCCTTTCTATGTTGGTCCTTGGCAAAATCAATGACGGATTGGGCCACCGTTGCCACCACCCCATCATCAAACACCCCTGGAATAATCTTAGTGGGCTCAGGTTGTGAAATCATTTGTGCTAAGGCTTGGGCAATTTGGGCTTCCAATTCCCATGTTACTTGTTTCAAGTCGGTTTGTAACAAGCCCTTATATAAGCCCGGGAAGGCCAAGATATTATTAACTTGATTGGGGTACTGACTTGATCCCGTCGCAATAATCGTCGCCCCACCATCTTTGGCCACTGCTGGATCAATTTCTGGTTTTGGATTGGCTAAAGCAAAAATGATCGGATCTTTCGCCATCGTCCGAACGTCCGTAGCCGTCAAAACATCCGCGGTAGATAACCCAATAAAAACATCTTGACCTACCATGGCGCTTGATAAATTATCAAAATGCTCTTGTACCAAGCTTTCTTGCGCTACTTCACGTTGATACTGATTATATTCGGGACTATCTGGATGGACTTGCCCATCAATATCAAAGAGGGTAAGCTGCTTGATTCCCATTTTAATTAATAACCGGGCCGTTGCAACCCCCGAAGCCCCAAGACCATTCAAGACCACCTTTAAATCAGTTAAGGGCTTTTGCACGACTTTTGCCGCATTAATTAGGCCGGCTAAAACCACAATCGCCGTTCCTTCTTGATCATCATGATAAACCGGAATATCAACCGCTTGCCTTAATTGTTCTTCAATTTCAAAACAGCGGGGGGCTTCAATATCTTCTAAATGAAAACCGGCAAAGGATTTGGAAATGTTTTTTAAAGTTTGGACAAAGTCTGCTACCGGCACCTGATCTAAGGTGAGAGGAATCGCATCAACACCCGCTAAATACTTATATAGAAGTGCTTTTCCTTCGACAATCGGCAAGCCACCGGCCGGACCGATGTTCCCTAACCCTAAGACCGCTGAACCATCAGTAACCATCGCTACTAATTTCCCACTTAAGGTATATTTATCCTTTAATTCGGGATACCGTTCAATTAGTTTCGAAATCACCGCCACACCTGGTGTATAGGCTTTGCCAAGTTCTTCTCGATTATGCACGGCCATCTGCGGAGCCATATTTAAGACCCCATGATGTCGAGCATGGAGCGAAAGAATTTCTTCATCAGTCATTTTACTGCCCCCTTTTTCATTGATCATCATACCACTTATTTTAACTTTTTCAAATTACGATTGATATTTTTAAAAATTTAAAAAGAATCTCCATATTTTAATCATGATATAATAATATAAATGCAATCAGGGGGGGCTTGACGATGGATATTGATCACAACCTATTACTCGGAAAATTAGCTGAAGATTACTACCTTAGCAAGATGTCAATTAACGACATTTCGAAAAAATATAATCTCAGTCGTTACCTCATCATGAAATACCTGGATGAGGCCATTAATAAACAGATTGTTACCATCAATATTCATTCCGGCTTAGATCGAAATCCAGAATTGGAGCGCCGGTTGCACCAAGAGTTCGCAATTAAGAATCTATATGTAATTAAGGAAACCGATAATACCATCACGCAAGAAAAGATTATTTCCTCTTTTGCCGCCACTCAGGTCCAGGCCGCCATTAAACCCGGCACGACCGTCGGGATCGCCTGGGGAGAAACGGTGGCGGATGTTATTACGGAGTTTAAACAATCCGTCCAACCTGAAATTACCTTTACCCAATTTACCGGAGAGAACATGAAATATCGCTCCCAAGCTGGCTCAATGCGGATGGTGCAAAATGCGGCGGCTAAGTATAATGCGCCCTACTATATTATCCCGGCTCCTTTATATATTGTGAGCGATCAGGTTCGTCGCCAACTAGTGCATGAACCAGCGATGGAACGGGTTTTCAATGTAGCTAACCAAATGGATCTCGTAGTCTGTGGCTTGGGAACTCTTGCTTCCATTGATTCGATTCAACCCTGGCGTGATCACAAAGCCCAAATTTTTCCTCAAGTCGACCTTGATCAAATTGCCGGTATGGCCTATGGACGCCCCTTTGACCTAAATGGTAATTTTTTAAACTTAGGACATGACACGACTTTTTCCATTCCACTAGAAACGATCCGGCAGGTACCGCGACGGTTTGGCATTATCAAACGCAAATCAAAATACCAAGCCGCCCTTGGTGCTTTACGTGGCAAGCTATTCACCGATTTGGTAATCACTGAATCAATTGCCTTGTTAATCTGTCACGAATTAGAAACAAGTGATTAAAAATAGAGGGTAGTAAGAAACTCATTTATGGTTCCTTACTACCCTCATTGTTATTCCAACATGTTACCAGAGGCCAATTACTTTACCCCATAGTGGAACGGTTACTCCAAAGATTACTAAGTAAACCAGTCCTAAAACAAAGTTGTATTTCCACCATTCACTCTGGCTTACGTAGCCCGTCGAAGCCAAAATTGACGCAGGCCCGTTTGCATAGTGCGTGGTAGAGGCCATAATCGTTGTCGTCAAAGCAAGCATCATTGCTGAAAGTGCTAATGGTGCTCCCGCTGCAACAGAAACCGTCAAGAATGGTAAGTAAAGAGCCGTCACATGGGCGGTCCCACTAGCAAAGAAGTAATGACTGTAGAACATTACCAGCACTAGTACCGCCAAGACTACGCCCCAGCTAATGCCGTGTAAACCACTTTGAACCGTCTTCGCAAACCAGCCAATGAAACCATAGTCCGTTAACTTGCTTGCCATGAAGACCAGGATGGAAAGCCAGATTAAGATATTCCAGGCACCCTTTTCTTTTAAGAGGTCATCTACTTTCAGCACTCCAGTGATGAGTAAAATCACCACAGCTAGGAAGGCAACATAGGCCGCTTCAAATTGTTGAATATCAAAGAATCCTGCTAAGACCCACATTAAGATTGCCATTACAAAGACGGCCGTCATAATCTTTTCGGGCACGGACATCTTCCCCATTTCGGCTAATTTACCTTCTGACCATGCTTTGGCATTTGGCGTTTCTTTAATTTCCGGTGGGAACATCTTATAGATCAGCCATGGAATGATAATCGCACAAATTACAACTGGGACAATAGCGGTCGTAAACCAGCCAATCCAAGTCATTTGGTAATGAGCTTTTGCGGCCATCGCTTGTGCCACAATATTAGGCGCAGCCCCCGTAACAAATAAAGCCGTGGAGATAATGTTGGCGTGGAAAGCCATAAAATCTAGAAAGGCCCCGATTTTCTTCCGTAACTTTTCATCTGGTTTGGAATCATAGGTTTCCGAAATGGATTCCACAATCGGCCAAACCACCCCACCTGACCGAGCACTATTGGAAGGAATTAAGCCCCCCATAATTAGTTCTAGGCCGGTAATGGCATAAGCGATCCCAATGGAACGTTTCCCGAATAACTTAATCATATTGTAAGCAATCCGATTACCTAATCCCGTCTTGGTGATCCCCGCTGCCATGATAAAGGCCATCGCAATCAACCAGGAAGCCGAGTTACTAAAGGCCGATAAGATTCCGCTATTTGTAACGACTCCGCTCGCTGATTTAATCGATTCAACCGGTGCTAAACCAAGCAAAACAGTTACCACCAACCCTAACAAGGTGGTCCCGGAAATTGGTAAGGGCTTGGTAATACAACCAATGATCGTTGCCACAAAGACCGTAAACATTTGCCATGCGATTGCTGATAAACCATCGGGGCGAATTGGCGTCATGCACCACATGATCACCCCAACCACTAAAGGCCAAATAAAGCCTTTATAATTAACCTTCTCTAAGGTTTTCATTATTTCCTCCTTGATGAATTTGGTTATTCATCTCTTGCTATTCATCCATTGATGAAACCCCATCAATGACTGCTTGCATTTGTTCTGCTGAACGCTTCATTTTTTCGTGTTCTTCAGGCGATAAGTGGGTTTGAATGACTTGCGCAATGCCGCTGGAATTAATTACTGCTGGAGTCCCCAGATAGAGATCCTTAATCCCATATTGGCCATTCAAAGGCGCTGAAATCACCATCATCTTGTAATTGTTTTCGAGAATGGCACGACAGATAGTGGATAGCCCATAAGCCACGCCATAGAAAGTTGCACCTTTAGTGCCAATAATCTTACCACCGCGTTGACGAACTTCAGTTTCAATTTGATTTTTCACTTCCGGAGTCAAATCAACCTGGTCTTTTAATGGCCGTCCGTTGACCTTGGCCTCATCAAAATTCACGAACGAAGTATCGCCATGTTCACCTAAGACTAGGGCATCAATTTCACTCGGCTTAAAGCCAAAATGATCACCGAGAATGACGTTTAAGCGGGCTTTATCTAAGAAAGTCCCCGTTCCAATGACCCGTTCGCGTGGGAAGCCAGAGATCTTTTGCGTTAATGTCGTCAAAATATCAACCGGATTAGCGGAAACGACGAAAATTCCTTTAAAGCCACTTTCCACAATTGGTTCCACGATCGAGCGTAAGATCTTGACATTCTTATTAACGAGATCAATCCGGGTTTCTCCAGGGCGGCGCGGAACTCCAGCGGTAATGACTACAATTGCCGCATCCGCCGCATCTTGATAATCACCAGTGTGAATATCAATATCTGCGGTCAAAGGGGTTACATCCTGCAGATCCATTGCATCGCCTTGCGAACGTTCCTTATTCAAATCAACGATCACTAATTCTTCTACCGTTTTAACGCTTTGGATTAAGGAATAGGCAAAGGTTGAACCTACTGCACCATCACCGACTAAAACTACCTTCCGATTCTTCAATTTTTGCTACCTTCATTCTGTAAATTTGTTTCAACATTTGAAACTTTATTCACAAAGATCATACCACAAATCTCTATTTTGTTTTAATTATTTAAAAATTCTAACTGTATTTTTAATATTTTTAAATTATTGTTGACTGTTCCATAGGGCTACTTGCTGTCCAGCTTGACGCCCAAAGATAATCGTTTCGGCGATAGAATTACCACCAACCCGATTATTCCCATGCAAGCCTCCAGCAACTTCACCAGCAGCATATAATCCTTCAATTACGTCCCCGTTTCCATCCAACACATGGGTTTTGGAGTCAATGTGAAGGCCCCCCATGGTGTAATGAATGGCTGGCGCAATATGAATGGCAAAGAAGCCTGGTTGAGAAATGTCTCGTTCCATCCCCGTAGTCCGACCAAATTGCTCATCATTTTGATCCTGAACAGCTTGATTCCAATCACGAACGGTTTGCTTTAAGACTGTTGGGTCCATCTTTAAGGTCTGTGCTAAGTCTTCGATCGTGTCACCGTGCTCTACCAGACCAGTTTTATCATAAAACTCAATGGCTTTAACCCGATCACGAATTCCTTGATCAAAGATTAAATAGGCACTATGTTCTGGCAAGGCCGTGATCGCATTTGAAACGATCTTGCGTGTATTTAACTCATTAACAAAACGTTGTCCTTGCGCATTTACTAGAATCGCTCCTTCACCCCGCACCGCTTCACCAATTAAATATACGTGTGGATGATCTTGTTGGACAGTTGGATGCACTTGAATTAGATCCATTTGCATTAATTCCGCCCCAACCTCTTCGGCTAATTCAAGGCCATCACCAGTGGCACCGGGTTGGTTAGTCGTCTTGTAATCAATCAAATCCGGCCGGTAACGTTTCATATAGGCTTTTGAGGCCCCAAACCCACCTGTGGCAAGAATAACGGCTTTGGCCTTAACCTCTTGACTATGACCATCTAAGGAAAGCTTAATTCCATTAACGCGCCCCGTTGCATCTTGCAATAATTGATCCACTTTGGTCTCATTAAATACTGGAATATTTTGTTGCGCCGCAACGTTTAATAAGCTCTTCACTAAGAAGCCACCAATTGGCGCCATGCTAGCTGGCCGGTGCGTCCGCTTTTTAGACATTCCACCAGTTACCGTAATATCATCCAGTTTAATCCCATGATCGGCCAACCAACTGATTGCCGGAGCTGAATGATAGACAAAGTAGCCTAGCATATCCTTATCATTGAGCTTTCCGCCGTCTTTATAAGTTTCGCGATAGAAGTCCGCCACATTATCAATCACCCCATGATGTAATTGAACGTTGGTTTCCGCCGCGTTCATCCCTGATGAAGCCCGATTAGTGTTACCACCTAATTCGACATTTTTTTCAAAAACGGCAACGTCTAAGCCTAATTCATGCGCCTGGATGGCAGCAGTCAACCCAGTTCCTCCTGAACCGACAATCACGGCATCATAGGTCGCTTTAATTTGGTCATGGGGAGTTGTTTGAAATTCACTTGCCATGTCTTTTACCTCTTAGTTTTCCCGATCAATGTTGGTCATTTTCGTGTAGTCCATCCATTCATCATATTGTGCTTCGGTTACCTTTCCTGATTTTAGAGCTGCCTCTCGTAAGGTGGTACCTTCTCGGTCAGCTGTTTGTGCAATCACAGCACTATCGTGATAACCAATATGTGGTGAAAGAGCGGTAACCGTCATTAAGGAGTTATCCAACAGTTCAGCCATCCGTTCTTCATTAACTGTTAAGCCATGAATCATCTTGTCAGCAAAGCCAGTCATTGTCCCGGCCAATAGATCAGCTGATTCTAAGAAAGCATCAATTAATACCGGCTTGTAGACATTCATTTCAAAATTACCTTGCGATGACGACATCGAAACCACGACATCATTACCAAAAACCCGCATAGCAGCCATGGTAACGGCTTCGGCTTGGGTTGGATTCACCTTCCCCGGCATAATTGATGAACCTGGTTCATTGGCCGGAATATTTAATTCGCCATAACCGGCCCGTGGACCAGAAGCTAAGAAGCGAATGTCTTGAGCAATCTTGAAAACATCAGCTGCTAAGGTCTTAATAGCCCCATGCACCACGTTCAAGCCAGAATGATGAGCCAAGCCATAGAATTTATTGGATTTAGCAGTGAATTCGTGACCATAAACTGCTGAAACCTTCTCGGCAATCTTTTCGGGCATGCCAGGAGCAGCGTTTAAGCCGGTCCCCACGGCCGTTCCCCCAATTGCTAATTCTAATAAAGTTGGACGTAAATTCTCTAAATAAGTTAAGTCATGTTCTAAAGCTGAGACGTAGCCTGAAACTTCTTGACCAAAGGTTAATGGCGTGGCATCTTGTAAGTGCGTCCGCCCTACCTTAACTGTCCGCCAGTATTGATCTTGCTTTACCTTCAACTCATCAATTAAATGTTGGGTAGCTTTTTCAAGCTTTGCGACTGCATCCACCGCTGCCATATTCATAGCAGTTGGGAAGGTATCATTCGAGCTTTGTCCCATGTTAACGTGGTCATTCGGTAAGATTTCAACATCCGGATTTAATTCATGGGCCTTATGAGCAACGACTTCATTCGTGTTCATATTGGTTTGCGTCCCCGAACCCGTTTGATAAACCTTTAACGGGAAGTCCTTACGTAATTCTTCATCATCTAAAGCCAATAAACTATCGATTGCTTCAATGATTAAGTTACCCCGTACTTCGTCAATTTGAGCTAGTTCCAAATTAGCCTGAGCCGCTGCCTTCTTAATGTTAAGCAAGGCGCGAATTACTGGCAGAGGCATGTATTGGCCGGTTGGGAAATTATGCCGACTCCGTTCCGTTTGGGGCCCCCATAGTGCATCTGCTGGGATCTTAACTGGACCTAAAGTATCTTCTTCAGTACGATATTCAACCATGATAAACCTCCAATGGTTTTTACTTTGTGAAACATTACACATCTATGTGCTTATAATAGCTTGTATTAAATAATATTGTCAAAAGCTAACAAAAGTTATTGATTCACTTATAGTGAAGCTAGACTTAACTGTCACTAGTGACTTTAACGAATAGTTAATTCATCTTTTCACAATCTTATTCTGATAAGTTAAAATATTTTTTCTTGCTGATATAAAAAACGGATGATTAATCAAAATGATTCACCATCCGTTAATTTTATTTAGTTGATCTCAATCGTTTCCATTACGACATCTTCAACGGGTTTATCAGCATAATCACGTTGAACTTGGCTAATCTTTACGGCCACATCCATCCCATCAATTACCTGTCCAAACACCGTGTGCCGATGATCAAGCCAAGGGGTCCCCCCTTGTTGGTATTGGATAACTACTTCTTCTGGGTAGCCAGCATTGCGCATTTGATCGATCATCGATGCAGGCATCTCAGTACTCGTAACGATAAAAAATTGACTACCATTGGTATTCGGCCCGGCATTAGCCATCGAAAGTGCCCCATTAAAGTTGAATAATTCATTGGAAAATTCATCTTCAAAAGCTGCTCCATAAATGCTTTCGCCCCCTGTACCAGTCCCGGTTGGGTCACCACCTTGAATCATAAATTCTGGAATCACCCGATGGAAAATTACACCATCATAGTAGCCTTGTTGGGCTAGTTCGACAAAATTCTTCACCGTCTTGGGTGCTTGATCAGGGAATAATTGAACTGTGATGTCCCCTTGATTAGTCTTGATGGTTGCTTTTGGACCATTGGCCGCTTCTAATGATAACTGTGGAAATTCACTCATTAATCTTACCTCTTTATTTATGATGATTTAATCATATCAAAGGAGCGGGCCTTAATTCCAGTTATTCGATTAAATCTAACGAATGTAGCGCTGTTTAGTCTCTGGTCCAAAGGCAAAGGTAACGATTGAAGCGATAATCGCTAAGATGGCAATACTATAAAAAATGTAAGAAGTTGCAAAATTCGTCATCAACCAAACAATAAAGTAGGGCATCAAAACATTCATCAATTTCCCAGCCCCAGCTGCATACCCTTCACCGCGGAACCGATATTTAGTCGGGAAGAGTTCTGGAACGTAAACTGACAGGATACTTGCATTCATCGCGTACATCGCCATCGTCAAGCAAAAGCCAATCATCATTACGGCTACATCCGATTTTTGGTAGGTATAAATAATTCCGAGAATGGCAATGACCAAGAAACCAATGCCGATCGTCCATTTCCGACCAGCCCGATCAACGACACTCGCTCCGACCAATGCTCCTAATGGGGCCCCGATCATCATAACTGTGGAGTACATCAAGGAATGGAAGATATCAACCCCTTCTTTAACCAGGATTGTTGGCACCCAACTGGTAAAGGTGTATTGGCAAACGGTTGTCGCCATGGCCACAATAATCCCAACAATAAAAGCCCGCTTTAAACCAACTTTAATCGTCGTAGACTGTTGACCTTTGTTCTCATGCTCTTCGATGGGGTCGTAGTAACCATTAATCGACATTGCTTGAATAATCTTTTCCGCCTCTTCGGTTCGACCTTTGGAAATCAACCACCGTGGTGATTCCGGAAAATTATGACGCCGAACAGCCCAAAGAATCAGAGCAGCAATTCCAATAATGAAGAAGAGTGGTCGCCAGCCAAAATCAGGAATGATCAACATACAAAGGAGAAAGCCAAGGGGGGAACCAATATTACCAATCACGGAGATCGCACCACTCCACCGTCCCCGGTGTTTAGTGGGTGCAAATTCATTAATGGTCGCAAAGGCGGTCACAATTTCCGCCCCCAAACCGATCGTCGCAATAAATCGTAAAATCGACAGAATCGCAATATTGGGAGCAAAGCCGCCTAATAATGTAGCAGCTCCAAAAATAAAGAGATTTGCCTGGTAGGCTTTGCGGCGACCAAAATAGTCCCCAAAGTAACCAGCAATAATTGAGCCAATAAAGAGGCCCAGAAAACCTGCCGACAAAAAGGTTGAACCTTGGGCTTCGGTCGCAAATTTGGAGGTAATCATGGCTGTATTAGTCGAACTAGCCATATAGACATCGGCCGCATCAATCATTAATCCTAAACCCACCAAGGTAAATACCTTATAAAAAGTGGGACTTTCTTTAGCATTATTCAAGCGAGTTATGGTTATTTGTTCAGCACTTAGATCCATCGTTCTCTACCTCATTTCTCAAATATCTTGGCCATGCTTTCTTTTGAATAATTTTGTTCCAATTGATTTAAGCCTGGTAAGTTCACGAAATTATTGAAGTCATTAAATTGCACCATGTGCTCCCGGGCATGCTCCGTCTTACCAGTTTGATATAGTTCAGTCATCAATTCCCGATCCGCATAAGTATCAGCATAAGTTAAGGCATTCGGGTGAACTACTAAGGCGTAGCCCATCGCTTCCAGTTCTTGAATGGTACAAAGGGGGGTATCACCATCTTCAATCATGTTCGCCATCAGCGGTACGTCCGGAAAGGCATCAACAACTTGACGTAACTCATCTTTACTTTGCGGTGCTTCCACAAAGACCATGTCCGCTCCAGCTTCATGGTAAGCTTTGCTCCGCGCAATTGCTTCTTCAAGTCCATAGACCTGGCGGGCATCGGTCCGGGACATGATTAAAAAGTCATCATTTTGGCGTGCCTCAACCGCGGCCTTGATTTTAGCAACTAATTCTTCGGTTGGAACGACGCTCTTACCAGCCATGTGACCACAGCGCTTGGGCCAAACCTGATCTTCGATGAATAAACCGGCAGCGCCAGCCTGTTCAAATTCCCGCACGGTCCGTTTTACATTTTCAATGTCACCATAGCCAGTATCAGCATCAGCGAAAACGGGCACATCAACTGCGGCAATAATGCGGCGCAATTGATCTAAGACCTGACCATAATCCAAGATGCCGCGATCTGGTTGCCCTAATAAATCAGCGCTGGCCGCATAACCAGCCATAAAGATGGCATCAAACCCAACCGACACGGCGACCTTGGCCGCTAAGACATCCGGGACGACCACCATATTTAAAATTTTGGGATCATCAATTAATTGCTTGAAAGTTTGTCGTTCTTTTTCGAATGTTCGCATGATCTTACCTCGCTATTCAAAGTGATATTGACCGGCCTGGTCACCATTCATTGTGGCAATCTTAATGGAGCTCGTAATTTTATTGATAGCATCCGTCGGTATCCGGTTAAATATTGCTCCAGCAATCCCTAATTGCTCCGCCATTTGAAAACGTTCCATCAATCCTGCCTCACCATATTCTTCAAAGCAGTCGAACTTCGCCCAAATTTCACTACTGGCGGCCTGGTGGGCATCGATTGCCGCCTTAATCCGACCAGCAAAATCATATTTATCAGCAGCCTTGGGCTGGTTAGTAGATGAAGGAAAAATTTGATCATTGATGGTAATAATGTCCGCCCCATAATACTCAAATTCCTTGACGGTAAAGTAAGTATTCAGGGGATTTCCAAATCCTGATTGTCCATCAGCGATCATCGGCTGGTTAGTCTGTTGGCGCAGATAGCCAAAAAACTTAATATATTCTGATCCCGAAATTAAACCTTCATTTGGTGACCCTAAAAATTGTTGCGTAAAATCCGTTGGGTCGACATAGTAAATTTCAGCATGTGGCTCCACATCTTTAGCAGCATGAAATTTTTTGATAATTTTTGTCATCGTCACTACTCACTTTCTTTTTGCAAAATAAAAACGCCTCGTTCAATTGAACAAGACGCTTGAGAATTTATTCGTCGTCGTCTTGTTCGTTATCAACACAAACAGGACTCGACATAAAATGTAGAGTCCACTCATGATAATAATAAGACGACGACAACAGTCGCAGATGTTTGAGCTAATTTGGTAACTTTCGTCATGAGTCGAACTCCTTTCTTTGATTGGTGAGTATTATATACAGAATTAAATTATAAAATCAAGAGAAAAATTAAAAATAAATTAAAAAGCATTTGCTCAACTTTCTTTAAAAGTCAATCAAATGCTTCAATTATTAACTATTTTGCTGCGGTAAATAAGTCATCGCCATGCGTAACTTCGCCATCCGCATCCCGTGAAACCGTTTGGTAGTTAGCGGTGTTGGTTAAAATAACCATCACCGTAGTGTCATAACCAGCCGCCTTCACAGCCTCAAGATCAATCGTCCCGAGCTTATCACCCTTCTTAACGGTTTGACCTTGCTCGACGAAACTTTCCATGTGTTGACCTTCTAAGTTAACCGTGTCAATCCCAGCATGGATTAAAATTTCGGCCCCGTTGTCAGCGGTAATTCCATAAGCATGCTTGGTAGCATATGCGACTGATAAAGTCCCATCAGCTGGAGCATAAATCGTCCCATCACTTGGTACTACGGCAGCCCCATCCCCCATCATCTTTTGGGAGAAGACTTCGTCGTTAACTTGAGAAAGATCTTCCACTTGTCCAGAAACTGGGCTGGCAATTGTCACAACATCGGCTCCAGCACTTGGAGCTGTTGTCGTGGTTTCTTCAGCTGCAGCTACCGTAGCGGCATTATCATCCGCACCGGCAACCACATCACCATCAACTAATTGCATATGTGATTTTCCGTAAAGGTAAGTAATGATAAAGGCAATCGCAAAACTAATTAATTCACAGATTAAGTAGAATGGAATGGACTTTGGATAGATCGAAATGAAACCAATGAAACCGGCTGAACCCATGGAAGCCGCAATAACGTGGAATAATCCAGCTAAAGTTGAAGCTACACATGATCCAACTAAGGCACAGAAGAATGGGAACCGCAACTTCAAGTTAACCCCGAAGATAGCTGGTTCAGTAATCCCAAGTAAAGCGGAAACCGCTGAAGAACTCGAAAGTCCCTTCATCTTGGAATCTTTGGTTAAGAAGTAAACCGCTGTGGTAGCAGCCCCTTGCGCAACGTTAGCCATGGAAGCCACCACGAAGATAAAGTCACCCGAACCTTTACCGTTAGCAAAGGCTGATACCAATTGTGTTTCAATAGCTGGGAAACTTTGGTGTAACCCGGTCAAAACAATTGGCGAGTATACCGCCCCAAAGATACCAGTTCCGACAAATCCTAAGGTGTTGTATACCCAGACAATCCCATCCGTCAGCCAGTTAGAAAGTTCCCGCATGACTGGTCCGACAATGATAAAGGTCAAGAAACCAGTTAACAGCACTGATAGCAGTGGCGTAAAGGTAAAGTCCACGGCCGATGGTAAGTGCTTGTGGAACCACTTTTCAAAGACTGACAATAGCCAAACTGCGGCTAATGCTGGAATAACTTGGCTGGTGTATGCCGCATATGAAACGTGCAAACCAAATAAATTCCAGTAAGCAATTCCCTTAATGGCATCTGGATTGGTAGCGGTGATGGTCATCATCATTCCGACAAAGGCCCCTAAGTACTGGTTAGCCCCAAACCGCTTAGCCGCCGATACCCCAACCAAAATTGGCAGGAAGGTATATGGCGCCGCCGACATGACCGAAATCATGGAGGAAATCCCCTTCAAAGCTGGGTACATCTGAATGATCGATTCAGAACCAAACTTCGAAGTAAAGACGTTGTTTAAAGCCATTAACAAACCACCGGCAACCAAGGCTGGAATAATCGGGACGAAAATGTCCGATAAGAGTTTGATAAAGGCCATCACTGGGTTAAACTTTTGGTTCTTAGCTGCGATTTGCTTTAAATCATCGGTTGAAACTTCTTTTAATCCAGTTTCCTTAATTAAATAATCGTAGACGTTGTTAACATCACCAGGTCCGATGATGATTTGGAACTGACCGTTGGTACTGAAAGTCCCTTTAACTCCATCATTGGCATCCAAGGCTTTTTGATCCACCTTGGACTCATCTTTTAATACTAACCGCAACCGTGTAGCACAGTGAGCAGCGGCAACCATATTATCTTTACCGACCGCTTTTACCACATCAGCAGCAACTTGCTTATGGTCCATAATACATTCTCCTTACTATTTTACGCATGTAAGCGTTTTATCTGTGTACTATTATTGCCGATAAACGAAAAAAAGTCAACCGGATAACATATTTTATGTTAAACAAGTTGACCATAGCTATAGGTAGCTGCTAATTCTAATTCCGCACTTAACAAATTAAAGTCAGCGTCACGACCAGATTCTAAAATACCCTTTTGGGGTAGATTGAATTCTCGTGCTTGATTTACTGAGGCCATCTGAACCGCCTCGTTAATCGAACAACCCGTGAAAGTAATGATATTTTTGAAGGCTTGCTTAAAAAGTAGAACTGATCCGGCCAAATTACCACTTTCTAAGCGGGCCTGACCCTCTTTAACAATTACCTTTTGGCCCCCTAATTCAGATTCACCATCAGGCAATCCTTTGGCTCGCATGGCATCCGTCACCAACTCCAGTCGTTTAGCTCCCATCACTAAGTAGGCTAATTTAACCATCTCAGGCACAACGTGAAAACCATCAGCAATGATTTCTCCCGTAATCTGATTATTTAAAAAGGCATATCCGGTTACGCCAGGTTGACGATGATGTAGCCCCCGTTGGGCATTATATAAATGGGTAACATGACTAGCTTGAGAATTTTGCATCTGCTCGTAAGTTGCGTCCGTATGCCCAGCCGATGCAATGACTCCATCTTCAAGACACGCCTTTTCTAGTTTACGCGCCTGCGGCATTTCCGGGGCGTAAGTAATAATTTTAACCATCCCATTCGCCAGTCTTTGCCACTGTCTTAACAAGGTTGGATCAGGATTTTTAATAAAGAGAGCCGGTTGCGCACCCTTGTATTTCTCGTTGATGAACGGTCCTTCCAGGTGGATCCCTTGAATGACCGGATTTTTCAAGGCGGCTTGGGTCACGGCCTTCACGGCCCGATCAAAATGATCCACCGATTGAGTGACGGTCGTTGGAAATACCGTGGTTACGCCCTCATTCACTGTCATCTGATGCACCATCCGATCAATTTGATCGGGATCAGCATCCATAGTATCAATCCCGTACCCGCCATGACAATGAATGTCAATAAATCCTGGGACCATGACCTGTCCAGAGGCATCCAAAACTGTCTGGTCATACTCTGATGGTATAAAATCGGTCATCGACCCTACATCAATTACTCGTTGGTTAAAGCGTAGATAGCCATTCGGATATTCCTCTGCTCCCGTGTATATGTGGGCATTTTTAATCACAGTTTGCATTATTGTCCCCTAAAAAATAAATTATATATGTTTTATTGTATCACTATTTACCAACAGACCATTTGCACATCCATTCGTTAAAAAGTAAAATTAAATCATATTTAATGTTTAATTTACTGGAGGATTTTCATGGAATGGACTCGTGAACAGCGCTATCGACCTTATGACCAACATAGCGCTCTAGAACTTCTAAAATTACAGCGCCAAGCTGACAATTCGCCTGAACAATTGAAATATCACATTCGTCCGACATCCGGATTATTAAATGACCCCAACGGTTTCTCCTACTTTAACAAGGAATGGCATGTTTTTTACCAGTCATTTCCTTTTGGAGCCGCCCATGGTTTGAAATCTTGGATGCACATGACATCACCCGATCTAGTTCATTGGCGCAGCCATGGACTTGCTTTGGCTCCTGATACTGAATATGACAGTCATGGGGCTTATTCGGGATCTGCTCGGGTGGTGAATGGACGGCTCTGTCTTATGTACACCGGTAATCACCGCGATGACGATTGGATTCGGACCCCCTACCAACTAGGCGCTTGGATGGACCATAATTATCAAGTCACGAAATTCGACCAACCATTATTCGTCAATCCATCGACCATCACCGAACATTTTCGAGATCCCCAATTACTAGAACACGATGACCGATTCTATGCCATTATCGGTTCTCAAGATGCTGAAAAAAAGCGTGGACACATCGACCTTTGGACCAGTGATCAGCTCGAATACGGCTGGCATGAACTTGGTCACGTTGACCTGGGACAAGATGATCTAGGTTATATGGTTGAATGTCCAAACCTGATCACCGTGGATGGTCGCCAAGTGATGATCTTTTGTCCGCAAGGATTAGATCACCAAGTGGCACCGTACAACAATATCTACCCTGATATGTACTTAACGGCCGAAAGCTTTGATTACGATCACCCAGCTATGATTAACCCAGATGCGCACATGCAAAACCTGGACGATGGTTTTGATGTTTACGCTACGCAGGCCATGAATACGGCAGATGGGAAAGCTTATGCGATCTCATGGGTTGGTTTACCCGATTTAGAATATCCCACGGATAATCAAAACTGGGCTAATTGTATGAGCCAAGTAAAGGAACTCCACTATCATGATGGTCAACTCTATCAAAGTCCGGTCCCAGCTATCCGTGATCTACGGCAGACTGACCAAGCCATAAATATTGACGGACAAGTCGAAACCATCAATCCTGAAGCTGGTCAACAATTTGAATTAAACCTTACCTTACCAGCCGATCAAACCGGTACCCTACATGTAGCTGCTAAGGATGATTTGTCTAAGAGCGTCGCCATTAACTTTGATACGCAAGCTGGGAAATTAACTATTGATCGAGGTCATACCGATCTACCAACGAACCTCGACTACGGAACTAGTCGGACGGTTGATTTACCAGCCCATCAAACCTTAAGCCTTGATATTTTCGTTGATCATTCTCTCCTAGAAGTTTTTATTAATGACGGGGCCAAAGTGATGACCTTACGTTACTTTAACAACCAAGCTAATCAGATGCTCGCTTTTGACCATCCTGTTCAAGCGACTGGAACTTGGTGGCCCTTATCAGATATGTAAAAAGTGAAGAGCGCATGCTCTTCACTTTTTTTGCTGGCGTTGTTGCCATTTTTTACTACCATGGCGAATAAAATCATCCTCACCAGCAAACAGCTGCATGAGCGCCATAAAATTATCCCAGAGGACTCCTTTAAAATGTGTCCAGTTCTTTTTCATGCCCAATCCTCTCACCGGAATTCATTTAAGTTTCAAACTTATTTTACCATTGTCCAAAGATATTCGTGATAAACTATTTTAATAGTCTAAAATGAAGGAAGAAAAAATCTTGCCAAAAAGCCCCTTTGAACGATCTCGGAATTCCGCTCAGGGGAGTGCAACTCCACATCGACTCCCCTATATTATCAGCGGTCTTTTTATTGTCATCGCAGCAATCCTCGCATTTGTATTAACTAATCCATCCTTACCACGCATCTCTTCGACTAGCCAAACAGCATCGAGTACTAGTTCTAGTGCTAAATCGCAGTCTAGTCAAAAGACCACTTCACCGATTACCAATCTAACATTATCAGTTCAATTACATCGTGCTTGGCGATCAGTAGCCAAAGCCAATCCGAATCAACATGTTTCGATCGCCATCTATTCACCTACCACTAAAAATACCTATAGTTACACCAATAGTAAAAACCATAAATTTTATACCGATAGTTCGGTGAAAGTTGATATCTTAGCCGCCGTACTTCACAATCAAAATGGTAAATTAACTGATAGTGAGAAAAGTAGTGCTGAGGCCATGATCGTTAATTCCAATAATGATGCGGCCTCAATGTTTTATGGTAAAAATTATCTCAATCGCACTGGGCTCCAAGAAATGTTTACCGAATTAGGAATGACCAATTCGAAAGCTAGGAAAAACATTTGGAGTTACCACTACTACAGAGGCCGATCAATTACGAGTCCTTCGCCAAATCTTTTACTCATCATCTTATTTAAATGATGATTCCCAAGATTACATTAAGGACCTGATGTACAATGTGGAAGCCGACCAGCGTTGGGGAATCTCTGCTGGTAGTAAATCCTATTACAATAAAAACGGCTGGCTATACTACAATGCCAAAACTAAATGGATCATTAATAGTATTGGTCAGGTCACCCTTTCAAATGGGCAAAACTACGTCATTGCTATCTACACTGATAACAATGCCACGCAAGAAAATGGTGAAAACCTGGTTGAAGATTACGCCCAAGCTACGGCGGATGTGATGAAGAAACTTAACTAAAAGAGTTGCCGATCGGCAACTCTTTTTTACTATTATCTAGTTAACCCTAATTTAGCACTTTTTACTCGGTCTTCAACTTATTAACGTAACCGTTAACCTCATCCTTTTGCGACTGCGTTACATAATAATCTTTTTCCAGTTGAGCTAGGGAAACAATTTTAGTAATACTTTCAACAGCACTCGGATAATATTTATAAGTAACCGTATCGCCATCTAATTTGTAGTACAGATAGCTAGATGCCGTCCCCCCTGCGGTAATATAGCTATAACCTTCGAGGTCACCAGAATCTGAACTCGCTACACCATACGTCATCTCTCCTTGGTTCACCCATTCCTTAAACCAATCTGGGCTATATAGCAAAGCCACTAAAACACCAACCGTCTTGTCATCAACGGCCGTTGTTGTACTTGTACTTGAACTAGATGTTTGACTAGTTTTATCGGAACTAGTTGATGTTTTACTGGTAATACTTGAACTTATCTCAGCGGAGCTGGTATTTTGGCTAACCTTACTGGATCCTTTATTTCCACGAACAAAAAGGATTAATGCTAGTATTACTACAATGACAAGCAGTCCAGTAATCCACCAGAACCTTTTTACTGATTGTCGACCGACATTTATTTTACCAGTCGATTGGAATTTACTTGGATTCACTGCTGCACCACAATGGGTACAAAAAGCATCGCCCTCCGCCAGTTTCGTTCCACATTTCCGACAATATTTCATAATCTTCTTATCCCCAATTTCCCTTTTTTATTGATGATTAAGCCCTAATTAATATACAAAGATATATACCATTGCTATTTTAAACTCCCACATTTTGGGCGTCAATATTGCGAAATTCATTTAAAAAAGGAGTTGCCGATCGGCAACTCCTTTTAGTTGGTCTTCGCTTGATTAGCTTGGCCTTTTAGAGCCATTAAACGTTGTTGAGTTGCCTGAATCGAAGCAACCCGGAGACGGTTAGCCTCTTTTTGCAATGATGTTGCTTGGCCTCCCTGGTAGACGGAAAAATCTCCAATTAAGTGAACGTCGATCAATTCCATTTCGTTCGCCACGTTAAATTGATCCTGAATCAAGTTCACGATGTACTTTAACAAATCATTATAAATCTCCAAGCGGTGAAAGGATGGTGTTGGATGAACATCTGGGGCTTGTTTAAGTTGAAAGCCACAGAATTCTTCAAACTTTTTGATAATGGCAGTTAATTTTTCACCATAGGCCTCCTTAAATTGCGGAATGCCCTGCTGATTAATGGCAACATACTTATCAACTGCCAAAAATTCTAGATTAATCCCTTGGGGGCCATGGGGCATTTGAATATTCCCATAATTTAGTTCGATATGAAATTGGACTAATTGTGCTTCCATCTTGTACCTCTTAAAACTTTAACCATACTAATGTTAATAATTTATCACAGATTAAGAACCATGCTTGGGCAAAACAAAGGGTTCCGATTAAATCTGATAAATGATGTGCTCGCAACACTAACCGTGAGCTGGCCACCAACAGCCACCACAAGACAGCTAGTAAAACGACCCCCCAAGATGGCCAATAAAAAATTAACAGGTTCACTAAAAGCGTTAGTCCTAGGACATGTCCACTGGGAAAGCTAAAATCATCATCATGTGGCAAATGACCCACCGGTCGGGTGCGACTAACTACTTTTTTAGTAATGATCCCAATTACATTGGCAATTCCCAGGACACCTAAAGTCCAGATAGTCAGCAGCCACTGACCCTGTAATAACCACCACAGACTAATGGCAATGATCCATCCTACCGTCAACCAAGGTTGGCCCAAAAAAGCCACTTGATGCCAGAACCGGTGATCTTGTTGATTAGTAACGTGCAAAAAAGCCCATTGGTCAAGCCCTCGCCACCATCCTCGATTAATCCCGATCATCATGGTAAAAAAGCCAACCAATAAAACGACGATCACAACCCATGTTATCATCTGCATTCCTCATTTAATAATAGAACCTCGGAGGCTATCATGATCCTTCGAGGTTCATCATTCATAACTCAGCTTAGTCGACCACGTGCCGCGTGAATGGATCATCACTGATACCTTGAGCTAAGATCGCTTTACTCCATTCCTTGGCGGAGAACAAAGAGTGGTCCCGATAGTTCCCACAACTTTCAATGGTCGTTCCCGGTACATCTGACCATTCAATATCATTAGCAATCGCTGCTAATGATGATTTCAAGGCTTTAGCCACTTCAGTTGTCGAGTGTTCACCCCACATAATTAAGTGGAAACCAGTCCGGCAACCAAATGGTGAACAATCAATCACCCCATCCATCCGGTCACGTAATAAGCCGGCCAGGAGGTGTTCAATCGTGTGCAAACCACCCGTTGGAATGGCTGTTTCGTTTGGTTGGGTCAGCCGTAGATCAAAGTTAGAAATCTTATCGCCCTTTGGTCCTTCTTCCACAGTAATTAATCGCACATAAGGAGCTTTTACTTTCGTATGATCTAATTCAAAACTTTCAACTTCGGTTTCAATTTTTGCCATAATGCATGATCCTTTCTAATTTCAATTCATGTTTCATTATACCGCATTTAAGCATCGCTTTTCGCAATTTTCCGCAGGGTCGCTTGCAGCTGATCATGATTCATGACCTGATACTTCACCGACAGCTCCTTTGGCAATGTTTCTTGATAAATGTTATACCAAAGACTGTCAATCCCAAACTGTTGGGCCCCGGTCAAATCCGAAGCCACTCCATCACCAATCATTAAGGATCCCTGTTTTTGCAGGTGTTGTTGTTCAAACAGGGTCGCAAAAATCTGCGGGTCTGGCTTTTCAATTCCGACCTCACTCGAAATGATAATCGTATTGAAATAGGGTTTAATCCCTGATAATTCTAACCGTTGGGCTTGGGTTAACTTAGCACCATTAGTAATCACATTCATTTCAAAGCCTAATTCCTTAGCGAGCCGTAGCGTTTCCATCGCTCCTGGAAGTAATTGGGCCTGATGAGCTAATAAGTTTAGGTATTCTTGGTCAACTTCGGGGCCGATTTTGATCGCAAATTCCGCCCAAATAAAATCCTTAAAGCGGTTTTGAAAGAGCTGATCTTTAGTGATTTCGCCACGTTCGGTCATCCGCCATAGTCCCTTATTATATTGCAAATATCGTTGCCGCCGATCATCGGGTAACGACCACTGATGACGCCGGAATAATTCCGTAAGTGCTTGGTGTTCCCCAGCATCGAAATCAAATAAGGTATTATCCAAATCAAAAATTAAATTATCATACTTCATATTGGTTGTCCCTTAAAATATTATCAACATTTTATCAAATTTTAAGCCATAACTAATGACCTTCTGCAATGAATCTCTTATAATAGAAAAGCTAAAAAATTCAAGGAGGTCGTCGAATGACGGAAACATATATTAGATTAGCTCAACCAGCTGATTTAGCTACCATCATGGGCATCATCGAGGATGCCCGCCAAACTTTAAAGGCGGCGGGTAGTACCCAGTGGCAGGGTGAATATCCTAATCAATCCACCATCAACGACGATTTAGCAGCGCACCACGCTTGGGTCTTAGTTCATCAAGAACAAGTAGTTGGTTATGCTGCTATGGTTAGCGGACCCGACCCTTCGTATGAAAAAATTGATGGGTCCTGGAAAATCAATGATCAACCTTATGTAGCGATTCACCGGATTGCAGTGGCAAAATCCCATCAAGGAAAACACCTGGTGACGCCATTTATGCAACTCCTCATCCGAGAATCACTGAATGAAGGTATTTTAGATTATCGGATTGATACTGGCCTTAATAATGTCGTCATGCAGCACCTAATCACTAAATTAGGCTTTCAACAACGTGGCTACGTTAAAGTACCAACTGACCTGATCGAACCTCGCCGGGTCGCCTATGAACTCAATCACTAACCGTATTAAGAAAAGGCTCCGTATCGGGGCCTTTTTGATTATCATTTTGCTGAGGGGTGCCGACTATTAAATCCCTGATAAATCAGTAAACTAGCAGCCACACTAGCATTTAAACTTTGGACGTGCCCAATCATCGGGATGGTTAGCATTTCATCACAGGTTTTCTTTAATAACGGTGAGATTCCTTTGCCTTCATTTCCAATAACTAAAGCAACTGGTCCGTTGGCTTGCCACTGCCGGTAATCCGTCCCCTGCATATCAGTCCCAAACAACCAGACTCCCCGTTGTTGGAGTTCCTTGGCTGTTTGTACCAGATTCGTGACTCGGGCCACCGGGACGTGTTCGATTGCCCCAGTGGAAGTCTTGGCTACCACTGCCGTCAAACCAACCGACCGCCGTTTCGGAATAATAATCCCGTGAACCCCGGCAGCATCCGCCGTTCGTAAAATTGACCCTAAATTATGGGGATCCGCCAATTCATCCAAAATCAAAAAGAAAGGTGCTTCTTGATGTGCTTCAGCATTTGCAAAGAGATCATCGATTTGCGCATATTGATAAGCCGCCACCGCCAAAACCACTCCTTGATGATTTTGATGATCCGTCATTTGATCAAGCTTCGCCTTAGGTACGTTAGAAATAATCAATTGACGTTCTTTGGCTAACTGAATGATTTGACCTAAGGCATCGGATTTCAGGCCCTTTTGGATGAAAACCTTATTAACGGCTTGATCGGATTTTAAGGCCGCGACTGCTGGATGACGACCAATAATAAATTCTCCCGTTTGTTCACTTGTCATTTTGTTCTGTCCGTCCTCTTTCCACTTGATGAATACACCAAGAAGCTAATTCTTCAATTCGCTCCGTTTGTTCCGTCACTTTTAAATAACCAAACAAGGCCTCAAACCCCGTTGATTGACGGTAAGTTAAAATCGAAGTATTTTTCGCATGGGTATAACTTTTCGCATTCCGACCGCGTTTATAGTAGGCCCACTCAACTTCCGTTAAGATATCTTCATCCGCCATTAAATCGACTAAAGCCGCTTGAGCCTTGGCTGAAACGTAATGGGTGGCTTTTTTTTGAAGCCGATCCGGTTTACTCATTCCCAAATCTAACAGTCGTTGTCGAATAAACACTTCATACACAGCATCACCGAGATAAGCTAATGCAATCCCATTTAATTGCCGTTGATCAACTGTTGCCATCACTTATTCCTTTCTATACCGAGTCCCTTGTGGCGTATCTTCAATAATAACTCCCCGCGCTTTTAAGGTATCCCGAATTTGATCACTCAGCGCAAAATCTTTAGCAGCCCGCGCGGCGTCCCGTTGCTTGATAAGCGCTTCAATCTCTTGATCTTGCGATTGGGCTTCTAAACTAATTTCAATCCCAAAAACCTGCAAAAGCTTTTTCAACATTACTTGAATTGCCACTAAAGGTTCCCGTTGAACCGCGGCTTGTTCAACATACTGATTGGCAAACTTCATCAATTCATACACGACAGCAATTCCATTAGCGACATTAATATCATCATCCATAACTTCAGTAAACCGATCCCTAAATTGGGCTAACTGACGTTGGACATCGCCATCCGTCCCCGAAGTGGCGTCTTTGAGTCGATATTGCAAATTGTGAAAGGTGTTCCGTAAGTGTTCCAGATTGGCGCGCGCCTCATCGAGATTGGCTTGACTATACTGAATAGGACGTCGATAGTGAGTGGTGGCCATAAAGAAGCGAATTACCTGAGGATCTTCTGCCTTCAAGAGATCATGGACGGTCACAAAGTTGCCCAAAGACTTACTCATCTTTTCATTATCCTGACCGATGGTCACAAAGCCATTATGCATCCAATAATTAACAAATTTTTCACCCGTCGCTGCTTCACTTTGGGCAATTTCATTTTCATGATGCGGGAATTGCAAATCTTGCCCCCCAGCATGAATATCAAAGGTCGGCCCAAAATGATCGGTCGACATAACTGAACATTCGATATGCCATCCCGGACGGCCTTTACCCCACGGTGATTCCCAATTAATTTCTCCTGGTTTAGCGGCTTTCCAGAGGGCAAAATCAAGTGGGTCTTCTTTTTTCGCAACTTCTTCCGGATCAACATGTTCACTGGCACCGGTTTCCAAGTCATCAATGGACTGACCAGACAGCGCTCCATAATTTTTAAAGTGACGAGCACGGTAGTATACGTCACCATCCACGACATAGGCATAACCGTTATCAATTAATTTTTGCACAAAAGTGATGATTTGCGGAATATACTCCGTGGCCCGCGGATGGTCCGTGGCCGGTTCTACATTAAGCGCTGTCGTATCTTCATTAAAGGCTTGAATATATCGATCAGCTAATTGGGGGACCGTAATCCCTTCTTCTTTAGCGGCCTTAATCATCTTATCGTCAACGTCCGTAAAGTTAGACACATATTGAACTTCATACCCGCGAAATTCAAAATAACGGCGAACGGTATCAAAAGCTACAATGCTCCTGGCATTGCCAATATGGATATAGTTGTAGACGGTTGGTCCACAGACGTACATCTTAATTACTCCCGGGGTCATTGGTTGAAAGACTTCTTTTTGACGTGAAAGGGTATTATAAATTTTTAACATCTGTCGACCTCCAAAAATCGTTAATTTTGATAGTTATTATCTTACCACATTCCCAAGATGACGGCTTTATTTCCCTTCAAATTGAAAATTTGATTATTTTTACCTTTTAATCATGAAATCTTCATAAATGATTGATAATATATACGTGTAGTATAAATATACTACAATAACCGAAACCTATTATTTTTCAATTACTCCTCCCAATAGTAACCGAAAAATAAATTTTACGAAATCTCCCCCAAGATATCGTAATACTCCTCGGCAGTGACTTTTGGTCACTGTCTTTTTTTGTAGTTTAATCGAACATACGTTTGTGCAAAATCCTATTTCTCGCTATAATATAGCCAAGACCAACCCGAAAGGTGGAAAGTGTAATGGGACACCAATTAAATTACTATCAGCAACTATTTAATCAACGGGTTACTCAACTCTTTAAGCCAGTGTCAAACACCGTCTATCAAATTGAAGTTAGCTACTATCCTCTTTTTGATTGTTACAACATTGCTTTTACCACTAACAATTTAAAAAAACCGGCGATTAGCACCATCATCGTGATCCAACTCCAACATGCGCGACCTAAAGACTTCCAAAAGCTCTTAAAAATGATTCAAGCCGAATGGCATTTTCAAATTAAAATCATGACCCCCTTGCCGGAGTATAAAAAGAGAGTGGAAAGAAATGCTAATTAACATTCCTTTCCACTCTCATAGCCTATTTCACAGCTTCAACCTCTTAAAGTTGATTATTTTCAATGCGGTCAATCATTGTATCCAGATGTTCTAAGGTCGTCTTTTGACCAAACAATTCAATACTTTCTGGTAGTTCGGGGCCGTGTGATTCATGCGTCACGGCAATCCGAATTGGCATCCAAAGTTGCCGTCCCTTGATCTTCGTTTCTTTTTGAACCGCTTTAATGGCCGCTAATACCGACGTAGCATCCATAAAGTCCATGGCCGCAATCTTATCGCGGAAGGCCTTTAAGACCACCACTGCTGTTTCCGCCTTCATCTCTTCTTTGGCGTCATCATCAATATCCGCTGGGCCATGTACAAACGGCTTCACATAATCAATAATTTCATGCGCATAAGAAATTTCACGCTTAAACAGTTCAACCAGCCGGCGCATCCATTCCATTTGGTATGGATCAGCATGCTTTTCCATCAAGCCGGCTTCAATCAATTGTGGCATGGCCGCATTAAAGACTTCATCCGCCGAAGATAACTTCATGTATTGATTGTTAATCCACCGTAACTTCTTCCGATCAAAGGCCGCCGGAGACTTGCTTAACCGCTTTTCATCATACATCTTAACGAATTCTTTTAAGCTAAAGATTTCATCTTCACCTTCTGGGGACCAACCCAAGAGAACGATAAAGTTAACCAGCGCTTCCGGTAAGTAACCTAAATCACGGTATTGTTCGATAAATTGCAGAATTGATTCATCCCGCTTAGATAATTTCTTCCCCGTTTCCGTATTGATGATCAATGACATATGACCAAACTTAGGTACATCCCAACCCAATGCTTCATAAATCATCATTTGCTTGGGGGTATTGGACACATGATCATCACCACGAAAGACGTGTGTAATCTGCATCAAATGATCATCAACCACAACGGCAAAGTTGTAAGTTGGCATCCCATCCCGCTTTTGAATAACGAAATCTCCACCAACCGAGGATGATTCAAAGGATAAATGGCCCTTCACTAGGTCGTCCCATTCATAGACAGCGTCATTAGGAACGCGGAAACGAATAACCGGTTTGAGACCCTTGGCTTCCGCTGCAGCTTGGGCACTTGCAATTTCATCCGCCGACATCCCAGCGTATTCATACTCATAATGGGGCATTTCATGATTAGCCTTTTGCCGTTCCCGAACCGCCTCTAATTCATCTTCCGTCATGTAAGATTTGTAGGCCAAATCTTGATCTAATAGTTGTTGGATGTATTGGTCATATAAGTCACGCCGTTCCGATTGACGATAAGGGCCAAAGTCGCCCCCCTTATCCGGGCCTTCATCCCAATCTAGCCCCATCCACTTCAGATTATCTAATTGACTCCGTTCACCATCTTCGATATTCCGCTTAGTATCAGTATCTTCAATTCGAATAATGAATTGTCCCTTGTAATGCCGAGCAAACAAATAGTTAAATAATGCTGTCCGTGCATTTCCAATATGTAAATGTCCGGTTGGACTAGGTGCATACCGCACCCGTACTTTATTTTTAGCCAAAACGCATGCCTCTTTCTATCAATTTATATCATGTAATAGTTTAGCGCCCCACCATTGAAAAGAAAAGGGGCTCCTTAAGATAAAGCTAATTTTAAAGCTTCATTAATGGTGGCAACCCCAACCACTTCAATATTGGTCGGTGGTGTCCAATGTTGCAAATTATTTTTCGGGATAAAGACCCGTTTAAAACCCAATTTAGCGGCTTCGGCCACTCGTTGTTCAATCCGACTTACTCGCCGAACTTCCCCCGTCAAACCTAATTCACCAATAAAAGCATCCGTTGGTCGGGTCCCTTTGTCACGATAACTCGAAGCAATACTGATGGCTAGAGCTAGATCAATCGCCGGTTCGTTTAACTTCACGCCCCCAGCCGCTTGTAAATAGGCATCCTGATTTTGTAAGAGTAAATTAGCCCGCTTTTCCAAGACGGCCATGATTAACGAAACCCGATTTCGATCTAAACCTGATGCGGTTCGCTGGGCATTCCCAAATACGGTGGGCGTAATCAAGGCCTGCACCTCTACTAGAATCGGCCGCGTCCCTTCCAAGGAAACAACTACTGCCGATCCGGTAGCATCTTTTAAGCGTTCTTCCAAAAACATCTCCGAGGGATTGGCCACCTCGGTTAATCCCGTATCATGCATTTCAAAGATACCTAATTCATTAGTGGACCCGAACCGATTTTTAACCGACCGTAAAATCCGGTAAGTATGATGAGAGTCCCCCTCAAAATAAAGGACTGTATCAACCATGTGTTCCAAAATTTTAGGACCCGCAATCGTCCCACCCTTGGTCACATGGCCAACCACGAACACGGTAATGTTTTCACCCTTAGCAATCTGCATTAATTGAGCGGTAACGGCTCGAATTTGCGCGACACTCCCAATGGCAGATTCAACCCCTGATGCTTGCATGGTTTGGACCGAATCAATGACCACATATTCGGGTTTCAAATTATCAATCGTAGCGCGAATGCTATCCATATTAGTTTCTGGATAAATATAAAAATTGTCCCCCGAAACTGCGATTCGTTGAGCCCGCATCTTAATTTGATTCGCGCTTTCTTCCCCCGAAATATATAAAACGGGGTGATTTTCCAGGCTGAGCTGTCCAGAAACTTGTAGCAACAGGGTCGATTTCCCAATCCCGGGATCTCCCCCAATCAAAACTAACGAACCTGGTACAATCCCGCCCCCTAGGACCCGATTTAATTCGCGTAATTTAGTTTTAACCCGTGGCGTCTTTTTCGTGTCAATTTCATTAATTTTTTGGGGACGAGCCACAATCCCCGTCAATGTAGTTGTAGCCTTAGTCGCTGCAGCCACACTGGTTTGTTCCACCTCTTCAACTAGGGTGTTCCACTCACCACAATTTGGACAACGCCCTAAAAAGCGGGGCGAGTTATAACCACAGTTCTGGCAAACATAATGCACTTTTGCTTTCGCCATACTTGACCCCTCCTCTTATTTTTTTGTTGATCCAAATCCACCTTGCCGTTTTTGGGATGGTTGTAGCTCTTCATCAGCTGTTAAGTATGGCATGAAAATTCCTTGCGCAATCCGTTCACCCTTTTTAATATGATAATCAGTTAAACCATAATTTAAGAGTTGCACAAAGATTTCCCCTTCATTTTGAGGGTTATTGTAATAATCGGCATCAATAATGCCCACACTATTTGGTAAAACTAGTCGCCGCTTCAGGGGGCCACTGGAACGGTTAAACAACATCAAGACTTCATCGGCCTGCATGTAAGCCTTGATCCCCGTTGGCACTAAATATGGTTTTAAAGACTGATCCGCCTGGGTGATGTCGTCATTTGTTAGCTCCTTTTGTTGATGGATCTTCCATAAAGTCTTTAAGAAATTCCCCTTCCAAATTGATGGTAGTACAAAATCTTCTGCTGCTTCGAGATCATAACCAGCCGCTTGTTGAGTCTGGCGTTGGGGAAGATTAATTTTTTGATCAGCCTTAAAGCTAACCACTTGAAATCCACGCTTCATCTTACTCCTCCGATAATTAAAATAGTCGCTTACTATTGTAACATGAACTCAGTAATTTTAACGGATTCAAGGATTGACTTTTCCCCTGTCAATCAGTCACAATGGATGAAGACAAATCTCAAATTAAAGTAGGTAAATTGAAATGCAATGGCAAGAAGCAGCTAACCAAATCACCTTACGCGATGAGGATGGCACCTTGATCGGTGAAATCACCTTTCCCACTGTTAACGAAAGTCAACACCGCGTTGTTGTGGAACGTACTTTTGTCAACCCCGCTTATCGCGGACAAGGGATTGCGGCTCAACTAGTCGAGCGCTTTGTAGCATACGCGGATCAGCATCATTATCAAGTTAAATTAATGTGTCCCTATGCTCAAGACCAGTTTGACCGGCACCCTGAATATCAACATTTACTAGTTTCACCTACTAATTAACCAAATGGGAGTTAAAATGACACAAGATGAATTAAAAAAGATGGTTGGTTTAGCCGCCTTACCATTCATTAAGCCCGGCATGAAGATCGGTTTAGGAACAGGCTCGACGGTCAAGCACTTAGTTGATGGCCTTGGCAAACGGATGCGTGAGGAAGGCTTGCAAGTCACTTGCGTCACCACCTCCAGCATCACAACGAGGCAAGCCAATGAACTCGGTATCCCTTTGGTTGGGCTTGACGATGTTGATCACTTAGATCTCACCATTGATGGGGCTGATCAAGTTGACGAAAATTTCAACGGCATTAAAGGTGGCGGAGGCTCCATGCTTTGGGAAAAGATCGTTAACACCGCTTCCGATCAAAATATTTGGATTGTGGATGAATCAAAACTAACCGAACGGATTGGCAGTTTCGGGGTACCAGTTGAAATCGTGCCCTATGGTGCTAGCCATGTTTTCCGGCGCTTAGAACAAAAAGGCTTAAAGCCAACCTGGCGTCTAGCAAAGGATAGTGACCAGCTTTACCGGACGGATGAAAATAATGTAATCATCGATGTCCATCCCGGACCAATTGATGACGTTAACGCCCTGGATCAAGAATTGATTAACATGGTCGGCGTCGTTGAACATGGCTTATTCATCCACCGGATTAATGATATTATTATCGGACGTGAGCAAGGTCCTGAGACCATTCACGTTAAAGACTAAACACAAAACTGGGAAGAAATTTAGGCTACAATGCCATAAATTTCTTCCCAGTTTTTGTAATCTTATCCGGCTTCGAATTGACTATTATAAAGATCAGCATAGAAGCCCTCTTGAGCTAATAATTCTTCATGCGTCCCACTTTCAATCACGTTCCCATGATTCATTACCAGAATCAAGTCAGCATCGCGAATCGTTGATAAACGATGGGCGATTACAAAACTTGTTTTATCAGTCATCAACTTATCCATCGCCTTTTGGACTTTTAATTCCGTTCGGGTATCAACACTACTGGTGGCCTCATCTAAAATCAATAATGGCGCATCTTTAAGCATCGCCCGCGCAATGGTAATTAATTGCTTTTGTCCAGCTGATAACATTTCATCATCCAGCAAGACCGTGTCGTAGCCTTGTGGCAATTGTTCAACTAGATCCGTTAAGCCCACTGCTTCCATAACCGTATCAAGTTGCTGATCACTAATGTGTTCCCGATTATAAACCAGGTTATCGCGCAAAGTCCCTTCAAAGAGCCAAGTATCTTGCAGAACCATCGCGAATTGATCATGGACCAAGGCGCGTTTCAAGTCTGCCGTATTGTGACCATCAATTCGAATTTGCCCCTGATTGGTTTCGTAAAACCGCATCAACAAATTCACAATCGTGGTTTTTCCAGCCCCCGTCGGACCAACAATCGCCACTTTTTGCCCAGGTTGAACAGCTTCATTAAAGTCCTTGATAATGACCTGATCAGGATCATAACCAAAGCTAACGTGATCAAAGTCAACTTGGCCCTCGACTGGCTCAATCGATGCCACCTTACCACTTTCATCAGCTAATTCTGGTTGTTGCATGAACTCAAGTACCCGTTGACTAGCAGCTGCCATGGATTGCACACTGCTTACGGCCTGCGAAAGGTTCTGTAGCGGTTGAGTAAACAAGCGAATATACAACATGAAGGCCACAATTGTCCCAAAGGAAATGCTGCCTTGAACGGCTAAAACCGCCCCCACGATACAAACAACCACATAAGCCAGGTTACCAACAAAAATCATCATCGGCATCATCATCCCGGACAAGAACTGACTCTTCCAGGCAGCCTGGTATAAACGCTGATTTTTATTGGCAAAGCGTCCTTTTTCGTACTGCTCGCCATTATAAGCTTTAACCACAAGGTGACCTGAAAAAGTCTCGTCCACTTGATCGTTAACTTCACCTAGTAGATCTTGTTGTTGCTTAAAATACTTTTGCGAACGTGCGATCACAAACATCATAATCGTAAAGCCTAGTAAAGCTGTCACAATTCCAGCAATCGCCATAAGCCAATTCGTCGCAAACATCATGATGGCCGAACCAAAAAACATGGTTAAGGACGAAATCACCGTTGATAAACTTTGGTTCATCGATTGGCCAACGGTGTCCACATCATTAGTCACCCGACTTAAAATATCACCAGTTGAATTCTGATCAAAATATCTTAAGGGGAGCCGATTAATCTTCCGCGAAATATCAATCCGCATATCCTGCGAGACCCGTTGGGCAATTGTCGCCATCATGTAACCTTGCACGTAATTAAAAACGAAGCCTAAGGCATACATAATGGCTAAAATCATGCCCAAGTGGCCAATGGTGCTTAGCTTAATGGTGCCATGAAGACCGGCTGAAATATAATTCGTAATTTGGCTAATTAAGCGTGGCCCAATCAGATTGAGAATAGAGCCGACAATTGACAAGAGAGCGGCAACAATCAACATCACCGTATAAGGCTTAAAATACCGCGCAATTCCCGCTAATGAAAATTTTTCAGTAGACTTTTCCCTAACAGACATATTATTCATGCTCCCACCCCCCTATTTCTTTAACTCATCTGGTGATAATTGCGACTCAGCAATTTCAAGATACTCAGGACTATTGGCTAATAATTCCTCATGCGTCCCTTGGCCAACGATTTGACCATGGTCAAGGACCAAAATTTGGTCGGCGTCCCGGATAGTCCCGATCCGTTGAGCCACGATAATCTTGGTTTCTTGAGTAAATTCTTGGTTTAGGTCGTGACGTAATTGAGCATCCGTCCGATAATCAAGGGCCGAGAAGGTATCATCAAAAATCATAATTTCGGCATTACCTGCCAAAGAGCGCGCAATCGACAGCCGTTGCCGCTGCCCACCAGAAACATTTGTCCCGCCTTGCGAAATTGGTTCATTAATACCTTCTGCTTTTTGTTGCACAAACTCTGTCGCTTGGGCCGCCGCAAGCGACATATCAATTTGAGTCGACGAAATTTCACCGGTACCGCGATCACCATAGCTAACATTGGAAGCAATTGTCCCCTTGAAGAGGGTCGCTTTTTGCGGAGCCAAGGACACCCGTTGCCGTAATTCAGCTAATTGATAGTCGCGAACATCTTGCCCGTCCACTAACACCTGCCCGTCCGTAACATCATATAAACGATTAATTAAATTCACCAAGGTCGTTTTCCCAGATCCAGTGGCCCCAATAATTGCCAAGGTTGATCCTGGTTTTACGGAGAAGCTAACATCGGATAAGGAACTTTCTTGGGCTCCGGGATAAGTAAAGGAAACATGTTTGAACTCTACTTGTCCCTGCCGTTTTGGCGTACCTCCTTGACCATCTTGAATGGAAATCGGCGTCGTCAAGACCTGAATGATCCGCTTAGCTGATACTTGAGCCCGAGGAAGCAGAATAAAGATCATGTTCAATAACATAAAGGCCATGATTACCTGCATAGCATAATTGGAGAAGACCACCATATCCGAAAAGAGGGGTAGCTTACTTGATAAACTCGCCGCTTCGATAAGATAAGCGCCAATCCAATAGATCGCCAAAGTTAATCCCGAGTTAATCAGGGTCATCGTTGGCGACATCAGCGCCATCACTCGGTTAGCTACTAAATTATTATTTGTCAGTTCGTCATTAGCTTGATCAAACTTCTCTTCTTCATATCGTTCGGCATTATATGCCCGTACTACCCGGATCCCCGTAAGTTGTTCCCGCGTTACCCGATTTAAATTATCGGTCAACGATTGAACCCGCCGATACCGCGGAACCGCCACAAGTAAGACCAGGGCTAGCATTACCACTAATACCAATACCGCAATCCCAGTTGATGCCGTCCATTGCCAACTTTTATCAATAATCAAGGTTAAGGCCCAAATAGCCATGATGGGTGCTTTAACAATTGCTTGTAAGCCCATCGCTACTAGGTTTTGAATTTGGACAATATCGTTGGTAGACCGATTAATTAAACTAGCGGTGGAAAAATGACCAATTTCAGCATTGGAAAAATCTAAAATCTGATTATAGGTTAATGATCGTAAAGTTCTCGATAACCCCGCCGCTACTTTAGCAACAAAGTATCCCGTGATCGTGGCCGCGGCCATACTACCAAGGGCACAAAGTAACATATATCCCCCCTGTAGTAAAATATCACTCATTTTACTACCAGACGTTTCGACCAAAGTCGTGATGGCCGACATATAACTTGGCAATTTCAAATCTAGCCAAACTTGTAAAACGATAAAGACAATGGAAATCCCTACATATCCCCATTCTCGCTTCGACAGGTATTTTAAAATTCTAATCATACTCTCACCCTCTTTATCCTTTATACTTCATGATGATCAGCTAGCGATTGGGCTATCTTTTCTAACAAAGTAGCAAAAATAGCTTGTTCTTCATCCGTTAAAGCCACAACTAATTCCCGATCCGCTCGTTGCATATCTTCTTTAGCTTTATCAATTAATTCCATCCCTGCGGTCGTTAATTGGATCAATTTTACTCGTCGATCCTCCGGAGAATTAAGGGTTGAAATTAATCCTTTGGCGCCTAAACGTTGAACTATTCCGGCCACGGTTGGTTGGGAAACCCGTAATAATTTTTCTAATTCCTTCGATTCCAAACTGGAACGCTGATTCTGGTCTAACTGAATTAAACAATTTAATTGTGTTGCCGTTAAATTATCATGCTTTAAATTGTAATTCATTCGTTGAATCATCTGGTCGTTAATGTATTTAATATTAGATCCGATACTGTTCATTTCATCGCCTCCCATAATACATAGCATGCTATGTATTATTCAAAAGTCAATAGCACGCTATGTATTTCTTACAAATAAATCCAGAATCACTCAAGTACGCGATTCTGGATTCATTTTATTCATTATGAATTCGAGCTAGTAACTGCCGTCGGCGATTAATCCCTTTATACAATAGAGTAATCGTATAAGTAATACTGGATCCCGCTGAAAGGGTCCAGATAAACCATTCGGTCGGATGGGTAAAGCGAAATACCATTACTAATTCTCGCAAGGCTTCAACAAAAAAAGCCTGCATAAAGTTCGACCAGCTGAGTTCCGCATTCAAAATGGAATCACCGATAAAACCAATGATGACAATTAGACACCACCCAATCAGATAGTTACGACCTTTCTTTAAGGAGATCTCGGGTAGACCACGTCGATTTAATTGCCCACTATATTTAATTTGAGCACTAGTAGTTTGGTAGCTACCAATTAAAGCACTCACAATCAGCACGACAATAAAAGCTAACCAGTGTTGGCTAATTTCATGCCAAGCAAAGGCAATCATCACTAGGGAGAGCACCGGCAAGGTAAAATATTCAAAACGTGTGACTTTTTCGTATTCATTCGACTTGCGCGCGAACCGTAAAACAATTAAAAAGCCAACTAAATATAATACTATCATTTAAGCTAATGTTCCCATTGGATCCCATGGCTTTAAGACTTCTGGAGCTTGGGCTTGGGCCGCAGCCTGTTGGTCAGATAAGAACCGCTTGTTAACCACGACTTGGTAACAATACTTATCCATCCAGGCGTCACTCATGACAAAGTAGCCCTTTTCCCCCACTTTAGTCCCCCATGAATTTTCAACCTTCCATTTCGTTGGTTGGTCATCAACGAGATCGACTCCCGTTAGGACCATCGCATGGTTCATCATACTTTGACCATAATCTAAGGCATCTTCCTTTGACATCGTTAATTGAGTATCAAAGAGGTCTTCGTAACCATAGGTGCCCAAGGCCATAATCCCGAGTTTCCGTTCGGATTCCTTAGAGACATCGGACCCAAACCAAACACTCTCTCCCGCCTTCAACTGGTCAACGGCTAATTGCTTAAATTCATTCATTGGTAAATTTAAATGTTTAACTGGTCGACTACCAACGACATTTCCTAACATTTCAATCGTGTATGTTCGGTAATATTCCTTATCTTTAGTTGGGGCATGGATAACAGAAATGTAGTCATCCAGGTTCCAGCCAACATACTTACTAAAGAAACTTTGGGGGCTCAAGTTAGCTTCCCGGTGATATTGCTTATCTTTATCGCGATATTCAAAATCAAAGTTGGCTACTGGTTCGCCAAAGGCATAGGCTAACATCCGGTAGACATCTTGCATCATTGTTTTCCGGGTAGCCGTTAAATCTGCCTCACTTGCCCCTTGAGCGACCAAATCACGTAAGATCACCGCATCGTGACGTAACTTTTGGTTTAAAACTCCGTTAATTTCGTTTGAACGACTCGAATTATAGGATTCGGGCATCGCTGATTGTGGCACGACCCCATACTTTTCAATCAGGGCTACCAACATATCCCATTGTCCGCCATCTTGTTGAGGCGTGGTCATCAACCAAGCAACGCGCCGATCATCCGTTGGCAGGTCCGCCGTTTTTAAAACATTTTCATAAAAGTAATTTGCTTTTTCAAATTTGTCCCAGAAAAATTGGTACGACTGGGATAATTCAAAGTCATCTGGCAAGTTAAATTTTGCTTGCATGTCATGGCGCATCGTATTAAGAGCCGCAAACATCCAACACCGTCCAGATTGTTTTTGGTCGGCCACTTCCCCAGTCGATAGATCAATGGAAAAATGTTGGTCATTATCAGCAATGGAATGCCAATCAAAACTAGCTGCTTGGACCCCATTTTTAGTAACCGTCCGTTCTAATACCTTACTTTCTGGCCGGGCTTGATAAGCATGATGAAATGATGCTAAATCTTCTTTTGAAATTACCAAAGTCATATTAATGCTTCCCTTCTTGTTCGTATCGATTTAAAAATTCTAAAACTGTTTCGTAGACCGCCGCGCTCCAAAAATCGCGCTCATGATCAGCCCCTTTGACTCGATAAGCTTCAACCAACGCTCCCTGATCAACCAGAGCTTGATACATGGTTTCCATCTCTTTATATGGGACCGTCTTGTCTTGATCGCCGTGGAAGAGCAAAAACGGTGGATAAATGACGCCAGCCTTAATTTGATGAACCGGACTCATCGCGATCTTTAATTCATCCCATTTCGATTGATCGGGGCCAAACAAGGCATACTGTAAGACATCGTTTCCTGGTACCATGGCAGTATATTGGAAGGTATCTTGGACATCAGTAGGCGCAAAACAAGATACCACCGCTGATACGGCATCAGATTGATCTGGATAATCTTGAGTTTGATAGCGTTGATCATTCCCAGTTAAGCCCACTAGCAGAGCAGTATTAGCGCCGGATGAGGTTCCCCAAATGGCGACTCGGTTAGGATCAATCATGTATTCATCAGCATGGGCGCGTAAATACCGAATCGCCGTTTTAACATCTTCTAAAAAGGCCGGAAAAGGATGCCCATCTAAGGAGTTACGATGTTGAACTGTCGCTACAATATAGCCTTGCTTGGCAAAATCAACCAATTGAGGGATTTGCTCTCCTAAGGTTGGCAGGCGCCACGAACTCCCTTGAACAAAAACGATTAAGGGGCGTGGCGTCGTTCTAGTCGTTGGGTAACGTTGCACCCAGGGGGCTAATATTGATAAATATTGGGGCTCGCCATCCGCGCAGGCATAAGCAACCCGCTCAATTAAGCGCAACTGTCCTGCCCAGGTTGGATTATTAGTCAATTCTTTAATTGGCATACTCTTCACCGTCCATAATTTCTTTTGCTTGGATAACCAAGTGATCGTTGAGTTCATATATAATGGGTCGCCCATTAGGTACTTCAACCTGATCAATCTGATCATCTGGGATGCCCTCTAAGTATTTAATTAAGGCTCGCAAGGAACTACCATGGGCCACGATTAATTGATCTCGTTGATCTAACAAACGTGGCGCAATCTGATCCTCCCAATAGGGAAGTAACCGCTCCAAAGTCATTTGCAGACTTTCACTAAGGGGTTCCTGAACACCTAGCCGATCGTAGCGCCGATCATGGTGTGGCTGATCAAGTCGGGGTGGCAAAGCCCGATAGCCCCGGCGCCAAGCCTTAAATTGAGCTGTACCAACTTTCGCTTTAACCGCTAATTTATTTTGACCACTCAAGGCCCCATAATGCCGTTCGTTCAATCGCCAGGTCTTATGAATTGGTAGATCCAACAGATCCAATTGTTCCAGAATTAGATTAGCGGTAATGATCGCCCGTTGCATATATGAAGTATGGACATCTGTAAAACTAAACTGACGTTGTGCAAATTTTTGCCCAACTTGAATCCCCTGCTGATAACCTAAGGGGGTTAAAGGAACATCCGTCCAGCCGGTAAAGATATTATCCAAATTCGCTTGGCTTTGCCCATGGCGAACTAGTACCAATCGAACCATACTTACCCCTCCCACATCCTTTATTTTCTAATGGTACCCTAAAAAAGTGGCTTAAACAATCGATTTGATGATCACCATCAAGACGGGAATAACGATAACTGAAATGACTGTTGTTTCTGCAACCATGATGGATGCATAGGTATCATCAGCGTTATACATTTTTGAAACTACCGGAGCATTTGTCATTACTGGCATGGCCGATTGTAAGATAAAGACTTGCTTCATTAAAACCGGCATGGAACTAGGCAAGACCAAGAGGGTCATGATGATGGGGGCAAATAAGAACCGCCCAAATAAAATCCCCCAGGCATCCCGGTTAAAGCGAACCCGCTTCAAGCCCGCATTAGAAATAGCAATTCCAATAAAAATCATCGACATCGGGATGGTTAAATTCCCTAAATACCCACAAGTTTGCAGGATAAATTTTGGTAAGTGAATTTTTAAAAGAACTAAAGCAACCCCGATAATAAAACCTAAAAGTGGGGCTGAAAAAACCTTCTTTAGGGCTTGTTTAACATCTATTTTGACGTCTTTCATCCCATCTCGTTGAATCAGCCAAACCCCCAAAGTCCAAAAGAAGGTCGTATTGGCCATGTAATAAACCAGTACATATGGAATCGATGCATCCCCGAATAGCGCTAGATTAATAGGTAAACCAATAAAGACGGTATTGGAGTTAAAAAACATCGACGAAAACAGCCCGATATGCGAACGTTTAATGGCGAGTGCGCGAGCCACCGCAAAGGATAAGGCAAACATAATCAACATTGAAATCACCGGATACCGTAAATCCGGTAGTAAAATTGATAATTTACCGGCCGTAAAATCTTTGGTAATCGTGGATATCATGTAAGCAGGTAACGAAATTTGCGTCACGATTCGCGAGATCGTTTTGGATGAAGTCGGACTAAACCAACCTCGTTCATTCATGACGAAACCTGCCACAACCATTATAATAATGACGCTAACCCCTGATAGGGCCGATAAGAAAACGGTAACCATACTTTTTCCTCTCCGGATTCCAAATAAATTTTCAACAAGTTTTATTTTACAACTAAAAACGCCAGATCAATAGATAATCTGACGTTTTTTCTAATCTTTTTTTAATTTTATAAAGTGATTTGAAAACTCACTTCATGATCTTGACTAGCATCCAAGTGATATTGGGGTTCAACATCCGCCCCCCAAGAGTCAATTCCTCCGACTCCTCGAACCGCTCCAGCAATCGTCATTACGGTTCGATGAATTGGTGGTAGTTCCTCTTGATGCGTCGCATTTTCTAATTCACTGCTGGTATAGGGCAAACAAGAGAATGCAAACGGCTTATCCAAAGCTGAAAATTTTAGTGAAAACGGTGATAAGTCAGGATCAGCATTATTCAGGGTCGTTGCCCGCGTAACCGTTACCCAATCAGTTGCCATATGCATACCACATTCTTGCGGCACTAAGTATGGAGTTACTGGCATGCCCGCAACTTCAAATTGCCCCTTGGTAGCACCAGCCATTCGATCAGGATAGGTTTCACCAGAAAGTCCTTGATAAGTATAACCAGTGGTCGGAGTTGGCATAATCAGCCGTAAGCCAAAAACTGGTAATTCCGGTAAATTAGCTTTTCCTTGATAGTGAGCCCGCACTGTAATCGTTCCATCTGCCACAACTAGATACGTAACGGTCACAGTAGTTTGTGGAACGGTTACGGTTTGATAAGTGTACTTAATTTCCACTTGTTCCGCCAAGGTTTGATTACTAAATTGATTCGTCACCAGCGCAATTGGTAATTGGTCATAATGATGGTCATCGACCGTTAAATCAATGTCGACACAAGGTACAACATAGTCAGCCGCTAACCACTGGGCTGATTTAATATTAAATTGATTTCCCCGGTCATTATCGGTAGTCGCCCGCCAAAAGGTCGGTTGGGGAACCCGATAAAGCCATTCCTTCCCGTCAACGACTAATGATTCCAAACCAGCCCGCTCATAACCGAAAATATAATGAAAGCGTGGACCTGCTAAACCAAGCATTCCATCATCATAAATAATTTGCATTTGATTAGTGTAGTCCATAGTAGTATTTAACCTCCTGAATTGCTGGCTTTGGTTGCCGATTAGCAAACATAATCCCATCGCCCGCAAATTCATAATCGGCATGACGATCATCAAAGTCCCCACCATAACGCATCGACTTTTGGCCGGTAACGGGGTCCGTTACTTCAATTGCTTGATCAATAAAGTCCCAAATAAAGCCACCGCAATATTGCGGATATTGATCAATTAAATCATTGTAAGATCCTAGACCACCAACGGAATTCCCCATCGAATGCATATATTCACATTCGATAAAGGGTTTGTCTGGGTTATTAGCCAGGTATTCGGCCACTTTTGTCGGTGGTAAGTACATCCATGATTCAAAATCTGAAATCCGGTCACGATATTCAGGGGTGTGACATACCCCTTCATAATGGACGAGTCGACTTGGATCATGTTCCTTGTAGAAGGCATTCATGTCCGCAATGTTGTCACCCGCATATGATTCATTTCCTAATGACCAGAAGAGGATCGCTGGGTGATTTTTCAAAAGCTCATAATTAGAGCGAGCCCGATCAATCACTACGTCATGCCATTGTGGCAGTGAGCCCGGCACGTTGTCTGATGGTTCGATGGCGCCCATTTTTTGCCAAGTGCCATGCGATTCTAAATTATTTTCGGCCATCATGTAGATTCCATGGCGGTCACATAAATCATACCAAGCTAATTGATCGGGATAGTGACAAGTTCGAACCGCATTAATGTTATTTTCATGGAAGGTCTGTAAGTCAGCCAACATGTCTTCATACATGATGGCGCGCCCGCGATGACAATTCCATTCATGACGGTTAACCCCGTTGATGACTAACCGGTGACCATTCAGCATTAAGACCGCTTGTTCATTAATCATGACTTGGCGGAAGCCCACCACTTGTGGGATGACTTCTTGTACTTCCCCATCTTTGATCACCGTTAAGGTCAATTGATACAAAACTGGTTGCTGATTATCCCAGGCTTGAACCGTGCCTAAGTCATGTAATGGTAATTGCCATTGGTCATTAGCCGTTAAACTCGTTTCCAAAATCGGCTCGCCATCAGGATCGGCTAAAGTAACTTGAACCTGATCAGCATCATTAGTCAATTGCAAGGCTAGTCCTAATTGTCCCTGCTGATTGGCAGGATCATATGGGGCATCTACCTTTAAATCCACTACATGACTAGCTGGCAAAGCAAGTAAACTCACATCCCGAAAGATCCCGGAAAATCTAAACATATCCTGATCTTCTAACCAAGAAGCCGTACTATGCTTAAAGACTTCCACCGCTAAAACATTATTCTTATTTTGAAGATACGGCGTCAGATCAAATTCCGATGGAGTAAAACTATCTTCGGCGTAGCCAATAAAATGACCATTTAGCCAAACATACATAGCCCGTTCCACCCCTTCAAACATGACGTGGACATCTAGCCCTTGCCAGTCAATCGGCAGATCAAACTTACGGACGTAAGCTCCAACCGTATTATCTATTCCCTCACTAAACGATCCAGCGGCTTCATAGTCATCGCCGAGCGAATAGGCCGGGCGCCGATATACTTTTCCTGACCATGGATTAAGCGTATTAATATAATTAATCTGCGCAAAATTTTGAAGTTCGATTTCACTTGGTACTTCAATCGTCGTGAAATCAGATCGATCGGCATCTACTTCCCAAAAATTAACCGGTCGAACCTGTGGGTTTTCCGCAAAGGCAAAATCCCAGGTGCCGTTCAGGCTTTGCACATAGCTACTTTGTCCCGCTTCTAATTCCTCCTGGTTTTTAAAAAACTGATGATCGCTATGGGCTGATAATTGATTTACCCGGAAAACGGTTGGGTCATCCAGCCACTGTAAACTTGCTTCCATTAGCTAATCTCCATTTCTTAAGGATACTCTTTAAGTATATCTGATAGCGGTTACATTTGCAAAAAGCGACCAGGTTGAAAGAACCTTCCCCTGATCGCTTTTGATTTTTTATTGCAATGGTTCAATGGTAAATGACAGGCGATATTTTTGATCAGCGGGCAACATAAATTCGGCATGAACTGTTGCCCCCCAGGAATCATCACCACCAACCCCCATTTGGACTGCTAAAAGCTTGACCCAAGTAATTTGACTGGGCGCTAATTCTTCTTGATGATCAGCTAATTCATATTCCAAGGTTTGGTGACTTTGCACATTAGCCTCAAAAACTTGTTGATCAGCCACGACCTTAAAGCCATGCTGTTGACCATCATGAACGGCTAATTCGCGAACTTGCATCCGATTACCACTTTCCTGTGGCCGTAAATATGGAATGTTATTATCCGCCACTTTAACCTGATAGCGACCTAATTGGACCCCAGCTTGCCGGTCCCAATAATTATCATCTGGTCCTAGTCCATAATAATCAAATTGATCTAATTGAGCTGGAACACCGAATTCCAATCCAAATTCTGGTAAGTACTCGCCAACCAGGTGCCCATCATATTCGGCCACAACATTTATCTTGCCAGTTTGGTCTACTTGATAACAAACACTCGCTTTCCCCATTTGGGATGGCAAAAGATATTGGTAGGTAATCTGGGCAACTTGCGCTTTTAATTCAGCCTTCACTTCCGTCATCTTCGCATAATGACCGAGATCCATCCATTTATGGAAATCATATCCATACCCAGCCCCACGATCATTGTCTGTCAGGGCCCGGAAAAAGGTCAGTCTTGGCAGCTTTTGAATCAATTCTTGACCGCCATACTTTAACGAAACCAACGTGCCTTGGGCTCTTGAGAACAAGGCCTGGAAATTCTTCCCTTTAACTCCATAGTTGAAGTCACCTTCAATTAACTGTGGCTGACCACTAGCCACAAACTTGGGCAAGGACTCTTGGATAACGGTTTGGCCTGACACTATTGGATAACCTTTAGCAGCCCACTGCTTCGAACTAGCTAAATAAGCCGTTACGGTATAGACAATCTCACCAGATAAGTCCTTGGGGTATTCAATGGCAAAATGGGCCGATGTCCGCGCTTTGACCAGCCAATTCATTGGTTCACTCTGCCAAACCTGATGACCATCTTGCATTACCGTTGCGACAAAATACAAATCATCAGTCATGGTAAAGAGCCGCCGATTAATAATTTTGACCCCGGCTTGATCCGGTTCAATTTGAATTGGTGAGTACAATTGTTTAACCGCGGATCCTTTGGGGGTGTCTTGTCGATTGGCCAAGACAAGCCCATCTCCACAGAATTCATAATCAGCTGGTCGGTCATCCCAATCACCACCATAGGTCAATCGTTCAACCCCATTGGCTTGTTGTTGATAAATTCCTTGATCAATAAAATCCCAAATAAATCCGCCTTGGTATTGCGAATACTTTTCTAGGGCCGTATATAGCTGTAAGCCACCCAGCGAATTACCCATCGCATGCATATATTCACAAGAAATGTATGGCTTCTGAGGATTATCTTTTAAATAAGTTTCAATTTCAGCTGGCTTGGCATACATCCGACTCTCAATATCCGTAATTTGATCATATTCGCGATTCCAGGTCACTCCCTCATAGTGAACCAACCGAGATGGGTCCTGCTCATGGAAGAATTTTGACATCGCCGCAATATCATCACCCGCGTATGATTCATTGCCACACGACCAAATGAGAATACTTGGGTGATTTTTGTCACGTTGATACATGTTATTAGCCCGATATAGACAAGTATCTAACCATTCCGGTTCACTGGCGGGAATGTTCCATGATGGTTCACATTCGCCTAATTTTTGCCAAGTCCCATGACTTTCGAGGTTCGCTTCATCAATAACATATATCCCATATTGATCACACAATTCATACCAACGGCTTTGATTTGGATAATGCGAGGTCCGAACGGCATTGATATTATGCTGCTTCAGATATTGAATATCCCACCGCATATCATCATCCGTCACGGCACGGCCTAAACGTGCATCAAATTCGTGCCGATTCACTCCCCGAAAGACTAAACGTTTCCCATTTAAATACATCACACGATCGATGAGTTCAAACCGGCGGAAACCAACTTCTACTGGTACGACTTCATACACAAAGCGATCTTTCCGGACCGCAAGTCGTAGCCGGTATAGTTGTGGTTGCTCATCACTCCACGCTTCGATCGCTAAATCTTCAAAATGAAAATTCAATTCTGCTTTGGCTGGTTGACTCTGAGAAGCTAAAACTTTATTTTGACGATCAAGCAATAGGGCTTCAACGGTTAAATTTGCATCGATTGGTCCCGTTAAGCTCACTTGGGCATCCAAGATTCCCCGTTGATAACTATCATCTAAAGTCGCATTCGTTTTAATGTCTTCTAAATGTACCTTGGGCTGGCCCTTCAGGACAACTGAACGGAACAGACCCGTTAACCGCCAAAAGTCTTGATCTTCAACCCAATTTGCAGTGGAGAAGCGATACAAGGCGACGGCTAATTTGTTTTCACCTTCCACTAAAGCGGACGTAATATCGAACTCTGCCGGAGTAAAGGAATCCTCATGATAGCCGATAAAATGACCATTTAACCATACATAAATGGCAGTGGAAGCTCCTTCAAAGACTAACCGGACCCGTTCGCTATCATGAATGAGATGGTCATTAACCCGAAAGTACCTAATATAAGAGGCGACAGCGTTATGGTGTTGTGGAATCATTGGCGGTCGTAAAAATTCGCCCCCATCCCAGGGATACTGCGTATTAACATATTGCGGTTTACCATAACCTTGCAACTCCAGATGGCCGGGTACAGTAATGGTAGTGAAATCCGTATCATCAAAGTCAGTTTGATAAAAATCTCGGGGCCGTAAGTCAGCATCCCGGACATAATTCACTTTCCATTGACCATCTAAGGATTGGACAAAAGTGGACTTTCCCTGACTCAACTCACTTAAAGAGGCGTAATAATGGTGATCCGAATGCGCAGGCACCGTATTCACCGCATCAACTTGCGGATCAGCGAGCCAATTAAGATCTGCCGTCGTGATATTTTGTTTAATCATCTTATTTCTCCTTCATTTTAGCTTCCAATTTGGCAAGAATTTCAGCATGCATATCTTCGGTTAAATCAACCTTCTTCATAAAGATGATCAAACTGATGACCATCATAATGGCCGGAATTCCAAACATACAAATCTTAAAAATCAATTGATCATGCGCCGTAATTGATGATGCCGTGGCTCCCGTCGTCATTCCAGCCATGACGGCGACCATTGAGACAAACCAATTTGAAATGGCTCCACCAAATTTATCTACTAGCGGCCGCACTGACAAAGTTAAGGCCTCATCGCGGTGACCACTCTTGTATTGACCATATTCGACGGCGTCAGAAATAATCATTAGGACAACTAAAAAGGTCAACGGCTGTGGAATAAAGAATAATTCAGCGGCAATTAAAGTTAAGGCAAAATTAGCCCCGGCAACGGTATACAATGCTACCCCTAGTAACATGCATAACATGCAATAAACAAAGAGATTCTTCCGATTAAATTTCTTGGCCAAACTTGGGAAGAGAGTGACAGAAATTAAACCAACTACAGTATTAACGGCGTACAGAATGGAATACTTTCCAGAATCTCCAAGGATGAAACTAAAGTAGTAAAGTTGTAGGGCATTTACCGTATTAATTCCTAATCCATAGAACAAATATGCAAAGGCTAACCACATTAATTGATCGTTATTAAACAAGACTTTGGTCACTTGACGAAGGGTCGTCTTCTCTTTGGTTTCCCGTAATTTAGACTGCACTTCATGCGTCCATAAGCCAACCGCAATAGCGGTGACAATCCCAATCACGGCCACAATCGCTACAAACCAGAACCAGCCTTGTTGGTCACCCGTCCCCTTGTTACTGTGTACCGAGAAGAAGAGAATTATTGGCATGATCACCACACCGACTAAATTAGTCCCAACCGTGGAACCAACCCGGGCAAAGGTCGCTGTTTTCTCCCGTTCTCGAGAATCTAGCGACATAGCGGGAATCATGGACCAAAAAGCCGTATCTTTAAAGCTGTAAAAAACGTTCATAACAAAGTAAACGACCACAAAAGCAATAAAGTATAAGACTGGTGATTGATTTAAACCACCCATATTAGTGAACAGGACCAACAAAAGCAGGGAGCTCACGACCCCACCAATGACCACCCAGGGTCTAAATTTGCCCCAACGTGATTCCGTCCGGTCAATGGCATTCCCAATCATAGGATCCAAAAAGATTTCGATGATCCGCATAGCTAAAATGGCATTACTCATCATCACCACCATCTTGGCATTCAATGCTTGATTCCCCGTATTGAATAAATGCGTCGTGACAAACATGATGAAGTAAGTCGATAAAGTTGCGTAGAAAACGTCATTCCCGAAAGCCCCCGAAGTATAGGCTAAGCGGGCTCCTAGTGTCTTATGCTGTTTCATTAAATCAGCCTCCTCTTTTGAAATCGATTACATAATACCATCGTTTGGTAACTTTTTCTATATTTTTAGTAATTTTTTTACTATATGAAAAAGAAAAAGAGCTGAACTTTAAGTTCAACCCTTATTTGTCAATCACATCGTCTAACGATTTACCATAACGTTTGGTCTTTGAACCGTTTTGCAGGTAAAGAAATATAAGAACTAAGCCCAATCCTAAAAGACTTAAAGCCAACAAGGTTAACTGCGGAATCGCCGCTAAGACAAATCCAATGGTAAAGAAAGGCCACAATTCTGGAGCAGCAATCATATTTAAAATAACCGCAAAACTTACGGCCACCACTAGGCCCGCTCCAATGCTGAATCCTAATAGGAGCCATCCGGGGAGTAGTCGAGCGCCATCCATCAAGAATCTGCTCGGGAGGATTAAGAGAATTACAGCCGGAACCAGCACCCGTAAGCCTTGTAGAACCATGACGAAGCAATGAAGCCGATTAATTTTGACCAGATCACCGCTTTGAGCAGCGATTTCCATTCGATGCATGATCCCAACTGCTTGGGTCCGGATAATTTTAGTCAAAGGTGAACCCACAATTGAAATTAATATTGCTAGCGCAATTGTCAATCCCCGATAGGTTGCAACCGTCTGTAATTTACAATAGATAATTTCCGCGCTAACGGATGCTAGCGCAATATCCGGTGAAATGGCCGCACCCAAATTTGCCCATCCTAGGGTGATCAATTGCAAAAAGCCACCAATTATAACGCAAGGAATTAGTTTACCCGTTACCATACCAATTAAGGTACAAGCCACCAGGGGTTGATGAAACTGAAATTCATCTAGAACCCCATCGGCACCGGCAACAAAGCTGATCAATAAAACCAATAAAAGACTAAAGATTGACATATCATTCTCCCCTAAATAATTTTAGGAATATGATAGCACATTATTTAGTAATTTTTTTACTTTTTTATAAATTATTTTACCACACAAAAAAGCTGGGTTTATTTCCCCAGCTACCCAAACTTAATTAATACTACTGTCACGTAAGATTAATTTGGTCTGCAAAGTAATCTTGTAGGGCTCGCGTTGCCCATTCTCTTGTAAATCGGCGATGACCTTTACTGCCAATTGGCCTAATTGATTCGTATTTACACTCACCGTACTTAGGGTAGGAAAAGCATATTGCGCCACTGACGTATCATTAAAAGAGATTAAGCTTAATTGATCAGGAATCTGAATCCCGGCCTCTTGGAAAGCCTTAACGGCTCCAATTGCCATCGCATCATTAGCCACAAACAAGGCTGATGGCAGCTTAATTCCCTCATCAATCGCCTTTTTTATGGCTGCATAACCTGAATCGGGCGTAAAAGCCCCTACAAAAACATGGTCCGAACGATATAAGCCGCGTTGGGTCATCAATGCTTTGAAATCTTGGAAGCGAAAATCAATCAAATTATCCTTGTCATATTGATCGGCTAAATCACCGACTAAGATGCCGACCTCTTTTTGACCATGCTTAGCAAAATGATCCAAGACATGCTTAACGGCATCCGTTGTATCAATTGTCACACTAGCAAAACCTTGCCCTAATAAGTCCCCATCAGCAAAGGCTACTGGTAGATCTAACTTTTTTAAGAAGGCTAGTTGGCTAGCACCATATTGATTACTCCCCACCACAATGACGCCAGCTCCATTGGCCAATGGTTCCCAAGATTCATCAGCATAAATAGTCGTGACTTGATAACCTTCTCGCTTGGCCTCGCTCTCTATTCCTTGGCGGATTGAAAAATAGTAAACATCGTTAATTTCTTGTTGGGCCGAACACCACATCACCACAAAAAGTTGTTCACCATTATGACGATACTGATACTTCGTTTGATATTTGGTATAATTCAGAGCTTCCGCCGCGGCAAAAACTTTCTTGCGGGTCTCATTATTGACCGACAAAGTGGGATCATAACTCAACACCCGCGAAACCGTCGTTGGTGAAACCTGCGCTTTTTTTGCAATATCTTTAATCGTTGCCATCAGGATTCCTCACATAATTTTATTACTGTTCAAACCTTATCAAGATCAGCTTTTGAAGTCAATCAACCCGTTTTACCGGCCAAAATTTATAGTAATTTTTTCAGTAAATCGTTTACTTTAGGCGAATTTTGACTATAATAAGCAATTGAAAACGTTTTCTTCAATTTTTGATGAGGAGATATTTCAATGACTAATTCAAATGCACCTTCTAAACACCTTTTCTCCAAATTCTCCTTTGCTATGGGGAATTTTGGTCATGCGGCCTTTTACGGCGCTCTATCAAATTATTTTATTGTTTATGTTACCAGTGTGATGTTTGTTGGGGTTTCTAGTCGGATCGCGGATAAACTCATTGGCTTAATCACTGGGTTAATCGTCTTAATTCGGATACTAGAAATTTTTATCAACCCCTTACTAGGTAACATTGTCGACAACACTCATAGTCGTTGGGGGAAATTCAAACCCTGGATTCTTTCCGGGACGATTATTAGTTCCGTCCTTTTAATCGCCCTATTTGCCGGCTTATTTGGCCTGATTAAAGTTAATTGGATTTTATATGCCATCGTTTTCGTAATTGTGTTTGTCGTGATGGATATTTTTTATTCCTTTTCGGATGTTTCTTATTGGGGAATGGTTCCAGCTCTGAGTGAAGATAGTGCAGAACGGGGTGTCTATACTTCACTCGGCACCTTTACCGGTGCAATTGGCTGGAATGGGCTCACCATCATTGTGGTTCCAGTGGTTACTTACTTCACCTACTTAACCACTAGTAAGCATGAACAAGGGGCGCCAGGTTGGTTCGCCTTTGCGGTGATTATTTCCTTACTGGCCATTGTTTGTGCGACCCTAGTGACGATTGGAACCCACGAAAAAGATAATCTATTACGTCGATCAGCTCAACAAAAAACAACGATTAAAGATGTCATTAGTGCTCTAGCACATAATGATCAATTACTGTGGACTTGTTTAGCTTACTTTATGTACTCGCTGGCCAATACTATTACTACTGGGGTCTTGTATTACTTCTTTAAATTTGTCTTAGGTAAGCCTGGCACCTACTGGATTGTAGGAATGGCCGCAATGATTATTTCATTTTGTACCTCCCCTTTATATCCAGTTTTAAATCGGTTCATTCCACGAAAATGGCTCTATACTTTGGGGATGGTTTGCATGATGATCGCCTACCTGATTTTTATCTTCTTCCATGACAACTTAACCTTGCTCGTCATAGGACTGGTCCTCTATTACTTCACCTTTGCTCAATTAGTTTCCATTTTAACCATGACCGACTCCATCGAATATGGGCAATTAAAGAACGGAGAACGAAACGAAGCCGTCATTTTATCGATTCGGCCTCTCATTGATAACCTCACTGGAGCTTTTTCAAATGGTTTAGTTGGTTATATCGCCATCGCTGCTGGTATGACCGGGGCGGCCACTGCTGCTGATATGACAGCCAAGAATATTGCTACCTTTAATAGTCCCGCCTTCTATATTCCATTTGCCCTCTCGATTCTTTCCCTCGTTATCTTCCTAACCAAAGTTAAACTATCCGAAAAGGCCCACGCTGAAATTGTGGATGAACTAACCCTTAAATTAGCCGCTGGGCAATCCAACTTAACTGACGATCAACCGACAAATTCAAAGCCAGCCTCAACAAAGGTTTTTGCCCCTGTTGATGGTAACTTAATTCCGATGGACCAAGTAAAAGTTAATGGGCAACCATTCCCCGGAACTGGCTTTGCGATTCGACCAAGTGATGGTCACATCTATGCGCCTTTTGATGGTCGGATCGTCTTCACCTTCTCAAGCAAACATTTAATTGGGCTAGTTTCTGATCAAGGTCTTGAAGCAATCATTCATATTGGGATCGACACCGTGAACTTAAATGGTCAAGGATTTGTTTCTCATTATAGTGATGGACAAACCATTCAAGCCGGCGATCTTTTAATGGATTTTGATCGCGAATTAATCAATCAAAACCACTACGATGATACGGTAATTATGTTCTTTACTAAACCACAACAATTATTACCATTAGCCTCAATTAATGAGCGCCCAATTAATCATGGTGATTTGATCGAACAAGTCCAAAATAAATAGTTAAAAGAAAAACGCCTAGCAATCGCTAGACGTTTTCTTTTGTAGTGCGGCGAAGAGGACTCGAACCTCCACGGTCATAATTGACCACAAGATCCTTAATCTTGCGCGTCTGCCAGTTCCGCCACCGCCGCATTAACAAGTAATATCTTAACAAAGATATTACTTCCTAGCAAGCTTATTTTGGAATAAGTTTAAATCTTCCCCCACATTGTCGGCACACATAAAGTCGGGGATTAAAACGGCGCTGCCGGTTAACTATTACTCCACAAGTTTGACATTGATAGCTGTATTTAGCTTCACGATTGGGAATAGCTGGTGCATATCGCTGACCACCCGTCAGAGCTAATAAATGACGAAAATCACTACTCCGATGATGATAATCGCGTCCCATTAGGTGCAGATGGTAATGGCACAATTCATGCACCACCACCGCCCTTAAATTCGCCAAATCAAAGCATTCATACATTAAGGGATTAATATCAATATGATGATCATTCAAATGATAACGACCACCCGTAGTTTTTAAGCGTCGATTGAAGAAAATTTGGTGCTTGAATGGTCGCTTAAACAAGGTGCGAGACCACTCTTCAGTGTGGGCCTGTAACTCTTGATTAGTCATGTTCATTTTGCGGTGGGAGCATCGTCAATTGAATCCGTTGCCGGTCCAGGTCAACCTCATAAACCCAAACGGTAACAATATCACCAACCGAAACCACTTGCCGTGGATCTTTGATAAATTTCTTGCTCATCCGTGATACGTGTACCAACCCATCATGTTTAACCCCAATATCAACGAAGGCACCAAAATCAACTACATTGCGCACTGTGCCTTCTAGTTGCATTCCAACTTTTAGGTCATCAATCGTCATGACATCTTGGTGTAACAGCGGGGCAGGCATCGAATCCCGTAGATCACGGCCCGGCTTTTGCAGATCATTAATGACATCCGTCACCGTAGCTAGGCCGACCGTATCGGTAACGTATGTTTGTGGATCTAAGGCCTGTAATGCTTGGTTAGCTGATGATGACCCTAGTTCACTGACCGTTACTTGAGCATCCTGCAAAATTTGAGTCGCAACCGGATAAGATTCCGGGTGGATATCAGTATTATCAAGCGGATTATCACCATCAACAATCCGTAAAAAGCCAACCGCTTGCTGGTATGCCTTCGGTCCTAGACGACTAACTTTTTTTAGCTGGGTCCGATCAACATATTGACCATTTTCATCCCGATATTTAACGATATTTTTAGCGATCGTGGCTGATAAACCTGAAATATAGGTCAATAACTGATAACTAGCTGTATTAAGATTAACCCCCACGCGGTTAACCGCCCGCTCGACCACCGCCGTTAATTCAGTTTTTAATTCTGTTTCAGGCAGATCGTGTTGGTATTGTCCAACTCCAATTGCTTGGGGATCAATCTTAACTAATTCCGCTAATGGATCTTGCAATCGACGGCCAATACTAATGGCACTCCGCTTTTCGACCGTCAGATCAGGGAACTCGTCACGAGCATCCTGACTGGCCGAATATACGGAAGCCCCCGATTCATTTACAATCACGTAATAAACGTCCCGATCTAGTTGTTTCAAGGCCGTGGCGACAAACTGCTCCGATTCTCGACTAGCCGTCCCATTACCAATCGCCACCATTTCAATTTGATACTGGTTAATTAAATCTAAAAAGGCTTGTTGTGCTTGGGCGCGTTTAGCTTCTGGTGCTGGAGGGTGCGGATATATGACCGCCGTTTGAATTAATTTTCCACTTGGATCTAAGACCGCTAACTTGCATCCGGTCCGATAGGCGGGATCAAAGCCGAGCACCATTTTCCCTTTGATTGGGGCTTGCATCAACAAATGATAAAGATTTTCGCCAAATACATTAATGGCTTGTTCATCGGCTTCTTCAGTCATTTGATGGCGCAATTCTCGTTCGATGGCTGGACCTAAAAACCGTTTGTAGGCGTCTTGAGCCGCCGCCATGACAAATCGGGTCGCATCATTTTCGACATGGCCCCGAATTAAGCGAAAGGCCAGATAATTATCAATTGGCTCACTGGCAACCTCGATTTTAACTCGCAGAACTTTTTCCTTTTCGCCGCGATTAATCGCCAGGGTCCGATAAGAAGTCATATCTTTGATTACCGCATCAAAATCATAATACTGCTGATATACTCCCTTCTCATCAATCGTTGCCCCTTGTTTAGTGACCTTCGTAACTATGCGACCATTTTTCGTCGTATAATCCCGTAGCCAAGCGCGAACTGTTGACATTTCGCTAATTGCTTCAGCCAAGATTTCATGGGCTCCTGATAAGGCAGTTGGCGCATCAGCAACTTCGTCAGTTACAAATTCAGCGGCTTTAGTTGTCAAATCAGTATCTTCATAATGTAAGAGCCAATTGGCCAACGGCATCAAACCTTGTTCCTTAGCAATCTGGGCCTTCGTCCGTCGTTTTTGCTTGTATGGTAAGTACAAATCTTCCACCGTTGTCAGATCAGGAGCGGATTCAATTTGCTGTTTTAAAGCATCCGTTAATTTATCTTGCTCAGCAATCGCCTTTAAGACCGTTTGCTTTCGATCGGCTAATTCCTGCGCCTTATGATAAGTGGTCTGAATCGTCTGTAATTGGACCTCATCTAAGGTTCCAGTGGCTTCTTTCCGATAACGAGAAATGAAGGGAATCGTGTTCCCTTCATCCATCAATTCCAGTGCCGCTTTAACCTGCCAAGGTTTGAATTCAGTTAAAGTCGCTTCAACGTTTTTGACAATTGTTGCTTCCATAAATTAATTTTTCCACCATTCATCTTGAGGGGCAACCGGTAAATGACGCTTATGCCCCGTCTTTTGGTACCATGCTTCAATTTTATCTGCGACCGCTTGGTCAACATTCTTACCTTCGAGATAGTCATCAATATTTTGGTAAGTCACTCCTAAGGCCACCTCATCTGGTAAGGCTGGTCGATCCTCTTCCAAATCAGCCGTTGGCGTTTTTTCGTATAACTTAGCGGGCGCATTTAAATAGGTCAGGAGTTGTTTGCCCTGTCGCTTATTCAGCCCAGTTAAAGGCGTTAAATCAGCGCCACCGTCTCCAAACTTCGTATAAAAACCCGTCACGGCTTCGGCAGCATGATCTGTTCCCACAACTGCGCCTTGATGTTGACCGGCGATGGCATATTGCACAATCATCCGTTCCCGGGCCTTAATATTCCCCTTATTGAAGTCGCTTATGGTTTCTCCACCAGCCTGTAAAGAAGCCACCATGGCATCAGTGGCTGGTTGAATATTGACCCGAATCATCCGATCAGGCTTAATGAATTCATTAATCGCAAACATGGCATCGGATTCATCCGCCTGCTCCCCATATGGTAACCGGACAGCAATAAATTGATAGTTCTCATCATGGGTGGTTTGACGCAAAGACTCAACAGCTAGTTGGGATAGCCGCCCCGCCAACGACGAGTCCTGGCCACCAGAAATGCCGAGGACTAGCGTTTTCATCCCCGTCGTTTTTAAGTACTCTTGAATAAATTGCACCCGTTGCTGAATTTCAGTAGCCGGATCAATTTGAGCTTTAACTTGTAAATCTTTGATTATTGTCGCTTGTAATGTGGTCATCATCATCACCTACTTTTTTAGTTGGTTAACATAATCATGAACTTCACGAATCGTTAATAGTTTATGGTCATAACACTCTTGCGATAGATCGACCGGATAAATTTGCGGATTAAGATCACGCTTATATTCATCCCATAAAGCCTCTAAATGATCAGCACGGAGGGCCCGAATTTCATCTAAGCTAGGCTCGTCATAAACTAATTCGCCATTAATAAAAATATCATGCAATAACGGCTCAGCAATAAAACCATGAACGGTCTTATTTAAGAATGGGTTGTTCGGATCAAACATGTATAGAGATTCTTGGTCACGCGGATCTTCATGGACTAAGGTGACATAATCACCTTCGCTCTTACCATCTGCTTCTCGCGTGATCCGCCAAACTTGGTGTTTCCCTGGGGTCGACATCTTGCTGGTATTATTAGATAGTTTGATCGTATCTACCATTTGTCCTTGATCGTCTTCAATCGAAACCATTTTGTAAACGGCCCCTAAAGTCGGTTGATCATATGAAGTAATTAACTTCGTCCCAACTCCCCAGGTATCAATTTTAGCGCCTTGCATCAATAAGTTTTGAATTGTCGTCTCATCCAGATCATTAGAAGCAAAAATCTTAGCATTGGGATAACCTGCTTCATCAAGCATTTTCCGGGCTTGTTTGGATAGATATGCCATATCACCGCTATCAATCCGAATCCCGATAAAGTTGATTTGATCACCAAATTCATCCGCAATCTTAATGGCACTCGGCACCCCACTCTTTAAAGTGTCGTAAGTATCGACAAGAAAGACACAATCACGATGAGTCTGCGCATAAGCCTTAAAGGCATCGTAGTCATTTCGATATGTTTGTACCAAGGAATGGGCATGGGTCCCTGAAATAGGAATGCCAAAGAGCTTCCCAGCGCGAACATTGCTGGTAGCATCAAAGCCCCCAACATAAGCGGCCCGCGTTCCCCACAGGGCGGCATCAAATTCTTGCGCCCGCCGAGAACCAAATTCCATGACGGCTTGATTGCCAACCACGGACTTAATCCGTGCCGCTTTCGTCGCGACCATAATTTGAAAGTTAATAATATTCAAAATGGCCGTTTCAACTAATTGGCATTCTAATAGGTTTCCTTCAATTTGCACCAAGGGTTCATGATTAAAAACGATTTCTCCCTCAACCATGCTCCGCACATTCCCCTGAAACTTAAAGGTTGCCAAGTAGTCTAAAAATTGGTCATCAAACATGGCGGTTGTACGTAAATAATCGATGTCAGTCGTCGAAAAATGTAGATTTTGAATGTATTGAATTAAATGATCCAAACCTGCATAAATCGCATAACCATTGTCAAAGGGCATTTCTCGAAAGAAGACTTCAAAGACGGCTTTGCGGTCCGCAATTCCTTCTTGCCAGTAGGTTTGCATCATTGTCAATTCATAAGCATCCGTATGTAAGGTATAACTATCATCAGGATATAGATATTCCATAATAAACTCCTTATTTCTCAAGGACAAATTCAAAGAGATTACCGACATATTGAGTATGGACATATTCAAATGGTCGTCCATCTTGTAAGTATGAAATCTGCGTCATCCTCAGTAAGGCTGCCCCCCGTTTAACGCCTAAATATTCAGCGATCTTTTCCGTAGCATTCACTGCTGAAACCGTCTGCGTAGCATGACCTGGTTGGAGGCCGGCCTTAGCAATTAAAGTTTCATAAAAGGACTTAGTGATTTCTTCGCGGCTAAATTGGCTGACTAAATTTTCAGGAACCGTTGCTAATTCATAACAGATTGGTAGTTCATCACCATATCGAATCCGTTCCATTCTTAATACTCGCTCGCCTGGTGCTAAACGTAAGGTTTGGATCTCAGTTTCTGACGGTGCCGTTAAATGATAAGAAATGGTTTTACTAGATGGCTGACGACCAGCCGCCCGCATTAATTCAGTAAAAGAGGTAACCCCCGTCATCTTTTCTTGCACCTTTTGACTGGCAACGAAAGTTCCCGAACCAATCCGTCGATCCAAGACCCCTTCATCGACTAAAGTTTGAATTGCTTGGCGTAAGGTCATCCGGCTAACCTGAAAACGTTCTGCTAGGACTCGTTCCGGTGGAATTCGTTGTCCAACCTGCCAAGTTCCCTGTTCGATCATTGTTTTAAGTTGATTATGAATTTGAATATAAATTGGTGAAGCCATGGTTTCCTAAATCCCTGTATTTCCCGTGTATACTAAATTCAATTTTACCACAAGTCCGGTTTTCTTGGATTTTAAAAAAGCCCTCCCATTGAGAGCAATTTTTCTTAGTCATCTTGACGGATGGAGAGTGCCTTTTCAATTGTCCGATCGACGACAATTGATTGGGAATCTGCTACTGGATAAGTAGTTTCTGGATCCATTTCTTCCGCATACGATAATTCTGTACATCCTAAAATGACAATATCGCAATCGAGATCTTCAATCATCTGTTTAACTAATTGGTGATACTTCTGATTGTCTGAGTGCCCAGCTTCCTTAATGTCGTTGTATATTAAGTCTTCCGTTAAGGCTAAAATTTCCTTGGTCGGTCGAACCACTTCATAACCCGCTTTTTTTATGTAGGGGTCATATAGACCGGATTGGATGGTCCCTGGAGTCGCTAGAATTCCCACACGTTTCGCCTGCGGCATGATTTTGGAAACTTCCGCTACAGTTTCTGCTAACATATTAATAATGGGAATTTCGGTAGCCGCCTGTAATTGATCGTAGACATAATGAGCGGTATTACAAGCTAACACAAAGAAACTTGGTTTTAAGAGACTTTGTTGCTGGATATCTTCTAACAGAGGCGGAACAATACTTGGCTGACGATGATCTAAAATCCAATTAGTTCGATCTGGCACCGTCGCATGATTAACCACCAGGTAATCTAAATAATCTTGATCACAATGAATTGGAGTTCGTTGATCCATTACTCGAACAAAGCTTTCCGTGGCTAATGTTCCCATCCCACCTAAAACGGTAAAAAACTTTTGCATGATGAGCCTCCGTCAATAAAAGTTACTATTCCTATCTTACTATAAGCGCGCTAAGCGGTCCAACCAGACCTGACTTCCTGAATCATTACTAGTGATCGTTTGTTGAAAGGGTCCGAGGAGTTGCCGAATTTGCTCCCACTGAATTTGATTGTCTATCCAAAGGGTTGCAGTCAAGCGCTGTTTTAGTTGTTCCTTTTGCTCACTTTTCAAGGGATGATTTAACGTCGTCGTAGCAATTATTTGATTAACCAACTCATTTAATAATTGAGCATCAAAGGCTTCTGGTGTTGGTAACTGCTGTGCCCAAATAGGTTGAGCTAGCGGTAAGGCATTGATCTCACGATGTAAAAAAGGAGCTAATTGTGGCCAATTCAAACTCAGTTGCCAATAAAACTGCCATGGTACTTGTCCGCGAACTTTTAGCCAAATCATCGGTAACAAGCGCTCAAAGTCGCCTTGGGTCTGACGTAAATGATCCGCAATTTCTTGAATGAACCGTTGTAGGGTCTCTTGGCTATTAGCTGCCGTTCGTTGCCGTAAAGTTAAGGCATAACGGACGACTAAAAAATCACTCATTTGCTGATCCGTAATGGTTTGTTTTTGTCGTTTAAGCTTTTGTTTCGTCGCTTTTAGTTTACTTTGCCGACTTTGTCTAGCAAATTGTCCCTGCTTTGGCATTTAATCAGATCCTTTGATAAAAAGTAAAAGCAGCTACCACCAGGTAGCTGCTTTTGTCAGTTGGGCTAGCTGGATTCGAACCAGCGCATGACGGTACCAAAAACCGTTGCCTTACCGCTTGGCTATAGCCCAATAATAATGGAGGAGGGTGGATTCGAACCGCCGAACCAAAAGGAACGGTTTTACAGACCGTCGCGTTTAACCAGACTTCGCTACTCCTCCAGGAGTTATAATTGCTGTCGCAATCAACAAATATTATATTACCGAAAGTCCTTCAATTTGGCAAGTCTTTTTTCCTAAAAATTTAAAACTTTTAGGTGTTGGACCCATTGTTGCTTAAAATTAGGTTGATCCCACTCATTATGCCGGCGTTTATTAACCCCCACCGCAACATTGATATAGTCGACGTTTCCAATTGTCTGTTGAGGACGGTATCCATGTAAATGTCCGTAATAGACTTGTTTAACATTAGGATATTGTTGAATAAGCTTTCCAAGCCGTTGACTCCCCATCATGGCCCGAATCATTTCTGCGGCTTCTTGGCGACGCGCTGATAATGTCGCTGGATATTGATGCAAGAGGACCTTTTGTGGCGCAAAATGGGTTAATAGAATCACTTGGCGATGATCTTGCTGAGCGTTTTTAAATTGGTCGGTTAAGGTCTGTAAAACCTGGTCCATGCGCGCTTGGTCCGTCAATGGCTGATCGGCTGTTGAATCTAACCAGTAGACATTCTTCCACTTAGCTACTCGGTCTGATTCTTGAGCAAAAGTTGAAAAGCTATAGTCATACCAACCATTATTCCCAATAATTCGCCAATTCGTTCCTGGTAGGTCGAGATAGGACTTGTGAAAATATCGAGAATCAGTGGTTTCTTCAATCATTGAAAAAGGTGCTAAGTTGATCATTTCATGATTGCCAGCCAAATAAAAACATTTTGTTTGGGTAGCTAGTAATTGTAATTGTTGAAAATAGGCTTTTGTTTGACCAAAATTATTAAACAGGTCCCCTAAATGAAAATACAAATCGACCTGATGTTGAACTAGCCAATTCGCTTGAAATTGTAAAGTCGTGGTCAGGTCCAATCGATTCACATCAATATGATTATCACTACTAATTACCAGCCGCATTGTGTTTTCTCCTTAATTTAAAAGTATTATAGCAAGCAAAAAGCGTCTTCGACAAAGAAGACGCTCTTTACTAATCAATTCCTTCCATTAGGGCATGAATTTGTTTAACAAAGAAAAATAGGATAATTCCGAAAATTATACTTACCCCACCAATAACTAAGAAGTACTGAACCTCAGTTTTCGACGAATAAAATTGAACAATTTGAGCATTGACCGCTTGTCCTGCCGAGTTAGCTAAAAACCACATGCTCATCATTTGTCCACTAAAGGCCTTTGGGGCTAACTTGGTAGTAACTGATAATCCAATAGGCGAAATTAACATTTCCGCAATTTCAACGATAAACCAAGATCCCACTAACCAAAGCGGGCTCACTTTCCCACTTGTGCCATTAATCATTCCAGGCAAAGCCATCCAGACATATGATAATCCCGCAAAAATTAGCCCATAGGCGAATTTACCTGGAGCACTGGGCTGCTTTTTCCAACGATTCCATAAGGCGACAAAGACAGGGGTTAATAACATAATAAATAGTGGATTCAAGGTTTGGAAGTTGGCGGCTTCAAAATGCCAATTTCCTAGATGTAGGATAGTTCGTTCTTGGGCAAACAGGGCCAAGACAACTGATCCAGATTCCTCAATCCCCCAAAAAATGGCTGCCGCGATGAATAATGGGACGTAAGCTATTACCCGTGATCGCTCAACTTTCGTGACCTTCCGGCTATTGATCATCATGATAAAGTATACGATCGGCAAACAAATCGCGACGAAAGTAATTAAGTTAATGATGCTCTTGATATTAAAGAGACTCATTGCTGCTAATAGGGCAAGAACTAAGGCAACAATCACTAGGCCAATCACCGTCCAAATGATCACCGGTTTCAAACTTTCTTTATCAATCGGATCATCAGGATAGAGACTATCTTTGCTTAAATACTTTCGCCCATCTAGCCAATATTGTAAGAGGCCAAAAAACATCCCTACTGCAGCCAGAGCAAAGCCAGCATGATAATTAACCTGATTACCAAACAGATGCATGCCAAAACCATCCGCTGCCCACGGGACAAGAATTGGGGCAATCGCGGCCCCTAAGTTAATTCCAAAAACAAACATGCTGAAACCAGCATCGCGGCGTTGATCATCCTCAGTATATAAATCACCAACCATCTCAGAGACATTCGGTTTTAAAAGTCCTGTCCCCATGACAATTAATAAAATGGAGATATACAAGGCGGAAACTCCGGCTGGAATCGCAAGGGCGATATGACCAAACATGATCAAGATGCCTCCAATGAAGACCGTCCGTTGACTCCCCAAAATTCGATCAGAGATCCATCCGCCTACAACCCCAGATAAATAAACTAAGGAGCCATAAATTGACATAATTGAAGCAGCCAAGGTTTGATCCATTCCCAAGCCACCTTTGGTAACGGCAAAATACATATAATAAAGTAAAATTGCCCGCATACCATAATAACTGAATCGTTCCCACATTTCTGTAAAGAACAAGGTGGACAACCCTCGTGGCTGCCCAAAAAAAGCATGATCGTAATCTTTTTGCATTTACCTACTCCCAATATTTTTGGTTAGAAATGTATTAATCATTTTCTTATAATGCGCCGATTAAGTATAATGTAATTTTTAGTGAAATGTCAACTTTTCCATAGGCACAACAAATCTCGCCGTTACAAACGCATACCAGATAAAAAAAGACAGTACCATAAGGCACTGACCATTGTAGATAAACACACATGAAACAAAAAATGCCGATTAGAGGAGTCGAACCTCCGACCTCATCTTTACGAGAGATGCGCTCTAACCAACTGAGCTAAATCGGCATAAAAGAAAAGTGTTGATACAACGTCAACACTTTTCCTAAATTGACTCCGGATGCCAGACTCGAACTGGCGACATCTTGATTAACAGTCAAGCGCTCTACCGACTGAGCTAATCCGGAATAAC
>NZ_AICN01000061.1:0-19628 GCF_000247775.1 Limosilactobacillus gastricus PS3
AAAAAAGCGAATGCACGATACGAAACCATACCGTGCATTCACCAGCTTAGTGCCAAAAACAAGTAATTACCGTTGCAAAAGAAAAAAAGACCCCAGGGAAGTTAGCCCAGAAAACTGGCCAATCCCGATGTTGTTTAAAGTAGGCATAAATACTCCATAAAGAACAGTTAATACCAGCTACAAAAGGCTGTTCCCATGACACAGGATTCCCGTGAAAATTTTGAATAATATTAAAAACATACGACACATATATTAAGATTGCAATAACACTCGCAATCTTCCCCAACCAACTAATAAACGTTTTTTCTTCCATGATTCTTTGCTCCTGTCTAAATGACTTTGTTACAAGATTCAGGGTAAGAATAAAACGCTTTCATAAAAATGTCAACCGGTAACCGAAAATTTTTATTTCTAAGCGGTCGTTCCTTCGTGTAAAGTGACTGGTAAAATCACGGAAGCGACGTTCTCTTCGCCATTAATCCGTTTAATTAATAAATCGACGGCTGTTGAAGCTAAATCATTAATCGGTTGTTTAATGGTGGTTAGCTCCGGCATTAAGATTTGCGTCGTATCGGCCCCATCAAAGCCAACCACTTTTAATTGGTCCGGAACTTGATAACCAAGCTCTTGGGCTAAGTGAATGATTAAACTAGCGTTGGTATCATTATCAGCTACAATCCCGTCAACCTCAGGATGTTCGGCAAAAATCTTTTTAAAGATGGCCACCTTATCTTCTACTGGTGAATCAAAGTTAACTTCATAGGTAATCGGTTGCCGATGATGCTGAATCATTAAATCTTCATAGGCTTGTTGCCGGCGTTGGTTGGTTGACGATTCCAGCCGCGGATAGTTAGTATGAATAATGTTTTGGCAACCATCGTCCAATAGTCTTTGGGTCGCCATTAAACCACCGGCATAGTTATCCGAAGCCACAATTGGAATCTTGGGTGCTACCCAACGCTCAATTGAAACAATCGGCAAATTCGTTTCTTGATATTCAGATAGGCCTTGATTATGGGCCCCGACGATTAAGCCATCAATTTGCCCGTCAAGCAAGTAATGTAAAAAGCGTCGTTCTTTATCAGGATTATTTTGACTATTGCCCATTAAGGTCGCATAGCCACGTTCATATAATTCATAGGCTAAGCGTGATTCCAAGTGGGCAAAAAAGGGATCGTTTACCGTGGGGAAAACCAAGCCAACTTGATTAGTTTTTTGATGGTACAAATGTCTTGCAACCACATTTGGGCGATAATGTAACTCCTCCATGGCCTGATGGACTTTTTTGATTGTTTGGTCGCTTAAATACCCCCGATGATTAAGGACTCGTGAGACGGTTGTTTTGGAGACTCCTGCCTTTTCAGCAACGTCATCTAATTTTACTCGTTGGTTCATCAGTTCCTATCCTCCTTAGAGTTCCATTATACAATGACGCCTAGGATTTGAACATTGATAATGGAAGCGCTCCAGGCAAATAATTAATTTTTTTAGTAACGATTATATCAAAATGGTTATTTAAACATTGACAACCGGTTGACATAAAGATATGATACTAACCGTAAATGTTTGTATTTTTTATCACAAATGGAGGAATTATTGTGAAAGCATTAGTTTTAACTGGTTTAAAGCAACTCGAAGTTCAAGATTACGATAAACCAACAATTAAGCCGGACGAAGTATTAGTTCACACGGCTTTTGCTGGGATCTGTGGGACTGACAAGGCCCTTTATGCAGGTCTACCTGGTTCAGCTGAAGCGGTGCCACCAATTGTTTTGGGACACGAAAACTCAGGGGTCGTCGCAGAAGTTGGCTCCGCTGTTACTAACGTTAAGGTTGGTGACCGGGTAACCGTTGACCCTAACATCTACTGTGGTCAATGTAAGTACTGCCGGACTCAACGTCAAGAATTATGTGAACACTTAGACGCTGTTGGGGTAACGCGGGATGGTGGTTTTGAAGAATACTTCACTGCCCCTGCTAAGGTGGTCTATCCAATTCCAGATAGTGTTTCTTTAAAGGCCGCAGCGGTCATCGAACCAATCTCTTGTGCGATGCACGGGGTTGACTTATTAGATCTGCACCCTTACCAAAAAGCCTTTGTTTTAGGTGATGGATTTGAAGGTCAATTATTTGCCCAAATCTTACAAGCTAGCGGAGTTCATGAAGTTACCCTTGGTGGCCGGAACGATGAAAAGTTAGCTAATAACCGCGAACACTTTGGCGTTAAGACCCTTAACACAGTTACGGATGAAATTCCAGAAGCTGAATACGACATCGTTATCGAAGCCGTAGGAACTCCAGAAACGCAAGAACAAGCCCTTCACGCTGCTGCTCGTGGGGCTCAAGTTTTGATGTTTGGGGTTGGTAACCCAGATGACAAGTTCTCTGTTAATACTTACGATGTCTTCCAAAAGCAATTGACCATTCAAGGGGCCTTCATCAACCCATATACTTTTGAAGACTCAATTGCCCTCCTGGCTTCTGGTAAGGTTGATCCATTACCATTGTTCTCACACGAACTTGAATTAAGTGAAGTCGAAGATTTCGTAGCTGGCAAATTAGGTAAAGTTTCAAAGGCAATCGTTAAGGTGGGTGGCGAAGAAGCCTAACCTGATTACCGATTCATAAGAGAGAAGAAAATTGAATCATGGAAAATAAATCAGTCGATCCTACGCCCTTGAAAACAGAGCGGACGATCTCAATGTCAAAATCAATTGCTTATTTCGCACTATCAATTGTTATTAATTCGTTGGGAAATGTTTTGACTTTAGTTACCAGTTCGCATATTCATCCACAATTTTTAGGATCTGCTTACTGGACCGCGGCCGAAAATAACTTGGGGATTGCCGTTTTAGGGAATGAGAAATGGACGCTCTTTTGGGCCTTCATGTTACTAGGTTTATGTATTTCCTTTCTAAATGCTATTTTGTTAAGAAAACTGGATTGGAAACGAATTGGTGGTAATATCGCCTTTTTGGTTCCCTTCTCCCTTTTCATTCAATGGTTTTCAAACCTATTTAACGCTATTATGCCGGATGCTCATGGAATTGTGATGACGATCGTGTATACATTAGTCAACTTCTTCGGGGTTGCTTTGATTGCCATTGCGATTTCGATTTACCAACGGGCTAATCTGGTACTTCACCCGGCTGATGATTTATTTCAAATTTTACGTTTTAAGTTTTTTAAAGGTAATTCTACGATTTCCATGTGGGTTTCATATTTACCGCCTACCATTATGGCAATTATCGCGATTATTATGACCCATCAAATTGATAATTTTGGACTTGGAACCTTATTCGCCTTCGCCTTTCAAGGGTGGATTACTGGCTGGGGAGACCGCCATATTTTCCCTAGTTTAAAGCACCAAGCCCTTGACTTAGGATTTTAATTTAAGGAGATGTTCTATTATGGCTTTTAATAAGAGTTTAGCTGGTTATTTTGATGATCTACAACACGTTGGTTTACCAACCGATGATTTGAAGAAGACGGTCGACTTTTACGCCGGTCTTGGTTTCAAAATGAACGGAAACTTTGATACAGATGATCAAGGTAATCAAGTAGTTTTCATGACGTTAGGTCACTTAACCTTAGAAATCTGGACTGGTGACGGGGCCGTTCGTCAAACCGGGGCCATCAACCACCTTTCCTTTAATACTTCTGATGCGGATGCGGCTTACAAAGCAGCTAAAGCCGCCGGCTACCAAATGAAGGAAAACGAAGTTCAACATTTAGACTTCTGGGATAAAGGGATCAAGTTCTTTAATATCGCTGGTCCCAACGATGAAACGTTGGAATTTTGTGAAATTGTTAAATAATTAACCAATCCAATAAATATGTGTTCATTAAGGTCTGCTTGGGATTTCCTCAAGCAGACTTTTTGAGTCCAAAAAATTTTTTTGAAAAATATTAGGTTCCATTCCCTCGCAATCGAATTAAAAGATGATGAAAACATTCGGGATTATCACGCTTTTTGCATGGAAAATGATGAGAATTTGTTAGGTAACTTTCCCAAAGCTAATCAAAGTTCTTAAAAATCACTAAAATCCGAACATCAATCTTAGTATGTTCGGATTTTAGTAGATTGTAATTATGTTTTTTAAGTGTTATTATGCAAATAACGAACAATAAGTCGCTTTGATCTTTATATAGTTCGAAAGATGTATTTGGAAGGAGATCTTTAATTTGAAATCTGCAACTCGTTATCTTGTCGCTACGGCTGGGGTGGTTCTCCATTTAATGATTGGTTCGGTGTATGCTTGGAGTGTTTACAGTTCCCCAATTATTAAAGAAACCGGCTGGTCCGAATCAGCGGTATCCTTTGCCTTTAGCATTGCTATTTTCTTTTTAGGCATGTCTGCGGCCTTTATGGGCCATGCGGTCGAAAAGTTCGGTCCTCGCGTTACCGGATCCGTTTCTGCCCTTTGTTATGGTTCTGGCATGCTGATCACTGGTTTTGCGATTCACTCCCATAGTTTGGCCTTGCTTTATTTAGGATATGGTTTTATTGGTGGAATTGGCTTAGGATCTGGTTATGTTACCCCGATTTCAACAATTATTAAGTGGTTCCCTGATAAAAAAGGGCTCGCTGCCGGATTAGCAATTATGGGCTTTGGATTTGCGGCGATGTTAACAAGTCCGATCGCCCAAGCTTTAATGGATTCGGTCAATGTAGTAAATACCTTCTATATTTTGGGAGTTGCCTATTTTATCTTTATGATTATTGCGGCCCAATTTATTCGTAAACCGCGTCCTGGTGAAGTTCCAGAAGCTGAATTAGCGCAAATGGAAAGTCGTTCTCTAACTGGAGCGCAACTAACCGCTAATCAAGCGGTAAAAACGCCTACTTTCATCTTTTTATGGATCATGTTCTTTATTAACATTACTTGTGGCATTGGCTTAGTTTCTGCCGCTTCACCGATGGCGCAAGTAATGACTTCAATGTCTGCCGGAGCAGCCGCATTAATGGTTGGGATTATTGGTCTCTTCAACGGTTTTGGTCGTTTGGTTTGGGCTACTTTGTCAGATTACTTAGGTCGTCCTTTTACCTTTACCTTGATCTTTGTGGTTGATATCTTAATGCTAGGTTCAATGTTGCTTCTCAATATTCAATTTGTCTTTGTGGTAGCTCTTTGTCTCCTCTTATCTTGTTATGGTGCTGGTTTCTCAGTTATTCCACCATACTTAAGTGATGTCTTTGGGACTAAACAACTGGGAGCCATCCACGGTTATGTCTTAACTGCCTGGGGAGTAGCCGGCATGGTTGGACCAGTTATTCTTTCATGGACGCACCAAGTTCTCCATGGCTATACAGTCACCCTCATTACTTTCATTTTGATTGATGCTATTGCATTGATTATTGCCATTGCCATTCGCGCCACTTTCAAACACGTAAAAAATTATGAATAACCTAAAACATCCTCGGGTCAATTGACCTGAGGATGTTTTTTAGTCTAATCAACTTTAACAACCACTTTACCAAAACTTTGTTGACTAGCAAGATACCGGTGAGCATCTGGTACTTCGGGAAGTGAAAAAATCTTTTCCGGCGTAACCTTAACCTGATATCGTTCAATGAAAGCAAGTAATTCGTTGAACTTCTCAGCCGAAACATTGCCGGAATAACCACTCGTCAAATATGAATTAGGGGCTAAATCCATAATTGGATCAAAATCATTTAACGTCCACTGACCACCTAACAGACCAGTAATACAAACAATTCCCCCTTCATAGACATGTTGGAAGGTATCTTTAATGGTTAAAGGACCAATTAGTTCTAACACTCGATCGAAACTGAGGGTCGTTTGAAGGTGATTTTGATCATCAATTACCACTTGGTCAAACCCGGCCGCTAATAGCTGATCAGTCTTTTGAACTGAGCGAGTGGTCCCAGACACTTTAATATCAGGGAATTGACTCTTTAATAAATTAACAAAAGCCACCCCGACCCCACTTGTTGCTCCCCGCACAAGGACCTGGTGATTAGCATCGATTTTCATATTTTTGAGAGAAATAAAAGCAGTATAGTAGGTCTCCGGTAAAGCGGCTAAATCTGTCCAGCTTAGCTGGGAATTGATGGGATAAATTTGATGATTTGGTAATAAGACGTATTCAGCATAGGAGCCATCAAAATCACGCCCCATTTCCCCCATCAAAGAAACTACTTTTTGTCCTACAGATAATTTTTGATCGGTAGATTCAACAATTTCACCGACACATTCAATGCCTAAGATCCGTGGAAAGTTAACCGATGGTGATAGACCTTGACGGGTAAACACTTCGGAATGATTGATTCCAAAGGCTTTAACTTTTACCAAGGACCAACCTGGTTTGACTACCGGTGTTGGTACTTCTTCATACTTTAATTGCTCGGGACCACCTGGCTCATGAATCACAATTGCTTTCATTTTTATCCCACCTTATCTGAAACTAATACTCGTTCAATCATTTTTAAGATTCCGGCACCAATCAAAGTTAACAGCACGGTAGCGATAATCCCCCAAAGAATCGGTGCCATTGCTTGTGATTGTAAACCTGCAAATAGCAATTCGCCCAGACCGCCCGCATTAATGGTGGCGGCAATCGTCGCAATCCCCATTGTGGATGCTAATGCAATTTGCAAACCACCAAAGATACTAGGTAAGGCTAAGGGTAATTGCACCTTGATTAGGACCTGGGTATCAGTCATCCCCATTCCTTTCGCAACTTCAATTAAAATTGGATCAACCGATTCGATTCCACTAACGAATGACCGTAATAAAACATATTCACAATAGACCACCAGCACAATCACTGCCGTTAATCGTCCTAAACCAGTAATTGGAATCAAGAGGGCAAATAAAGCAAAACTAGGAATTGAATAGGCTAAGGAAAAAACGTGGTTTAATACCGTTAACCAACGATCGTGACCTAAACAAAGCACAATTAATTCAGTCGCAATGATTAAGGCAATAATTAGCGCTCCGCCCACTAATTGCAGATGCTGCCAAGTATCAGTTAGAATCATCGAACTATTGGCTTGCCAATAACTAATCATGTCACTCCCCCCAGATTTGTTGATGATCAATTTCGGTCTGTAAAAGAGCTTTTACAAATGGCGTTGCTGGTTGATCAATAATGGTTTGCGGATCTGCAAACTGTTCGATATGGCCTTGATCCATAATCATGACGCGTTGCCCCAAGAAAAAGGCTTCATTAATATCATGAGTGACTAAAACGAAGGTATGATCATTTAATTGCTGATGAAGCTTCTTCAAGTCCTCTTGTAAATTTAACCGGGTTAAGGCATCTAAAGCTCCCAGCGGTTCATCGAATAAAACAATAGGCGGGTTCGCTGCCAAGGCGCGTGCCACCCCAATTCTTTGTTGTTGACCACCTGATAGTTCCCGTGGATAACGCTTTAAATAGTCTCCCTTATCCATATCAACTAACTTGAGTAGCTCTTGATTACGTTGCTTAATTTGTTCTTGATCCCAGCCCATTAATTTAGGGGTAATCGACAAATTATCAGCAATCGTCATATGGGGGAATAAACCAACCTGTTGAACCACATAACCAATTTGGCGCCGTAAGGTTACAAGATCAGTTGTTTGAGGATCTAAGCCATTTACTAATACCTGACCGGAGCTAGCGGTTAAAAGGCCATTAATCATTTTCAAGGTAGTCGTTTTCCCACATCCGGAAGTGCCTAAAATCGTGATAAATTCACCCGCATTAATTGTAAAACTAAGATCCTTAATGACCTGATGATTACCAAAACTTTTTGAAACGTGGTCGAATTTAATTACTTCTTTAGTCATGAATCGTCACCTTTTTTATCCAAAGATCAAATAACAGTAAAGTCAATAAAGCAATCAGGGCAACACTAAGCCCGCCAATCACAACATAGCTCATTTCATATAATCCCAACCCTGTAAAAATTAAGGTTCCTAAGCCACCAGCTCCAATATAGGTGGCTAAAGTTGCGCTTGCGATGACCTCAATTAAAGATAATTTGATGCCATTTAAAATAATTGGTAAAGCAAGTGGGAATTGCACTTGCCATAAAATTTGCCAATTTTTCATCCCCATCGCCCGACTAACTTCAAGATAGATTGGATCAACTGTTGTTAACCCAATAATGGTATTAATCAAAATGGGTGGTATGGCTAAGATCACTAGTGCAATAATTGCTGGTAATTCACCCGTTCCAATAATTGGAATCAAAATAAATAGGAGCCCTAAGCTAGGAATGATTCGTAAAGCTTGCGCAAATAAAGTACAAATAGTTGCCACTTGTCGACTTTTCGAAGCCCAATAGCCGACCGGAAAGGCAATTACCATCGCTATCAGTAAAGTAATCAAACAAAGAGCGAGATGTTGACCAAGCAGTTGCCAATATTGACCCTGATCTTTTTGGAAATACTGGATGATTTCTTGCAACATTTAATCGCCCTCCTTGAAGTTTTCTTGATACCATTGCTTGGCAACGGTCCGATAATTTTGCCCATCAACATCAACCTGCCGATTTAATTGCATCAAAGTTTTAGTTGTTAGTTTGGCATCAACCTGATTCAAAATCGTCGCAATCTTTGGATTTTGACTTAAAGTTTGTTCTCTAATTAAGGGCACTAAATTATAGGCTGGCCATAAGCCCTTATCATCTTTTAGCACCGTATATTTATTTGTTTCGGTTAGTTGTCCTTCAGTCGTTGAAACTGGGAAGGCATCGCCTTGGCCTGCATCAACAACCTGGTATTTCAGACTATCATCATAATCTTTGACCGATTTAAAATTATATTTACCATATAATTTATTCATTCCCGGTAAAGCATCAGAACGTTGATCAAATTCTCCTTGAGAAACTAGGCGGACCTTGTTGGCTTGCTTTTGCAGTTCACTTAAAGTATAAATGTGATATTTTTTGGCAATACTCGTTCGAATAGCCATTCCCTGGCTATCATTTCCAGGCGCATATTTCAGCGTGGTTAAACCATCTTTAATGACTCCATTTTTAGCCACTTGAGCGATTTGTTTAGCAGATTTTCCAGTAGTTGACTTTTTTAAATAAGCTTGCACAATTGTCCCGGTATATTCTGGATATAAATCGATTTGGCCAGTTTTTAAAGCATTGTAAACCACTGAATTCGAAATATTTTGCTTCCGGGTCACTTGGTAACCATGCTTTTCTAACGCAATGGCATAGATTTCACTAACCACTTGGCTTTCTGTAAAATTTTTTGATCCAATCACAATTGACTGGTGAACACGATTACGAAATAGACTCAAGATACCAATAACTAGCATTGTCGCAATTAGCAAATATCCCCATTTAAACCAGGTTGATTTTTTCATGTTAGCCGCCTTTCATGTTATTTATATAGTTACAATAGCACATTCATATTATTTGTCAAATGATTGACATCTGGCATTGATCGTCTATAATTGTAATGTATCAATTTACATGAAAGGAGAAAATAGTATGCGTATATCAACCCGTTTTAGCGATGCCATCCATCTAATCTGTTTTCTTGATATCTATCAAAATCAAAAATTAACGAGTGATTTTATTGCTTCTAGTATTCAGACCTCGTCTGTCATGGTTCGGCAAATTATGATCCAACTCCGAAAAGCCGGATTGTTAAAAACCACTAAAGGAACTGCCAATCCTCAAATTACCCGGCCTTTAGATGAAATTAGTCTTTACGACGTTTATCTAGCAATTGAAGAAGCATCCGGTCCCCATCCGCTTTTTGAAATTGACTACGACACCAATCCTAATTGTATCGTCGGTGGTAACATTCAGGGTGTTCTTGAGAGCTATTATGAAGATGCCAAGCAAGCGGCAATGGCTAAGTTACAACAACGGACAATTGCGGACGTCGTTAATCAAATCAAGATTTCACAGAGTAAGAAAGAATTAAAACAACGACAGGAGTTATAAAATGAATTATCTAGTTACTGGTGCCAGTGGTCATCTGGGTCATCAGATTGTTGAACATTTAATCCCCAAATTGCAAAAGGATGATCACCTATTCGGCTTGGTTCATCGGCCACGACCTGCCGACAACATCGAGTATCGTCCCGCTGATTTTATGGACCTTGATTCATTAAAGCGTGCCTTTCAAAAGGTCAACGTCCTCGTTTATATCCCTAGTAAAACCTACGTGACAGCTGATCGTCTGCAGGAACTTAAGAATGTAATTACGGCTGCACGCGATCAGCACGTTGATGCAATTGTGGCCATGAGCTTTATTGCTGATCAGGCCAATAATCCCTTTGTGATGGCGCCTTTTTATCATCAAATGCCTGATTTATTAGCACAAAGCGGCTTAAATTATGTCATTTTAAAAGACGCGCTTTATGCTGACCCATTAGTTCCTTATCTTCCAGAATTAATTGACCGCCAGGCAATCATCTATCCCGTTGGGGACCAAAAAATGGCCTTTATCGCGATTGATGACTGTGCGGAAGCTTTTGCAACCGCGGCAACAAACCCCACTATCCGATCGAGTCGACAAACTTATACCCTGTCACAAGAAACTGCCTACACCATGCCAGAATTAGCAGCAATTATGTCAAAGGTAACCGGCCAAACCATCGGCTATCAACCAGTCACCACACAAGAATTTGGTCAAATTTATGCTGAGGATGGTGACGGTGATGAACTAGCGTCCATGTATGCTGGCGGGGCCATGGGCTTGTTAAGCACGGTTACCAATGATTTTGAGTTCATAACTGGACGCAAACCGATCGATATGGAAAATTTTTTAAAGGCTAATTATCATTAATGATAAAACCAGCTTAGTGATTAGCAATCAACTAAGCTGGTTTTTCAATGCTATTTATGGTCTTTAATAATTTTTGCTGGACAGCCACCAACGATTGCATTGGCAGGAACGTCTTTAGTCACGACGGCTCCAGCAGCAACAATCGCCCCTTCACCAATGGTGACACCCTGCGTAACTTTAACGCCCTCACCTAACCAGGCACCATCCTCAATAACAATCGGTTTACAATAAATAATCTGTAAATCATTTAGGTCATGATTGGCCGTCAATAAAGCCACATTCGGCCCAATTTGGACATGGTTGCCGATGTGTATTCCACCCGTGGAAACGGTATTAAAACCCCAGTTAATAAATGTATCCTCACCAATGGTGATTGTTTTTCCGCGATCGATCTGGACTGGCGTTAAAATGGTTGAGCTTTGCGGTAAGCGCCCTTCAAAGAGATCATCAAACAAGTCCCGCACTTGCGGATCGTATGGATCCAACATATTAATCCGATGACACAGGGTTCGAGAACGTACCATTTCCGGCCCTAAAACCTCATGATATTCCTGATCCGTCCGCATATCCAGCGGTTCACCAGCTGCGGCCCGTTGATAAACATCCATTACTGAACCCCCTTAAATTTATAGGATTTTCGCACCTAAAACGTTTTTAAAGTGATTTAGGGCCCATTCCTGACCCATTTCGGTCATGGTCGCAACTGCATCTTCGTAAACCGTGATTTGGTATCCTAAATTATAAGCATCAACGGCTGTATGCAAAACGCAAATATCAGTGCACACCCCCGTTAAGGCCACCGAACTAACTTGTCGGGCTCGTAAATCTAAATCTAGAGTCGTCCCCGCAAAAGATGAATACCGTGTTTTATCCATCATCATCACATGGGGATCATTTTGATGATGGTGATACCACTGATCTAACTCGCCATATAGTTCGCGACCCCAACTATCACGTACATTGTGGGTTGCAAAGAGTTTAGTTTCTGGATGATAAGGATCATCAGCCACATGAACATCCGTCGGCAAAATCACCCATTTCCCTGCTTCTAAATATTGGTTAGCTAATTGGACCAAGTTAGCCGCAATCTTTTGGGCTGGTTCACCACAGGTCAAGGCCCCATGGCGGGCTACAAAATCATTTGTATAATCGATAATTAATAAAGCATCTGCTAACATAAATCCACCTCATTAAATTTCTTTCTTAACAATAGCTTGTTTCCGCACCCTTGTAAATTCTTTTATCTGAATAACAAATTAAAGCCGAATAAAATTCCATAAATCTTGATTATTGTTTTGAAAGCTAGTAAACTATTCCCTGTTTGTTGGGGTAGGAAAGCCCGTAGTTAACGTCCAACGGAACGGAATGTGAACGTTGGAAACAGGATCAGGGTCCGCTTAAGCTTTCCGCATTCACCACAGGAAATTAGAACGGTCTATGTTTCCCTGACAAATAATTTCGAAGGGAGATGTATCAATGCATTTATTATCATGGCGCGGTCCCAAAATCACTGCCCGCGTTATTACCATTAGCGCTTTATTTTTAGCTCTTAAGATTGTGGTTGGATTTATTCCAGCCATTGGGAGTGCTCAATTAGTACAAATTGGACTCGGCTTTTTAGTTACTGCCCCGATGGGTTATTATCTCGGTCCTTGGTTGTCCGGAATTATCTTGGTTTTTGATGATATCATTTCTAATACCATCTTTAACTTTGGGGGCTCGATGTTCTTCCCTGGCTATACTTTCTCGTCATTAATTTCTGGAATTATTGCCGGTGCCTTTTTATATCAACAAAAGCCTACCTTAAAGCGGATCTTCACCTACATGTTTGTGCAAATTTTGATTTCAAACGTTATCTTGGGAACCTTGTGGTTGGTCATGATGGGGGTATCCTCCATTTTAACGCCCGTTCCTTTTGCGATCCGGATGCTTAAAGAAGTGGTAACTTGGCCAATTGAAGCCATCGTAGTTTATTATCTGCTGAATAGTCTTCTAAAAGCTCGGCTGGAACGTTATATTTATCAATAAATTTTGGAAGCTGCCCTGACAGCTTCTTTTTTACTTTCTTCAGAAAAATTTAAAATTTTGTTGACAACTACTAAGGATTAAATTAAGATAACTTCATAGAATTTTAATAAACGTTTTGAACAGCAGAGTAAAAGTAGTTGCGATCCCTAGAGAATCTTTGGTTGGTGCAAAAAGATGGCGCAGGTACTTTGAAGATGGGTTGGAAATAATGGTAATGGTGTCACAGCCATTAACGGAGTAGCGAACGTTATCATCGCTGGGTTATAGATTAGTAACTCAATGAGGTTAGGATTGTGAGGTCCTAACGAATAAAGGTGGTAACACGTTCACTCGTCCTTTTTGATCATTTTGATCAGAGGGCGAGTTTTTTTATGACTCCCTCACCTGTTGTTGAAAGCGTTGATTACGATTTTAGGAGGAAATAGAAGATGAGTAAGAAGACACGGAATTGGTTAATTGGTATTATTATTTTACTGGTTGTTGTTATTGGGGGCTACTTTAGCTTTGTACGGCCCCAACAACAAGCTGCTAAGACGGTGACAATTGGGATTATGTCGGGAACTAAACAAGATGACCAACTTTGGGACTCAGTTGCGAAAACTGCTAAAGATAAGTATGGGATTACTTTAAAGTTTAAGAAATTTACCGACTACAACCAACCCAACAAGGCCTTGACGAATGGTGATATTGACTTAAACGCCTTCCAACACAAGCTTTTCTTAAAGCAATGGAATAAGGCTCATAAAACCAATATCGTTGCCATTGGTGACACTTGGATTACCCCAATCCGCCTTTACTCTGACAAGTACAAGAGTGTTAGTGATATTCCTGATGGTGCCACAATCGCCGTACCAAATGATGCTACTAACGAATCGCGGGCTCTCTTTGCTTTGAAGAACGCTGGTTTGTTCTCCTTGAAGAAAGGGACTACTCTAGCAACGGTTAGCGATATTACTAATAACACTAAGAACATTAAGATTAAGGAATTATCAGCGGAACAAGTTGCCCGTTCCTTAAGTGACGTTGATGCAGCCGTAGTAAACACCAACTACGCCAATGCAGCAGGTTTGAATTACAAAGATGCCATCTTTGTCGAACCGACTAATGCTGATTCTGCCCAATGGGTCAACGTGATTGCAGCTAACAAGAAGGACAAGAACAAGCAAGTCTACAAGGACGTTGTGAAGTCCCTCCAAACAGCTGAAACTAAGCGATTGATTAAGAAGTTCTACGGAACAGCTGAATTGCCAGCTTGGGACATGAGTTTTAAATAAGCACAGTAAAAAGGGTTGAGAAAAATCTCAACCCTTTTTTGCGGCGTAAATTCTATGAAAATTCTTGGCGGATGGCTTCCCCTTGGGCATCCAATTGCGGTGAGTCCACTTTGGCGCCCCATGAATTCCAAGTACCGAATTTCATCGGAGTCCCAATCACCTCACGCCCATCTGGTAAAGCTTTCACCATTCCCCGCTCAATAATTTGTGGGAGGCGGCGAGTTTGATCAACATTTAAGACAATTCCTACGGGTACCCCCGCTGCTTCTAACTTATCCCGCCAATTCTCAGCCAAATCGGATTTTAAGACTCCTTCAAGCGCATCTTTAACAGCTTGCCAGTTGGCTTCACGTAAATCATTGGTCTTAAAGTTTGCTTGGTCAATCCATTCGGGATGTCCTAAAGCATTACTCAAGAGCGACCAAAGATGATCATTCCCACAACAGATTGCTAATGGTTGATCCTGACATGCAAAGGTATCAAAGGGATACATGTAAGGATGCCGATTCCCGATCCGGTGCGGAATTTGATGAGGACCTAAGGCGGTCATCAAATCTTGTGCCATCAGACTGAAGGTAGTGTCTAGCATTGCGACATCCACGGTCGTTCCCTGACCTGTCCGTTCCCGGGCCACCAGGGCGGTTGTAATTGCCGCATAGCCCATGATCCCCGCGACAATATCAGAAATGGAGGTTCCCACGCGGGTCGCCGGGCCATCTTGACTTCCAGTGGCGTCCATGATACCTGATAAAGCTTGAACAATCGTGTCATAAGCCGCTTGCTTACTCATGGGTCCATATTGACCAAAGCCCGAAATTGAAGCCACGATTAAGCGCGGATATTCTTTTACAAGTTCTTCCGGATCAAGCCCTAAACGTGCCATTACACCGGGACGGAAGTTTTCGACTATCACATCTGCTTTAGCAATCATGCGTTTGAGCAAGGCAAAATCGTCTGGATCCTTAAAGTCAAGTGAAATCGATTCTTTGCCGGCATTCGCAATCCGAAAGTACTCACTTGATCCATCAGCCAGATATGGTCCCATGGAGCGGGTATCATCACCGCTCCCCTTCCGTTCAACATGAATTACACGGGCGCCAGCATCTGCCAACATCCTAGTACAAGTGGGACCGGATAAGACATGAGTAAGGTCAACCACCAACAAACCAGCAAGCGCATAGGGCTTATTGGGATCGAGATGTGGATTATGAATTTCTTGTCCCCGATAATTTGGTTCTGTCCGTGCTTGTGTCATGATTGACCTCCTCAATACCTAGTTTTGCTTACCCTTAATTACTTCCCGCCGCGGGTTCTTTGGTCCCCGGGCCTTGGCAATCGTCCCGTCATCTTCAAGACCCTTGATTTGTTCATCACTGTAACCAAGATCAGCCAGGATTTCATTATTGTTTTCACCTAAGTCAGGGGCCCGCTTGTAATCAGGCTTGTAGTTAGCCATCGAGAATGGCAACCCGATCGTCTTGAATTTACCCCGGTTACCACCTTGGTCAATGGTAATGATCGTCCCATCTTCGTTTAACTCGGGATCATTTTCCAGTTCGTACCAATCAAGCACTGGGCCAACTGGAACCCCAGCGGCACCCAGTTTTTCGGTTAATTCATACTTATCATATTGCTTAGTATAGGATTCAATCAATGGATAAATTTCTTCCTTGTGCAATTGACGGTGTTGCCAATCACTGAAGCGTTCGTCATCAATCCATTCAGGGTGGCCCATGGTGTTGGCAATGGCTTCCCAAGACTTGTTGGCATCTTGAATAACAATGTAGACATAAGCATTTGGATCAGTTTCCCAACCTTTCGCCTTGTAAGTCCAACCAATAACTTCCCCACCTTCAGTGTTTTCAGCCCGCGGAACAGCCTTGCCCCAATCATAATCAGGATAAACGGCGTAGTGTGGCAAAGCCCCTAGGTTGTCTAGCATCACTTGATCCCGCAGCTTGATCCGGCAAAGGTTCATGACGGCATTTTGCATTGATTGGTAAACGTAGGTCCCTTCACCAGTCCGTTCCCGTTGCATTAAGGCGGCTAAAATCCCAATGGTTAAGTGCATCCCGGAGTTAGAGTCACCTAAAGCAGCGGCGGATTGAGTTGGCACATTATCTTCGCCCTTGTTCCAACCGGTTGCCGAAGCGGCCCCACCAGCGGATTGGGCCACTGGTTCGTAAGCCTTCACATTTTCAAAGCGGGAGCCCTGGTTAAAGCCCTTTAATGACCCCATGATCAAACGTGGATTGATTTGGTGAACTTGTTCCCAACCAAAGCCGGCTCGTTCCGCCGATCCTGGACGAACATTTTCGACAAAAACATCGGCCTTCTTTAAGAGATCGGTCATGATTTCTTACCTTCATCGGTCTTGATGTTTAAGGTTAAGGACTTCTTGTTAGCGTTTAATTGGAGATAGTACATCCCCCATGAATCTTGAATATCTAATAATTGGTTCCGAGTTGGGTCCCCAGTATCTGGACGTTCGATCTTAATAACTTCGGCCCCCAACCAAGCAAGCAATTGTGTACAGGATGGACCTGATTGAACTTGAGTCCAGTCAACAACTTTAATTCCCTTTAATGGTGCAAAATCTGTTTCAGCCATGATCATATCCTCCTCGATTAGTTATTACTCTTATCCCGAATATCAGGGTTAAGGTTACCAATGTGACCCGATTCAGCCCCCATATTTGGATCAATCTTGACGTTAATAATTGCTGGTTTTCCGGCAGCGTAAGCCTTTTGTAAGGCATCTTGGAATTCATCTGGTTTCTCTACAAAGTAGCCATCGCCACCAAAGGCCGTCGCTAACATGTCATAGTGGGCATCGATGTCCAGCTTCGTTGGATCAGGCCGATCAACTTCAACGGCCGTGCTGTGGGAGGTTCCTTTGTAAATCCCACCGTTGTTAATGACAACAACAATCACTGGTAAGTTATAACGACAAATCGTTTCAATATCCATTGCATCAAAACCAAAGGCCGAGTCCCCTTCAAGGGCAATCACTGGTTTACCAGTTTCTACGGCAACACCGGCAGCATAGCCCATGCCAATGCCCATGACTCCCCAAGTCCCAGTATCGAGACGATGCCGCGGTTGGAGAATGTCAATGACGTTCCGACCAATATCAAGGGTATTGGCTCCTTCGGATACTAGATATGTATCAGGGTTAGCGGCAATCAAGTCCTTAATTGGTTTTAAGACGCCATAGAAGCCCATTGGATACTTGGTATCGGCCGTACTCATGGCCTTGGCCATCTTTTCGGCATTTGCTTCCTTCTTGTCATTGATAGCCGTTAACCAATCTGCCGGTGCCTGAATGCCAGCGGCTTTGACCGCCAGATTCAACTTAGTTAAGGCTGACTTTAAATCACCAACGATTGGGGCTTGAATTGGTCGGTTAGAGTCCATTTCGGTCCCATCAATATCAATTTGAATAAATTGAGCATCCGGGCTAAATGGCTTGCCACCATTAGAAAGTAACCAATTTAACCGTGCCCCTAACAGGAGAACAACATCGGCGCCACCGAGTGATAATGAGCGCGCAGCAGCCGCACTGGATTCATGGGTATCAGGTAATACTCCTTTAGCCATTGACATTGGCAAGAATGGGATCTTGGTCGTTTCGATAAAGTCCTTTACTTCGTTTTCAGCTTGAGCGTAAGCCGCCCCTTTCCCGATAATAGCTAATGGGTGCTTTGCACTCTTCAATAATTTGACCGCCCGATCAATAGCTGCATCACTTGGCACTACCGCTGGACTAGGATCAACTGGGGCATATACCAAGTCTTCAATTGGTAGGTCACTTTCTAAAGTTTCACCTAGCATTTGACCTGGGATATCAACATAAACCCCACCAGGGCGACCTGACACCGCCGTCCGGACAGCTCTAGCAATCCCTAAAGCAACATCTTCGGGCCGATCAATTCGATATGCCGCTTTTACCAGTGGTTTGGCAACATTGTATTGATCCAAACCCTCATAATCTCCTCGATCAAGGTCGATAATTGGCCGTTCCGAAGATCCCGATAGCATGATCATTGGGAAACGGTTCTTGGTTGCTTCCGCCAAAGCAACTAATCCATTTAAGAACCCAGGTGCAGAAACGGTCAACGCCACGCCAGGTTCACCATTAAGATACCCCGCTGCCGCTGCGGCATTAACAGCCGAATCTTCCCGCCGGAAGCCATAGTAATCAAGTCCTTTTTCTTGAGCCATTCGAGCCCAATCCGTTACGGGAATGCCAACTAAACCATAAATATTTTTAACATTGTTTTTCTTGAGTGCGGCAATTAACAATTCAGCGCCATTGTATACATTTGTTTGAGTCATGAGTATGTCCTCCCCATTAATTTAGTGGAACAAGTTAGCGATCACTGGTAAGAACCAGATCCAGAAGATACAAGAAGCCGCAAATCCGACGGTAGAAAGAGCACCGAACTAGCCCCTTCCTTGACATAGATGTTGTACCGACTGGAAATGATGATGCCGGAGAATGCTGGTGGTAAACCAGTGGCTAAGACCAGCATCGAAATCTTGCTTGGATCGGATCCCATTCCACATAGGTAAGCTGCAATCACAATCACGGCAGGCGTCAAGATTAACCGATAGAAGGTATTCCAGAGCGATTCTTTATCAATCGAGAACTTAACCGTTGAGAGCGCTAATCCGGCTGCCAAGACGGCAACCCCCGAGTTAGCTTTGGAGATCAAGTCAAAACTTGGTGCCCATGAAGTTGGAATATGAATACCAACTAAAACAAAGACAACTGCTAGTAATGGTGCCCAAGCAACAGGTTGTTTCAAAGCATTTAACACAGCTTCACCAAAAGAATTATTTGGTTCTTTCTTCGCCCGACCTTCGTGGTTCCGAATTTCGGCCCGCATCAGATCGATTTCCCGTTCAATGCCTTTTTCATTCTTCATCGGTAACTGGTGCCGTTACGACCTCACCTGTCTTTTCATCAGTTTGCCCCGCATTCTTCCGGTCATTAGCTTGCCCCTTATTAACTAAGGCTAGACCAATTGGGATCGTGATAGCATTAACCACGATGGAAACAATCCCAATAACCAGGTTAGTCGTGGCATTGTTTCCATAAATCGGATCCAAAACCGCGAATCCTAAGAAACCAATGGTTGGGGAACCGGCAATTAAAGCACAAACGGCTGCTTCTTGGGTTGTCCGATGAAACATTACCTTATCCAACCAGTAAGACAACATAAATAATCCAGTGACCCCCACAATTGAGATCAAGGTTAAGACAATATCTTTAACAAACATTTCTCGGGTGGCTTTGACGATTGAGATGAACAAAGCTGCTGGTAAAGCAATATTTAAGACTAATTTGTTCAATCCTTGTCGTTGGTCGTCATCAAAGAAATAGAACTTTCCACACAGATATCCTAAAATCATGATCACTAGAATTGGGATAATGTCATTTACTAGAATATCTACCATTTTGATCACTCCCCTCATATAAATTGCTTGATCAAAAACTTGAAAGCAAAGAAGCGGCCGAAATATTTAAATCTTCTTTACAATGTTATTATAAC
>NZ_AICN01000060.1:0-1784 GCF_000247775.1 Limosilactobacillus gastricus PS3
AAACTTGAGAGGTAAATCTCTCAAAACTGAACATAGTTTCAACTTGTGTAGGTTTCCGATTATTCCTTAGAAAGGAGGTGATCCAGCCGCAGGTTCTCCTACGGCTACCTTGTTACGACTTCACCCTAATCATCTGTCCCACCTTAGGCGGCTGGCTCCAAATGGTTACCCCACCGACTTTGGGTGTTACAAACTCTCATGGTGTGACGGGCGGTGTGTACAAGGCCCGGGAACGTATTCACCGCGGCATGCTGATCCGCGATTACTAGCGATTCCGACTTCATGCAGGCGAGTTGCAGCCTGCAATCCGAACTGAGAACGGTTTTAAGAGATTTGCTTGCCCTCGCGAGTTCGCGACTCGTTGTACCGTCCATTGTAGCACGTGTGTAGCCCAGGTCATAAGGGGCATGATGATCTGACGTCGTCCCCACCTTCCTCCGGTTTGTCACCGGCAGTCTCACTAGAGTGCCCAACTGAATGCTGGCAACTAGTAACAAGGGTTGCGCTCGTTGCGGGACTTAACCCAACATCTCACGACACGAGCTGACGACGACCATGCACCACCTGTCATTGCGTCCCCGAAGGGAACGCCCTATCTCTAGGGTTGGCGCAAGATGTCAAGACCTGGTAAGGTTCTTCGCGTAGCTTCGAATTAAACCACATGCTCCACCGCTTGTGCGGGCCCCCGTCAATTCCTTTGAGTTTCAACCTTGCGGTCGTACTCCCCAGGCGGAGTGCTTAATGCGTTAGCTCCGGCACTGAAGGGCGGAAACCCTCCAACACCTAGCACTCATCGTTTACGGCATGGACTACCAGGGTATCTAATCCTGTTCGCTACCCATGCTTTCGAGTCTCAGCGTCAGTTACAGACCAGGCAGCCGCCTTCGCCACTGGTGTTCTTCCATATATCTACGCATTCCACCGCTACACATGGAGTTCCACTGCCCTCTTCTGTACTCAAGTCTCCCAGTTTCCGATGCACTTCTTCGGTTGAGCCGAAGGCTTTCACATCAGACTTAAGAAACCGCCTGCACTCTCTTTACGCCCAATAAATCCGGATAACGCTTGCCACCTACGTATTACCGCGGCTGCTGGCACGTAGTTAGCCGTGACTTTCTGGTTGAATACCGTCACTGCATGAACAGTTACTCTCATGCACGTTCTTCTTCAACAACAGAGCTTTACGAGCCGAAACCCTTCTTCACTCACGCGGTGTTGCTCCATCAGGCTTGCGCCCATTGTGGAAGATTCCCTACTGCTGCCTCCCGTAGGAGTATGGGCCGTGTCTCAGTCCCATTGTGGCCGATCAGTCTCTCAACTCGGCTACGCATCACTGCCTTGGTAGGCCATTACCCTACCAACAAGCTAATGCGCCGCAGGTCCATCCAGAAGTGATAGCAGAGCCATCTTTTAAATTCAAACCATGCGGTTTGAATTGTTATGCGGTATTAGCACCTGTTTCCAGATGTTATCCCCCGCTTCTGGGCAGGTTACCTACGTGTTACTCACCCGTCCGCCACTCGTTGGAAATCCAACGTCAATCGGATGCAAGCATCGTCAATCAGTTGGGCCAACGCGTTCGACTTGCATGTATTAGGCACACCGCCGGCGTTCATCCTGAGCCAGGATCAAACTCTCATATAAAATAAGAACTTGAATAGCTCTAAATTCAAATAAATTAAGCGAATTAACTTCGCAAATGTTTTGCTTTGATCTTTGATCAAAGACCCTACACATTTGATTCGTCGAAACTATATTCAGTTTTCAAAGATCTACCTTGCTGC
>NZ_AICN01000059.1:0-18040 GCF_000247775.1 Limosilactobacillus gastricus PS3
CTTGTTGACAAAGAGCCAAAATTCTCAGGTGCTAGCCATTGTTCAAACTTTGGTTTCATTGCAGCATATTCTTCGGCAAGCATTGAATGCCAATCCGTATCCCGACTCCGTCCCTTATAGACGTTTGCCCGCCGAAAGGTTCCTTCAAACTTAAATCCTAATCGTTCGGCAGCACGCTTTGATGGGGCATTCAAGTGATCACACTTCCACTCATACCGGCGATAGTGAAGAGTTTCAAAGACATATTTCATGACCAAGTATTGAGCTTCCGTTGCGAGGCGGGATCGTTTCAATTTAGGCCCATACAGGACCCAGCCCATCTCAACGGAACGATTCTGGGGATCAATTCGCATTAAGGAAAAAGTTCCCACTACTTGACCCGTTTTTTTATCAACCACGGCTAAATAGTATGGGTCTTTTGAAGCGGCCATTTGGCTAAAATATTCCTTAAAGTCGGCTTGGCTGGTGAAGGCCTCCATTGGCAAATAGGTCCATTGCTCCTGAGGGCTCTGTGGACCATAAAACTCATAAGCGGATTCGAAGTGCCGAGCAAGGTTAATGGGTTCCACAGTCACAAAGTTTCCAGTTAGTTGGTTGATTTGGGGCCATTCACCGGGCGTGAAATCCGGTAAGGCATCACCAATTGGTTGATTAAATTCATTTAATCTCATTTTATTCTCCTTCTCGTCATGATCTTCAAGCAGTTAAATCAATTAATAAGGCCATTTTAAAAGGTGTCGACACCTGCACACTGTGGCGTCCACCCTGGGCGAAATGAAAATTCTGTCCCGCCTGAATTTGATGGTATTGGCCTTCATATGTAATGATGCCCTGACCATCTAAGGCAAAGATAATCGCATCACCTGGAGCGGCATGTTCGGCCAGACCCGTTCCCTGATCAAAGGACATAACTACAAATTTTAACTGATCGCTTTGAATCAGATCCATATTGATAATTTTATCAGTCTGGTAGGGAACTAAATCCGCCAACCGAAAAGTTTTACCAACCTTAAGTACTGCATTGATTTTATCCGTTGTTGGCACCAAAATCTCCGTATAAACAACCCCCGATACCGTTTTAAAACCAACGGGAGTATTAATTGGGGTCACAATCCCTTCGCCGGTTGAAAGTAGACAATCTAAATCATCCTCGCCATAAACATTGACCTGACCATCTGCCACGAGCACCAGTTTATAATACGGAAAGATTTCCGCACTAATATCAGTGCCAGCGGCTAACGAAAAATAAGTTACCTGATGCTCACCCTGGGTTACTGCTTTAGAAAGCGTACACCCCGCTACTGGTGGATTATCTTTGGCAATCGAAAATACTTGTCCTACTTTTTCTTTCATCATTGTTTCCTTAATTCAGCTTGTTCATCCGCAAAAATCAGCAAAACCAATATAAATAATCATATCCCAACCAGGTCCTTAAAGTGATCTGATTTTAGTTTACGATTTAAAATATATGTCACTTAGGACATCTAAAACTAATGAATAAACTTTTCAAAAGCTTGAGCGATGCCATCATCGTCATTTGAAGCGGTCACAAAATCAGCCTGCGCTTTGGCTTCGTCCGAACCATTTCCCATACAAACTGCAATGCCAGCAAAGTCAAACATCGCCAAATCATTTCCTTCATCGCCAAAGACCATAACTTCATCAGGCGCAATTTGTAACAATTCACTCAGTTGGGCCAAAGCATTGCCCTTATTCACCTTGGAGTTCATCATTTCGAGGAAACATTTGCCGGCGCGAACCACATACATCTCATCGCCAAAGGTGGTTTCCACTAACGGTTGAATTTGATCTAAACGTTCGGGATCACCCACAAAGGCGCCTTTCGTGATCGTAAAATCTGCTGGTAACTCATCTGGTTGGCGCACCATGATTCCTGCTTCGTTTTCCCAGGCTTGGACGACCGTCACAAAATCAATGTCGTGATCGGCTGTATAAATAACCGAATGTTCATCTAACACATTAAAGGGAACTTGATGTTCTTTACCAAAGGCCGTTAAGCGACGGTATTGCTGATTATCAAGTAACTCTTTTGCCAAGATTCGGCCCGATGCCGAACAAATAATGGCCCCATTGTAGGTAACCGCATATTGATCATCACCTTGGATGCCTAATTGATCTAAATAGGGTTTCACGCCAGCTAACGGGCGTCCGGAACAAAGGACCACCTTAATCCCTTGGTCCAAAGCTTGAGAGATCACTTTTTTGGTGGATTCCAGAATCTCACCTTTGGAATTTAAGAGGGTATCATCAATATCAAGTGCGACTAATTTAATTGCCATGCGATCGCCTTCCTTTCAGGATAAATATTACTTTAGTTAATCTTATTATACCGGAAATAATCACAAATCTGGCTTTGATTATTGGTTATTTAAAATGGCGTCTTTTGGCTGACGCTGCGAAAACGTATCAAAAACAAACCAATCATCACTAGATAGGCGAGATTGAAAGGTAAGCTACAATCCGAACCATATTGCCCACCAGTCATTAATTGATGATGACTGGTAAAGATTAGTTGGAAGGGCCAATCATGTGACAGACTAGCTTGAACAGGAATCAAGGTTAGAATCAAATTATATGCGGCATGAAGGGTAAAGTTGGCCCAAATAGAATGCGCCCAAAGGTAGGCCAGAGATAACAAAGTTCCCATCAAAAAACCTGAAACCACCAGTTGGATAGCACTGAGCAAATCGAGTTGACCATTCATTAAATGCACTAAGCCAAATAGTAATGATGATACAATGACTCCGGTGACGGTATTCGACCGTCGTGCGACTTGTTCGAAAATGACACCCCGAAAGGCAATTTCTTCAACCAAGGGCGCTACAAAAAATAGCAAGACATTATTGACTAGATTTTGCGTGAATTCCCAATGGTTTAGTGATGGAGTTGCGACCTTTACTCCCACCAGCCAGGTTCCAGCTAATAAAATGACAATTAGTAAGCAGGCATCCGTAAAATAGTGTTTTTTGAAGCGAACAGATCCAGTAATAGTCGAAAATTTGTGCTGATAGCGATGCTTACAAAGCCATTTAAAGCCGGCATAAAAGATCCATAAATAACCTAGTGAAAGCAAAATATCAGCTACCAAGATATAACTATGGTTCGTTTTTAAACCCGGCGCAAAAATTTGGGGAAGCCCCAAAATTATCTGCGGGATTATTTGAGCAACAATTACTAGTAACAATATTAAAACGATATCAAGGATCGATTGCCATAATTTTTTAATCATTGGTCATCCTTTCGGGGTAATAATAAATAAAAACTAATCTTTATCCCAATAGAAGTCCTTCAACCGATAAGTAGTGACTGGTTCGACGTAATAATGATATTTCGCAACCAAATTACAAATCTGATCACCATTAATCAAGGTGATGATCCGACTTCCTTGGCGAGCCGTTTTCACCGCTTCTCTGGTGAAATCAGAATTAGTAATGAAAATGCCAAATTCAGCGTTAAATTTATCCATTGCTCCGCGGAACTTATCAATCTCCGGTGCCGACACTTTCCCTTGCCAGCGTTTGGCCTGTAAAGCAACTCTGGTGGTCCGAAAGTCGTCAGCTGTTATATAGCCGAAGCCGTCGATACCTCCATCAGCCACGTACTGAACTCCAAGCTCATCATCAGTATTAATGCCCATTTTTGTAAGTAAACCGCGGCAAAAGAGCTCAAATTTCTGAGGATTCATTTTAGTTAAGGCATCCAATAATTGTTGGCGCCATGGTTCTTCTAATTCATCGGGATCCTCATGATCGTCAGTATTTATCTTATCAGAGCTAGTAACCTTATTCTGCTTTTCTTGTGCCAACATCTTTTCAACTACCGGTCGAACATCACGAGCTCCATCAAAAGCAGCAACATCTACATTACGTCCCTTTTCTGTTAGCTCAAGCAAATGACCATCTTCATGCAGGTATCCCGTCATGATCAGATATTTAACCGCAAAATTAAGTGTCCACGCAAACGGACTATAATTTTTACCAGTTTTTTTAGAAACTTTAATTCGGTCAACTTCATCTTCTGAAATGACCTCAGAATTATCATGAATATCCTGACGGATTTCCTTTCTTGAAACCTGTCCACCCAAACGGTACATTGATTTTAATACTTCGTTCATCGTTTGATCTTCAATCATAATTCTTTGATTTGCCATTTAAATCACCATCTAGATAATAAAAGTCATACGCAATTTTTAATTATATGTGTTTCATGTCAAGGACGATTATTATCTCTAATTTTACTATTCATCACACTCTCAGCGGTTCGCCACTAGCCAAACATGCGTCGCCATGCTCCTCATTCTTGGGTGGCTATCGCATAGATCGTTTCTAAGCGCGCTCCCTTTAGTCGCGTTCAAGTAAAGTAATACTTTCAACGTGCGTCGTTTGCGGAAATTGATCCACGGGCTGGATAGGCTTTGTTACTCGGTAACCTTGATCCATAAAACGCTTCAGATCCCGGACGAGCGTGGCGGGATTACAAGAGATATACACAATCTTTTGTGGTGTCATCTGACCAGCCGCCTCAATCACTCGCTCATCCAGTCCCTTCCGTGGCGGATCAACAATCAACACGTCTGGTTTCAGTCCTTGTGCTTGCCATTTCGCCATCTGCTCTTCCGCTTTTCCGACCACAAATTCAGCATTTTCAATCTGATTATGCTGCGCATTTAGTTTGGCATCTTGAATGGCAGCTTCCACAATTTCAACTCCGTAAACCTTTTTCGCATGTTTGGCTACGGCTAAGGAGATCGTCCCAATCCCACAATAAGCATCAATCACAGTTTGATTTCCGTCCAATTCCGCATAATCAATGGCGGTTTGATAAAGACGTTCCGTTTGTTGCGGGTTAACCTGATAAAAAGACAGGGGGGAAATCGTGAAATCAATCCCTAATAATTGATCATGAATCGTTTCAGCTCCCCACAGAGTATGATTCTCCCGTCCTAAGACCACATTGGTTGGCTTAGAATTGATATTTTGAATAATACTGGTAATACCCGGGACCTGGTCAACGATTCCCTGGACTAATTCAGCTTGGTGCGGTAATTTAGTTGTCCGCGTGACCAACACTACCATCACTTGATGGCTATAATACCCCCGGCGGACCATGATGGTCTTGAGATCCCCCGTTTGTTTTACTTCATCATATGCTCGGATATGGTACTGCCGTATGAGGTCACGTACAATCTTGATCGTCTCATCGATGACTGGATCTTGAATATAGAAATTCTCAATGGGAACTAGTTCATGGCTCCCCCGTTTATAAAATCCCGTTTCAATCTGGCCACGGATAAAACGCACTGGGACTTGCGCCTTATTCCGGTATTGGAATGGCTTATCCATCCCCATAGTTGGCGCAACATCCACGGCTAAATGGGCCTTTTGTAAGAGATCCTGGATCAATTTTTGTTTAAACCTTAACTGGGCGGGATATTTTAAGTGACCCAAAGGTGCGATCCCCGTTTGTAAATAGCGTTGGTCGGGATCTGCAACACGGTCAGGACTCTTACTTTGCCAATTTAAGACCTGCCCCCAAGCAAAATTTGTGGTAACTTTAGTTACTTTAACCGTTACCTTTTCCTCAGGTAAAGCCTCGGGAATGAAGATTGGATAATGATCTACTTTCATCACCCCATTACCTTGATAGGTTAAATCCTCAATCTGCCCCGTTAATTCCTCGCCTTTGCGAACTGGTATCTTTACTTTCATCCTAGCTCCTTTTAAGCAAAAAGAGCGCTGCGAACCACCGAAAATAAGCCTCCTGGTCCGTTGGCGCTCCCTTGTATTTATTTATTCGATTCCACTTCATGGACTTTATCCACATCCCGGATAAAGTCTTTTTCCATCCGTTGCAATTCTGGCGTCATTTCACTACTAATGGCTTCATTCGGGATCTCAGCCACATTAGCGACTACATTGATATGTTGGCGCAAGTTATGGAATTGCATGGGCGCATCGCCACCATATTCGCCATCAAGATTAATCATCAGCCGATCTTCTTCATGGACGGGTTCGACGAACACATCCTTAGCTTTAGCATAGATAATCCGATCGTCACCCACGTGGTTTCCCTTTAGAGCTTTGGCCATCAGCTGTAGCATCCCAGGAATAGAACTATCCTTAACGATTAACAAGGAAAAGTTTCCATCGTCTAAAGACGCATCCGGCACCACCTGTTCAAAGCCACCCACTGAATTAGTAAGGGCTAAGAAGATGGTTGAAACTTCACCTTCGTAGACTTGATCATCATACTTAACCCGGACATCTACGGCCTTCACTCGCGGCAATAATTCGGCTCCTTTGGCAAAATAAGCAAGATAGCCAAATAAGGACTTCATTTGGGAGGGAACATCATAGGTCAATTCGGTCAGGGTTCCGGCCGCGGCAATATTCATAAAGTAATTATCACCCGCTTGACCAACATCAATTTTGAAGCGGTTTTCTGGATTTAAAATCACCCGTGCCGCGCCAACGGGGTCTTCCCGTGGAATTTTTAGGGCCCGCGCATAGTCATTGGTCGTTCCCGATGGGATCACCGCTAACAACGGCCGCTGCTCAAAAGGAGCGATCCCATTCATGACTTCATTGATGGTCCCATCACCACCAGCCGCAACGATCAGATCAAAGCCTTCACGGACAGCCCGGCTGGCTTCCATTTTCGCAGAATTAGGTTCTGGAGTCGTGGCGTAAGCACTAGTTTCGTAGCCTGCTTGTTCATACACGGCGAGAATCTCAACCAGATCCTGCTTAATCGCTTCACGCCCTGAGGTTGGATTATAAATTACGCGTGCTCGCTTTGTCATTAAAGTCTCCTATTGGGCATTGAGTGCTTGCATCAATAACTTGTTAACGACACCAGGGTTGGCCTTCCCCTTGGTTTGTTTCATGATTTGACCAACTAAGAAGCCAACGGCCCGATCTTTCCCATTCTTAAAGTCTTCAATCGATTGTTGGTTATTTGCCAAGACTTCGTCCACAATTGGTTGTAATTGTGCTGGATCAGATAATTGAACCAAGCCATTCTTTTCCGCATAGGCTGCTGGTTCTTGACCATCCAAGATTCCTTTAAAGACCTTCTTTGCCATCTTAGATGAAATTGTTCCATCATCGATTAACTTAATCATCCCGGCAAGGTTAGCTGGCGTTAACTTCGTTGCTGGCAGATCAACGTGTTCCGTGTTTAAGTAACTGTTCACGTCGTTCATCAAGTAGTTAGCAACCTTACGGGCATCGGCTCCTTCCGCCACTGTCCCTTCAAAGAAATCCGACATTTCCTTCGTTTGGGTCAGGACCATAGCGTCATAATCGGTTAAGCCTAAATCATTAACGTAGTGTTCCCGCCGTTCGCCTGGCATTTGTGGCATTTCAGCATTGATTTGATCAATCCATTCATCACTAACATGTACGGCCGGCACATCCGGTTCTGGGAAGTAACGATAATCATCGCTTCCTTCCTTGGTCCGCATCGAAATCGTACTCTTGGTGGCTTCGTCATACCGCCGCGTTTCTTGAACGATTTGGCCACCCGACAAGAGGACCTTTTGGTGGCGTTCTTGTTCAAAGTTTAGGGCATTCCGGACATAGTTAAAGGAGTTGATGTTCTTCATTTCCGTCTTGGTCCCATATTGATCCGAACCAATTGGCCGCACTGAGATGTTGGTATCAACCCGCATCGAACCTTCTTCCATCTTCACATCCGAAATCCCTGTAAATTGGATTCGTTGACGCAGGGCTTCTAAATATGCCACGGCTTCATCTGGAGAAGCAATGTCAGCTTTAGACACGATTTCGATCAAGGGCGTCCCCTGCCGGTTTAAATCCACATAAGAGTATTGACCGGTGTGGGTATTCTTCCCCGCATCTTCTTCAATGTGCATTTCCGCAATTCCGATGCGTTTTTTATTTCCATCAACTTCAATTTCGACCCATCCATCATGGGCAATTGGGGTTTCCGATTGGGTAATTTGATAGGCCTTAGGATTATCAGGATAGAAATAGTTTTTCCGATCAAAGTGCATATCCTTGGTGATTTCAGCATGTAAGGCCAAGCCCGCCATAATTCCGGCCTTGACGACCCCTTTATTTAAGGTTGGTAAGACCCCTGGATACCCCCAGTCAAGGGGATTAGTATTGGCGTTAGGTTCTGCACCAAAGTTAACTGGTGAGGGGCTAAAAATCTTGGAATTCGTTTTTAACTCCACGTGGACTTCTAGTCCAATTGTCGTTTCAAAGTTCATTTTATTGGTCCCCTCCTAACTTTGCCGTTTGCTTGTGATGATCGGTGGTTTGTTCAAATACGTAGGCCGTCTTATATAAGGTTGCTTCATCGTACTTCTTCCCGATTAATTGCATCCCCACTGGCATGCCATTAACCTTAGAGAAACCAGCTGGGACGGACATTGCTGGAACCCCAGCAAGATTTGCCGTCACCGTTAAGACGTCGTTGTAGTACATCTTCGTTGGGTCGTCAATGTTTTCCCCAATCTTAAAGGCCGTTGATGTTCCCGTGGCCCCGATGATGACATCATGGTCTGCAAAGACTTTTTCAAAATCTTCCGCAATTAAGCGCCGAATTTTCGCCGCCTTATTGAAGTAAGCATCATAAAAGCCGGCTGATAGAGAGAAGGTTCCCAGCATAATCCGCCGTTTAACTTCATCCCCAAAGCCTTCAGACCGTGTTTTGACATAGACGTCTTCCAGGTTCTTGACATTATCGGCTCGGAAACCATAGCGAATCCCATCGAATCGTTGTAAGTTTGAGGACGCCTCAGAAGATGCCAAGATGTAGTATGCTGGCACGCCGTACTTAGTATGTGGCAAGGAAACTTCATCCACCGTTGCCCCTAGCGATACTAAGTGGTCTAAGCCAGCCTGAATCACTTCACGGACATCCGCATCAATGGCATCACTCATATATTCTTTAGGCACCCCAATCCGGAGTCCCTTCACATTAGCTTCATCTAAGCCCGCCGCAAAATCCGGTACAGGTCGACGAGAAGAAGTCATATCATGATCATCTTGTCCGCTAATCGCGGTCATTAAAATGGCATTATCTTTAACGTTTTGGGTTAACCAGCCAACTTGGTCAAAGCTTGATCCAAAGGCAATCACGCCCCAACGTGAAACTCGCCCATAGGTTGGTTTCATCCCTACAATGCCGTTAAAGGAAGCGGGCATCCGAATCGAACCACCGGTATCGGTTCCAAAGGCCCCTAATACATCGCCAGCTGCTACCGCGGCGGCCGAACCGCCGGAAGATCCCCCTGGTACTCGACTTAAGTCCCAAGGATTGTGGGTCGTCCCGAAATATGAAGTTTCCGTAGAGGACCCCATGGCGAATTCATCTAAATTGGTTTTACCAACGTTGATAAAACCAGCCGCATTTAATTTTTCAATGACCGTGGCATCATAAACCGGCATGAAGTTTTCCAAAATTTTGGAAGCGGCCGTCGTCCGTAAACCCTTGGTTAAGATATTATCTTTGACCGCTAAGGGAATCCCCGCCAATAATTGGTCTGCCGGAATACCAGCTTCATCTAAAGCCTTGGCCTTGGCTAAAGCAGCTTCATCATTGCGGGTAATAAAAGCTTGTACATCTGCTTCGGTTTCATCCATCCGCGCTAAACTAGCCTTGACTAATTCGGTAGCAGTCACCTTACCCGCCACTAAGTCAGCATGTAATTGGCTAATGTCAGTTTGACGATAATCCATTATTCGCCATCCTCACTTTCATCTAAAATCGCTGGCACCCTGATCAAGCCATCTTCCGTTTCAGGAGCATTGGCCAGCAAGGCTTGCCGCATCGCTTCACTACTTTTAACGGCTTCGTCTTCTCGTAAAACGTTTACTTCATCAGTAGCGGTCGTCATTGGCTTGACCTGCTCTGTATCGACTTCTGCTAATTGATTAAACAGGTCAATAATCTCTTCCAATTGTGGTACAAAATGGTCCAGTTCCGCATCAGTAAATGATAGCTTGGCTAGTTCAGCCACGTGTTGAACTTGTTCACGGTCTAAATTTTCTGCCATGACTTTCGAACCCTCTTTTCTCTAAATTTAAAAACAATACTATATTGAATTTTACCATAAATCAGTCATTTAATTATCATCCTTATCGGATTCCAAATAAAAAATCGTCTCAAAGGACGATTTCTTAAAATCTAATAGGATGAAAAGACGTGGGATTCATAATCATCAGAATTACTATTTCGATAAACTACAGATTGAATTTCATTATCTGAAGTTTGGATCTTGATTTCAATCGGGATCCCACTTGGAAGATACTTCTTAGCCTGGCGCTCAATGTATTGCGTGAAACTTTGAATTTCACTAGAACTATAGAATTGGGTCGTCACCGAAATGTTCATTCCGGATAATTCCCCGTTATAGTATTGTGCTTGCGCCGTTACTCCCGAGATGTTCGGGAAGAAGTTTTGCACCTTATTCTTAAAGTTCGTAAAGTTACTATCATCACTTTGATCATCTTCCGTCGTTGAGGTCGCATCACTAGATTTCGGTAAGATCTTCGTGGAGTAATTTAACTTATGCCACTCACTAATGGTGCTCCCGTTATTCCGACTGTAAGCAACATAGTTACCACCTACCAGGCTGTCTGAGGAAGCTTGCCGATAAATCGCAATCACAATTGGAATATTCTTCAGCTTACTATTTTTCCGTAATCGCTTCAGAATTTTTGCAGCTGCTTCTTTCCCCTTGGCAAGTCCTTCAGCTTTACTAATGGTCTTGGTATAGTATGGACCATCGGTTTCTTTTTGATATTGATATTCCGAGTTAACAGCAATCCCAATCACCATGCCCCGTAATTTCAAGTTATTACCATCTTGGGTCATGTAATCTTGTTCTTCAATCTGTTGAATATATTCAGGATTGGGATCATCACTGCTCCCCTTTTTAGGGTTTAAGCCCGCTGCATTTGATGAAACCCGGGCCAGCCAATGATTAATGGTAGTCGAACTTAGATATTGTCCCTCTTGGAAAATGTAGGTTTTCGTCGAGAAAATTCGTTTAGCAACGGTCGTTAAGCCCGAATCAAAACTCTTTAAACTCGCCGTCGAATTCCCATTGCTGCTATTAACCCCCCGAGACTTACTGGTCCGGTATTTACCATTTACCACCACGGTCCGATAATTACCACTTCCGCCTGACGAAAGGGTCGTCACCTTACTTTTTGAGCTAGTTGAACAGGCTGCCAGGCCAATTGATAGGCCGGCTAGCATCCCGACGGTCAGCATCCGTTTCAATAATTTCATGCTTCTGTTGCCCCTTTCATGGCCTCCGCAAATTGTGCTTCATTCCAGATTTCAATCCCCAGTGACTGAGCCTTAGTCAGCTTACTGCCGGCTTTTTCGCCCGCAATTAATAAGTCCGTTTTCTTTGAAACGCTCCCCGTTACCGTCGCACCATGCTGACTTAACCAATTGCTTGCTTCCTGACGGGTCATCGTGGTTAAAGAGCCGGTTAAGACTACACGGCGATCTTGCCATTCCGCACTAGCCACCTGACCTTGGGGGGCTAAATAATCAAAGTTCAGCCCCGCGGCTTTTAATTCATCTAATAAAGTTTGCACCTGGGGATTGGCAAAGTAGGTTTCCACACTTTGTCCAATTGTATCACCTAAATTATCAACTTGCGCAATTGTTTGGGCCTTGGCAACTTTTAATTCGTCTAAGGAACCAAAGCGTTGTGCTAATAATAAGGCTGCTTTCGCCCCTACATGACGAATGCCCAAGCCAAAAATCAGCCGTTCCACCGAATTATGCCGACTTTGTTCAATCGAATTAATTAGGTTTTGAGCTGACTTTTCACCAAATTTTGGCAGATCTAATAACTGTTCACTAGTTAATCGATATAAATCAGCCACATCATGGATCAGTTTATGATCCCACAATTGTTCAATAATTTTGGGCCCTAAACCATCAATATTCATGGCATTTCGCGAGGCGAAATGCGCCAAGCCTTCCTTGATTTGAGCTGGACACATAGGATTAATGCATCGTAATGCGACTTCATCCGTTAAATGAACTAGGGTAGAACCACAGACCGGACAAGTCGTCGGAATTTGATAGGGCTGACTATCAGCCGGTCGCTTTGCCTTTACCACGGTCGAAATTTCTGGAATGATATCGCCAGCCTTGTGTAACAAGACCGTATCACCGATCCGAATATCTTTCGCCATTAAATAGTCAGGATTATGCAGGGACGCCCGACTCACGGTCGTACCAGCTAATTGGACCGGATCCATAACGGCAGTTGGGGTTACATTACCCGTTCGGCCAACCGTCCATTCAATCTCGCGGACCACGGTTGGCTCTTCTTCAGGCGGGAATTTATAGGCAATTTCCCACCGCGGAACCTTCACGGTGTTTCCTAAAGCCACTTGCGTATCTAAATCGTTGACCTTTTCAACGATCCCATCGATCCCATAGGGTAATTGATCCCGTTGTACGGTATATTCATCAATATAAGCTTGAATTTCTTCATCATTCTGGACCACCCGATAATTAGGATTAACCGGAAAGCCTAGGGCAGCCATTTTTTCTAAGGCCTGGGCTTGGGTTTGCAGACCTAATTGTTGGTATTCAGGAATGTAGTACATAAAGACCGCTAATTGCCGTTTAGCCGTAATCTTTGGGTCCAGTTGGCGTAAACTACCGGCCGCCGCATTCCGCGGGTTAGCAAAGACTGGTTCCCCATTCGCTTCTCGTTCCGCATTTAGTTGTGCAAAGGCCTCTTTGGGCATGTAACATTCACCCCGAAATTCCATCGACAAAGGTTCACTTAATTTTAAGGGAATATCTTTAATCGTCTTAACATTAGCGGTGACGTCTTCACCAATTTGCCCATTCCCACGAGTGGATCCTTGGACTAAATGACCATTTTCATAAACCAAGGATAAAGAAAGCCCGTCGATTTTTAATTCCAAGTTATATTCAGTTTCCACGTCTACCTCGGTGGAAGCTTGCTGCCGTTGATTAAAGTCAAATAATTCTGCTGGCGAAAATACATCTCCCATCGAAAGCATGGGAATGGCATGATTAACCTTACCCAGTTGACTTTCCGTTTGTCCGCCCACTCGTTGGGTCGGTGAATCTGGACTCACTAAATCTGGAAATTTACTTTCAATTTCGACGAGGCGTTGGTAGGTCCGATCATAAACATAATCTTCAACAGTTGGTTGATCTTGTTCGTAATATTCTTTGCCCCATTGAATTAGTTGAGCTCGTAAGGTTGGTAATTCTGCTTGCGCTTGATCGTGACTTAAGTCGCTTACTGGAACTTCTGCCATCAGCTCAGTCCTCAACTTTCGTAATTGGGGCAAAACTGGCTAATAAGCGCTTCACCCCTTGTTGTGGGAAGGCAATATCTAATTCCATATCCGTTCCCGTTCCATTAACTGAGACCACCGTCCCTGTTCCCCACTTTTTGTGGGTCACCTTATCACCAGTTTGCCAAGCCTGTTGATCTGCTCCGGTCCCTGAATTTGCGACCTTTGGCGCAACCTTCTTGCCTGGAGTCCGCCGCGGTTTGGCTTGGTAAGTCGTGGCTTGACTAGCCTGACTGGCATAGCCACCATACAAGCCACCTTTTCCAGTTCCAAAGACCATACCACCCTCATTTTCAGTTTTAATCAAAGAATCATCAATCTCATCGATAAAATCAGATGGTTGATTCCGTTGTACCCGACCATACAACATCCGCGAAAAGGCGTTGGTAAGGTACAGTTTACGTTTGGCCCGCGTGATCCCCACGTAGGCTAAGCGCCGTTCTTCTTCCATCTCATCCGTTCTTTCCATTGCCCGAGCCAATGGGAAAATTCCTTGTTCCATCCCAATTAAGAAAATGACTGGGAACTCCAAGCCTTTAGCGGCATGTAAAGTCATCAAGGTTACGGCAGGTTCTTGTTCATCCACATCATCTTGATCAGATACTAAGGCTAAGTCGGCCAAGAAGTTAATGATCTTTTCCATTTGTGGGAGATTGTCATCGGCATGTTGTTTATCATATTCAGCCGTAACGGACTTAAATTCATCCAAGTTCTCCCGCCGCGCTTGGGCTTGCAGACTCTTATCTTGACGCAATGCTTCATCATAGCCAGATTTGTCTAAAATCAATTCAGTTAAATCGGTAATCGAAAGTTGATCTGCTTGATCTGTCAAATCCACCATTAATTGCCCGAATTGATCTAACTTATTGCGGGCGGCGGCGCCGATTTGATTAGCATTTATCACATTTTGGGCGGCATATAATAGTGGCCAGTGATTATCATCGGCAAATTCCCGTAAATGTTCCACACTCGTATCCCCAATTCCCCGTTTGGGCGTATTTACGACCCGAGTGAAGGACATTGAATCTTGCGGATTAACAATTAAGGTCAAATAAGCTAAAATATCCCGAATTTCCTTTCGGTCATAAAACTTATGTCCCCCCACCATCGTATATGGGATACTCGACTTCAGGAAGGTTTCTTCAATCACCCGTGATTGGGCATTGGTGCGGTAGAGGACAGCAAAATCATTATAATGATATTGATGGTTAGCCCGCTCTTCTTGAATTTTCTTCACGATAAATTGTGCTTCATCGTGTTCGTTTTGCGCGCGATAGTAAGAAATCTTTTCGCCCGCCCCATTTTCCGTCCATAAATTCTTATCCTTACGTTGCAAGTTGTTGATAATTACTTCATTAGCAGCTTTCAGGATGGTTTGCGTCGACCGATAATTTTGTTCCAACATAACTGTTTGGGCTTGAGGGTAGTCACGTTCAAAATTCAAAATATTATTCATGTTGGCTCCCCGCCAACCGTAAATACTTTGATCAGCATCCCCAACCACACAAAGGTTTTGGTACTTTTGGGCTAACAGATTAACCAATTGATACTGGGCATCATTCGTATCTTGATACTCGTCGACATGAATGTAATGGAATTTATCTTGATAATAGGCCAAGGTATCCGATGAGGTCTGGAACAATTCAATGGTTTTCATAATCAGATCATCAAAATCTAGGGATTGGTTATTAGCCAATTCCGTTTGGTAACTTTGATAAACCTTTCCCACCATTTGTCCAAAGGGCCCACGATGCTTTTCTAGATATTGTTCTGGCGTTTCCATAGCGTTTTTAGCATTGGAAATAGCCGATAAGATCGAGCGTGGATCAAATTTTTGCGTATCTATGTTTTGATCCTCACAAATCCGCTTCACCAAAGTCCGTTGTTCGCTACTATCCGCAATGGTGAAAGCACGGTTAAAGCCAATCCGATCAATATCACGCCGCAAAATCCGTACACATAAGGCGTGGAAAGTCGAAACCCAAACGTCGCGCGCATTCTCCCCCAAGAGTTTACCAACCCGTTCTTGCATCTCGCGCGCCGCCTTATTAGTAAAGGTAATGGCGAGAATATTCCACGGTAAGACATGCTTTTCTTCAATTAAATAAGCAATTCGATGGGTTAAAACCCGGGTTTTCCCAGACCCTGCACCGGCCATCACTAATAATGGCCCTTCCGTGGTTAAAACCGCTTCTTGTTGCTTATCATTCATTCCCTGTAATAATGATTGTTCAGTCACGCTAATTCTCCTCATTTTTGTTGTCCGAACTACATTATATAGCATGGACTTTTTAGATAAAAACATAAAAAATCCCCAAGAGGATTATTTCTTCTGGGGATCAATCATCCGTCGGCTTAGTTGTTAAATTCAAATCGGCTAATTGCTGCTTTAAGTTGCTTGGTTCATCACCAGTTAACCAGACAAAGCCTTGGGCCCGACTTAAGGGAGCGGGTAAATATTCAACTTGCCAATTGGCTTGCTCTAAAATTGCTTGATTAATTGTCGATTGTTGTTCCTCATAAATCGGGACCATTACCACTTCTTGCAGTAAATCAACCTCATGGGCAACCATGCCCACGGCCATCCGAACAAGTTGTTCTTCCGGCATGACACTGACCGCTGCTTGTAAAGCAACATTGCTAATCGAAAGCCCCGGCACAATTTCATCAACGTAAAGATTACCAGATTCAGTGGTATAAAATTTCAAGGTTAAGGTCCCTTGATAACCTAAGGTGGTGATGATCTCGCGACTAACCCGTTCGACTTCACTTTCCAAAGCGGGATCCACTTCTTCAACTACTTGGGCCATCACTAACCGGCGCTGTTCATCATATGATTCTTGCACGATTGGATAGTAAACAAAATGTTCGCCATCATAAGCAACCGTTAAGGCATATTCAGCGGAGTGATCAATCCACGATTCCAGAATATAACTACCAGCCTGAATAAAAGCATCCGCGCGGGCAATATCCGTTTGCCGATTTAAGCGGAGGATACTTTCTCCCCGTCCCCGTTGAATAGACTTTAAAACGGTGGGATATCCAATGGCGTCAATTGATTGGTAAACTTCGTCTAAATTAACCACTGTATCATAAGGCGGCATATTCACATTCAGTTGGTCCAACAAGGCGCGTTCCACAATCCGATCCTGCACAATTTCTAAGGCCCCATAACCTTGGGGAACGGTCGTAAATTGCGTCAAATACTTTAAAATAACCGCATCTAACAAAGGATTGGTATAGATGACTGCATCACATTGTTGCCCAAACTTTTGTAAGGATTCTTTGACCCGATAATTATCAACAATAGTCTGATCAGCCCACTGTTCCAATTGTGGATCATGATGATCTAAATATAAATAAACATTTAAACCCAACTGCTTAACGACCGTAATCAATCGCCATTGATAGTCTTCTAGGCCAATGATTCCCAGAGTCCCCTTATTGGTTAAACTTGCATTATCCACAATCATCCCTCTTTTCTAATTAATTATCATACTGGTCTAAATCGTAAGTTTGAATGATGTTAATTAACTTCTTCGCGTAGTCTGGGTCCGTTGCATAATCAGCATCCTGGAGAGCTTGGGCCGCATCCTTATAGTTCGTTGCGTTTACCACGGCCGAATAATTATTGGAATTATAATAAGTCCCATTCAGCATTAACTTGGTGTGATCAGCAATCGAAGCATTCCAACTACTGTATACCTTAAAGCGTCCACTAATTGTCACCCATTGACCATTAGTATATTCCTTGGTCGACATGACCTTTGAATTAGCACCAGATCCTTTAATTCCGAACAGGTTATGATAGTCCTTAGCAAGGCTACTCTTCCCCCAATTCGATTCTAGAATTGCCTGAGCAATGGTAATGGAAGACATGACATGGTATTTAGTTTGCATCTTTTGGGCTTCGGGAGCGATCTTTTTAATAAAGTCACGCTTTTCCTTGGCCTGCTTTTCAATCGTTTGTTGTTGTTCATATTGTTGACGATAACGCATATAAACGTGTCGTCCAAAATAGGCCCCGACTAAGGCTACTAACATCACTAAGATGATAATGGTCCACTTCAGGCCCCGATTCATCTTCCGTTTTTTGGTCCGTCGTCTTCTTTTTGCCACCTTTATTCTCCTCGAATGTAATACTGTTAATATCATACCGTACTTAGCAAGATAAATTAACCATTTTTAATACTTTATTCTGGGAAAAAATGATGAAAATTATTTTAAATAAATCAAAAACCGACTCCATATGGAATCGGTGATATGCTCCCCTTTAGGTAGACAAGGAAATATATAAATTTCCAAGTCTGCTTAGAGAGGAGTTTTTCTTATGTCTAGAGGTGGAACGAGGCACAGTTTGGAACAGCGTCTCGAAATTGTAACTAAATATTTGAGTGGCCAGGATTCATTAACTCAATTGAGTAAGGAATATGGTGTTAGTAAGTCAGCGCTTAAAAGCTGGTACCATAGATATGAATCTAAAGGTATTGATGGCCTTAGGAAGACTCATAAGAATAAAAAATATGATCCAAAATTCAAATTAGAAATGGTTCATAAGGTTCTGTCTGGAGAGATTGGGTTATGTGAATGTTGTAGAGAGTTCAATCTTCCAAGTCCCAGTATATTATCAAATTGGGTAGAAACACTAATAATAGTAGGTAAAGTATTTTAAAGCG
>NZ_AICN01000058.1:0-632 GCF_000247775.1 Limosilactobacillus gastricus PS3
GAAATTGATAAGGACTTTCCGGATGGAATTAAAGAACATGTTTAAAAAATGCCCAGTGAACTGGGCATTTTTTAGTTAACAAGTAATTTAAAATATACTAATCGCTAATTGATATGTTCACTCATCTTATGATCAAATTCACGACTAGCTTGCCGTAACTTTTGCCGCTCTTGATAAGTAGCAATCAAATATTCTTGTTCCTTCGTACTTGGGATTACCTGATCAAATGGCACCCGGTATTCATGGTCAGCCACTACAAAAGTCATAAAACAGGTGAAACCAACAAAGCGCTCACCAGTGAGGAGATGTTCACCCATCACTTTGACAAAGACCTCAATTGATCGTTTCCCAAATCCAGTTACATAAGCATGCATTTCTAAAACATCTTCCAATTTAAATGGATGGGAAAAAGATACATGATCCATCGCAGCCGTCACAATCACCCGATTTGCTAAGCGTGCTGCAGCAATAGAGGCCTCAGCATCCACAATGGATAACAAGCGGCCGCCAAATAAGGTATGATGTTCATTAAGATCCTCACCCAGAATCCGATGAGTGGTGACGACTTCTGTGTCGCTACATTTAATCGTTGCCATTACATAGCCCCCTTTAAATTCTATTGTACAAAAAAA
>NZ_AICN01000057.1:0-8535 GCF_000247775.1 Limosilactobacillus gastricus PS3
GAAACTTCACCGTTTCCTTCTGGACTTTTTCTTAGATCACACTTGTAATTACGGTCAAAAAGCGCGCCCACGAGTCCAAATGCTTTTTTCCCTGCTTGTTTATTTAATATGCAATTTGGCTTTGAGACCATTAATCCGTGGTCCTAAAAGATATTCCGCTACCCCAAATTTAAGGACGAGGTAAGCAAACACGATTCCTCCAATAGCAACACCAGGAATCAGGGAGAAGAAGGCCGTATAACGTCCATAAGGACTAATAAACAACCCAATTCCCCACATTACCACGCGCACAATCACATACATAATTAAAGAAGCAATGATAATCTGATTCGTGGGCTTCGTCATTTCTGAAAAATGAACGCCATACCGACGATGGAAAGTCCCATATACCATTCCAATGACGATTAACATGGCCACGGCAGTTGATAATAGGGGTCCTAATCCTGTAAACCATTTAACAAAAGGATATTGCAATATGAACTTAATGATAATCCCAATTCCTAAATAGGTCATCATCTTCTTATTTTCAGAAATCCCCTGCATCATCGCGGCTGCCACGGTGTATACCCCATAGGGAATTGACATAAAGGCGGCAAAGGACATGACCGCAGTCCCGGCAGCACTATACCGGTAAAAGACCGTGTATACTGGTTGGGCCACAGCTGACAACCCTAAGGAAGCTGGAATCATCACAAAATAGAACAATAATAATCCCTTTTCAATTTGGTGTTGAGTTTCCGCTAGATTATTTTTGGCGCGTGCACTGGCCAATAAGGGAATGGCGGTCGCTGCTAGTGCCGTCCCCAGCGAAACAATAATCATATAAATTTTATTCGTGTTAAAAGCAAAGAGAGCATACAAGGTATTAACCTGTAATTTTGTATAAGTCCCCGTCATATGCATAATTACTGGGAAGGTATACTGATCAATTAACAAGAATAGGGAAATTCCAGATTCAATAATGATAAAGGGAATGGCCCGATAGATGATTTGGCCAATTAACTTAAGGGTTGAAATATCCTGGTCGCCATGAGAGGTCTTAACTAATTCATCAATTTCGCGGCGTTCACGAAGTTCTGCCACCAATAAAACCAAACATGCGCCGATCGCTCCAATAAAGGCAGCAAAAGTCGATTGAGCAGTCGCCGAAACCCAATTCCCTGAGCCTATTTTCATCACAAAGTAGGTGGCCCCTAACATATAGCCAACCCGTAATAATTGTTCAATAAATTGGGAAATGGCGGAAGGCGCCATCCAATTGTATCCCTGTAAATAGCCCCGTGAGATACTCATCGCAGGAATAATCAAGATTGCCCAAGCCAAGGCGCGAATAACAGGAACGACATTGGCATCCCCTTGGGCTAAAATCCCCGCTCCAAAATACATTACCGACATAAAGAAGATCCCAGTAAACATGGCCACATACATAGCCGAACGATATAAGCGTTTACTGGTTAAATACTGACCTCTCCCGTTATAGTCGGCAACCATTTGAGAAATCGCCGACGGGATACCCGCTGAAGCCAAGATAATAAAATATTGATAAATATTATATCCCTTGGCATATGCAGCATTAGCTTGATCGCTGTATACTCCCATCCAGGTTACCCAAGGAATAACATATAAGGCTCCTAAAATTCGTGATGTAATACTTCCCGCGGTCATCCAGGCCGATCCAGTAACCATTTTACGGGTGGCATCGCTAGTCGAAGATACTTCGCTTTGATGCTCCGGCGCTTCAGCTTTCATATTCTTTCCTCTAACTTTTTTATTCAATCCCAACTATTTTATCGTGATTTGATAGATCCAGCAATCAGTATTGATCTAGATCGGTCTGAATTAACATAATCTTATCTTTTGGGGATCGATGATAGTGCTTGTTTGTTCCCGGTTGCGGCACCCTTTCATGATGACTTTGCAAGTCACTAATAATTAAGGCTAAGCCGATTTTAGCCCGTAAAAGCGCCCGATCGTAGTCAGCATCTTCCACCGAAGCATCAGGTAAATCAGGAAAATAAATCTTAGTTAAACTCGCTGTCTGGGTAATGATAGCTGGATAAGCAACTTGTTCCATGAGTGCCTCCTTTTAATTTCCACTGAATCACACTAGTAATTACGGTCAAAAAGCGCGCCCCATGAGCCTAACTACGAACTCATGTCAGTCCATTCTGTACAAACATTCGTTCTAGGTTAGTCCTATGGGGCGCCTGATTGCTTTTTTACCAGTTTCTGATTTTTACTTCACAACAATATTAACAATCCGGTTTGGAATGACAATTACTTTGACAACTTCCTTGCCAGCTACGTGGGCCTTCACATTATCATCGGCTAAAGCAATGTCTTCAGCATCTTGTTGGTCAATATCCCGAGCCATCTTGATTTTGGCCCGCACTTTCCCGTTAACTTGGACCACAATGTCAACTTCGTCTTCAACCAATTCGTTTTCATCATAAGTTGGCCATGGTTGGTAGGCAATTGTATCGCTTTCGTGGAAGTGACTCCAGATTTCTTCAGCCATGTGTGGAACCAATGGGGAGATCATCTTCACAAAGCCCTCCATGTATTCTACTGGCAGGTCATCAACCTTGTAAGCTTCATTTACAAAGACCATGAGTTGAGAAATGGCAGTATTGTAATGCATCCGTTCAAAGTCTTCCGTCACCTTCTTAACCGTTTGATTGTAAATCTTGGTAAGTTTCCCATCATTGTAGTTGGAAACTCGGTCACGAAGATGGTTGTTTTCATCCATCAAGAGCCGCCATACCCGATGAAGCCACTTGTTGGATCCATGCAGGCCCTTTTCATCCCAAGGAACGGATTCCTCAATTGGGCCCATGAACATTTCATATAAGCGTAGCGTATCGGCCCCATATTGATTCACGATATCATCCGGATTAACCACGTTCCCCTTGGATTTACTCATCTTTTCATGGTTAGCCCCCAAGATCATCCCTTGGTTGACTAATTTCATGAATGGCTCTGGGGTTGGGACATAGCCTAAGTCATAGAGAACTTTGTGCCAGAAACGAGCGTACAGGAGGTGTAGCACCGCATGTTCTGCCCCACCAACATAAAGATCAACTGGTGACCAGTAATCTAATGCTTCTTTTGAGGCAAACGCATCCTTGTTTTGAGGATCTGTATAGCGTAACCAGTACCATGATGAGCCCGCCCATTGTGGCATCGTGTTCGTTTCCCGAAGCCCATGGCGACCATTTTCATCGTAGACGTTGACCCAATCTTCAATATTAGCTAAGGGACTTTCTCCCGTCCCAGATGGTTCGAGGTTGTCAGTCTTTGGCAGGCGCAGTGGTAATTCATCTTCTGGAACGAGCGTGGTTTCCCCATCATCCCAATGAATGACTGGAATTGGTTCTCCCCAGTAACGTTGCCGAGAGAAGATCCAATCCCGCAAACGATAATTAACTTTCTTTCCACCACAATCATGGTCTTCCAGCCAGTTAATCATTGCATCCAAGGAGGCTTGATTGTTCAAGCCATTTAAGAAGTCAGAATTGATGTGCGGCGCATCACCTGTAAAGGCTTCACTTTCTTCACTCGTGTCATGACCTTCAAAAATACTTGGAATTGGCAAGCCGAATTTAGTGGCAAAGTCCCAATCCCGTTGGTCACCAGCCGGTACAGCCATCACGGCTCCAGTCCCGTACGAAGCAAGGACATAATCACTAATCCAAATTGGCACTTCTTGACCATTAACCGGATTAATGGCGTAAGCTCCCGTGAAGACCCCCGTCTTATCCTTATTCAGGTCCGTCCGTTCCAAATCAGACCGTCGCGAGGTTTGTTCTTGATATTCCTTAACAGCTGCTGCTTGTTCTGGCGTCACTAATTCGTTCACTAAATCAAGCTCTGGTGCTAGGACCACATATGATAGCCCAAATAAGGTATCAGGACGAGTCGTAAAGACTTCTATTTCTTGATCAGCATGGTCAGCCACTTGGAACTTGATCGAAGCCCCTACTGAGCGGCCGATCCAATTCCGTTGCATTTCTTTAACCGATTCAGGCCAATTAACCAGATCCAAGTCATCAATCAAGCGATCTGCATATGCCGTGATTTTCAATACCCATTGACGCATTGGGACCCGATAAACTGGGTAGCCGCCCCGTTCAGTTTTCCCATCAATGACTTCTTCATTGGCAACAACGGTACCACCCATGAAATCAGGGGCCCAGTTAACCATAATTTCGTCTTCATAGGCTAAGCCTTTTTTATAAAGTTGCTCAAAAATCCATTGGGTCCACTTGTAATATTCTGGATCCGTCGTATTAACTTCGCGATCCCAGTCATAAGAGAAACCAAGGGCTTGGATTTGATCACGGAAATGATTAATATTTTGGTTAGTGAAATCTGCCGGATTATGCCCCGTCTTTAAAGCATATTGTTCCGCAGGCAAACCAAAGGCATCCCAGCCCATCGGGTGTAAGACATTGTAGCCTTGCATCCGTTTCATTCGTGACATCACATCAGTGGCCGTGTATCCTTCCGGGTGACCAACGTGTAAACCTTGACCAGATGGATATGGAAACATATCAAGCGCGTAAAATTTCTTTTGATCCTTATTGATGTCAGCCTTAAAAGTCTTGTGTTGTTTCCAATAGCGTTGCCATTTCTTTTCAATCGTACTATGATCGTATCCCATGATTGAGCTCCTTTGATTTTAGATCGACATTTAAACCATCAAATTAAAAAAATCCCGCAACACAAGCAACCTTGCATTACGGGACGAATTTCTCCGCGGTACCACCCATGATTCTACATTACTGTAGCGCTTAGCTCCATAACGTGGAGAAACGTTATTGCTTACTATTTTCAGCAATAATCCCTTGGGTGAGTTCATCATCAGTCAAATCTGAGTTCTCAACTACCACTCAGTTTCTGAAAAGTGGCTAATAATTACTAGTCCCTTGATAGTCTAAATATTGCATTTAATATTAGCAAATTCATTCGTCCATTGCAAGAGTATGTTAGAATCAAATTAAATAAATATTAAAGGATACATTTATGAACCAGCGTCGTGCGATCATTCTCAGTGGAGCAACCCTGATCTTTAGCCTCATTACCCTTCTAATCACTTTGCAGGTCCCCCTGATCCAAACCGGGGATCAACAAATCCGCCAGTTGGTAAATCAGTGGCGAAACCCTTGGCTTTCCACCATCATGGTGGGAATTACCCGCTTGTTTGACCCCACTCTAGGGGCATTTATTATTACTCTAACGATTTTGAGTGTTTGGTACTTAACCAATCGTTGGCGAGCCTTGCAAGTAGCCACGACCATTTTTTCTGGCACCCTCATCAATCATGTGATTAAAGCCATTGTGAATCGGCCGCGCCCCAGTGTCAATATTCTCTTACATTACAGTGGCTTTAGCTTCCCGAGTGGTCATTCCGCAACTGCCATGGTAGTTTTTGGAAGCCTCATTCTATTCCTATCCCGTAGTCATTACCGGTGGCGAACCGGCCTGATGATCCTCTTGGCGATTTTAATTTTCTTGGTTGGCTTCTCCCGTCTCTACGTGGGGGCCCATTACCTTTCTGATGTGATTGCTGGTTGGAGTCTGGGCTTAATGATCATCAGTGGACTGGATCTAATCTTTGATTACATCAAAAAAGATCGATGATTTTTTCACCGATCTTTTTTACTACCCTAAAATTGACTTTAAGGCATCAACTTTATCTAATTGTTCCCATGGCAAATCAATGTCGGTCCGGCCAAAGTGCCCATAGGCCGCCGTTTGCTTGTAAATGGGCCGTTGTAAATCAAGCATCTTGATAATACCAGCTGGCCGCAAATCAAAGGTTTGGCGTACGGCATCAATTAATTCAGCTTCGGATTTCTTGCCAGTTCCAAAGGTATCAATCGAAATGGACACTGGAGTTGCTACCCCGATGGCATAAGCGATTTGGATTTCCAACTTATCAGCATAACCAGCCGCTACCAAATTCTTGGCAATGTAGCGGGCAGCATAACTAGCTGACCGGTCCACCTTCGTGGCATCCTTACCGGAAAAGGCACCACCACCATGGTGAGCAGCCCCACCATAAGTGTCGACAATAATCTTCCGACCAGTTAGACCAGCATCCCCTTGCGGGCCACCAATGACAAAGCGCCCCGTTGGGTTTATATAGTACTTGGTTTGATCGTCCAATAATTCGTTAGGAATTACGGCTTTAACGACCTGCTCCTTTACGTCCGCTTGGATTTGTTCCAGACTTACTTCTGGATCATGTTGAGTACTCAAGACGACCGTGTCAATCCGAACCGGTTGATCGTTATCATCGTATTCCACCGTAACTTCAGCCTTGGCATCGGGACGTAAGTATGGAATGACCCGGTCCTTGCGCAGTTGAGCAATTTTACGCATCAATTTATGACTTAAAATTAAAGGTAGCGGCATAAATTCTGGAGTTTCGTTGGTAGCATAACCAAACATCAACCCTTGGTCCCCAGCCCCGATTTGGTCCAGTGAATCCGTTTCCCCATCCCGAATTTCCCAAGAGTCATCAACCCCTTGGGCAATATCGGATGATTGTTCATCTAAGGCTACAATGACAGCACAATTATCACCATCAAAACCGTATTTACCATCCGTATAACCAATTTCTTTAATCGTATTCCGCACAACGCTTTGCACGTCAACGTAAGCTGATGTCGAAACTTCCCCAAAGACGAGGACTAACCCAGTGGTGACTGAAGTTTCTACGGCGACCCGGGCTTGTGGATCCTGCGCTAATAAGGCATCTAAGATTGAATCACTAATCTGATCGGCGATTTTATCAGGATGACCTTCCGAAACGGATTCCGACGTAAATAAATGTTTTTCCTTCATTTGTAGATAATTCCCCCTAAAAATAAAACATTTTGCAGCGGTTACAAGGCAGCGATCAGTTCAAGCTATCGACTGATCCCCCATCGGGAATTGCTTTATAACGATAACCATCATACCACTGTCGAATTTACTAATCAATTTTTCATTTTGGAATTTAAATTTATGTTAAAATATACTTTGTAACGACACTTTTATGAAGAGGAGTTTTGGCCCTATGTGGAATCAAGTCAAAACGGAATTGCAAGACCTTACTTGGTCATCCGTACTATTATCAGTTTTAGCCCTTTCATTTACCTGGTTAGTGGCACCCTTCAGCTACATTGAAAGCTTAACCAGTCATGCCACCTATACCACTAACTTTGCGGCTTTAATCTTATATATTCTGTGCATCGCTCTCTCCTTTACGATTGCGAGTGCGCATGACTTTGTTTCCATCCTCTCTTTGGGACCCATTATCTTATCATTAATTGTCGCTTTTATTGGTTTCTTTAATCGGCCGATTATCATGGCTTTATTAATGCTCCTACCATTATATTTATTTATTATTCAACTTCCTGCCACTTATCTGCGCAATACGATTGGGTTAATCACCATTGGGGGCCTCTTCACCCTGTCGATTCCCGTGGCTGCTGTTTATCTTGTCACCCATCGTTTTGCTTGGAGCGCCTTAATATACTGTCTGCCCCTAGCCCTAACGACTTGGATGTTTTTAACTCCCTTCTTCATTCGTGTTACCCGGATTCAATCAATCTTTATTACCATTGTCGGGGCCTTATTACTGATCGCCATCTTAACCCGACCACTAGGGATTGGCATGATCTTAGCCCTTGTGGCGGTGGTTATCTCTTGGTTTTGGCTCTTATCAATTCGGAAGCAAACTCCTTACTTGGCTGCCTTAAGTACAGTGCAACTATTAATTATGGTCCTGATCTACTGGACTTAAAGCTTTAGTCTTGTTTAAAATGATTCTATTTTCTTCTCATCGTGTTATAATATAATCAAAAGATTTAATAAGGAGGCGATAAATTGTCTGAAGCTGAAGAATACCAACACGCCCTTGATATTTTGCATCAAAATCACGTTCGGTTGACCTCCCAACGAAAACTGATTTTAAATTATCTAGTGACTCACCATACCCATCCGAGTGTCGAAATGATTTATGATGATTTGCAAGACACGGATGCTTCTATTAGTATTGCGACGATTTATAACACCCTTAATTTGTTGATCGATCAACACTTAGTAATTGAATTATCGAATGGTGATGGTAGTACTCACTACGATTACTTTGGGAACCCACATTTTCACGTGGTTTGTGATCGTTGTGGTAAGATTACCGATGTTTTTGACGACGAATATCGGGACATGGAATTACGGTTACGCCAGGTAGCTGCTAAACAAACGGAGTACCTCGTGACCAAATCAGATGTTGAGGTTCACGGAATTTGTCCGGAATGCCAACAAAAAGAAGCCTAATTTTGAATTAGACTTCTTTTATTTTTTGCCTAAGGCAATATATTAAGATGTTATGGCTTGGTCGATTGACGATAACTATATGTTCATATATGATAATGAAAAGTGAGGTGACAAAATTTGATTTCTAATGAACAACGCTCCCATGATTTAGCGGTTGCCATCATGCAGGCTAAATGTTCGGAAAAGCTCTCACCAATTGAGGCTTAC